>CALBBQ010000017.1 GCA_937926785.1 uncultured Bacteroidales bacterium | reverse complement strand
CGCCCCTCCCGCCCCCCGCGGTCGGGATGCGCTAGCCGTGTGCGAATGGGAAAAAGGAAACGGAGGCCAAGCAGCCTCCGTCCTGACTGTCGGGGTGGTGCGACTCGAACGCACGCCCCTCCCGCCCCCCGCGGTCGGGATGCGCTAGCCGTGTGCGAATGGGAAAATAGGAAACGGAGGCCAAGCAGCCTCCGTCCTGACTGTCGGGGTGGTGCGACTCGAACGCACGACCCCCTGCTCCCAAAGCAGGTGCGCTAGCCAACTGCGCCACACCCCGAGTACAAATTGGTAGCGGAGAGGGGGGGATTCGAACCCCCGGTACCCCTTGCGGAGTACGACGGTTTAGCAAACCGTTGGTTTAAGCCACTCACCCACCTCTCCGTGGGTTGGATTAAACTACTTACCTTTCGGTAAAAGCACGACAAAAGTATAAAATCTTATCATATGTGCAAAATTATTGCAAAAAAAAGAGGGATTGCTCCCTCTCTTTAAGTTCTGTGAGTTTATAAGTTATTTCTTTTTGGGTTCGTTTCCCGATTTGGCAATATTATCGCGCATGTTGGTGTCGGCCTCGATGTTCTTCAGACGGTAGTAGTCCATCACTCCAAGGTTGCCGCTGCGGAAAGCTTCGGCAATGGCCTTGGGTATCTCGGCTTCGGCTTCAATAACTTTTGCTCGAGCCTCCTGGGCCTTTGCTTTCATCTCTTGCTCCAGCGCAACAGCCATGGCTCTTCGCTCTTCGGCTTTAGCCTGTGCAATGTTTTTATCGGCATTTGCCTGATCCATTTGCAGAACCGCTCCGATATTTCGTCCAATATCGATGTCGGCAATATCGATGGAAAGGATTTCGAAGGCAGTACCGGCATCAAGTCCTTTATCGAGCACCGTTTTCGAAATCTTATCAGGATTTTCCAATACCTCCTTGTGGCTCAACGATGAACCGATAGCGGTTACTATACCTTCACCTACACGGGCAAGGACGGTTTCCTCGCCAGCACCACCGACTAGCTGCTTGATATTTGCCCTAACGGTTACCCTTGCCTTGGTGATGAGCTGGATACCATCCTTTGCAACAGCAGTAACAGGCGGGGTGTTTATCACTTTCGGGTTAACTGACATCTGAACTGCTTCGAATACATCGCGACCTGCTAGGTCAATGGCTGTAGCCATTTTAAAATCGAGTGGGATGTTGGCCTTTTGGGCAGAAACAAGCGCATGTACCACTTTGGATACTCGTCCACCGGCAAGGAAGTGAGCTTCCATGTCGTTGCGGTTCAATTTTAAGCCGGCTTTGGTTCCCTCAATCATGGCTTGCACGATAACTCGTGGTGGAACCTTTCTCCAGCGCATGAAGATGAGCTGAATAAGCGAGATTCTGACTCCTGATACCAGGGCCTGGAACCAGAGCCCAACAGGAACAAAGTAGAAGATTATCCATAAGCCCACAATGCTTACGGCTATAATCACCAGTAGTGCACCAATTTCAGTCATAGTTTGTTAGGTTATTTGGGTTTAACGATTATCTTGCTCGATTCCACTTTAATCACTTCAACCGGAGTGTTGGGGTTAACCAGTTCGCCCAGTGTGGTTACTTCAACCACTAGTCCGTTTATCTGAGCCTTGCCGGCTGGAGCCAAACGGCTAATGGTTACCCCTTCATCGCCCGGATGAATGGTATTGTCAAGGTCAACAACTGCTTTTGAATCGATACTGTTCTCAAGGGTTACCCTTTTCCATGTTCTGGCTCTAAGTGAAATAACCAGTGTTGCTACTGAGGCTAGGGCAGTAAAAAGGAGTGTGATATGCCCAAATACTGTACCATATTGGGTGTATGCCGAGATTACAGCGTATATGATGAGTAAGAAACCACCTATCCCGGCAATGGTTATTCCCGGAATCATGAAAAACTCTACTACCAACAAAAAGAGACCAAGTATGATAAGCGCAATAATCCAGAACATGTTATCGTAGCATTAGGTTGATGAGATAGTTGCGCTTAGCCCGCGCCGATGGAGCTCATTCATCATGCTCTCCAGTAACTCGAAATCTCCGTGCTTAATATCACATTTTCCCTTGAAGTGGGTAATAAGCGCGCATTGTTCGGCCTGGTGAGGGTCGTGGTTACAAACATCCACAAGGGTTTCGATTACAAAATCAAAGGTGTTTACATCGTCGTTGTGTAGAATTAACACGTGCAGCTTGCTGGCCTGCAGTTTTTGTTTTTCCCTTTTCTGAACCTTTTCTTTTGTTCCCATGGCTTATTATTTCTTAGGCCTAATATAGCAAATTTTTATGGAGTAATGTCAATTACAACAGCTTTTAACAATCCGCTGGCCATAAGGTTGTCTTTTACTCGGTTGGCATCATCCAAATTATCGAACTTCCCAACACTGTAAACCAAATCGCCATTTGAATCTTGTTTTCGGGTCAACTCTTTACCTTGCGAAAGGTTGCGAATCGTGCTTAGTTCGCTGTCGGTTAGCGGAGTTTTATACCTGCCAATTTCAACAATGTAGAGCTTGCCGTCCTGTTTTTGTTTTTGAACCGGGATAACCGTACCTTCCAGTTGTTGTGCTCGCTGAGTAGATACGCGGGTACCGTTGTACCAAGCCACAATAAAAGCATCCTTAAAACCCTTTTGTTTAACGGTAGTCAGGGCTTTTTCAGCATCAGCATAGCGGGTAAGATTACCAATGTAGTACCGAATGATATTTCCTGTTCTATATCCATAAACCGGAACTATACCCTTAAAAAACGAAGGTTTTTGAGGGTTGCTGAATGCTCCCAGCTGAATACGATAGACTATCCCGGAAGGCAGCGGTTCGTCCATAGGGATTGGTTTCTCATCGGTGTAAACGGTTTTATCGGTAACTCCAAAGTCTGTAGGAATTTCATCAACTATTGCAATGGCAGGTGTTACCTGTTTAACTACCGCTTCTTCTTTAAGCTTAGGAAGTGTGGGTATTTCACCCTCATCTTTGCGGGGTTGAACTGTTTTTTCTTCTTTTGCGACGGATAGAGAGGTTTGACCGAAGATATTTTTTTCCAGCTTGATTACATTGCTCAAAAGCTGCTGCTCCATTAGACGAAGGCGCCAGATCTTGGCAAATGCCAGATCGAGCTGCATAAGCCCAAGGTCTCTGAGCAGTGAGGCTTCAAACTTACTTTCGGTTTGCCCAGTAGTGTCGAGGTTGTTCAGGATTGCCAAGGCAGCCCTGAAGTTACTCTGGGCATTGCGGGAAAGGGTTCGTACCTCATTGTCGCGGTTTCCGCTCTTAACTCGTGCAACTTCGATACAATCGGAATAAATCTGATACTTCTTTTCGAAATACTTACCAAATTGATCGGTATATGCTTTCATAGCCGAAGTCATTTGAACGTAATCGGTAGCGCAAGCATTGTTATTGGAGTTAAGGGTAAGGCATCGGTTGTAGTTATCTCGTTTCTCAAGTGCTGAGGTTCGTAGTCGGGCAATTTGTGGTGCCATTTTCTCGGCTTCGGCCAGCCGGTTAATCTCATCGGTTCGGAAAACAGTTGGGGCAAACTGAGCTTGGTATATGAAGTCAGGATTATCGGCCACAAAGGATGTATTCCCTTCGCCCTGTGGCGTGCGTTTTCCGGTGAGGTACTCCTGCTCAATCTGGCTGGCTCTAACGAATAGCTGGTCGGCTTCCTTTTGTGCGGCAAGCATATCATCCTCAACCTTGGTAACCTGTTTTTCAAGTCTTACGCGTTGCTCGGCGGTGGTTACGTAATCGAAACGACCACGTAATTCCTCGAGGCGAATTTTTAAGGAGTCTGCCAATTTTTGGGCAGCAAACCCTTTTGCTAAAACTCGTGCGTATTCCGGGTCGTTTTCAACGGAGTTGAACTTTGCAGGCTTGTTGTTAACCGCGGGCTCAGTAGTTGGTTCTGGAGTTTGGGGTTGTGTTGCTATTTCTTTTGTTGTTCCCTTCGCTTTTGTTTCAATGGGTTTAAGGTCAGAAACTGAAAGTAGCTCTTTATAGCTGGCAGGGGTTCGCCGCGTAGGGTTTACATCGTTTTGTACCAAGTAAACCTGAAGGGTATCGGCCATGTGGCTGCGGTTTGAGGTGAAGCAGGCAAGGGTGTCGTTAGCCCCGGTAAGGTATAGAAAATCATCATAAGGTGAGTTGATTGGGAATGCTAAGTTCTCAGGGGTACTCCACTGTTTTTTGTCGGGGTTGTAGACTGATTTGTATATGTCGTACCCCCCCATTCCGTAGTGTCCTTTAGATGCAAAGTAAAGGGTAACGCCGTCGGGCATCATGAAGGGGTACTCCTCGTTGAGCGAGGAGTTAATGACATCACCTAAATTTTCCGGTTTGCTCCATTTCCCGTTTTCCAGCAACTGGATACGGAAAATATCGGTGCCCCACGATGTTGAGTTACCATAACTTGGATAGTAGAGGTAGTCGCCAGCCTTTAGGTTTTTGGGGTAGAACATAATTGGGGTATAGTTCATTCGTTTGTCGGTGGGTGAACGAAGATTCTCCGGAACCGGAACAAAGCTACCCGGGGGTAGCAGCGCTGCATAGTAGTTAACGAAATTATTGGTGCTGGCTTGCTGCCTATCGTAAACCTTTGGGGTGTATATGTAGCGGGTTAGAAACGTACCATTTTCGCATAGGTTAACGAGCTTTTCAACCTCTTCGAGTTTGATATCAGGTGAACCCCCACTAAC
The DNA here is from genome assembly GCA_937926785.1 of uncultured Bacteroidales bacterium. Lineage (GTDB taxonomy): Bacteria > Bacteroidota > Bacteroidia > Bacteroidales > Tenuifilaceae > Tenuifilum. The sequence continues at coordinate 23,350 of CALBBQ010000017.1, read as the reverse complement.
CACAAACCTACGGTAGTAGTCAATGGCATCGTTGAACTGGTATGTGTGCCTGAGCGCTTCGGCAAGATGAAAGTACACCTTAACAGATATGTCAGCTAGCGAAGCTTCTTTAAGGTATTTAAGGGCTAGTTCAGGATTTCGGGTTCCATAGAGGTAGCAAATGCCCAAGGTGTGTTGGATTTCTGGGTCGCGCGGAAATTGTTCCAAAAGGTTGAGGTAAATGGGAATGGCCTTTGTGTATTCCTTTCTGTTAATTAGCGAGTCTGCAGCTGTTCGATGTTTGCTTGCAGTCTGATGTATAATGGTGTCCACTTGGCCAGATGAGGGTAGAGCTATGGAAAGCAAAGTAACAGCCATCAAAAAAGCATTCAATCCCTTCATATCTGCTTTGTATTGAAAGTTCATTTTCAAACCATTCAAAAATAGTGCAATAAAGGCAAAGGAAAAAATTTTTATAGTACTGGTAGGGTAATTTCTGAAATAGTTGTAACTTATTAAAATAAAACCTGAAAAAGAGAAGCCATGAAACTTAATCAAAGCATAGCGATTAGTGAGAATGGGTTTATTTTTAACCCCGCTACAGGCGACTCGTTTACCCTGAACAATACCGGAATGCAAGTTGTATCATTGCTGAAGTCCGGTAAAACTATCGATGATATAAAGGAAACGCTCACGGCAGAGTATGATGTTGACACAATGATTTTGGAAAGGTACCTGCAGGATTTCATATCGGATTTAAAGCGTAATAACCTGCTGTTGGAGGAGTAGTTGCCATGGAATGTAGAAAAATTAATGTGGGCATTACCGGGCTTAATAATATCGACAGTCCGGGGCCGGGTATGCCCGTAATAAGGGGTATTAAGGAATCGCCATGCTTCGACGCGCGAATAATTGGGCTTGCCTACGATCATCTGGAGCCGGGTATCTACATGAAGGAGTGGGTGGATAAGACCTACATGATTCCCTACCCATCTAAAGGCAAAGATGCTTTATTTGAGCGTATTAAAGAGATTCATGCCAGGGAAAAGCTGGACTTAATCATTCCAAATTTCGATGCCGAACTCTTTTCGTTCATCAAACTGGAGAGCCAAATCGATCAGCTTGGCATAAAGACATTTCTACCCACGTTGGAGCAGTTTGAGGAGCGTCACAAGTCAAATCTACCCGGATACGGGAAAAAGTACGGTGTGGATGTGCCTAAAAGCGAAGAGGCTTTCAGCTTGAACGATCTTTCCAACATTCTGCGTTCATTTCAGTTTCCGGTAATGGTAAAGGGAAAGTACTACGATGCCTACAAAGCCTACTCGCCAGAGCAGGCACAGGCGTACTTTATTAAACTCTCGGCAAAATGGGGTTATCCGGTTATTGTACAGGAGTTTGTTGATGGAACGGAAGTGAATGTGATTGCCCTTGGCGATGGCAAAGGAAATGTGATATCGGCTGTGGCCATGCGTAAGCAGTACATTACCGATAAAGGAAAGGCCTGGGGAGGGGTTACCATTTCCGATGTCAGCATGCTTGAACTCACCCACAAAATCATCTCACAAACCAAATGGCGTGGGGGCATGGAGCTGGAGCTGATACGCACTACCGATAATAAGCTCTACATACTGGAAATTAATCCGCGTATTCCTGCATGGGTTTATCTGGCTGTAGGAGCCGGACAAAACCTGCCCGAAGCCCTTGTGAAGCTTGCCCTGGGTATGGAGGTTAAACCCTATACTTCCTATGAAATCGGGAAAATGTTTATCCGTTACTCATGGGATATGATAGTTGATATCGATATGTTTTCTAAGCTGGTAACCAGCGGCGAATTGTAAAATGCCAAATGATAAAACAATGGAAAAAAAAGTTTTTGAACGACCAACCATTACGAAGCTAACTCCCGGAATGCCTTCGAAGCATGGTTCAGGTGCTGCAATTGCTCCCATCCGGTATATTGAGGGGCTAAAGATTGACGATTTACTCGAAAAATATGGATCGCCATTGTACATCTTTTCTGAATCAGTGATTCGGAAAAACATTGAGGATTTAAAACGTTCATTCACAGTGCGCTACCCAAAGGTTCAAATCGCCTGGAGCTACAAAACCAACTACCTGGATGCCATTTGCCGGATTTTTCATCAGGAAGGTTCTTGGGCTGAGGTAGTTTCCGGTTTCGAGTACGACAAAGCCCGACGAAACGGAATCCCCGGTGAGCACATCATTTTTAATGGTCCCGGTAAAACAGAAGCCGAGCTGCTTAAAGCAGCCAAAGAGGGAGCATACATCCATATCGATCATTTCGATGAGCTATTCTTGCTGGCAAAGGTTTGCCAAGCCAACAATGTTACAGCTCGCGTTGCAATCAGGGTGAATATGGATGTGGGCATCTACCCTAAGTGGGATAGGTTTGGTTTTAACTACGAGAATGGCGAGGCCTGGGATGCCATAAACCGTATCATGGCTAACCCCCAGTTTAAGTTCATGGGCTTGCACACCCACATAGGCACGTACATCATGACAGCCGAAGCTTATCGGATTGCGGCTTCCAAACTCTCGGAGCTGGCTGCAGCCGTTGCTCAAAAGTTTAACCACTACATTGCGTACATTGATATGGGCGGTGGCTTTGCATCACGAAATACCTTGCGCGGGGCATACCTTTCCGGCGAGGATACCACCCCATCGTTCGATGAATATGCCGATGCTATTACATCGGCCATAATAAACTCACAGATTAAGCCCGATAAGCTGCCTGCCATCATTCTTGAAACCGGACGGGCTCTGATTGACGATGCCGGAAGCATTGCTGGAACTGTTATTGCCACTAAGCGTCTTACCGACGGTAGGCGGGCGCTAATCGTTGATGTTGGGGTTAATCTACTTTTCACATCGTTCTGGTACGACCATAAGATTAACCCAACTCAGGCTCATTCGGGGCTGGTTGAGGAAACGGTAATATATGGGCCGCTTTGTATGAATATTGATGTGATCAGGCCCTCGCTAATGTTTCCTCCCCTGAAAGTAGGCGAGCATTTTGTAATCTCCCGTACCGGGGCCTACAATAATACCCAGTGGCTACAGTTTATAACCACCAGACCCAACGTGATTCTGATAGATACGAACAGGCAAACGCACGTTATCCGTAACGCAGAAACAATTGATAGTATCGTTTCGAACGAGCAAATACCCGATCATTTGAAGTGATGATAAAACTTAAGGTTTAACCTGAATTACATTAAGATGCGATCAAAAAAAGGAATAGTGATCGTTTTAAAGGGATTAATCAGAAGCTACTCGCAAATCTTTTTTTCAACCAGCTATTTCTTTGCGACACTTTTGCTCGTATTCACATTTATCGACTTTTCAGCGGGTGCAGCAGGATTGATATCGGCTCTGGTTGCTATCATCACTTCATACCTGATTGGCCTTGATAGGGAAACTATAGCCAAGGGCTTTTATGGTTTTAATGCTTTACTTGTTGGTTTAGGATTGGGTTTTTACTACGATATCAGTATTACCCTTTTGCTTTTAGCTGCCATAGCAGGCTTTTTTACACTACTGGTTAACATTACCCTTCAAGGTGTTCTGGGAAAGTACTATCTTCCGTACCTCTCGTTACCTTTTGTCTTGAGCATGTGGTTGGTGCTAAGCGCCACATGGCAGCTAACATCAACCCAGGTCAACCAGAGCAGCGTTTACATTCTAAATAAAATTTTTGATTTAGGTGGATTGAATTTTATAGCCGTTCATGACTGGTGGCTTTCCCATGTAAGGTCGAACTTTATCAACGGCTACTTCATTTCGTTGGGTTCAATATTCTTCCAATTCAACGTTCTGGCTGGTGTATTAGTGGCTTTATCACTACTTGCATACTCACGAATTGCTTTTTCGCTTTCCATCTTGGGCTACAGCGTTGCTTATGTTGCTTACTTAGCTTTTGGGTTGGACCTCACCTCGTTGGGATATAGCTACATAGGTTTCAACTTTTTACTTAGTGCAATTGCCATTGGTGGTTATTTCTACATCCCTTCCACCGCTTCGTACTGGTGGGCCGTGGCTGTTACACCAGTTATCGCATTGGCAACTACAGGGTTAGTTGCAATCTTTAAAGCGCTTGGGCTACCTGTCCTTTCGCTTCCGTTTAACCTGGTTGTGCTGATGTTTATCTATTCCATGCGTTTCAGGCTATCGGTGAAGGGGTTAAGGGAGGTAGCTATTCAGGAAGGTAAGCCGGAACATAATCTTTACTCCTACCAGTCGTTTGCCAAGCGTTTTCCGAACTTTGGATGGGTAAAAATTAAGCTGCCCTTTTATGGGTTATGGTCAGTGAACCAAGGCCATAATGGCGACTACACTCATAAAGGCGAATGGGCTCATGCATGGGACTTTGTTGTTTTGGGATCCGATGGCAAACAGTTTAATAATGATGGACTAGTCGTATCCGATTACCACTGCTTTGGTAAAAATGTGATAGCCCCCGCCGATGGCGAGGTGGTTGAGGTTGAGGATGAGATTGATGATAACCCTATAGGCGAAATCAACATCCATAAGAATTGGGGGAATACGGTTGTTATCAAACACGCTATGGGTTTATACTCAAAAGTATCGCATCTGAAAAAAGGTTCTATTACCGTTAAGGTGGGCGATAGGGTGAGATTTGGTGCCAAAGTTGGTGAAGTTGGGAATTCCGGCCGATCTGCATACCCCCATTTGCATTTTCAGATCCAGGCCAATGAGTACATAGGCTCTAAAACCCTGAAGTACCCCATCTCGTCCTACATCCTAAATCGGGCCGAGCTGAAAACATTCGACTATCCAAGAGTTGATGAGCAGGTAGGTAACGTTGAGCCAAACATGTTACTTAAAACCAACCTGAACCTGAAACCCGGACAGGTTATTAACTGGGAAGTAAAGACAGGCAGTGCCATTGAGCATGTCAGCTGGGAAGTTGGAATCACCCATCTGAACAAGCTGTTCATAAGATGCAGTAGTACCCATTCAAAGGCTTATTTTGAAGTGGACGATGTGTATTTTTACTTCACACATTTTGAGGGTGATAAAAAATCGTTGCTATACCTGTTTTACCTTGCCGCCTTCAGGGTGCCCTTAACCTACTTTGACGGGATTGAAGTTGCAGATTCCATTCCTACCAACAAGTCGTTCAGCGGTCCACTGTTATACCTTCACGATTTTATTGCTCCGTTCGTGAATCTTCTTCACACCCGCTATTCAATTAAAGCAACAAGGGTAGGTAGCGAGTTCGATACCGAAGGATATAGGTTTAGTACAACCATAGAGGGAAGGTTGGCTAACAGAGTTCTGTGGACTGAACGATTTGAACTTGAAGTCCGTTCCGACGGCCAGATTAAATTAACCAATGAGCAAAACAAAACCATGGCAATATGCAAGTTAGAATTCTGATAGTTTCGACACTAACCTTTTTAGCTGGAGAGCTGGGCGCTCAAACCGATTTTGCAACTCTCGACAGGTTGAACTATCAATTCTACATCAATAAGGATTACAAAAGCCTACAAAGAACAGCTAAAGAGTTGCTAAAGCAAGGGAACGACTATTACTACCTTAGAATGAGGATGGGAATACTTGCATACGAAAATCAACGCTATGCTAAGGCTTTCGAGAATTTTACCCGAGCTAAGCAGCAAAACCCGTTTGACACCATAACTAATGAGTACCTGTACTATAGCTACTACTTTGCAGGAAGAGCAGCCGATGCAAAGAAATTCTTACGTTCAATACCCGATGCCCAAAAGAATAACCACCTTAAGACCCTTTCATTAACCGAGGATCCTGAATTAGTAGCCGGCTATACATGTATGGGATACGACGTGAAGAAATATCAAACAAACCCATTAAACTACGAGGCCATTGAAAACCTATCGGTATTCAATGCGTCCCTCACTTTCAACTTTACTGAGCAGGCAAGGGGTACACTTCTTTACACGAATACTCGGAAAACGGCCACTTTCTACTCCTCGTCTACACCTGCTGGTGAGTTTGGAACATATATCCAGAATCAGTTTTACTTCCGATATAAAAGGATTCTATCAACTGGATGTGATATTAGTGGATACACTCACTGGGTGTTTTTTACAAACCAAAACAGTACAGGTGCTTACGGACGGAGAGGCTCCGCAAATAGTTTGTCCGCCGAGTTGCTGTACGGAATAGGTTTATCCTATTCCGGTTGGTACGTGAGAACAAATCTGAACGCTTACTACAGCAATTTTGCTAAATCAAACCAGCTGGCCACCGAGTGTAGCCTTTCCATCTTTCCTTTCTCAAACCTGAACCTGTACTCAACGCTTAGCGGGCTTTACCAGTATGATGATAGCTGGGGAAACACCTACCAGCTGAACCTCGATTTAGGGTTTAAGGTGTTTAAGTATCTTTGGGTTGAGTCGGGAGCAATGGCCGGGAATTCGTTTCTTTACTCCCGCAGCTTTGGTTCTGTGTTGAACAACTCATTCATAATTCCGGCAACAAATATCTATGGGTCAGTAATAATACCCACACGTAAAATTTCTATCAGGCTTGGAGGGAGCTACTCGGTAATTAACAACTACTCCTGGGATTTGGAAAGCAATATCAAAACATCTAAGATAGTACTGAACTCATTTGGAGTAAACGCATCACTAACCATTAAAATTCAATAGCAATGAAAGTAAAGAATCTGATTGTTCTTGTGTTGACCTTGTTTTCGGTAAACCTGGCTGCACAAGATTTTGTAAAGCTAACCTCAGCTTTCTCCGAAAGCTACGCAAAGGAGAAGGAAGGCAAGTTGGCCGATGCGGTTAAACCGCTGAAAGCCATGTACGACGAAAAATCGTACGAAATGAACCTGCGCCTGGGCTGGCTAACCTACCTTCAGGGCCAGTTTAGCGAGTCGGTTGGCTACTATTCAAAAGCCGTAGAACTCATGCCTTATGCCATAGAACCCCGCCTTGGGCTGGTTTTGCCTGCCTCGGCCATGGGCAACTGGGGCATGGTGGTGGAGCAGTACAACAAAATTTTGTCCGTTGACCCCAACAATACGCTTGTTCTATACAGAATGGGGCTTATAAGTTATGAAAATAAGGACTACAAGAAGGCCTACTCTTTTTTTGAAAAGGTTGTGAACCTTTACCCATTCGATTACTACAGCGTGTTGATGTTGGGATGGACAAACTACCAGCTGGGTAAAACTAAAGAAGCAAAAGTACTTTTTCAAAAAGCTTTGCTGTATGATCCTACCAGCGCAAGTGCCAAGGACGGTTTAGGGTTGATTAAGTAGTTTGGTTTTGGTTTACCTTTTCATTGCCCGGTCCATTTCGCGCCGGGCATCTTTATGCTTAAGGGTCTCGCGTTTGTCATGTAGCTGCTTTCCGCGGGCAAGGGCAATATCCACTTTAGCCAATCCGCGTTGGTTGATAAATAGTTTCAGGGCGATAATGGTGAGTCCCTTCTCCTCGGATCGGCGTTTCAGCTTCAGGAGCTCTTTACGAGTGAGCAGCAGCTTGCGTTCCTGCTTGGGATCGTGGTTGTTGTAGGTGCCCCAAGCGTACTCAGCAATATGTAGACCTTTAATCCAGAGCTCATTGCCAATAAAGTGGCAGTACGAGTCCACAAAGCTGGCCTTACCCATTCTTATCGATTTTATTTCCGTACCCTTCAGCACTATACCTGCCGTGTAGGTTTCAATTATCTCAAACTGAAAGGTGGCTTTCTTATTTTTGATGACGATATTACTATTCTTCGTTTCCATCTCTTTTGCTTGATTTTTGGCGTTTGCCCACAAACCGAATCAGGCTGTAAATGTAGAAGATTAGTACAAGCCCAAACGATAGCAGGAATAGAATGTTTCTGGAGTTGAGCAGCGGTTCCGTAAAAAAATGGGTTACCACTATGAGGGCAGTTGTTCCGGCAACGAATAGCGCAAGCCCAAACCAGATCATTCGGTTTAACTCATTTAGCTTGTTGTTTTGCATTGGTCGGCGCAACTTTACCATGGCTGGGTTACAAAATGGTCTGCAAATTTAGCTATTTTTACCTCCTTAACCATTGTTTCCGATGGCATTGGAACGTAAATTTGATTTGATAGCCATAGTTGGACCAACGGCAAGCGGTAAAACCCAACTGGCAGCCCATTTGTCTGCAAGGTTGAATGGCGAAGTAATCAGCGCCGATTCCCGTCAGGTTTACCGGGGAATGACCATAGGTACAGGTAAGGATTTGGACGACTACGTGGTTGAAGGCGAAGTCATACCTTACCATCTGATTGATATAGTTGATGCCGGCTATAAGTTCAACGTGTTTGAGTATCAACAACGCTTTGTTGATATATATGGTGATGTAAAAAAGCGAAACCGTTTACCAATCCTATGTGGCGGAAGTGGGCTGTACATCGATGCCGTACTAAGGGGATATAAGCTGCTGCCTGTTCCTGAGAATCCGAAGCTAAGAAGAGAACTTGAAACCAAGTCCGATGAGGAGCTTGCTCGGATATTGATGTCCTACAAGAAAATACATAACACTACCGATTTGGACACCCGCAAACGAACAATAAGGGCAATTGAAATCGAGGAGTATTACCGCCAACAACCACTAGATCCAAAACCTTTTCCTGAGATAAAAAGTCTCGTTTTTGGCGTAAAGTATCAGCGTGCAGCCGAAATGAAACGTATCAGGGAGCGACTTGCCCAGCGCTTGGACATGGGAATGATAGATGAGGTGAAGGCTTTGCTCAATTCTGGATTATCGGCCGATGATCTTATCTACTACGGTCTTGAATACAAGTATATCACGGAGTACCTGTTAGGAAAATATTCCTACGACGAGATGTTCGAAAAACTTTACATTGCCATTCGGCAGTTTGCCAAACGGCAGATGACCTGGTTCAGGGGGATGGAGCGTAAAGGCTTCAAAATTAACTGGATACCGGGTGAGCTGCCCCTTGAAGAAAAAATCGGATTGGTGTTCACCAAACTGAATGAGTAGCACCAAACTATTTCCTTCTGAATATCAGCAAATCTTTATCGCTATATATCATGCTAAAGCTTTCGCTTTGCTTTAGCGTGTCGATGCTGTGTTGAAAATCGTCGTAGCTTAAAGGCCAGGCACTGCTATTGGGTAAAATAAAGATGTACTCAGCATCCTTAACTATAGGATAATGATATATTCGTTGCGAAGTAAGATGCGGTGCAAGCCTGGAACTTGCCGATACCGCACTGGAACCGTGAGTAACCCTGATTGCCAGGTTAATCTTCTTCACATCCAATTCCGTTTGGTAATGCCGTTGGCTGTAAAACCGGGTGTTAATCCCATCGTACCATTTCGATACACGGTTTTCCATGGTATAAAGCGTGGCACCCAGAGTTAATGCGGTAATCGCCACGGCAATGTAGGGTCTTAGCTTAGGTGTAATCCCTGAAAGAAATGTAATTGCGCATATGCTCAGTATCGGAACAAATTCAATAGAGTACTGGTTGTTGATTCCCCAAAAGTTGTAATCGTTCGGTATGAGTTTTTGCAGGTAAATGGGTATTAGCATCACTAAAAAACGTGGATTTAGTAAAAAAAGTCCCCCCCCTGATACAAGTACCATGAGGTGGAACTCCAGTTTAATGTAATTATAAGCTGGTTCGCTCATAGTATTGGTGAACAGGGTTTTGTAAAGCAGTTCAGGCGACGTAATCAGGTTGGTGAATGCCTGCAATGGTGAATTGCCAAGGTAGAGATATCGGGTTAGCTGAAGATTTGATGAGTTTCCCTGTAGCCATGGCATCAGAACGAACACTATACCTATGCCTGCAACTAAGCAAAGTGCGATAAAGGGCAAATCTACCTTTAAAAACTCTTTCAGGCTCAATTTTGTTAGTGTTAGCGCCGTGATAATAAAGGCAAACCAGATGGGCATGGTCTCCATGGATAGAAAGGCTAGCAACATGATGAACAGAGCCTGTTTGTACTTTTTTTGTTCGTAAAACAGGAAAAACCAGGGAACAAGCATTGCACCAATAACATTGCAGTGGAAATCGTAGGTAAGGGCAGAGTAGATACCCCAAATGCTTAAAAAGTGAATAAGTGCAAGTAACGAGGTAATCAAATCGCTCCCCATTCGATGTTTGGCATAGAGGTAAGCACCAAAACCCCCAAACAGAATGGCAGCAATTTGCACCAGAAGCAAAGTGTAGTCCCTAAAAATGTAGTAAAGAGGCGTAAATACGAATATTACCGGCGAAAAGTGGGTTGCCAGGAAAGGCATTTCTTCACCACCAGGGCTAAGGGTAAACATTGGGGTTTGAAGGCTGGCAGCGTTCCTGATAGCCTGGTTATACATACCCAGGTCAAGGGCATAGGTGCGGAATAAGTAGTGATTTACAAGCGAGATGGAGCTATAGATGGATAAAAACACTAAAATGATAACGTAAATCCACCGGGCATGCTGGTTTACTATTTTCATTCAGCTAGGGGTTCATTCTGTAAATGTATAAAAAAAACAGGAGTAACCCGTTGGTTACTCCTGTTAAGTTAAAGGGTGAAGAGCTTATTTTAGCCACTTATCGAGCCACCCAAAGAACTCCCGTTGCCAAATAACGGCATCCTGGGGTTTTGTTACAAAGTGTGTTCCATTTGGGAAGAACAGTAGCTTACTAGGTATGCCAAGCATTTGTGCTGCACCAAAAGCCTCTAGGCTTTGGGTGTAGGGTATCCGGTAGTCGTGCTCGCCTACTACAATCATTATCGGGGTGTCCCAGTTCTTAACAAACTTGTGGGGCGAGTTGGCGTAGCTGCGCTGCGCCACCTTGTTATCGGTTTCCCAGGGGGCTCCGCCAAGATCGAAGGTGGGGAAGAACAGCTCCTCGGTTTGGGCGTAGAACGATTCCAGGTTGTACATGCCACAGTGTGCGATAAACGCTTTAAAGCGTTTCTGGTGATGACCGGCCAGGTAAAACACGGAGTACCCTCCGTAGCTGGCGCCTACGCATCCCAGCTTATCGGCATTCACCCAGGGCTCTTTCTTCACGTCATCAATGGCGCTCAGGTAATCCTTGATGTTTTGTCCGCTGTAGTCGCCAGATATTTGTCGGTTCCACTCCTGTCCAAACGAAGGTACACCTCGGCGGTTGGGCGCAACTACTATGTAACCGTTGGCTGCCATGATCTGGAAGTTCCATCGGTAGCTCCAGAACTGGCTTACGGTGCTTTGCGGACCACCCTGGCAGTAGAGTAGGGTGGGGTATTTTTTTGTGGAATCGAAATCAGGTGGAAGAATTACCCACACGAGCATCTTTTTGCCATCGGTGGTGGTTACCCAGCGTTCACGCACATCGCCCATTTTAATATGGTCATAAATATGCTTGTTGGTAAAGGTCAACTGGGTAGCTTCACCGGTTTGCTCGTCAATGCGGTAAAGCTCTGTGGCCATGCTCATGCTCATTCGGCTTGCTGTTAGGACTCCGTTTGCGTAATGGCAACTGGTGTAGTCGTGTTTGCCGGTTGTGAGCTGTGTAATTTTTGAGGTGGCAACATCAATTTTGTATAGCTGCTCAGTACCTTTGATTCCGCTGGTAAAGTAGATATAACGGCTATCGTTATCCCATACGTAGTACTCAACGTTCTGGTCGAACCCCTCGGTCAGGTAGGTTTGCTTGTTGTTGTTCGTATTCAGGATGAATAGCCTTTTCTGGTCAGCTTCGTAAAGCGGGGTCGCCATGCTCCACCAGCTGATGAAAACCCCATTGGGCGAAAAACGGGGGTAACGGTCGTATCCGGGATTTTTATCGGTAAGGTTGGTTGTGATTCGGGTTTTTAGGTCGTAAAGGTAGATGTCGGAGTTGGTGCTCATGGCGTAATCCTTACCATACAATTTCTTTGAAGCATAAACAAGCTTGTCGCCTTTGGGGCTCCACTGAACCTCCTCCATGTCGAAATCGGTGGCCATTGGAGTATCCCACTTCTCACCCTCGTTAATATCGATAGGGTTCTCAATGCCATTACCAGTAAAATCGCCGATAAACAGGTGGCTAAACTTTCCATCCTCCCAGTAATCCCAGTGCCGGTACATCAGGTTGTCAATAATCCGAACCTTAGCCTTAGGCATGTCTGGGTGGATATCTTCGGCCTGGTCAACCATTTTAACATCCATGGCGTAGGCAATCTTTTTACCATCGGGTGAGAAGGTGAAGCCATTGATATCTTTTTCCAGGTTGGATAGCTGTTTAAGACCTGTGCCATCGGTCTTTACTTCCCAGATTTGAGAAGAGCCGCTTCGGGTCGATAGGAAACGGATGGTTTGGCTGTCGGCACACCACTGAAGGTTCGATTCTGAACCCTGCTCGTCGGTTAGCTTTACAGGCTCGCCACCATTGGTGGGAATAACGTAAAGGTTTGTAACCCCCTTGTTTTCCTGTAGGTTGTAGTAGGTTATGGTGTATGCCAATAATTTACCATCGGGCGAGATAGTAGCATTTCCCACGCGGCCAAACTTCCACATGATTTCAGGAGTAAGCAACCCTTTTTGCATCTCGGCTTCGGTGAGCGAAACATCAATTTTTACGGGTTCGGCCTGCTTTTTTTCGGTTTCAGAACATCCGAAACCTACCATAAGAATTGCCATTGCAGCAAGATAGATTGGTTTTACAATGTGTTTCATGGTATTTGCGGTTAGGTTTACACTATTTTTGACGCTAAAGTTAGCAATTGGTTAGCTATTAAACTATGTTTTTTTAATCAATCTATACTTGAGATTAATCGCTCAAAGGTGAATTTTATTTCTACCTTTGCTTAAAACCTTAACATCATGCGTGTACACAGTTATTTTCTGCTCTGGGCTATAACCTTAGCTGCCTGTAAATCAAGCCTGACTACATCAGTAGAGCCTATTACTTATAAAGGTTTAGAAGATGACATAGTCGCTTTGTCGGCCGACAGCATGCTGGGTCGTGCTCCATTTACGATAGGTGAGTCTCGTGCGGTAACCTATATCGAGAAAAGAATGAAGGAAATTGGTCTGGAGCCTGCTTTTGGTAACACCTACTTTCAGGATGTTCCCATGGTTTCCATTATCACTCATCTTCCAACACGCGTTGATATTAAGATCAACAATGGAAACCTCCCCTTAAAGGTTGATGAGGATATCTGCCTTTGGAGCCCAACAACACAGCCAACGGTAGATATAAATAACGCACCCCTGCTGTTTTTAGGTTTTGGCATTAACGCGCCTGAGTACCGCTGGAACGATTTTAATGGTGTGGATGTTAAAGGAAAAGTTATTGTAGTTCTGGTTAATGATCCGGGTTACTATCTGTTGGATTCGTCGTTGTTTACCGGCTACGCCATGACTTACTACGGCAGGTGGCGCTATAAGTTTGAAGAAGCCGAACGACAGGGTGCCCTTGGCTGCATAATTGTACATGAGGATGGCCCTGCCGGTTATCCTTGGGCTGTGGCCGGAAGCAAAAGTAATAGCCCTATTCTGTATATTGATAGCAAGGCTTTGGACAATCCGGCTTGCTTACTGAACGGATGGATTACCCACCAAGCTGCCGTAAATCTTTTTGCACAGTGCGGATACGATTACGAGCAGTTAAAAAAGAAGGCGACCACCCGGGACTTCAAGCCTATTACACTCAATGCTGCTGTTAGCGTAAACATGCGCAATGGGATTGAGCGTTCGGTGTCGAAAAACGTTGCCGGGTTCATAAAAGGGGAAGAGAAGCCCGAAGAGTTTATTGTTTACACCGCTCACTGGGATCATCTGGGAGTTGGCCGCTCCTTAAACGGCGATTCCATTTACAACGGTGCTTCCGATAATGCTGCAGCTGTGGCCTGGATGCTGAACATAGCCAGTGCGTTTAAGAAAGCCCCCGCTCAACCTAAACGATCCGTTGTTTTCCTTTCTCCTACCGCTGAGGAGTCAGGCCTTTTTGGTTCGGAATTTTTTGTAAAAAACTGCCCTTTTAATATATCAAAGGCCCTGGCCTGCCTAAACTACGACGTGGTTCTTTTCCTTGGGAAGTTTAAGGATGTTACCGTTACCGGTTACGGACACTCAAATCTCGATAGCCTTTTACGCGTGGTAGCTCAACGCCACGACCGCTATATCGCACTCGATCCAAACCCTGAGAACGGCATGTTTTACCGCTCCGATCAGCTGCCTTTCTTAAAAGCAGGAGTTCCTGCAATTTTTGCCAAAGGATACACCCACCAGGCAGAGCTGGGAAAGGAGAAAACCCTTGAGCAAATAAAAAATTACTGGCAAAACGTTTACCATAAACCCTGCGATGAGTATGATCCAAAACGCGATAGGTTGGATGGCCTTGTTGACGATGCGGTTTTATTTTATGAAGTGGGAAATATTTTAGTGAATACCGGTTTTGTTCCAAAATGGAATAGTAGGTCTGAGTTTATCAGGTAAAACAAACTATTTTATTTTTAAACATATAGAGCTATTTTTACCGTGGATTCGATGCGGATTTCCCGATATTCAACCAGGGCTATCTGCTTTACTACTAATGTTTAAACTTTAAAGGCATGAACTTTAACTCATTCATTAAAAGCTTAAGCGAAATAAGTGAACGCAGGCTCATGTACTTGCTAATAACCGTCATACTATTAGTTGATGTGGCCATACTTGTGTTGAGCAATGGCTTTTCCGGCGGTTCATATTCCGTAATGCACTACCAGTACGCCCGTTGGGCGTTTGCCAATCCCGAAAACTTTCTTAACGGATGGGCAAATCCCTTGTTTACCCTTTTTGCTGCTCCCTTTTCGCTTTTGGGCTTTGAGTCGATGCAGCTTATGAACATCATGCTGGGTATCCTGGCAGGTTACTTTGCCTTCCTGGTTGCAAAAGAGTTGAAAATGCGAAGCCCATTGCTGGCATTGGTTATCTGCAGCTTTACTCCCGTATTCATGATAACCTTTTTTGGTGGCACCACCGAGGTAATGTTTGCTTTTGTAGCAATTCTTGGAACCTACCTCTTAGTTAAAAAACGCTTTGTCGCTGGAGCTTTAGTGATTTCGCTACTGCCCCTTATTCGCCTCGATGGATTGGTGCTTCTACCAGTATATGCCATATACTTTATACGTTGGCGTAAAACAAAATTTTTGCCTTTGCTGCTAAGTGGTTTTGTTGGTTACAGCTTGTTGGGCATGCTTTTCGGTAAGGGGATTTTTTGGCTTTTCGATGGGGTATCGTTCTGGAGCAAAAGTGCTTACGGAAGCGGATCGCTATTTCAATATATCGTTCGAAGCCCCGGATACTTTGGAATTCCCAATGAAATATTCTTTGTAACCGGTCTTGTTGCCGGTTTATGGCTATTCATACGTGAACGTAGGGAGTACTCACAGGAGTTTGTTCTGGTTGTTCTACCCTTTGTCGTCTATTTTTTGGCGCATTCGTTAGCCTGGTGGCTTGGAATTTTCAACTCTCAGGGTGTTTCGCGCTACATGGCCGCTATTGTACCATTCATGGCTGTGATGGCAACCCGTGGGTTGTACCTGTTTGCCAAGATGTTCTATATTATTTTCAAGCGTGAGTGGGTACGCGTAGCCGCTCTGGTACTTGGTTTTGCATCAATAATTCATATCCCCTTTGTTTTACAAAACTATCCGGTTGGTCTATCATCAACCGATAGAGCTATGCTGGAAGCCGCTCGGTTTATTGGCGGTTCAGAGTATGCTACCAGGAATGTTTACTTCACCGATCCCTCAGTTCTTTACTTCTTGGATAGGAAACCCAGCTGTGAGCTTTGCAGGCCATTTAGTTCAATTTCCCAGGTAGATGCCATGAGCCCCGGCGACTTGCTAGTGTATGAGTCTGCATTTGGTATAACAAAAGGCATCGAGTTAGACAGCCTCCTTTTCAATCGTTCACTAAAGCTGATTAGAACTTTTGATGCTGATGTGCCCACATTAACCTTTGGAAGATTATACAGAGTTGTGATCTTTGAGCGTGTAAACCCCGACACCGCACTAGTGGCTCAAAACCTCTCGGTATTTAGTGGTTTCGGTAAAAGTTACAGGACTTTAGCTTTTCTCAATTTTGATGGAAAGGGTCAGGTAGAGGATGAATCGCTTGTGTCAACTTCAAAAATCAACAGCTCAGCCTATTTGCGGATACCCAAGAAAAACAAAAAGTTTTTGGAATCAACCTTCCAACTCAATCGCCCTGATGTTTTCAATCCTATTGAACTCAGGGTTACATTCAGGTTGTTCAGCAAAACATCCGATGAAAAGCTTAAATATTTTGTCCGTGCCAAGTCCGGCAAAACAGAAATTGAAAAGATTTTCGAAGTGCATGCTCCTGTAAATGCCAATCCCGATGAGTGGAATGAAATATCCTTTACCGTTTTGCTGCCTGAACTCGATGGAGCATCGGAGGTGCAAATTGATACAGGTTTTTGGAATAAACGTAAGGGTGAGTTTCTGGTTGACGACTACAAGGTTGAGGTGAGGGTTATGTAATCCGTGAGTCGTTTAAAGGTAAAGGTTAAACGCTAAGGGTTCTGATGTGCAATTGTTTCATCAGGGGTAGTGAGGGGTATCTGATAATTTAAAAATAATACAGGAATGAAGGTATAACCTTATTTTAAATCATTCGTATCAACAAAGGAAAAAATATATTACCTTTGTGATTCAATCAGCCAGGGGGCTGACGTGGTTTTGACAGCAAGTAGAATGGGTTTGTAAGCATGCCGAGCGTCGTGATGCCGGCTCGTTAATCCCGGGCACAACCCAATAAACGGCGAAACTAACTACGCTCTCGCTGCCTAATAACTCCAGGAGTTAAGGCTTAATCCCTGCGCCAAGGATGCGTGGGGACGAGATGTCCCGCCGGGAATTACGCCCTGTTGTTTCCGGCATATGGGGCACCGATCAAACGGGGATAGTCGGGGCGATACCTTTAAACCCCGATGAAGTAACCAAAGGTTAAGGAATGGTTCGGTTGCCTTTCACCTGGCCATTCCCGACAATCAAGAAAGGCTAAGCATGTAGAAAGCAAACTGGTTCCTTGTTTGGACGAGGGTTCGATTCCCTCCAGCTCCACTAGGGGTAATTCATCAAAATCCAAAACGCTCTAAGACACCGGGTTTTAGGGCGTTTTTTTTGTTTTTCGCAGTTCAAAAGAATTCATTTTTAATACATAAAATTCTATACCAAATTGGATACATATACTGATTAAGTTCCGAAAGGTATCCGAATAGGTATCCAAAATAAAATATTGTGAAATAGGTTAATAGTGAAGCTAAGTGTCGAATATTCACTTAAAATTCCTTTAATCATGTTCTAAACACATTGCCATTTTTAATTCAATTTTATTTACTTTTGGTATAAAACTCTATTTTATGACTAATTTCATTACAAATAGCAATACTAAGGACTTAAGGAAAAGGATTGCCGAGATTATAAGTGTTAGCAATGAATTAAAGTTTTTAGTTGGTTTTTTCTACTTTTCAGGTATTCGAGAACTAATCGATGCGCTAAAAACCAACCCGGAAGTTAACCTCAAGGTGTTGGTGGGCTTAGATGTTGATAGGCACAACAGCTTACTGGTTGAGTATGCCGTACGGGAGAATCTTAGCGATGACGAAAAAATTGAACTTTTTTTCCAATCAGTAAAAAAGGCCATTAATAGCGAGGAGTTCGATAATAAAGAGTTTTACGAGCAAGTGGGTTTCTTTATAAAGCTTATTACCGAAAACCGCATTATCATTAGGAAAACTTTTGAGCCCAACCATGCCAAGCTCTATCTGTTTAAGCTATCGGATAATCAAATAAAAAACAATCTTTTCATAACGGGTAGCAGCAACCTCACACGTGCTGGGTTAACAACGCAGAAAGAGTTTAATGTAGAGATATCGGATTACGGTTTTAACGAGGCAGAGAAATATTTTGATGAGCTTTGGGAAAACTCCGTTCAGATAACAGAGTGGGAAGATGTGAGAAAGAAGCTGGTTGAAGTGATTGAGAAAGAAACCCATATTAAACAGGTAACACCCTTTGAAGCATACCTGCTAGTGCTTAAATCTTACCTCGAATCGTTCGAGCATAAGGATATTGGGACCTATCTACCACAGTTTCTCGAAAACATTGGGTATAAACGGTACAACTACCAGCTGGATGCCGTTCAGTTGGGTTTGTCTATCATAGAGCAACATAATGGGGTTTTAATAGCCGATGTGGTGGGATTGGGAAAAACTATCATTGCTTGTGCCATAGCCAAGGCATTAAAGAAAAGGGGAATGGTAATTTGCCCCCCAGGGTTGATGGGTGACGAAAACAAAAAGGATGGATGGAGAATGTATCTTGACCAGTTCCAGCTTTACGACTGGGAGGTTCGCTCGCAAGGAAAGCTTGAGGAAACCTTTGAGTATTTAATGGGGAGGCAGGATTTTGAGGTGATAATTGTTGACGAAGCCCATCGTTTTCGTAACCCCGATACTCAAAACTACGAGTTGCTCAGGAATATATGCCGTGGCAAACAGGTAATCCTACTAACCGCTACTCCTTTTAACAATAAACCTAGCGATATTCTTGCTCTTCTAAACCTCTTCATTTTACCCCGAAAATCATCTATTACTCTTGATAACGACTTAATTGCACTTTTCCGTTCCTTCGGATACCTTTTCGATATGCTTTCGTTCATTAAGAAAAATCATAGTTCCAGGGAACCCGAAAAAAAGGCTAAGGCGCAAGCATACTATAAATCAATTTTTGACGAACCTGGTATCGATTTAGCAAAGGTGTCACGCAAAACACACCTGCTTGCAAAACAGATTCGTGATATCATTGAACCTATTACCATTCGTAGGAATAGGTTAGACCTGATTAAAAATCCCAGATACCAAAACGAGGTGAAAGAGCTTTCGGTGGTTCATGATCCCATTGAATGGTTCTTTGAACTTACTGCCGAACAGTCTGGATTTTACGACGATGTTATCAATTCTTATTTTGCAGACCCTATAGATAATGGACGCTTTACGGGTGCAATATACCGACCCTATGAGTATGAAAGCGGGGGAAAAAAGAAAAAGGATGATAAGGAACGGGAGTTGAACCGTGAGTTTTTACAGCAACGTAACCTGTTTGACATCATGCGCCGGTTAGTGGTGAAACGTTTCGAAAGTTCTTTTGGTTCTTTTGGCAAAACCATCTCCAACTTTAAACGAATCAATCAAACGGTTCTCAGTTTCATCGAAAGAACCGGTAAGGGCGATTTGTTAAACGGGGAGTACATTCTCGATCGCGACCTGCTCGAAGAAATTGTTAGGCTTGACGATGATGAGATTGAGGAAAGGCTCCTTGAGTATGAGAAGCAAATTTTAGAGGGGGTTTATCCCAAGAAGCACAAACGCTACCGAATAAGTGAGTTCAAGAATAAAGAAAAGTTCATTGCCGACATAAATTCCGATATCAGTCTCTTTGACGAAATTCTTGATAAGCTGCAAAAGTTTAACCTTTTGCATAACGACCCCAAAACCATTTGCCTGCTCAATCGCATAGCCTTTGAGTTGGAAAAACCTGCAAACCATAAAGAGCCCAAACGTAAGCTGATTGTTTTCTCAGAGTATTCCGATACGGTTGACTACGTTTACGATCATTTAGCTAAGCTTAAACCTGAACTGGCAAAAAGAACACTGGTTGTCAAGGGAAATATCTCCCAGTTAAAGTTCGACGAGATTATCCGCAATTTTGATGCTGCCCATAAAAAACCCCTGAATGATTACGATATCCTTCTTTGTACCGATAAGCTGAGCGAGGGGTTCAACCTTAACCGTGCCGGAATGATCATAAACTACGACATTCCATGGAATCCGGTTAGGGTGATTCAACGCTTGGGGCGTATTAACCGAATAAGCCGAAAGGTTTTTGACCAGCTTTACATTGTTAACTTCTTCCCCACCGAACAGGGTGCCGAGCTGGTTAAGTCGAGGCAAATAGCCCAGAACAAAATGTTTATGATTCATAACACGCTGGGCGAAGATGCCAAAATTTTTGACATAGACGAGGAGCCAACTCCCGCAAAACTCTACCAAAAAATTATGCAGAACCCCGATAGTGCAGTGGAGGAAAGTTTTTATACTAAGGTGCTGAACATCTATAGCAGTTACAAAAACCAGTACCCGGAAATCATTCGTAATCTTCAGAACACTCCCAACCGGGTTAAAGTAGCTAAGCCCTCTGATTGTAACAGCCTGATAGTGTGTTTTAAGAAAAACCGCATGTATATTCGGTTAGGGCAGCATATTGATGGTTCTTTTTCCATTGAGGATTCCTCGCTTGAATTTATAATTGATAAAATACAGTGTACCCCTGAAACCGCTGCTTTGCCTCTCGATAGCCATTTTTGGGATGAGTACCGGCAGATTAAGTCATTTAAGGCAAAAGCGGAGATTGCCCCCTCAGAGCTTAGCATCGAGAAAAATGCGCTAGATAACATTAAACTTTTCCTTAGCCTTAAAGAGCCTGAACTTTTACCGTTAAAACCTTTTCTTCGGGTATTACGCGAGGATATTATCGACTACGGAACCCTTTCGCAGTTTACTTTGCGTCGCATTGCCAACCTGAAACCTAATGGGAATGCAATTTCCAGCATAGTTAAAGAGATTGGTAGGATAAGGGATGAACTGGGCGAGGACTATCTTGAGCGCGAGAAGAGACGCCTGCTGAATAAATCGGCTGAAATAATCATTGCAATTAAAAACGTAAACACTGCTACAATCATTTAACTTAAATATGCTCATATGGATAGGGTGGTTAATAACTTAATTTCGGGCATAAGCCCGGATTCTCTTATACCGTTTTTCCGACAAAAGACCAGAACCTTTAGGGTGCTAAACGAGCAGGTTGCCGATTTTACCGATACGGAGTTTATTAGCTTTAACCTGATAGGGGAGTTCAAAACCACCGACGATGAACTCGATTTTGTGGTTGCCATGGTTGGCGTTGCCAAAGAGCTATCGGAGCGGAGCAGTAAAAAGCTACAGTACGAGCTGGGGAAAAGGTACCTTAAACTTACCCGTCGCTATTCAGGCGGTTTCTTTGTTTTTTACGATAGTAAGGGCGATTTCCGTTTCTCATTTATCCATGAAATTCCTAATCTCAATGGAAGGTTAACCTACAGCAATTTTAAGCGATTCACCTACTTTGTTTCCAAAGAGCAAACCAATAAAACCTTTATCCAGCAGCTGCAGGAAGCCGACTTTACAAGTCTTGCCAGCATCGTTGAGGCTTTCAGTGTCGAAAAGGTTACAAAGCAGTTCTATCAGGAAGTTGCTACCTGGTACTTCTGGGCAATGGATAAAATTCGGTTCCCGGAGGATTACAGATACTCCGATGACCCAAACAAGGATACCGAAATTCGTAATTCAACCAATCTCATTCGCCTTATTACCCGTATTATCTTCATCTGGTTCTTGAAAGAAAAGAAGCTGGTTCCGGAAACTCTTTTCGATACCGACAAGCTTAAGGATATTGTTCATGATTTCAATACCACTGAGCAATCGGCCAACTACTACAATGCCATTTTACAAAACCTGTTTTTTGGCACTCTTAACCAACCCATGAACGTCCGTGGATTTGTTAAAGAGGGTGACTATCTTCAGAATATAAATGGGTACGGTGTAAAGAATTTGTACCGTTATACCAACAAGTTTAAGGTTGATCCCAGCAAGGCCATTGAGCTTTTTACTAATATCCCATTTCTGAACGGTGGGCTTTTCGACTGTCTTGATAAGGAAGATGAAAGTGGAAAGGTTGTATATATAGATGGGTTTTCGCGTAATAAATCAAAGCAGGCTATTATCCCCGACTATCTTTTTTTTCAGGCCGACGAGCAAAAGGTTAACTTCACGGCATACAAGATGGGGCACAACTGCACGGTTCGTGGGCTTATAGAAATACTTCGCAGCTACAACTTTACTGTTGACGAGAGCACACCTATCGACCAGGAAGTAGCCCTCGACCCCGAGCTGCTGGGCAAAGTGTTTGAAGAGCTGCTGGCCAACTACAACCCTGAGACTGCCAGTACTGCCCGTAAGTCCACTGGTAGCTTTTATACTCCGCGTGAGATAGTAGATTACATGGTACGGCAGTCGATTTTACTGTATTTTAAATCCAATTCAACGATAGACGAATCTACTCTTGAAGTTTTGCTCTCGTTTTCCGACGAAACACCATCGTTGATCGATGAACAACGAAAACAACTTATAGAACTCATCGACAACATAAAGATACTGGACCCTGCCTGTGGTTCGGGTGCTTTCCCTATGGGTATCCTGCACCAAATGGTAATGCTACTCCAAAAGCTCGACCCCGAAAATAAGCACTGGTATGAAATACAGTACAACAAAGCCCTTGCCCAGACCCAGGAGGCTTTTAAGAACTCCGATAGAAATGAGCGCGAAGAGCTGCTAATGCAAATTAACGAGGCTTTTGACGAAAACATTAACTTTCCCGATTACTCACGTAAGCTTTATCTTATCGAAAACTGTATCTTCGGGATAGATATACAGCCCATTGCCGTGCAGATAAGCAAGCTGCGATTCTTTATTTCGCTGGTGCTCGACCAAAAAATTGACCCAACAAAACAAAATTATGGCATCCGCCCCCTACCCAACCTCGAAACCAAATTTGTGGCAGCAAATACGCTGATAGCTCTTGAAAAACTAGGCACATATCAAACCGAAAAACTGCGTAGTATTGAAGACGAACTCAAAAAACTGCGTCACACGTATTTTACAATAAAAACATTAAACGAAAAAAAGAAACTACAGGATAAGGATAAAAAATTACGCGCTGCCCTTTCGGATGAGCTACAGCGTATAGGTTATCAGAAAGCCGTATCGGAAAAAATAAGCCATTTTGACCCCTACGATCCCAACGCCTCGGCCGAATGGTTCGACCCCGAATGGATGTTTGGGGTAAAGGTTTACACTGAGCAAGGTCGAAGTGATGGTTTTGATATTGTGATAGGAAACCCTCCGTATATCCAGCTTCAGAAAGAGGGCGGTAAACTGGCAAAACTTTACGAAAAACAGCAATATCAAACCTTTACCCGCACCGGCGATATTTACACGTTGTTTTACGAGAAAGGCATGCAGCTGCTCAAACCCGATGGACTGCTTTGTTTTATTACATCTAACAAATGGATGCGTGCCGGCTATGGCGAAAAACTCCGAAGCTTCTTTACCCAATACAACCCTCTGTTGCTGATTGATTTAGGTCCCGGTGTATTCGAAAATGCCACGGTAGATACCAACATACTGCTCATTCAAAAAGCGGACACTGAGCCTGTCGAAGTACCCGCCTCCCCCAAAAAAGCAAAAGAATATCGTCTCAAAGCCCTCACCCTGCAAAAAACCGA
>CALBBQ010000016.1 GCA_937926785.1 uncultured Bacteroidales bacterium | reverse complement strand
GGTGTTATACAAGCATTTTAGAGATAAACGTTCAAACTTTTCCTTTAAAAGCGAGTTTAGCTATACCAACGTTAAAAATAGAATGACAAATGGTCTCTTTAGAACAAATCTAAAGAGACCATCGCTTGTTAAAAAAATTATCGTCTAAAAGAAGACTCCCAGACTGAAAATTAGTTGAGGGTTGCGTTGGTCAAAGGAGTAGTTAGTGCTACCGAGGGTTATTCCGGAACCCAGTTTACTGAGGTTCCCCTCGTACTTTAGGTCAAGGGTAATCTTTTTTAGGATATCGAGGCCAACCCCAACCTGATACCCAAAGGTAGCTGTTTTGAAGTTATTTTTAACGGTTTGCGATGTTAAATCGCTGAGCTTCTGCTTCAACCCATCGTTTTCGGAAACTAAAACTGTGGCAACAGGGCCCAGACCAACCCGGGCGGGTCCGAACTTCCAGCCCACGATAACAGGGATATCAACCTTGTTGAACTTTTGCGTTTCGGTGTAAACCTGACTAGCCGTGATATCGTTCAAGGTTACTTCACCCTGTGAACGAGAAAAAAGCAACTCAGGTTGTACGTACAGCCCCATAACCTGGATGCGGGCGAATAGGCCAAGATGCATGCCTAGCTTGGCATCACCCTGCTCTACCACGTACTGCTTAACCCCATCGGAAATGGTAGTTTTATCGAACTTAACGTTGGTGGAGCTAACTCCACCTTTAATGCCAAATCGAAGGAGCTGTGCATTGGCAGCAAATGAAGCGCCAATGATGGCAATTAAAATGATTGTTCTTTTCATGGTCATATTTTTAAGATTAACAAAGTACTTAGAGCAAATACCGTGCAAAATTCTAAAAAAGTGGGCTGACTAAACGCGCAAGTGCTTCCTTATAGCTGTTTTTCAATGGCCTTTTACTCCAGCTTTGGAGAGTAATCACCTGGCTTTGAATAAGGTACGACATAAAGTTTTCCTCGAGCAGCATGGTTATAGTTTCATCATATATAAAGGCTGCCACCTCAAAGTTATCCTCAAAGCTACGGATGTCCATGTTTGCGGAACCAACTGTGGCCACCTTACTATCAATCATCATGAGCTTGGAATGGTTAAACCCATTTTGGTAAAGGTAAACCTTAATTCCTGCATCGAGTAGTTCGGCCACATAGGATAGTGAGCTCCAGTAAACAACGGTTGAATCGGATTTTCCGGGTAGAATGATTCGGACGTCAACACCGCTCAGGGCTGCTGTTTTAAGAGCCGTGAGAATGCTTTCGTTTGGGATGAAGTATGGCGATGAAATGTAGATGTGATGGTTAGCCCGTGTGATGGCATGAAAGAATGCCTGCATGATGCTTGCCCAGTCTGAATCGGGGCCACTGGTAACTATTTGTAAGGGATGGTATGACGTTATGGTGTTTTTTGGGAAATACTTATCGCGATCCTTAACAATCATTCCGGTGACGAAGTACCAATCGATGAGGAAAATTACCTGCAACGAGTTAACCGCATCGCCTTCAATCCGTAACATGGTGTCGTACCATTGCCCCAGGCGTCGGCTACCCTCGATGTAACGGTCGGCTATGTTCATGCCGCCCAAAAAGCCAATCTTGCCATCGACAACCACAATCTTTCGGTGGTTTCGGTAATTTACCTTGCTGGTGAGCAAGGGAAACCGAACCTCCATGAACGGGAAAATTTCGACTCCCGCATCTCTGAGCTCACGGATATAGCGTTTGGGTAGGCTCCAGCTACCCACGTCATCAAAAATCACCCTAACCTTTACACCTTCCTTAGCCTTGGTTATTAAGATGTTTTTGATTCTGTTGCCCAGCTTATCGTTATTAATAATGTAAAATTCAATATGAATACTTGATGAGGCCGAATACAGGGCATCGATTATCGAGTCAAAAGCATCCTTACCATCCTGAAAAATTGATATCTCATTATGTTCCGTAAGCAGCGCTTTACTATTGTTAAGCAGAAGCGTAATGATGCTCAAATGCTCGGATAGCTTCTCGTCAATGTTTCGCTTATCGCTAAAACGGATAACCTGTTTACGGCTTAAGTACTCTATCTGCTCAATATCCTGTACCTCCTTACGGCTGAAAATCTTTTCCTTTCTACGGTTTTGCCCAAAGAAAATATACAGTATGAGTCCCAGTATTGGAAGCGCTATTAGCAGTAGAACCCAGGTAGATGTTTTGGCAGGGTCACGTTTCTCGTGAATTATCATAGCGGCTGTTGACAGTACCGTGGTAATGTAAACCGCCCAAAGGAATGTGGTTAGATGATTAAAAAAGGTGTCAAAAAATACACTCGTTAAAACCATAACCGAATTTTCCTCTAAAGTAACAAAAATCCGTGTAATAACAACGGATATTACTTAAAAGGCGAATTCGGTTCCTTGGCCATGTATCCGTAAAGCAACCGGTCGATTACCGTTGGTATAATTCTTTGGAGCAGAACGGAAATTTTACCCTCTGTTCCCATAATCATGTTTCTCTTACGCCTAACAACACCTTTCACAATGGCATGGGCCACCTTCTCGGGGGTCATCATTTTTTTCTCGTCGCGTGGCGACATGCCTTGAGGGGTACCATCGGCGGTTAAAGCCGAAAACCGAACATTGGTTGCGGTAAATCCGGGCGCAGCTATCATCACATGCAAACCGTTTCTGAGGTTCTCGATCCGGAGGGTCTCCAAAAAGCCATGAATGGCAAATTTTGATGCAGAGTATCCGGAACGTCCGGGTAACCCATGAAAGCCTGCTATGGAGCTAACCCCCACTACAGAGCCTTTTGATTCGAGTAGGTAAGGTAAAGCAAACTTGGTGCAGTAAACCGTTCCCCAGAAGTTTACATCCATGAGGTGACGGATAACTTTTAGGTCAACGTCTCTGAAGAGAGCTCGCATGGAAACCCCAGCATTGTTGATCAGTATATCAATCCTACCAAATCTGCTAACAGCCTGCTCTATCAAGTTTTCACAATCAATTTCACTGGTAACATCAGTTTTTACTGGTAATATTTCAATGCCACGAGCCGAAAGATCTTTGGCAATGGCATTAAGCGCATCTATTTGCCTGGCACCAATAACCAGCTTAGCGTTGTACTTAGAAAATTCATAAGTAAGCGCCTTGCCAATTCCCGAGGAAGCCCCGGTTATAACAACCACCTTGCCGGATAACATCCTTAAAGAATTCATAATTTGTTATGTATTTTGTAGAGCTAATCTACCAAATAAATATGTACAGTAGTTTGAATTTCTGTTAAACAACGCTGTTTAGCTTTTTAACAAAGCTTATTGAATTGATATACAGCACGTAAATCTTTTTTTTGGAGTTGAAAGGTAAAAAAATTTGTATAATTTAAAGAAAGGGTCTATCTTTGCAACGCCAAAAAAGAAAGGAAAATCGTTTGAAATAGTTAGATTCAGTAGCTCAGCAGGTAGAGCACATCCCTTTTAAGGATGGGGTCCTGGGTTCGAATCCCAGCTGAATCACCAGCTAAGCCCGATAGAAATATCGGGTTTCTTTATTTAGGATACTTTTGATGGTTCCAGATTCAAGATTCAAGATTCCAGATTCAAGATTCAAGATTCCAGATTCCAGATTTCAGATTCAAGATTCCAGATTTCAGATTCAAGATTCCAGATTCAATGTCGTTTAGTTAAGGATAAAAGTAGTGTACATATTGGTATTTCAGCATAAAAAAGTTCATTGAAATAGTGGAGTTTCAGGAATCATCATTATCTTTAGGGGTATAATATAGGGGTCTCTGGTAAAGCCTCCGAGAA
>CALBBQ010000015.1 GCA_937926785.1 uncultured Bacteroidales bacterium | reverse complement strand
TCAAGATTCAAGATTCAAGATTCAAGATTCAAAATTCAAGATTCAAAATTCAAGATTCAAAATTCAAGATTTAGGGTTTTAGATTCAAACTTCAAATTTAAAAAATTTCAATTGTTGCGTTACCTGATTATGGTTACGCTTCCCTTGTACTCGTACTTCTTATCACCCACAGTAAAGATAATGATATAGTGATACGAGTCCATGGGCAGCTCCTTACCATTTAAGTCCTTGCCATCCCAGGGCTTGTAGGCGCCCTTGCTACTCCACACCAGCTTACCCCAGCGGTTGAAAACCTTCACATCAACATTGCCAATGTAGCCGCGCAGATCCTGTCCCTGGTATGGTGCGGGGAACTCCCAGTTGTCGTTTACCCCGTCCTTATTGGGCGTGAATGCTGCGGGTATGCGGAGGTTGCTGTAGTTGGCAGCCCAAATCTGGATGGAGTCGGAATTGGAACAGCCGTTAACGTCGGTAACCTTAACCCAAATGAGCTGATCGCCGCTTTGACCATCAACCGTTATGCTTGGGGTAATGGCTCCTGTGCTCCAATCGTAAACGGTAAAATCGGGGTTATACACATCGAGCAAAAGGGTTTGGTTGGCAAACAGCGTGGTATCGTTGCCTAGGTTAACCACGGGCAAATCGTGCACGGTTACCTGGGTAATATCGTAAGAGCAGCTGTAGTTGGAGTTAACCAGCCTAACCCGATAGGTACCGGACTCGCCGGTGTAGTACACCTGGTTGGTGCTGCCATCGTGCCACAGGTAGTGAACAAAGCCGCTACCGGGGTCAAGTGTGGCAATGTTGCCCAGGCACACACCCACCTGGTCGGGGATATTGTTGGATATTGGAATAAATATTTCAGGGGTGTTCAGAACCACGTTCACGGTGTAGGGGTTTCCGGTGCAGCCGTAATCGGTATGCTCCACCACCTGCAGGGTGTAAATGCCACCCTTCATCCCCTCGCGCCAGAGGATATCAACTGAATCGCCTCGCGCCAGAAGATGGTAATCGGTGCCCTGCTGCAGGGTGTTGCCGTCGGGGTCGGTTATGGTCCACTGGAAATCGGAAACACCGTTAAAGCCCTTTACGCCGTAGCGCTCCGTATGACCAACGCAGGCCATGGGCAAATCGGGCTGTTGCGCCTGAACCGCAGTACCCGTTAGGGTAAATAGTAGGGGTAGTATGTAGCGTAGCCTTTTCAAAACCAAACCTTTATGTCTCTTAAAATAAGCTTTAAGAAACCATGAAACTTTTTAAAAAACCCGGCCAGGCCAGGCCCGGCCGGGAAAAATCCTGAATACTAGTAGTTGAATGCGTTAGGAATATGGTAAACCGGTCCGGTAACAGGAGCGGGGTTAACAATGAATACTACCTGGTTATCGGCGAATGCGTAGCTGGTTAAACCTTGGATATAGTCTGACTTCTGGCTGATAGCAGATATAATACCATCGGCAACAGCACTGGCATCGGAGGCCTTCTTGAAAGTGTAGGTATAACGGGTACGGTTATTAGAAACAACACTAAGTACAGAAGAGTAAAAAGTAAAGGTAAAGTTTGGAGTTGTACCACCTAAGTTGGCGGGATGTTTTGCCTTGGCACTTAGGGTAAAGTTAACAAAAGTTGAGTTAACAGTTGGCGACCCAATAGGTGTGCCACTACCATCAATCTGCTGAATCTCTTCTTCAACAGAGAAAGCGTAGGCTGCAAGTGCGTTAGGAACATTTTCGGTAATGTTTAAAACAATGGTCTGAGCTGGTTGGTCACCACAGAAAGTGAGGTTATCAGCAGTTGCACAAGTGGCAGAGGGAGCAGCAATAACATTGATAGTTGTGGTACGAGGAGTGCCATCTTCGCAGCTTATTAATGTGTTTAGCTCGGTTACATCAACAGTATAAGTACCTACACCTGGATTAGTGAACTCTACATAGTTTTGAGCTGCAGGAGTGTTACTTACAGGAGAACCTGTTAAACCAGTATAAACAAACCTCCATTGTGAATTTGCTCCTAGGTTAGCATTGGTACCAGCATTATAGGTAGGGCTGTAAATTGGGTCGGGCAGCACATACAAACGGAAGGTACGGCCAGCGGTTTGATACATTACAGCAGTTTCATCCTCAGAATAATCGGTTAGAATCTGTGCATAGTTGCTGGTAAACATAAACATTGCGGTTACTACCAGCGCAATTCTTAAAAGTGTCGATTTCTTCATAGCTTTAAAATTTAGTGGTTTATAATTAAATGAATTCAAATTTGTTTCGTGTTTAAAATTATACTTACTCTCCCCTTTCGGGGCGTTAGAGTCGCTTGCCGGCGGCTACGGCTAAGGGGGCCGGTTGCTGCGGGGGGTCGTACTGCATTTTTTACTTCTACTATGCTTACGCATACTTTTTTCTTTTTTGGTGCTGTGGCTATTTACGGTTAAGTGGCAAAAAGGTTAGGTGCTTGGCAGCTCTTTAACCCTTTTTTTTGACCAAAGGCTATTTTCAAACCATGAACGCTAACCTGTTTTTTAAACTACAAGCCACAGAACGTTTAATTGAGAATATCAATAGCAGTGCCAAAATTTATATGTATTTGTTTTATAATTGTTTACATATCACAAAGGGGTATTTTTTGTCCGTTAATGGTTTAGGGTTTGGGAAATTGGATGTCCGAAAATGGGATGGTGGATAAATGGTGGTTGAAAGGAATCGGAACGGGGTAATTTTGCCCACGGCTTTAGCCGTGGGGCTGATGGGTAAATCTAATTTGGTGAATGGTTTTAACCATTTTCCCCCACTGCGGGAAACCGTTAAAACGGTTCCCGATAATCAAAACCGATACCCCTTCCCACGGTTGAAACCGTGGGCTATGATTTTGGGTTCAAACCTCTTTTTTCCTAAACAACACCCCTACCCACGGTTGAAACCGTGGGCTGTGCTCACATCAACCCAAAATCCTCATCTATAAATTTATTGAATCCACCTCCTGGGTTTTAGCTATAATTAACATTGAACGTTTTGAGCATATGCCTACATTTGTGAAAACATTTTGAGCATATGCCAAGAAAGAGATGTTTCCGAAGAATCTGCCATACGCCCGATACCATACTCTTTAAACCCGCAGGAAAACCCATGAATATGCTTCAAACGGTAATCATGGAACTGGATGAGCTGGAAGCCATCAGGCTTGCCGATGGCCTTGGGCTTTACCACGAGGAGGCAGCCAGGCAGATGAACGTTTCGCGCCAAACCTTTGGTAGAATACTGGAGCAGGCACGGAAAAAAGTTGCCACAGCCCTTATTAATGGCATGGCTCTCCAAATAAATAAACCTAACCCAGCTGAAGGGCAATGTGATGAATCCTATAAGCAAGAAAGCTAATATAATCAAATGTTAAACCTATAAATTGATGTAGCATGAAAATAGCATTACCCACAAGGGGAAACCGGATTGATGAGCATTTTGGCCACTGTGAGTTTTACACCATCTTCACGGTTGAGAATGGCGAGGTGTTAAAAAAGGAAAACCTTGGTTCAGCGCAGGGATGCGGTTGCAAATCGAACATTGCCGCCGACCTCCAGCAAATGGGAGTTAGCCTCATGCTTGCCGGGGGTATAGGAGCAGGGGCCATAAACGTGCTGGCTGCCCATGGCATACAGGTGGTTAGGGGCTGCACGGGCGATGTGGACCAAGCTGTTAACCTGTATCTTAAAGGCGAGCTCGCCGATTCGGGCGAGAGCTGCAACCACCATGAGCACCACCATGGCGAGCATAACCACAGCTGCAACCACTAATTGTTGCTGTAGCAGGGCTACCGGTATGCCAGGCAGGTAAAACCAGCGAGTAAAAGCTAACCCAAGCCCACACAGTGCAGTAAATTCACCTTCCTGAAATCGTAAAGCCGGCCAAAAGCCGGCTTTTATCACTTATTTTGCTTATGCTACTTTACTACTCAACTTTATCTACGTTACCGGTCAGGCGTAGAATGATGGTGGGGTTTTTGGGATCGTTGGTAATTACGGTTATGGTTTTCCCCTGCCGTCCCGAGTAACCGGCAGTACGGAACGATGCCGAAATTTCAGTTGACTCTCCGGGCTTAAGAACACTCTTTGATGGGGTTGCTGTGGTGCAGCCGCAGCTGGCTTTAATTTTACGGATTATCAAATCGCTTTTCCCTGAGTTCTTCACCACAAAAGCGTACTGAACGGGATCGCCCGATTTAACGGTTCCAAAATCGTACTGCAGGGTGTTAAACTCGGCACGCGGGGCATTTTCCAGATCCTTCTGGGTTAGCTTTGAGAAATCCTCCTCAATGCTGGCCGTAATGGTAAGCGGACTACTATTCAGAGCCTTATCGTTTACCGAAAGGGTAAAACGGTCAACCACAAAACCCCACTCCTCGCGCTTATCGGGGTTATAGGTTAGCACAACTGCTCCGAACTGGTTGGGTTTAACCACCTCAGGAACCACCTTAACCTGCAAAAAGTTTAACCCCTGCGTGTTGGCCTTAACCGTTACCGGCGAGGCCGATTTGTTGATGAACTTAAGGGTATCGGTGTAAGTTTTGCCTAAAAAAATGCGACCCAAGGCAAAATGTATTTTATCAAATTTAAGCTCATCGCCCATGGGCGTAGCATAAATCTCATCAACAGTTTTAACACGAGGTATTACCTCCCCTTTAATTTGAAGGATCACCGTTGGGGTTTCGGCATTGGAGTAAACGGTGGCGGTTTTGGCAAAAGGACCGGGACGCCCGGCAGGGTTATAACCCACTTTAATTGATCCACCTTTACCGGGGGCTATGGGCTCCTTGGGCCACTCAGGGGTTGTACACCCACACGATGTGGCAACACGCTGTATGATAAGCGGTGAATTTCCGGTGTTGGTAAACTCAAAGGAGTAGTAAGCAACCCCCGATTCCTCATTTATCTTACCGTAGTCGTAAGTGCTGGTTTTGAACGATATTTTGGGTGTTGCATTCTGGGCATTCACAGAAGTCATCAGCCCAAATGCGAGCAGAGAAACAAAAATCTTTTTCATGGCCGGTTGATTTGAATGTTCTACATAATCGTACCTACAAAGTTATAAATAAGAATGTAAAGTGAAGGAAAGATTTCAAGAAACATTCCAAAAACAGTTCTATATTTGTTAAAAATTATTTTCGTTATGGGCTTTTACCACCTTTTATTACTAATACTCATTGGTTTAACAGCCGGGTTTGTTGGCGGGGCATTGGGGCTGGGCGGTGGTATCATCATTGTTCCTGCACTCATTTACCTCCTCAACTTCGGCCAGCACCAGGCTCAGGGAACAAGCCTCATGGTTTTACTATTCCCTGTTGGTATTTTTGCTGTGGTTAACTACTACCGCGCAGGTTTTATTGACTGGAAAATTGCATTACTGCTCATGGCCGGCGTTGTGGTGGGCAGCTACTTTGGGTCAAAATTTTCAATTGTACTACCGGCAGCAACCCTCAAAAGGATTTTTGGCTTTTTTATCCTGTTGGTGGGCCTCAAAATGGTTTTAGGACGATGAACATCGGCGATGATATTACAAAGCTGATGGTTGAATACCGCAGGCACATCCACAGGTATCCTGAACTTTCGTTTCATGAAGAAAAAACATCATCCTATATAAAGGATATTCTTGCGAAAGCAGGTGTCAGGGTTGAACCCTTTGGAACCCACCAGAGCTTTGCGGCAATTGTGGAAGGTTCCATGCCCGGTAAAACCTATGGACTCAGAGCCGAACTCGATGCCCTTCCCATTGCTGAAAACAGCGGCGTGGAGTTTTCGTCGGTGCACCCCGGTGTTATGCATGCCTGTGGCCACGACATGCACATGGCCATAGCCATTGGGGTTACTTTAAGCCTTTTTGAAAAACGCCACGACCTGAAAGGCCGGTTCGTTGCCATTTTTCAGTCGGGCGAGGAAATTCTGCCCGGCGGAGCCCTGGCCATAACGCAAAGCCCTCTTTTTAAGGAGCTAAAGCCCGATGCCATGTTCGGGGTTCATGTGCTACCCGAGCTCGAGGTAGGAAAAGTTGGGCTTTGCCCCGGCAAGTATATGGCTTCGGGCGACGAGGTTTACATTGTTTTGAAAGGTAGAGGAGGACACGCTGCCCTACCCCACCTGATTAACGACCCTGTTGTGTGCGCCTCGGAAATTATTCTCAGCCTCCAAACGCTGGTTAGCCGAAAGGCTCCTGCGCTCATCCCCACAGTGCTATCGTTTGGAAAGATTGAGGCTAACGGCGCAACAAACATTATCCCCGACGAGGTTACCATTGCCGGTACTTTCCGCACTTTTGATGAAACGTGGCGCGCAAAAGCTCACCACCTGATCCATGAAATAGTGTCGGGAGTTGCTAAATCGCACGGAATAGATTGCCGGCTTGAAATCCGGCAGGGTTACCCATCCATTTACAACAACCCTGAACTAACGCAGGTGCTTAAAAGTAAAGCTGCAGAGCTGCTGGGCAGCAACATGGTAGTTGACCTCGAACCCCGGATGACCACCGACGATTTTGCTTTTTTCAGCAACATTATACCATCGGTATTCTTCAGAATAGGGACCGGTTACCCTAATGCCAGCAACCCGCAACTGCACCGCAACAACTTTAACCCCTCCGAAGAGGCTCTAACGGTTGCACACAAACTTCTTTTTAATGCCATTTTCTCACTTTTGCACAAGTAATCATGATCTTTCTACGTTCACTTACCTTTTTTGCTCTGGCCTTTGCTCAAAGTCTTTCAACCCTGGCTCAACTTGAACTCAATAGAATAATTCGGAACGACTACGTAAAGTTTAAAAACTACTCCAAAACCGATGGCCTTTGCTCGTACCTGTTCACCGATATGATTCAGGATGGGTACGGGTTTATGTGGTTTGCCACCGAAGATGGGCTTATTCGATTCGATGGGCATCAATTTAAAACCTATCAGGGAGGTAGCTCACCGGGGCAACTCCCCCACAACTATGTGAGCTCCCTGGCAATTGACAGTAACAAGAACCTTTGGGTGGGCACAAAAAATGGCCTTTGCATATACCGCCCCAAAACCGATAGCTTCGAACGCATCGACTCAGCTTTCGGTGAGCCCCTAAAGGGGCACCAATGGGTTAGGGATATTTACTTCGACAGCAAGGGCAGGCTATGGATTGACAGGCACAACGGAACTCTCAACTGCATCGATTTTAACAAAAAAACCGTTAAATTCTTACTTCACTACTACAAATTCAACGAAATATATCCATTCCATGCCATAACAGAATTTTCCGATGGGGTAATGATTGGGGGAGGTTCAACAGAACTCATCCGGATTGACCCGGGTTCGGGCAGCTGGCAAACCTCCTTTCTCAAAGCCGATACCGCTAACCACAGAAAACTGAAAACCTCTTCGATTGCTAACCTATACGACGATGGCAAGTCGGTTTGGGTGGCAAATTTTGCAGATTACTCGTACCGTATCGACAAAAAAAGCCTGGAAGTAAGTGTCCTGCCTTTAAGGTCGGTTTACACCATTTGCCCCAATGGCGATGGTCTGATATGGATGGGAGGATACCACTTTGGAGCAGTGCTCTACAACCCGGTGAACAACACGGCTACGCGATACCTACGAAACGAGGGCAACCCGGAGTCGTTGGCCGACAATATGATTAGGTTCATTTACCGCGACAGGCAGGGTAACGTTTGGTTTGGAACAAACAACGGATTATCAATGCTTAGCGCTAAAGCACATAGCTCCATTCACCTGCGAAAGCTGGCCGACCTGAACAGCCTTCCATCAAACCAGATTTCCTGCATGCTCCCTGTTTACCCCAAACAAATTTGGATGGGCACCCAGAATAAGGGACTGGTTTGCTACGACAATGCCACTAAAAGGATTACCCGTTTCGGGTATGCCGACTGCCCCGATAGCATTGGCTCAAACTGGGTTACCTCAATTGCCCCATCGAAAAACAACTCGTTGCTGATTACCCTATGGAATGGCCACGGTGGTGCTTTAAATCGCTTTTGGCTTGATAAAAAGATGTTCCAGCGCTTTGATGCTGACCAGTACTACTGGTATACACACGTGGTTTCTACATCCGATGGTAAAGCCCTTGTGGGGTCTTGGGGAATAAACCTTAAAGAATTCGACCCCTTACTGAACAGCTATACCAACCGACTTTACACTATCTATGGCCAACAGAACTCCAAAAGCGTTTATAATCACGACAACAATAACATTATAGCAAGTGGCAATGGATGGATGTTTAACGGTATTTCCCTCTGGAGTTCAGAGAGATGCTTTGTGTTTACACCCATTAACGAGCTCAAACTTCAGGTCCACAATTTTGGAGTTGAGCCTCAACAAACCTTATGGCTAAAAGCTCCCATCCGTCAATCGGTATTTTATAAGAACAACCTCTATTTGCTTTTGTCCGATGGCAAGATTTACCCGGTAAACCTTAAAAACAAAAAAAATCTTAACCCTGTTCCCTCCAAATTGACCTTCACCCAGCTATTTGCCGGAAAACACCTTTACGCTGCAAATCCAAGTGCTGTTTACCGTTGGAACGAGCGTAACAATAGTTTTGAGCAAATACTTAAGCTTCAAAACCTGCCCCAGGTAAAAGCTATTACCGATAACGATAGCACAATTTTTATTGGTACCACACAGGGTTTATACACCATTAAACACCATGATAGGCTCTCAAGAATTGATTCGGTTGAGGTAAACGCTCTCATGGTTCATAAGAACCTGATTCTGGCTGCTACCACCAGTGGACTTCTTACTATCAACAGCAGTAGTAAAAAAACCCGTCACCTCAGCGAGCAAGTCATAACCTGCCTTACAGTTGATAGCGCTGAAAATGTTTGGTTCTCAAACTCCGAAAATTTTTACCGTTTATCCCTCAGTAACCAAAAAGTATCGAGCATCAAGCCCTGCCCAACCAGTAAGGATAGCTTACCATCATCGCAGGTTAAATCGTTAGCCACCGATGCGGGGGGTGATGTATGGATAGTTTCAGATAAGTGCGTTACAAAATACATTGCCAGCGAACAACGTTTTGAAAGCTACTACTCCCCCGGGAGTAAAGCAATTCAATCAAGATTGATTTACAGACTATTTGAAGATTCCCAAGGTTTCGTATGGGTGGGGTATTCATCTACAGGTTTAGGGGTTGACCGCATTAATCGTAAAAACCATACCATTGAACACTTCCCTCATTTGCCCTACGACTCCACCTCGTACCCATTAACCTCTGCCACCTACTGCATATTTGAGGATGCCAATGGTAATATGCTCTTTGGAACCGACAAGGGACTTGCCATACTCCCCCCCGACCAAAGAGGGTTTACACTAATCAATCAAACAAACGGACTACCCTCAACCATTGTTACCGCAGTAAACCAGGACCGGCTGGGTAACTACTGGATTGGAACCGATAAAGGGGTATTTCGCTACAGCAAAAAACTTAAACGAGTTGACCTAACAGGCAAACAGATAGACCTTCAGGATGGTTTGATAACCAGCATTGTACAATGGGGCTTCGACACGTTAATTGTTGCCGGCGACCATGGCGTTAACATCTTCAACCCTTACAATCAAGGAGATGATATCCCCCTTGAGAAAATCAAAATCATATCGTGCATAACAGATTATGATACGGTTTTAAATTTCCCCGAAAACCAAACGTTGTTTTTAAGAACAAACCACAAATGGTTGGAAATCGGGTTTAGCGCAACCGATTATACTTCGCCTGGCAAGATTGCATACACCTATTGGCTTGAAGGATTTGAGGATTCAGGAAAAGCTCAAGTAACCACATCGCAATTTGCCCGCTACACCAATTTGCCTTTCGGCAAATACACCTTTAAGGTTTACTACTCCCGCCCCGATGGCTCTGTTAGCCATGAGCTTGCCACCCTTTCAGTTATTGTGGGTTTACCTTTTTACCTACGTCCATGGTTTTTTCTGGTGTTTCTTGCTCTAACCGCACTCTCTGTGTACCTATACGAAATAAGAAGAGTACGCAGAATAAAAAGAAATCGCGATGAATTGGAAAAAGCCGTAACTGAAAAGACCAAGGAAATCCTGATGCAAAACGAGGAGCTAAAACTACAGGCAGAGGTCATTGGACAGCAAAGTGAAAGTTTAAAATTAAAGACTTACCAAATAAACGAAGGCTTGGAGTTTGCAAAATCGCTCCAACTCAGTTTTATGCCATCAAGCGCGGAAGCGGAAGCCATACTGCGTTCTGCCTTTGTAATGTATAAACCTAAGGATACTGTAAGTGGCGATTTTTATTGGCTTAAAGGTGATTGTGATGGTTTTATACTGATTGTAGCCGATTGCACGGGGCACGGTGTGCATGGAGGTTTTGTAAGTATGATGGGTTTAACCCTGCTCAATGAGCTTTACAATCACCATAAATTAATTAACCCTTCTGAATTAATTGTTGAAATGCATGAACACCTGATGCAAATTATAGGCTTTGAATTGTTAAGGCACAACTCAAATACCGCTATTGGCCTGGAACTAGCAGTTTGCTGCGTTAACAGAAAAAGTGGAATTGCAAGGTATGCCAGCACACATTTCCCTCTTTATCAACTTACCAGAACCAATGGGTCTAATGCTGAAATTTTATTGCATCGGTCAGGGGGTAAACCAGTGGGTAGTAAATGGTTCGTACCTAATATACCTCAGGTAGAATTGAGCATAAAACCCGGTGATATTTTGCTTTTCACCACCGACGGAATTTTTGACCAACTATCGTTTACCCATAAAAAACGCTTTGGCCGAAAACAGTTTGAAGAGGTTCTTATGGAAAATCCGTTTGACACTGTTCAAAGCATCGGGACGAGAATGGAAAGCAGGCTCGAAGCTTGGCAGGGAAAATCAGCTCAAACCGACGATATCACTCTGATTGGTTTTGAAGTATAAGTAATTAACCGAAAAGCCCTCTGCTCCTGATATTTGTTAGCAGGTACAACGAGTTCCAAATATTTATTACTTTTGCAAATCATGAATGCGCTGGTTCTAATCATCGTTATCCGATGTTGCCTTTGAATAAGCAAGGGCAAGCCATTTTCTGTTTTTCATTGTTAATTTTTCCTTCATTTTTTGTGAAACGTTATGAGCAAACTAACCATCTACAACACCATAAGCCGTAAGAAAGAAGTTTTTGAACCCATCAACCCGCCACACGTAGGATTATACGTTTGTGGCCCCACTGTTTATGGCGACCCACACCTGGGGCATGCTCGCCCGGCAATAACGTTCGATTTACTCTTCAGGTACCTACAACACCTGGGCTATAAGGTGCGCTACGTGCGCAACATTACCGATGTTGGACACCTTGAAAACGATGCCGATGAAGGCGAGGATAAAATAGCCAAAAAAGCACGCCTTGAAGAGCTTGAACCCATGGAGGTAGTTCAGTACTACACTGACAGGTACCACGCAGCCATGCGTCAGCTGAACGTACTCCCCCCCAGCATTGAACCACGCGCATCAGGGCATATCATTGAGCAGATTGAACTGGTTAAGAAGATAATTAACAACGGTTTCGCCTATGAACGAAATGGTTCCATCTACTTTGATGTGATGAAGTACAACAAGCATCACCACTATGGGGTTTTATCAGGCAGAAACATTGATGATTTAATGGCCAACACCCGTCAGCTCGACGGGCAGGATGAGAAACAGAACCCATTCGACTTTGCCCTTTGGAAAAAGGCATCGCCACAACATATCATGCGATGGCCCTCGCCGTGGAGCGATGGTTTTCCGGGTTGGCACCTGGAGTGCTCAGCCATGAGCACTAAGTACCTGGGTGAACCATTCGACATCCATGGCGGTGGCATGGACTTACTTTTCCCGCACCACGAGTGCGAAATTGCCCAAAGCGTGGCAGCCAATGGGAAACATGCGGTTAGGTACTGGATGCATAACAACATGATTACCATCAACGGACAAAAAATGGGTAAGTCGCTGGGCAACTTCATTACCCTGGAGGAGCTTTTTAACGGCAGCCATAAGCTGCTCCAACAGGCCTACAGCCCCATGACCATTCGCTTTTTCATTCTTCAGGCGCAGTACCGTTCCACTCTCGATTTTTCCAACGAAGCCCTGCAAGCTGCCGATAAGGGGCTAGCCCGCCTGATGGCCGCAAACCGGCAACTCGACCGCATCAAACCTTCAGCATCATCCACAGTACAAGTAGATACTTTAAAAGAAAAGGTATATGAGGCTCTGAACGATGACCTCAACAGCCCGGTGGCCATCGCCGTGCTTTTCGATTGGGTAAGGCAAATTAACCTGCTTGCCGAGGGCAAGGAAACCATCACCGATGCAGATTTACAGGCTCTCAAATCGTTCTTTAGAACCATCTTATTCGATGTACTTGGCCTGGTTGATGAGCACAGCGCGGGCTCAAAGCATGCCGAGCTAACCGGCAAGCTCATTGAGATGCTCCTTAACATGAGGCTTGAAGCAAAGCAACGAAAGGATTTTGCCACCTCCGACAAAATTCGCGACGAACTGGCTAAGCTTGGCGTCATCGTTCGCGACCGCAAGGATGGATTTGACTGGGAACTGGAGTGATTATTTTATATCTTGCTTCTAATAATTCTAGTCCAATGGAAAAAGATATCAGATGGAAGCAACGCTTCATAAACCTTGAAAAAGCATTCCTGCGGTTGAACGAATCACTCCAAAAAGAAACCCTTTCCGACCTCGAAAAGGCTGGGATTGTTAAGTACTACGAGTTTACCTTTGAACTGGCATGGAAAACACTGAAAGATTACCTTCAGGAAAAGGGTGTAGCTGTAAAATACCCCCGCGATACCATAAAAGAGGCTTTTAGTTCCGGAGTAATTGAGAATGGAGACCTTTGGTTGGAGATGCTGGAAAAACGTAACGTGATGTCGCACACTTACGATGAATTTGAAGCCAATCAGGCTTTTGAACTGATCTGATCTGACTTTATCGGTGCTATTAACCAGCTATACCTTAGGCTAAAGGAACTATTGTAATGGAAACATTTGGTATATCTGAAAAAAGCTTCAGGTTAATCATTGATGTTCTAAAAAGATTCGATGAGGTTGATTCGGTTGTCATTTTTGGCAGCAGGGCTAAAGGGAATTACCGAAATGGAAGTGATATTGACCTCGCTCTGAAAGGCGATAGAATTACGCCAAAAATTATACTGGATATTTCCGGGATTCTAAACGAACAGCTACCTATTCCATACCATGTTGATGTTGTAAATTACAACTGCATAAATGTTCCGGAACTAAAGGAACATATCGACAGGATTGGAAAGGAGTTTTACAGAAAAGAGGCTATTTAGAGTCTTTCAAATCGCAGCAAAACGAAGTTTTACTGAGTTGAAAACATTTGCCCTCCTATGGGGCAAATCGGGTCAGCAGAAAAGAAAATCGCTCCTGAAATTGACCAATTGGTTTAGAACTCCCGGAATCCGATGATGTGTCGAACATCGCGTATGGTTTTTGAGGCGCTCTCGCGGGCTTTTTGGGCGCCCATACGGGCTACCTTACGCAGGTAGTCGTCATCGGCCAGGATTGATTCAATTCTTTCGCGGATAGGAGTGGTAAACTTGACGATATCTTCGGCTAGCTGCTTCTTCATATCTCCATAACGAATCTCGCAGGCGTTGTACTTATCCTCAAAATACTGGAGCGTGTCCGGCGATGAAACGGCTTTCATGATGGTAAACAGGTTCTGAATGGGTTCGGGTTTGGGCTGGTTGGGCTCGGTTGGGCCGGCATCGGTAACTGCCTTCATCACCTTCTTTCGAATGGTTTCAGGATCATCGGAGAGGTAAATGGCATTGCCCTCGGATTTGCCCATTTTCCCAGAGCCATCGAGACCGGGAATCTTAACCAGCTGCTCGCCAAAATTGAAAGCTACAGGCTCAGGAAAATAATCAACCTTGTACATACGGTTAAACCGGTTGGCAAAAGTACGAGTCATTTCTAGGTGCTGCTCCTGATCCTTACCAACGGGAACTTTAGTTGCCCTATGTATTAGGATATCCGCTGCCATAAGGGTTGGATAGGTCAGCAGGCCGGCGTTAACATTATCGGGCTGCTTTCGGACCTTTTCCTTAAACGAGGTACAACGCTCCAGCTCGCCCTTGTAGGCATTCATGTTGAGCAAAAGGTAAAGCTCTGGGATTTCGGGAATATCGCTCTGAATGTATAGCGTAGCCACCCCCGGATCAAGCCCGCAGGCCAGGTACTCAGCAAGTACTTGTTTAACCGAACCATGAAGATCCTCGGGTGTGGGATGGGTGGTTAACGAGTGGTAATCGGCTATAAAAAAGTAGCACTTGTTCTCGTGCTGCATCCGCACAAAGTTACGTAGAGCACCAAAGTAGTTACCGAGGTGAAGCTTTCCGGTTGAACGAATTCCGCTAAGTACGATATCCATCTTAAAATATTTTTCGCAAAAATAACATTTTTTTAGAGTTTAATGAGCCTTGGTTTTCGCTTGAGGAATTCGCTAAGCTTAACAGGTGAGTTTTTTTGTGCCCACTGGTAGGTTAACTCGTATTGCTGTTTTAGGTCATTAAAATCGAACATGGGGAAGCTATACTCATACTCTGGAACAAAAACTAATGTTTTTGCAGCCAATTCAGGATATTTTTTGTCTAATTGCTCTAACCTTCGCCAGAACCCAATGGAAGTGAGGACATCGGGCGAAAAACCGTTAGCGGTTTTGGATTTTGCTTCAAATCCGAATGGTTTCAGCTCGTCGGACAGCGACATGTTACTATCACGTTTTCGGGAGATGATGAAAACCCGTTCCACGGGCTGGCCCCTGTACTTTTCGAAATCGAGTAGTGCCTGAAAGGGAACCCGGTCGTCGCCAATCCCCCCATCATAGTATGGTATATCGGGGATAGTTCTAACCCCGCTAATGCGTGTGGGAGGAAACACCAAAGGATATGCTGTTGAGGCCATCAGAACATCAACCAAATTCAACGTAGAATCACTTTCTTTGTTAATTTTCCGATTGCAAAAACGATAGGTTCCTTCACTTAGCGGAGAGGGTCTAAGGTTAACTACCGAAATTGCCGTAGGTACCGGCATGTCGGCCAGGGTTCGGTAACCTATCCTTTTTACTATCACCTCCTCAAGCAGGTTTCTCAAAGGCTCATTGCTGACAGGCAACCCTTTCTTATCGACCTTGAACACGTCATCGTTCCGAATATCTGCAAAAATCTCCCTATACTCATTCCAGGTTAGCTTCCTGTCGAGAATCGCATTGAGCATCACGGCATTCAGCGCTCCGGAGCTGGCACCAGAAATGAACACCACATCCTTTAGCTCGCCGCGCTGGTAAAGGCTTTCCAGTAATGCCGCTTCCTGGGCAATTTTTGCTGCAGCTCCGGTAATAATAATGGCTGTGCCCTGTGGAGGCTTTGATGTATTGGTAAGGATTTTCTTTTCAGGCTTTTTAGCCAGCGATATGGCAGTTAAAACTATCAGTACTGCAAATACCCAAACACTAAACTGCTTTCGAGTCATAGATTACATTAAGGTTTAGTAATCATTCTACAGAGTACTAAGTTATCTGGTAACTTTGTGAACTAATGTTTATTTAGGTTAAAATGCATAAAAAACCAGCAGCCTGTGCGTTCGATTTAACATTAAAGCCTTGACCTGGTATCTACTTTTTAATTAGATTTGCTTTAAATCAACACCAAAAGCCATGAAGCACATTGTTGTCCCAATCGATTTTTCTAAAGAGTCGTTAAACGGGTTACGCCTCGCCATTATCTTTGCCAACCGGTTCAATTGC
Source organism: uncultured Bacteroidales bacterium (assembly GCA_937926785.1). Classification (GTDB taxonomy): domain Bacteria; phylum Bacteroidota; class Bacteroidia; order Bacteroidales; family Tenuifilaceae; genus Tenuifilum. The sequence continues at coordinate 20,808 of CALBBQ010000015.1, read as the reverse complement.
ACTGTGCAAATGGTGCATGTGCAAAAGTACCCTACCGATTTAAGCCCAGGACAATTCGAAGAGGAATACAAGCAAATTGAAAAAAGACTGGAAACCTTGGTAGAGGAGTACTCTACTAAAATGGAAAACAGCGCCAACCTGACCTACATCATCAAGAAAGGGAAGATCTATCGCGAAATAGTTAATCAGGCTCATGCGTTTGAAGACTCAGCAATAGTATGCTCAACACACGGCGCTTCAGGGTTTGAGGAGTTTTTTATTGGGAGCAACGCTTTCCGTATCATTTCGGCAACTCAGTGTCCGGTAATTACCATCCGACACGGAGCCATGCCCCGCGATATTAAAAAAATCATCCTTCCCATTGATGTCACTACCGATACCCGACAAAAGGTTCCTGTCACCACCGAAATAGCCAAAGCGTTTGAGGCCGAGGTTCACGTTATAGCCGTGGCCACCCTGCAAACCGATGAAATTGAACTGAAACTCAACGCATACACCAAACAGGTTTGCAACTACCTCAAGGAGCACGATGTTCGCTTCCAGCAAGCCAGCATACGAGGCGACAACATCGCCGATATTACCATTGAGTACGCGCTCGACGTAAATGCAGATTTGATAAGCATTATGACCGAACAGAACCTTGCCATTAGCGACTTTGTTCTGGGCAGCCAGGCTCAACAAATGCTAAGCAAAAGCCCCATCCCGGTCTTAAGCGTTACGCCAAAAGAAATTTTCATCATGGGTAGCTTTAAAACCTACGGTAGTGGGTATTGAGTTTGGCTACCTCTAATTTGATGTAGGTAAACAGTACCGCCAAGAACTAGCGCCGAATCGATACAGGATACGTTGTATCCCTCAAAATTCTTTATGTTTAGGTTTTTTAAACCTAGCATGGTGGAACGCGATGTGGGATTGGGACGGTTCAAGCAATCCGTATAAATGCTGTATCCCAAACCCAGTAAGCTATCAACCTTTAGGCTAAGCTCCTGCCGTGTTAGCTTTTCCGTCCTTAATAACAGGGGTTTTTGTATTCCGTAGTATTCCAATCGATTTATAACCATTGGCGCTTCCGCGAGAATATAGGCAGTTTTTGTGTTCTCTTGTTGTTTCACCTTATCTAAAACCATACAGGTGCTATCGCTGGGATAGATTTTTGCAGGTATTATCCCAAACGAAATGTTCCAAACAGTAACAGCAATGACTAACATGAATAAACTCTTTCTGCCTACGTTTACTCCTGAAAACGTTATGCCTGCCAAAACAGGAACCATGGCCATAAACTCTGCATTGCCTCCGCTCAGAAATGCAAATGAAACCTGCATGATTAACACAATAAGATGAACTAAACGGAATTGGCTATCTACTTTGGGTTTACATTTATCTTTGATAAGACCCCGCATTGCAGCGGTAATTGCTATCAACGTAATGGCAAACGGGATAAACCAAAGCCAGTTTTGATTTATGAGGTATGCCATATAACCATGCAACTGTAAAAAAGTTCGGAAAATGTTTATAAGTCCTATTAAAAAGGTATCCAAGCCAAACTCAACCGAAGCATTTCCGTTTACGTAATCGTGGAAAACATACTGCATTAAGTTCCGAATGGAAATTCCCACTCCCTGGTGTTTAATGGCAACCAGGTAGGCTATGGGTACAATAGCGGCTGAAAGCAGAAAAATGAACCTTGTTTTACTTCCCTTGTTCAGTACCACATGCATTGCCAACGCTAACCACCAGAAAAACATTACCTGATGAAACAGGCATGCCAAAGCCGCAAAGAATCCAGAACCCAGGTAGTATAAAGTTTTATTATTTAGAGCGATAGCATTATGGTATAAATAGCTGGCAATAACTGAAATCAAAATCGGGATAACGTAGGCTTCGGCATCCACTGCAAACCTTAAAAACCCCCAGCTCAACCCAACTAAAAAACCAATCAAGAGTGCCGATACACTATCAACCCCTAAAAGTTTAAGCATACGCACGAAAACAAGAATTGCCAGGGAGGCAGCAAGTGCATTCATCCATTTTAGAAGAAGAAGGGTATCGACCATTGGAAACAGCAAATGGCTGATTCTAACCCAGTAGTACCCAGTAATGCTATACAGCAGATGATGCGGACGCAAGAGATTGACCCCATTAACAATATCGGCAGCATACCCCCAACTATCAACGGAACTGCTTCCGGATATGCATGTCAGGTAGATTCCAAACAGTGTAACTCCAAACACAGCACTGCCATACCTGTCAAAAAACTTAGCAATCATTCAAACGATTAGGCTTAGATTCATAAAATCCGATAAAAGTTACTATTTTTGTCAAGTCAAAAAAAGAGTTGTAAAAATATTGTTTTTCAGAAAGATATTAAACCGGCATGAGAAATAGCGAAAGAACCAAGGTGAAATTGCTGCTCGACAGCGGTATTGTTGGAACCGATGTGGCTGCCATGGGATGGGTCCGAACCAAACGTGGTAACAAAAATGTAGCATTTGTTGCATTAAACGATGGCTCCACCATTCATAACATTCAGGTAGTGTTTGATATGACGCAGTTTACCGAGGAAGAGCTAAAAGGTGTAACCACCGGTGCATGTATTGCAGTAAGGGGTAAACTGGTCGACTCACCTGGTTCAGGGCAAAGGGTTGAAATACAGGCAAATTACCTGGAGATTTTAGGTGAAGCCGATGCCACAACCTATCCGCTTCAGAAGAAAGGCCACAGCATGGAGTTCCTTAGGGAAATTGCGCACCTGCGTCCGCGCACCAACACCTTTGGAGCTGTGCTACGTATCAGGCATGCCATGGCATACGCCATACACAAGTATTTCAACGATAAAGGTTTTTACTACATACATGCCCCTATCATAACCGGTTCCGATGCCGAAGGTGCCGGCGCCATGTTCCGGGTTACCACCCTCGATTTGGAGAACCTTCCCAGAACCCAAGATGGTAAAATTGACTGGAATGAGGATTTCTTTGGCAAGGAAGCCAAGCTAACCGTATCCGGACAGCTCGAGGCCGAACTGGGCGCTTTGGCCCTCTCGGAGGTTTACACCTTTGGACCAACCTTCCGTGCCGAGAACTCCAACACACCCCGCCACCTGGCCGAGTTCTGGATGATTGAACCGGAAATGGCATTCTACGACATACAGGACAACATGGATCTGGCAGAGGATTTCCTGAAATACCTAATCCGCTATGCTCTTGATAATTGCATGGACGACCTGGAATTCCTCAACAAAATGTACGACGCAGAGCTCATTGATAGACTTAGGTTTGTGATTGCTAACCCCTTTGAAAGACTCACCTACACCAAGGCTATTGAGATTCTTGAGGCTGCAAATCAGAAATGGGAGTTTCCGGTATTCTGGGGTGCCGACCTACAATCGGAACACGAGCGATACCTGGTTGAAAAACATTTCAAAAAGCCCGTAATACTAACCGACTACCCTAAAGAGATCAAAGCCTTTTACATGAAGCAGAACGACGATGGCAAAACAGTTCGCGCCATGGATGTTCTGTTCCCTAAAATTGGCGAGATTATTGGAGGTTCGCAGCGCGAGGAGGTTTACGATAAGCTACTAAACCGAATTCATGAGCTGCACATCCCCGAAAAGGATGTATGGTGGTACCTGGAAACCCGCAAGTTTGGTTCGGCACCGCATAGCGGCTTCGGTCTTGGTTTTGAGCGCTTGCTCCTGTTTGTTACCGGAATGAGTAACATTCGCGATGTAATCCCATTCCCCCGTACTCCAAAAAACTGCGAATTCTAAAACCCCATGCTCAAGCAACGGTTACAGCAAAAGCTGCTTCAAAAGCTATCGCCCCAGCAGATTCAAATGATAAAGCTGCTGGAGATCCCAACCATGTTGCTTGAACAACGCATTAAAAAGGAACTTGAGGAGAATCCCATTCTGGAAGAGGTTGAAACTTCAGAACCACAAACAGAAGCCGAAATCGTGCTCCCCGACGACAATAGGGAGGGAAACGACGACGAATTCTCGCTGGAAGACTACATGAACGATGATGACATCCCCTCCTATAAGCTTTATGCATCAAACACTTCAAGAGAGGATAAACGCGAAGAGATCCCCTTTTCTGTTGGTGTTTCATTTCACGAACACCTGGAAAACCAGCTTGGGATGGCCAACCTTAACGAGCACGAAAAACAGCTTGGCCTTTACCTTATTGGAAATATCGATGAGGATGGGTATATCCGTCGCAAGCTCACGGCAATTGCCGACGATATTGCTTTCTCTCTGGGTATTGAAACTAACGAGGATGAACTGGAACGAATCCTTTACGTTATTCAGGAGTTTGACCCACCCGGCGTTGGAGCCCGCGACCTTCAGGAATGCCTCCTCATCCAGATAAAGGCAAAAGAACAGCAAAACGAATATACTAAATTAGCCTACAAAATTCTTAAGTACCACTTTGATGAGTTCATCAAAAAACACTACGACAAGATAGCCGATAAGCTGAACCTGTCCGATGATGAGCTGAAACAGGCTATTGACGAAATCCTTAAGCTAAACCCAAAGCCCGGAGGTAGTTTCACAGACCCTTACGACCAGTCAGCACAACACATTATACCCGATTTCATTCTCGACTATGAGGATGGCCAGTTTAGGCTTAACCTAAACCAGCACAATGTACCCGAGTTGCGTATCAGCAAGGAGTATGCCGACATGCTCGAAAACTACTCATACAATAAGGAGCTCAGCTCCAGCCAGGAACGTGAGGCCATTGCATTTGTAAAACAGAAAATTGAGTCGGCAAAGTGGTTCATCGATGCGCTGAAACAGCGCCAGAACACATTAATGGTAACCATGCAGGCCATACTCGATTACCAGAAGGAATACTTCCGCGATGGCGACGAAGGCAAACTTAAACCAATGATCCTGAAAGATATAGCCGAAAAAACCGGGCTCGACATCTCCACCATATCGCGCGTGGCCAATAGTAAGTATATCCAAACCCACTTTGGTATATATCCTCTCAAACACTTCTTCAGCGAGGGAATGCAAACCGATTCCGGAGAAGAGGTTTCGACCCGGGAAATAAAGAAAATACTTGCCGAATGCGTGAACAACGAAGATAAGCGTAACCCCTTAACCGATGAAGAACTGATGGAAATCCTAAAAAGCAAAGGCTACCCCATTGCCCGCCGAACGGTTGCCAAATACCGTGAACAGCTTAACATCCCTGTTGCCCGCTTACGAAAAGAACTAAACTAATCGGAACTGCTCTCATGCTAAATAGAATTGCGCTTGTTTTATCTATTATTTTTCATCCCATCCTGGCAACCACCTACATCTTTATCGTAATTTTCTCATCCGATTCATTCGTAGCATTTCTGCCGCTTCGTTATAAAATTACTCTTACTACATTTGTTGCCCTCAACACCATAGCTCTTCCTCTTTTGCTACTTTTAATTACACGTCGCTTAGGATTAGTGCAGAACTACCGGTTGGTCAACAACCGCGAAAGGGTTTTTCCCCTAATAATCTCAACGCTCCCATTTCTTTTCACCATCTTTTTGTTCGCAAGGCTTCAGGTTCCCTTTATTCTGATTAAGATTCTTCAAGCTGGCATATACACGCTACTTGCCAGTGCAGCCATTTCTTTCTTTTGGAAAATAAGCCTGCACCTGACTGGGATGGGCGGAATAGCCGGATTTTTATTTACATCAGCTCTACATGGCAACCAACCTGCGCTCTACCTGTTTACAATTAGCATCCTGCTTTCCGGAATGCTCGCATCTGCTCGCCTTATTAAAGGCGACCACAAACCACAACAAGTTTATTTGGGGTTTTTGGCGGGTTTTGCCATCACCACCTTAGCATTTTCCTTATAAGATGGGTTCAATTTCGGTCAATTTATTTTGAGTTTATTCCTCATTGAATTGATATAAAACACATTATACTACATGGCAAAGTTTTTGATACGCTTTCCTTTAGTGAAACATTAATTTGACATAATCAAATACTTGAGCCTTTTCAAAGCATTTAATGTATATATCTGATTTTCTGTGTTTTAAAAAATTATTTTGTTTAATACACTAATTTTGTTGATATTAAAAGTTGATTTGAATAAAAAATCTTTTACATTCGAATTAAATTTAGGTTTAAACTTTACTTACTAAAAATAAAAACAAGAAAAACAATTCGCCATGCGCTGCTCAAAAATATATTTATTTCTGATAACCATATTGGGCCTTGCAAATGCTGAGCTAATGGCTCAATTGCCTGTAATTACAATAGAGCCGTCAGGTGGTAAAAATGATTTTTGTGTTGATCAAACCATAACCTTAACTGCCAGGATTAATCTATCATCGGATGAGGTCAACTCCATTACCTGGGATGGTGATTTCTCTCTTATAGATAAAAAGTTGGGCGATGTTTTGATATTAAAGTTAAAAAAGCCGGGGCTATTTAACTTCACGGTGTATGTGAATGATATTTACGGCAACAAACACACCGGCAACTTAACCATTAGGGTTTTCGATGTTATTAAACCGGTTTTAAAACTTGAAGAGAACAAGCCCGCGCTAAGTTTAAAAGATACAAAACTGCTCGGAAATGTATTCTATTACATCGACAACAGGGAGGTAAGCGATGAGGAGTTTAAAACATATACCCAACCCGGAACGTATAGGGTTATAGCTATTACTAAAAATGGGTGCACAGCATCGAGCAATCCACTTGTGTATAAGAAAAAATAGCAATTAATCATCTGAAAAAACTAAACAGATGAAAGCACAAAATATTTTTCAAAGAATACTACTAACAGCCGCTATGCTGTGGGTTGTATTCGCATTTACAGTTAAAGAGGCGAATGGCCAGTTTACAGTAACTATAGTGCCATCTGGTGGACAAACCCAGGTTTGTCAAGGCTCGGGATCGTTTACCCTTACGGTACAAACCGAAAATGGTGTGGGTGATCCCGGAAACTACACCTATACCTGGACGGGCGACACCCATGTGTTAACCATAGTTCCTCCTGGTGATGTGGCGATTCTGAATACCAATTCACCTGCAAGTACATACAATTTTACATGTCTGGTTGAAGATGAGGGTTCTAATACCGCATCGGATAACATCAGCATTGAAATCCTTCAATCGCCCACCGCAAGTATCTCTACAACCGATCCAACCACATTCTGCCAGGGTGGTTCGGCCCTGCTCAAAGCGGTTACAGGTGTTAACTATGCATACCAATGGCGCAAAGACGGTGCAGATATCAGTGGTGCCACTAGCGATCAGTACAGTGCCACTGTAACAGGCTCCTACCGCGCACGCGTAACTTTAACTACCACAGGTTGCTCTAGGCTTTCAAACGCTCTCAACATTACCGTAAATTCCTTGCCCAACGTAACCGCCAGTAACGATGGTCCTGCTTGTTACAATGGAACAATAAACTTGACTTCCACTCCTAACGGGATGGTTTCGTACAGCTGGACCAGCAATTCTACCATCCCATTCTCATCAACCGATCAGAATCCTTCTATTACCAATGTTACACCAGGTAATTCTGGCGATTATACCGTAACCGTTCAGGACGCAAATGGATGTATCAACTCTGCACAAACAACCGTTTTGGTCTATAACCAGCTAAACGGCGGTAGCATTGGTAGCAACCAAACCATCTGTTATAACGGCGATCCCGAACCATTTACAAATATCACATCACCTTCGGGTGGTAGTGGGGTATTTACCTACCAGTGGGAAGAAAACGTATCAGGAACATGGAACCCTATTGCCGGAGCAACAGGGTTGACTTACGATGTACCTGCCGGGCTTACCCAAACCACCCAGTACCGTAGGGCTGCAACCACATCTTGTGGTACTGTTTACTCTAACACCATCACGGTAACCGTTTATGCCGCTCTTAACGGCGGAAACATCAGCTCTGACCAATCAATATGCTATGCAGGCGATCCCTCGATTTTCAACAACGACGCTCCTGCCTCCGGAGGTGATGGAGCATTTACCTACCAGTGGCAGTTTAAGGTAGGGGCGGGAGCCTGGACAAACATAGCAGGAGCTACAAGCCTAACCTACGATGTGCCAGCAGGTTTAACCCAAACTACTATGTACAGGCGTGAGGCTTCCAACTCCTGCGGTGTTGTTTACTCCAATGAACTTACAGTTACCGTTTTTGACCCGGTTACAGGAGGAACAATAGGCTCTGACCAAAGCGTGTGCTACAACGGCGATCCGGATGCCTTTACCAACATTACCTCCCCTGCTGGAGGGAATGGCGCATGGACTTACAGCTGGGAGCAAAAGGTTGGCGCTGGCCCATGGACAACCATTGCCGGTGCAAACGCACTTACCTACGATGTACCAGCAGGTATTACACAAACCACGCAGTACCGTAGAAAAGCTGAAAACGCCTGTGGATTTGCCTATTCAAATGAAATTACTATTACGGTTTATCCCCAAATGGATGGAGGAACCATTGCCGGGAACCAATCGCTCTGCTACAACTCCGATCCTGATCCTATAACCAGTTCAACCGACCCCACAGGAGGAAATGGTCCTTGGACTTACTCATGGGAATACCAAACGAATTGTGCAGGGCCATGGAATGTAATTACTGGTGCAACGGGGTTAACCTACGATCCACCCGCCAATCAAACTGAAACCCGATGCTACCGCCGGGTTGCCACAAACAGCTGCGGAACGGTTTACTCAAACACCGTGACCATAACAATTTATGCTGATATCAATGGCGGAACAATAGCATCCGATCAAACCGTATGTTTTGGCGATGATCCTGCTGCATTCACCAGTAGCTCAGCAGCAAGCGGTGGCAACGGGGCATTCACCTATTTCTGGGAACAAAACACAGGAAGCGGTTGGACAACAATTGTAGGTGCAAATGGTCTAACCTACGATCCCCCCGCGGGAATAACCCAAACCACCACTTACCGAAGGGGTGCAACTAACCTTTGTGGTACGGGGTACTCGAATACCCTTACCGTAACCGTTGCCCCTGCTGTTAACGGTGGTCAAATCAGTACTCCCGCTGCGGTTTGCTACAACGGTGATCCTGAAGCGTTTACGAATATAACCTCGCCTAGTGGGGGAAGCGGTGCATGGACTTACGACTGGGAATACAAAGAGGGTGCTGGTCCTTGGATATCGCTTGGGGTTAATAGCCTAACATACGACATTCCTGGCGGGCAAACCACTACACGAACCTACAGACGCGTAGCAACCAACAGCTGCGGTACAGGGTACTCCAACGAGGTTACGGTTATCGTTTACCCAAATACAGCTGCAGGATCAATATCAGGAAATCAAACCCTATGCTACAACAGCGACCCCCTACCAATCAATAATGCTACCCTACCCTCAGGAGGTGATGGTAGCTGGACTTACGCGTGGGAATACCAATCGAACTGTGCGGGTGGCTGGATTGCCATTGCAGGAGCAACCGGCTCAAGTTACGACCCCCCCGCTGGTCTTACCGAAACGCGGTGCTATCGTCGGGTAGAAATCAACACCTGCGGAACCACATACTCAAATACCATTACCATTACCATTATCCCTGATATTACAGGCAACACCATCGGTTCTGACCAAACCATTTGCTACAACAACATCCCAGTTCAGCTTACCGGGCCCATACCCGGAGGAGGGAATGGCTCCTATTCATACCAATGGCAAATATGTACTTCAGGTGCTTCAGGACCATACAGCAATATCAGCGGGGCAACCTCGCAGAACTACTCTCCACCAGCTCTTACCACCAACTCCTGGTACCGAAGAGTGGTTACATCAGGCTCATGCGTAAGCATCAGCAACGTGGTAGCAATAACTGTACTGCCAGCCATAGGGAACAATACTATTAGTGCCAATCAGACGATCTGCTACAATACAACTCCCGCCCGGCTCGATGGTCAAACCCCAACAGGAGGTGATAATACCTACACCTATCAATGGCAAAGCAGCACCACCAGTGCTGGAGGACCTTTCACCAACATTTCGGGAGCAACCAGCATTAACTATCAACCCGGAGCATTAACGCAAACCACCTGGTTCAGGCGACTTGTGAGCAGCGGGCCCTGCTTAAACAACCCCAGTAACGTGGTTCAAATAACGGTTGCAAGCGAACTCAAAGTAGATGGATTCACCACCATAAATCCTACCTGTAATGGCTACAGTAACGGTCAGGCAACGGTAAACGTATCGGGAGGCACTCCAGGTTACAGCTATAGCTGGAACACCACACCTGTTCAAACCACACAAACTGCAACAGGATTATCAGCAGGAGTTTCGTACACAGTTACTGTTACCGATGCCATTGGATGTCAAGCCTTAGGAAATGTTACCCTAACCGAGCCTACCCCAATTGGCCTGGCATCGAAAACAGTTATCCCGGTTAGCGGATGCTCAGGAGATACGAACGGTTCAATTCAGGCACTTGCTAATGGCGGAACACCCGACTACACCTACTCTCTTTACCTGGGCGTAAACCTGATCGGAAACCAAAGTCCGGTTCACCCAACACCGGCAAACTTTACTAATCTAGGGGCAGGAACATACACGCTGAACATTACCGATGTAAATGGCTGCCCCGCTTACACCGAAGAAATTTCAGTTTCTGAACCAGCACCAATTACTATTACCGGTATTTCTACCACTCCAATTTCCTGTGCTGGTTCAACCGACGGAACAATAACCATTACAGCAACCGGAGGAACACCACCGCTTGAGTACTCAATTGACAACGGAGCAAATTTCCAAGCTAGCAACGTATTTACAGTTGGTGAGGGATACTACGATATAGTAGTTCGAGATATTAATGGTTGCTCAACAACCTGGCCCACCAGTGTGCAGATGGTTGAACCCAACGAGATTGCGTTTACTTTTGAAGTAACCCCAATAACAACCTGTAACGGCGATAATACTGGAAAGATAACCATTAGTAATGTATCGGGCGGCTCAGGCACAGGTTACGAATATTCAATCTATGTTCCCGAAGCCTGGGGAACCAATCCGATATTTAATAACCTTCCCGGTGGCCCCACAAATCCTTACTATATCAAAGTACGCGATTCACATGGATGTATTGCCGTTGCAAACAACGGGAACCCAATCTACATCAATCAACCTTCTCCCATAAATTTCACAGTTCAAACCACTAATGTTACTGGTTGCTGGTATAACACTAATGGCACCATAAAAGTTACGGGAGTATCAGGTGGTACAGGATTAAAACGAGTATCAATTGATGGTACAACATACTACCCAACAACCTACACGTTCAACGTAGGAGTGGGAAGCTACACTGTGTATGTAAGAGATGCCAACGGCTGTATCACTACAAAACCTGCTGTAATTACAGGGCCCCCAGCAATAGTTATCAATGCCTTAACAGTTACTGATGCTACATGTTTTGGCGGGAACAACGGTGAAGTTAACGCAGCTGCCAGTGGTGGAACAGGAGCATTGGAATACTCCATTGATGGAATTAACTACTTTGCCAGTGGCAATTTTACAGGTTTAACTGCAGGTAATTATGTTATGTATGTGCGCGACGCCAACGGTTGCATTTTAACACAAGAATTCACCATAGGACAACCTCCGGCATTATACTTTACTACTCAATCTAAAACAGACATTTCATGTAATGGCCTTTCTGATGGTACCATAACTCTTGCAGCGACAGGTGGTACGGCACCTTATAGCTACAGCATAACCGGTGGAGCACCATTTGGAAATGCAACGGGTTTATTCAATGGCTTAAGTGCCGGCACTTACACTGCAGCCGTTCAAGATGCTAACGGTTGTATAACCATAGGAGCAGACCTTACCATAATTGAACCTGCACCTCTCTCAATAGGCAGTCAGAACTCAACAGATGTAACCTGCTTTGGCGCTAATGATGGTACAATCACCGTTACAGGCAACGGCGGAACAGCACCTCTCACCTACAGATTACTCGATGCCGGATCAAATGTTCTATCAACAAACGGTACAGGAAACTTCACCAACCTTTCTCCCGGTACTTATACTGTTGAGATTGACGATGCTAACAGCTGCGGGCCTATCGTTGCCGGACCATTTACTATAAACGAGCCAACAGCGCTCAGCTTCACCTACACAACCGTTGATTTAATCTGCAACGGTGATGGTAATGGCCAAATCAGTGTTACCGCTTCAGGAGGGACTCCACCCTACGAATACTCTTATGACGGAGGTATTACATTTGAGGCATCGAATGTAAAGAATGGCTTAAGTGGCGGTGTTTACACGGTAGTAGTTCGCGATGCAAACCTGTGCACCACCCAGCAAGATGTTACAATAAACGAGCCCGCTCCAATCGTTCTAACTGTTACTTCCACCAACATTACCTGTAATGGTTTATCCGATGGGCAAATCAATGTAACCGTAACAGGCGGTGTTGCACCTATTCAATTCCATATAAATGGTGGGGCATGGCAACCAACAGGTTTATTCACAGGCTTGGCTGCCAATAGCTACCTGGTGGAAGTAATGGATAATAATGGTTGTACTTCCAGCTCCAGCACCACCATTACTGAACCATCAGCTATTACCATTGATAACATCTCAACTGTTGATCCTACTTGTACATCTTTCGGAAGTATTGCTGTGATTGCAAGCGGTGGCACGGGAACTTTAACCTATACTTTAAATCCAGGAGCAATCTCCAATACCACCGGAGTATTTAACGGGCTGGGAGCAGGTACATATACTGTTGATGTAACCGATTCTAATGGCTGCGGCCCTGTGTCTTCAGGACCTATTGCCCTCAACTCGCCTTCGCTTATCAGCATTGATAACGTTAATATCACCAATGTTACCGGATGTTACGGCGACAACAACGGTAGCATTGAGATTATAGCCTCAGGCGGTACACCCCCATTACAGTACTCCATTGACGGCGGAGCAACATTCTACCCAACAAACACTTTCACCAACCTAACCGCAAACGACTATATCGTTGTTGTGAACGATGTAAATAACTGTCCGCAATCGCAACTTGTTACCATAACCCAACCAGCACAACTGGTAATAACAAACATCAATGTAGTACAGGAAACAATACCAGGCGCTAACAATGGCGAGATTCATGTAATTGCTACCGGCGGCACGGGAGCGTTAACCTACACCCTGCTTCCAAGTTTAATTTCGAATGGCACTGGCGATTTTACGGGTTTGGGAAGTGGCACATATCGTGTTAGAGTAACCGATGCCAACGGATGTAATGTTGAAACCGGGGATTTAGTAATCAGCGGTGTTAACATTGACATTACATCATCCGATGTAACGTGTAACGGGCTCTCTGATGGCCTTATTACAATAACGATCACCGGAGGATTCCCACCGTTTTCGGTTCTTTGCACAAAGCTGGCGGATATGTCACCTGTTCCCGTAAATAACCTGGGTGGCGGCGTATTTACTGTTGAAAACATACCTGCCGGTTCATACTTAATTTCGATAACCGATAACCTATCTACCGTATTCCCCAACCGACAGGTTGACATTTCAGAACCCGCAGTGCTGAATGCCACCTTTGTTAGCCTACAGAATCCGCTTTGCAACGGCCAGGCAAATGGTTCTGTTACCTTCAACATAACAGGTGGTACTCCTGTTTACACAATTACATGGGAGGGTGGTTCATCGGTAGGAACTGTAGCAACGGGCGTTGCTGCCGGATCTTACACTAATTTTACGATAATCGACTCGCATGGCTGCTCTACCGTGGTAAGCGATGTGCCACCCATGACAGAGCCCTCGGCCATTCACCTGGTTGAACTCGTACAATTCGATCCTACCTGTAATGGTCAGGCTATAGGTGCTATCAACCTAACAGCATCTGGTGGCACAGGAACTCTCACATACACTATTAATGGTACGGTTAATTCAACAAACACCAGCGGAGCGTTCGAAAACCTTCCTGCCGGAGTTTACGATGTTACCATTACAGACGACAACGGATGTAATGCACTATTTGACCCACCACTTCGCATTACGCTATCCGAACCAGCGCCAATCATCATTACCGGACTAACCCCTGCCGATTCTCTGGCATGTCCTAACGATCCTTCAGGATATGTAAGGATTCAGGTGTCCGGAGGCCAACCCGATTACACCTACTTATGGTCGAATGGTCAAACCTCACCTGACCTTGAAAATGTGGTTGCCGGAAATTACACCATAACCGTAACCGATGCTTTAAACTGCACGGTTTCTAAAGCGTTTACCGTAAAAGGTCCGCAAATGCTAAATCTGAGTGCAAGCATTCAGGATGCTTACTGTAGGCAAATTAATGGCACCGATAAAGGAAGAATTACCATTACCGGTAAAACCGGAGGTACAGGTGATTTTAGCGAACTTACCTTTGAATGGCTGGGAACCACCGACACCGATAACGAACTTTCAGACGTTACATCGGGTAACTACACCTTAAGGGTTACCGATACAAAGGGATGTGTTTATGACACAACTTTCTTTGTTGACATCGAGAACCGCTACAACTTCAGAGCCTTTGCTGGAAATGATTCAACCGTTTGCTATAATAACCCGGTAACCCTTATAGGTAAAGTTATCGGTGGAGATCCAGACCTCGTTTTCATAAATTACTGGTTTGAAATTCCATCAAACACTCAGGTTCAAGATGGCGATGCATTTACCGTTACACTTACCCAAAGTAAATCGTATGAGTATAGGGTTTATAATTTAGGCTCACCACAATGTATCGAGAGGGATACAATAAATCTTAATGTACTTCCAGAAATAGGCTTACATGTTCCGCTGTACATTTCAGCCGTTCAGGATACCATCATTTCGATTCTGCTAGGCAAGGAATACAACCTCGACGTGATAACCAAGAGCGTTGATTACAACACCACCTTTGAGTGGAAACCGGCAGAAATGTTTATCCCCTCTAACAGCTGGAATTCTACCATCCTCTTCAACCAGGAGATAAAGAATCAGATTCCGCAAAACAGAATAGTGAAGATCCAGGATCCGATAACCAAGAAAATGACCGAATACATTCTGGTTGACGTAATTGCAAAAACAGAAATGGGTTGTACAGATTCAATACGACTATACACCAAGATCGTTGATGATCTGGCATTTGGCAATGTATTCTCGCCAAACGACGACGGCATTAACGATGTTTGGAGGGTTCCAAAGAGCTACCTATTCCCCGACCTCTCTATTGAAATCTTTAACCGGTGGGGATCACTGGTATGGTCGGCAACCGGCGAAAAGGCAGCCAAAGGCTGGGATGGACGAACCAATAACGGCAAGGAACTACCAATAGGTACTTACTACTACGTGATTAAATTTAATGTTCAGGCACAGGGTGCCAACTGGAAACCGATAACCGGATCTGTTACCATTGTTAAGTAACAGCCACAAAATATAACGGTTATGAAAACATTTATGTCACATTTAGGGCAAAGAGGCATGGCGGTTATTATTGCCTGCCTTACCATTCCGTTTGGATCTAGCGCCCAGCAAATTCCTCATTACACCCAGTTTATGTTTAATCCTTACCTATACAATCCGGCTGTGGCGGGAACACTAAACCATTACCAGATTAGGGCGAACAACCGTAACCAGTGGATTGGAATTGACGATGCCCCATTCTCGTTTAGTGCCAGCGTTTACGGACCATTCAGTAAGCGCGATATGGGTTGGGGTGCACACATTACCAACGATGTAACAGGCCCCACAGCCAAAAC
This sequence comes from uncultured Bacteroidales bacterium, assembly GCA_937926785.1. Classification (GTDB taxonomy): domain Bacteria; phylum Bacteroidota; class Bacteroidia; order Bacteroidales; family Tenuifilaceae; genus Tenuifilum. The sequence continues at coordinate 5,076 of CALBBQ010000015.1, read as the reverse complement.
TAACCTAATGGGTACTTATGCCTACAACATGCAGATAACCAGCTCGGGAATGCGTGTTTCAGGAGGTATATCTTTCGGTATGATGCTTTACCGTCTCGATGGCACTAAACTTAAACTTGGCGAAGAGCCCGATCCTCGGTTTGACCCCGCAATCATTCAGGCCACTAAAACGGTAGTGACCCCCGATGCATCTATCGGCTTCTACCTCTATAGCACCTCATTCAATATCGGGCTTTCTGCGCATCAACTTTTTGGTCAAAGACTTAGATTTTACCCAGAACCCATTGGCCCGAGCCGCCTCAAGCAACATGTTATGCTTAGTGGTGGTTACTGGGCAAACCTCAACCGTTACATGGAAATTGAAGGCTCTGCGATAATTAAGTACATGTTTGGTAGTCCCATGCAGCTTGAACTTAACGGCAAATATACCTACCTGCAAAAGGAGTATAATGTTTGGGGCGGGCTATCGCTTCGCTGGAAGGATGCTATCTCCTTACTGCTCGGCGTTACCTGGCAAAAACGATACATGTTTGGGTATTCCTTCGACTGGAGCCTGCTGGGCATTAAAAAATACAACTCCGGCTCACATGAGGTTATGGTTGGATACAAATTCGACAAGATTAAGTAAAACATTTGGCCGGCTACAAAGCCGGCTTTTTTAATAGTCTATCAAAATATCGTTTTTATTCCAAATTAGTTAGATTTGCAAAAAAAATAGATGCGCCCATTAACCTTTAAAATAACTTCAGCTATCGCAGCGTTCATAATGCTATCATGTGGTAACGGCTATATCATCCCGGAAAAGGATATGGTTAAAATCCTCTCAAAAATCTACCTGACAGATGGCATAACCCTTACTTCAACACATAGCAACCTTTACGGACACGACTCTATAGCCTACTACGAGCCAATCATCCTCTCGTTTGGCTACACTACAGCCCAATTTGACAGCTCGATAAAGTACTACTCCAAAAGAACAGAAAAGTTCGATAACATTTTTGACAAGGTTGTGCTTGAGCTAACCCGGCTTCAAGATAAAGAAAAATTGCAAAGCGAACCCACTAATATTGACTCTTCCGACCCCAATGGAAATCTATGGCCACTAAAAGCACAATGGGACATGGCCATTGATCATACTACCAATCCATTTCTGGGTTTTGATATACCGGTCCAAGGCCTGGGTGATTATACCTTCTCATTCGATGCTCAAATTTTCCCCGATGATGAAGCCGTTAATGCAAGGCACTACATATTCTTCTACTTTGACGATAATACTCCGGTTGGTGTTAGGGAAAACTCTATTCTCACACCCTACACCAAAGACGGAAACGTACATAGCTACTCCTATACTTTTACTCTTAAAAACCTTCAGGTAACCCATCTTAAGGGCTGGCTCTATGATAATGGGAGTAATGAAAATACTTTTAAACGTCATGCCAATTTCAGCAATTTTAAGGTTACCTATACACCTTCTTCTGTTGAATCAAAACAGGATGGCAATAATCCCCAAAAAGTGACTAAAAGAGAATTGAAGAAACTTATTAAGGACATCCCTGCACAATGAGGCGATTTGCGGCTAACTATATTTTCCCTGTTAATGAGCCTCCCATTCGTAATGGCATTGTAGAAACAACCGATGATGGAGAAATTATTAAAATAATTCGTCAGGAAGATAACTTTTCTGAAATTCACTCCACACAGTTTTTTAACGGCGTAGTTGTTCCCGGATTTATAAATGCTCACTGCCACCTGGAACTTTCCCACCTTAAAGGTCTAAAACCCGATAAACCAGGAATTGCAGGTTTCATTGAGGCTGTAACCACATTTCGTAACGACGTTAGCACTAATGTGGATGAATCCATAAAAAAAGCCTTAACCGAAGCATCTAATACAGGAACGGTTGCCATTGGCGATATTTGTAACACTACAGCAACCTTAAAATTTAAAAAAGCATCTGGTATTCAGTTTTACAATTTTGTGGAGCTTTTTGGAATAAATCCCAATGCAGCAAGCAATACCTTTGACAACGGGATTAAGGCTTATGAAGATTTTAAACGCCATTACCCAAATAGCACAAGCTTAACCCCCCACTCCACCTACTCAATCTCAGAGGAACTTTGGACACTGATTGCAAACCATATCCATTCCTTCCCTAATGAGCCGGTGAGCATCCACTATGGTGAGAGCAAAGCTGAGTATCAATTTCTGTGGTCAGGCGATGGGCCGTTATACGACCGATATAGCAAGGCTAGCATTCCCTTTGTCCCTCCAAAAGGTTTAACCCCATGCGAGGTTATCAAAAAGAACATCCCTGCATTCAGAAAGCTGATGCTCATCCATAACACGTTTGCCAGCACCCGCGAAATTGAACTGTTAAAAACAGTTTACCCAGATATATCGCTGGTTACCTGCCCTGAATCGAATCTGCTTATTGAAAAAAACTTGCCTTCGCTTGAACTATTAACTATGCCGGGAGTTAATGTATGCATAGGTACCGATAGCTTGGCTTCATCAAGCAGCCTTTCCCTTTTAAACCATGTTATGCTAATTTTGGAAAACTATCCGAGTCTTTCTTTTGATATCGTTATTAAATGGGCTACTTTGAACGGAGCTCAGGCTCTTGACATGGACAAATATTTGGGAACGATAGAACCCGGTAAAAAACCGGGTCTATTACTGATCACCCCATTTGATTTTACTAAAATGCGACCAACAGCCGATAGCCGCATCATACGATTAATCTAGCATAACTTAGATATGGGTACATTCTTATTCGATAGTATTGTATTTGGCCCTGTTAAAAGCAGGCGCCTGGGTGTATCGCTGGGGATCAATCTTCTTCCGGTAAATCAAAAAATATGCTCTTTCGACTGCATTTACTGTGAGTGCGGATGGACAAACTCAATGAACACCGCAACGTGGCCCGCCGCTATAGATGTTGAAGCTGCCCTTGAACAAAAACTTACCGAGATGGTAAAACAAGGGGAATTACCCGATGTGATAACCTTTGCAGGAAATGGGGAGCCCACTCTTCATCCGCAGTTTACTCAGATAATAGATAGCACTATTAGGCTAAGAAACCTCTATTGCTCAAACGCTAGGATTGCTGTGCTCTCCAATGCTTCGCTCATTCAACACCAGCCTGTTTTTGATGCACTTCTAAAGGTTGATCAGAATATACTTAAACTCGACTCGGTAATCCCTGAAACCATCGAAATCCTGAATCAACCCCTGTATAAGTACAACCTCTACGACGTAATTGAGAACCTCAAACGGTTTAATGGGCAATGTATCATTCAAACACTTTTTATTAAAGGCAAATACAAGGGAACAGCCATTGACAACACATCGGACAAGGAAGTGGAAGGCTGGCTTAACGCTCTGCGTGAGATAAAGCCACAGGAGGTAATGATATACACCATTGCTCGCGACACACCCACCGAGAATCTGGAGAAAGTTCCCCTTTCGGTTCTAAATGAAATTGCCCGAAAAGTGAATGAACTAGGCTTTAAAACCCAGGTATCAGGATAATAGAAAATGAACGATGATAAGCTGAATATCCTTGTATCTCCTCTTGGCTGGGGCTTAGGTCACGCCACGCGCATTATTCCAATAATCATCGAACTTGAAAAGGAAGGCCATTGCGTTACAGTTGCTTCCAACTCGGAAATGGGGAGCCTAATCAAGGATTCATGCCCGAATGTGCAGCTAATCGAATTTTACACACCGGTAACTAAGCTAGGTAGAGGTAGATTCACTTTTTTTTGGATAACTTTATTTTTATTCTCACTGCCTTTTACGATTATTTTGGAGAGGAACAGGCTAAAGCAGCTGCTGAAGCGAAAGCGATTTGACCTTATCATTTCTGATAACCGATATGGCTTTCGCTCCCGTAAAATCCCCTCTGTAATTATCACGCATCAGCTTAGGGTAATCCCGCCAAAGCCATTTGGCTTTTTGAAGAGGGCTGGAGAATGGGTGGTTAAGAAGTTACTTTCAAAATTTGATGAGGTTTGGATACCTGATTTTGATAGTGGTAAAAGCCTTGCAGGTGTTCTTTCCGCAACTAATGGGCTTCCGAATCTTAAGTACATAGGACCAATTTCAAGGTTTAGCTACTTTAAAAACGGGTCAGAGCCCAAATCAGAATTTGAAGTCTTAGCCCTTGCAACCGGACCAATTCAGCAACGATTAGCTTTTTCTAATCTTATTCAAGAAGCCTTGTCCGGAATAGATGTTAAATGTCTTCTGGTGGAAGGAATAAAATCCTGTAAATCAAATCATACTGGAAGAATACAGATAGTTGCAACCCTCAACCAAAGAGAACTTATTGCTGCTGTAAGCGGCGCAAAAATTGTAATTACCCGCAGTGGCTATAGTACAATCATGGATTTGCTAACTTTGGGTAAGAAAGCCATACTAATACCAACCCGAGGACAAACAGAGCAGGAATATCTTGCCCGGCGACTCCGTGACTTTGGGTGGTTTAAAATATTGAACGAAACTGAAGCAAAAAAAAAATTACCGCACGTCCTTATCTGCGGTAAAATGCCAGAACCACCTACAATCGACACTAAGCCCAAGTTAGAGAATACTATACTACGAAGACCAAAAAAAAGCCGCGAGTCATAGCTCACGGCTTTTAAATTCTTTGTTTTGCACACTATGCAGGATGAATAGCCTCTACAGGGCAAACATCAGCACATGAACCGCAGTCGGTGCAAATTTCAGGGTCGATTTTGTAAATATCGCCAGCAGAAATGGCTTCAACCGGGCACTCATCAATACAAGTACCGCAAGCGGTGCAATCGTCAGAAATCTTGTATGCCATTTGTTTAAAAGTTTAGTTTAACGTTTTCTGATTAGTATTCTGAACACATCGCAAATTTATAGACTAAAAATTGAGTTTCCAAAATAAAAGGTATAACCACTGCTAATTCAATGTCGTTTAGTTAAGCTATAATTGTTTGTAATTCATATAGTAGAGTTTCTTGGGACGTTTTTTTCGTTCAGACTTTCTTCCAGGCCTTACAATTTCAGTTGTCTTTTCAACGAGCAAATCATACGCTTTAATTG
>CALBBQ010000014.1 GCA_937926785.1 uncultured Bacteroidales bacterium | reverse complement strand
CCTCCTCCATGCCGTCCATCAGGCCGGTGGTGGTTTCGGGGTCGTGGATTAAACCCCACTGGTACTTGTACAGGGCGGTGCCGGTTGAATAGTCCATAAGGTTTTGTGTGCTGCCTTGGGGTAAAGATACGAAATTTTAGATTGGCATCCCACCAATAGTAATAAAACTATCAACCACCAACCATTAGCTACCAACCGCCAAATCCATCACGTTTATCTGAACATCTCTTTGACCTTGAGAAGGGCCTCTACCAGGCGGTCAACTTCGTCGAAGGTGTTATAGAAGGCCAATGAGGCACGCACCGTGCCATCAATGCCGAAGTGGTCAATAACCGGTTGGGTGCAGTGGTTGCCGGTGCGCACGGCAATGCCCATTTTGTCCAGAATCATTCCGGTATCGTAGGGGTGAATGTTTTCCAGTAGAAATGAAATGATTGCCGCTTTGCTTCGGGCGGTTCCAAATATTTTTAACCCCTCAATCTGTGTCAGCTTTTGGGTGGCATACCTCAACAGCTCATCTTCGTAAGCGGTAGCTGCGTCAATCCCAATGTTACTGTAGTAGTTCAAAGCTGTGGCTAATCCTGCTGCTCCAATGTAGTTTGCGGTTCCGGCTTCGAACTTAAAGGGTAGCTCGTTAAACGTGGTTTTCCTGAACGAAACGGTTGCAATCATATCGCCACCGCCTTGCCAGGGTACCATCCGGTCGAGCCACTCCTCTTTCCCGTAAAGCACGCCTATTCCGGTAGGACCGTAGATTTTGTGTCCTGAAAAAACATAAAAGTCAGCATCGAGCTGCTGAACATCAACTATGCCATGTTTAACACCCTGGGCTCCGTCAACCAGAACCGGGATGTTTTGGCTGTGCGCCAGGCGCACAATTTCCCTAACGGGATTAACCGTTCCCAGGGTGTTCGATACCTGGGTAACGGCTACAATTCGGGTTCTTAGTGTGAGTAGCTCGGGTAGCTTTTCAAGCATCAGCTCGCCGTTGTCGTCGAAGGGTAGCACTTTTAGAGTAGCTCCCTTCCGTTCGCAGAGCAACTGCCAGGGTACGATGTTGGAGTGATGCTCCATTTCGGTGATCAGCACCTCATCGCCCTGATGAACAAACACCTCGCCAAAGGAGTAGGCCACCAGGTTGATTGATGCGGTAGTTCCGGATGTGAAAATTATTTCGGAAGTTTTCTGGGCGTTAAGGAAGCTACGAACCACCTCGCGGGCATTCTCGTACTCGCGTGTCGACTCTTCGCTGAGCTTATGTACCCCACGGTGAATATTTGCATTTATCTCGTTATGAAACCGCTGAATGGTTTCCAGTACGCAGGTAGGTTTCTGAGTTGTGGCTCCATTATCAAAGTAAACCAGGGGTTGCCCGTAAACCTCGCGGGAGAGGATGGGGAAATCGGCACGGAAATGGCTAAAGCTGATGGTTGATGGTTGATGGTTGATGGTTGAATTGTTTCTACTCATAAAAGTAATTTTTAAATGTCAAAGTTTTATATTAGTTGATAAAACCATTGAGCAGCTTTTTGCAGGTTCTTGTCTTACCGAGAGGTAAACTAAACTCTTCAACGTACCAGCTAAAAAGCTCTTTAGAAATGATAAGATGATCTTCTAACTCAAACAGCGAGCCCCGCGATACGTTAAGAAACTGGACGGATTCCCTTGTATGCGTACGACCAATTCCTTGAGCAATATTTAATGGGATTGAAATGGCTGCACGACAAATTTGCAGAACCAATCCAAACTGCTTTGATGGTGCAAGCTTATTGGTAATATAACTTACTAGTTTAACCAACTCTTTGGATTCTTTCCACCCTTCAAGGTCGTGATAATCCATATGCATAATGAATTAACCATCAGCTATCAACCAACAACTCTTTCATGCTAGCAGCAATGCATAGGGCAGTTATGGCAGCGCGAGAGTTCGCCTCGAAGCCGTTTGTTCACCATGTCGTCGATGCGTTCACGAAGGGTATGTATGGATATATGCTTTACCACCTCGTGCACAAATCCGAACATGAGCAAGAGCTTGGCTTCGCGTTCGGCTATGCCACGTGCCCTCATGTAGAAGAGAGCATCGGCATCGAGCTGGCCAACCGTGGCACCGTGTGAACATTTCACATCATCGGCGTATATTTCGAGTTGGGGTTTAGTGCTCATCCGGGCATCGGCAGTGAGCAGGAGGTTGTTGTTCGATTGGTAAGCTTGTGTTTTCTGGGCATTGCGCCTTACCATGATCTTACCGTTAAAAGCTCCGGTTGCCTGATCGTCGAGAATACCTTTGTAAAGTTCATTGCTAGTGCAGTTTGGAACTGCATGGTCAATGAAGGTGAAGTTATCGGTATGCTGGGTACGATCGGTAAGGTAAAGGCCGTATAGCTGAGCATCGGCGCCCTCGCCGGCTAGGGTTACCGACAGGTTGTTCCGAATGAAGCCACCATGTAAGGAGAGCAGGTTAGTAGTCAAACGCGAGTCGCGTTGCTGGTGGGCATAGGTGTGGGTTAGCAGAGCTGAGTCGTTGTGCTCATTCTGCATCTTTACAAATTCGAGTTTGGCGTTATTGCCTACAAAAATCTCGGTCACCACGTTTGACAGGAACCGTTTTGGGGAGAGGGTGTGGTCGCACACCAGTACGTTGGCCTGGGCGCCCTCCTCCACCACAATCAGGTTGCGGTACTGAACCAGCTGGTTCTCATCGGACATCAACAGGTTAATAATCTGTATGGGCTTACTTTCCACAACATTCCGGGGTATGTAGATGAATACTCCATCCTGTGCAAATGCGGTATTCAGAGCCACTAAACCATCGGTCTGATTCTCGGCCAGGCGGTTATACCTGGCTTTCACCAGCTCGGGGAACTGCTTTGCTGCCTCAGCCAAACTGCCAACAATGGCACCCGATGGCAATGTGGTAATCTTTTCGGCTTTTGAGAGGAAAAATCCGTTAAGTACCAGAACAAGATGTGTATCGAGTTCGGGAATATCGCACCGGAAAATATCATCAACATTAAAGGCGATGCGTTTTGGTGCGAAGTACTTCTCGTAGTTGTGAGCAAAAATGGGTTCAATCCTTGAGTACTTATACTTCTCGTTTTTCTGTGTGGGTAACCCGAGCAACTTAAAGTGCTGTATGGCTTCCTGCCTATGCTGGTTAAGCACCTCGGCGCTGCCCTCGGTGATCAGGTCGAGGTTGTTGAGGTAGAGGTTCACCAGCTCATCGCGTATGGGTATGGCTGTAGTTTTGTCGGACATAGCATTTCATTTAATCAGCAAGAGAAAACCTAAGCGTTTTCGCCATTCTTTATCCAGTCGTAACCCTTTTCCTCAAGTTCAAGGGCAAGCTCCTTACCGGCGCTTTTCACAATGCGACCATTGTAAAGGATATGCACGTAGTCCGGAACGATGTAATCGAGCAGCCGTTGGTAGTGGGTGATAACAATCACCGCGTTATCGGGGCGTTTGAGCTTGTTCACGCCATTGGCTACCACTCGGAGCGCATCGATATCGAGCCCGGAGTCGGTTTCGTCGAGTATGGCCAGCTTAGGTTCAAGCATGGCCATCTGGAATATTTCGTTCTTTTTCTTCTCGCCACCTGAGAAACCCTCGTTCACCGAGCGGTTTGTGAGCGCAGAGTCAATCTCTACCAGTTCCTTGCGCTCGCGCATTAGCTTGAGGAAATCGGAAGCGGTAAGGGGTTCCAACCCCCGATACTTACGATGCTCGTTAACGGCAGCCTTCATGAAGTTAACCATGCTGACCCCGGGAATCTCAACCGGATACTGAAAGCTCAGGAAGATACCCTCACGAGCACGAATTTCGGGAGCCATTTCGAGCAAATCCTTACCGTTGAAAGTTATTGCACCTTGGGTAACCTCAACCAGTTCACGTCCGGTAAGCACCGAAGCCAGTGTGCTTTTTCCTGAGCCATTGGGGCCCATGATGGCATGTACTTCGCCTGCCTTCACCTCAAGGTTGATTCCCTTGAGGATTTCTTTATCGTTGATTTTTGCGTGTAGGTCTTTAATTACTAGCATAGGGTGATGTATAATTTGTAATTTATGTTAGACTTATAATGTTGACGAGCGATTGCTTAGCCCACGCTCCCTTCGAGGCTTATTTGCAACAGCTTTTGCGCCTCAACGGCAAACTCCATGGGAAGTTTATTAAGTACCTCCTTGGCGTAACCGTTAATTATGAGGCCAACAGCATCCTCGGTTGACAAACCACGCTGGTTGCAGTAGAAAATTTGGTCTTCGCCAATTTTGGATGTAGTTGCCTCATGCTCAACAATGGCTGTAGGGTTATCCACCTCAAGGTAAGGGAATGTGTGGGCGCCACACTTGTCGCCAAGCAATAGCGAGTCGCATTGCGAGAAGTTTCGGGCATTCTCGGCACCTTTTAGCACCTTAACCAAGCCACGGTAGGAGTTGTTGCTGAATCCGGCTGAGATGCCCTTTGAAACAATACGGCTGCGGGTGTTCTTCCCGATGTGTATCATCTTGGTACCCGTATCGGCCTGCTGGCGGTTATTGGTAACCGCTACGGAGTAGAACTCGCCGTAGGAGTTATCGCCAAGCAGTATGCAGCTGGGGTATTTCCATGTAATGGCGGACCCGGTTTCAACCTGTGTCCACGATATTTTGCTGTTTTTACCCTGGCAAATGCCACGCTTGGTAACGAAGTTGTATATGCCCCCCTTACCATCCTTATCGCCCGGGTACCAGTTCTGAACGGTGGAGTACTTTACCTCGGCATTTTCCAGGGCAACAATTTCAACTACAGCTGCATGCAGCTGGTTCTCATCGCGCATGGGAGCGGTACAACCCTCCAGGTACGACACGTAGCTATCGTCGTCGGCAACAATGAGCGTTCGCTCAAACTGCCCGGTATTGGAAGCGTTGATTCGGAAATAGGTGCTGAGCTCCATGGGGCAACGAACCCCCTTGGGGATGTAGCAGAATGAACCATCGCTGAAAACAGCCGAGTTGAGAGCGGCAAAGTAGTTATCGGTAACAGGCACCACCGATGCCAGGTACTTACGCACCAGATCGGGATGTTCGCGAATGGCTTCGCTCATGGAGCAAAAGATTATGCCCTGCTCGGCCAGCGTTTCGCGGAAGGTGGTTTTAACCGAGGTGCTATCCATAACTGCATCTACGGCAACACCGGAAAGCACTTTCTGCTCATCGAGCGGAATGCCCAGCTTATCGAAGGTGGCTTTTATCTCAGGGTCAATCTCATCGAGGCTGGCAGGTGAGGCTTTCTGCCTGGGGGCAGCGTAGTAGATGATATCCTGGTAATCAATTTCGGGAATCTGTAGGTGAGCCCACTGAGGCATTTCCATGGTTTGCCAATGGCGATAGGCCTTCAGGCGGAACTCCAGCATCCAATCCGGCTCGCCTTTCTTCTCCCAAATCATCCGGATTACATCCTCATTGAGGCCCTTGGGAATTGTTTCGGTTTCAATATTGGTCACAAAACCATACTTATACTCCGACCCGGTTACCTCTTCCAGTATCTTATCCTGTTCTTCAACCATAGCAACTCAACGTTTAACAAAGTAGGAACAATCAATATGGGGTAATGTTTAGCAATTCACAGCTAAATTAGATTTAATCTAAATTAGCCGCAAAGATATTTGGTTTTCGATGAAAATGAAAGCAAAAGCATTTAAAAAGATGACATGATTAATATCAACCTGAAACAAAAAAAACCCCACACGCAGGAGTATGGGGCCTTGCAGTATGCAAAATGATGGTTAGCCTCTGATGGCTTTTATTCCGGGTAGCTCTTTGCCTTCCATGTACTCCAACATAGCACCACCGCCGGTTGATACGTACGAAATTTTATCGGCAAGCTTATTCTTGTTTACGGCTGCCACCGAGTCGCCTCCACCCACCAGGCTAAACGCCCCCTTAGCGGTGGCTTCGGCAATGGCCTTAGCTATTTCAGAAGTACCCTGAGCAAACTTATCCATCTCAAACACACCCATAGGACCATTCCAGAGGATGGTTTTTGATTTCAGGATTACGTCGCTGAAAAGCTTAACGGTTTCCGGTCCGATATCGAGCCCCATCCAACCATCGGGGGTTTGGTCAATCTTGCTGATGCTGGTGTTAGCGTTGGCATCAAATGCGTCGGCATTAACAGCATCAACCGGAAGGTACAAGTTAACCCCTTTGGCTTTTGCTTTGGCAAGCAGCTCGCGGGCAAGCTCCAGCTTATCGTCTTCACAAATTGAATTGCCAATCTTCCCGCCTTGGGCCTTGATGAAGGTATAGGTCATTCCTCCGCCTATAATCAGGTTGTTTACCCGATCCAGCAGGTTTTCGATGATAAGTATCTTGTCGGAAACCTTAGCCCCTCCCATGATAGCTGTGAAGGGTTTTTCAGGCGCCTGAAGCACCTTGTCCATGGCTTTCAGCTCATTCTCAATGAGGTAGCCAAACATGCTGTTGCCAGGAAAATGGTTGGCAATAAGAGCCGTGGAGGCATGTGCGCGGTGAGCTGTTCCAAACGCGTCGTTAACGTAACAATCGGCGTAGCTGGCAAGCTGCTTCACAAACTCCTTCTGCTTTTCCTTAACCTTGGCTTTTGCCTCCTTTTTCAACTCCTCCGATGCATCCTCGGGTAGGCTGTAGGGCTTTCCTTCTTCTTCCTCGTAGAAACGCAAGTTCTCAAGAAGTAAAACTTCGCCTGGTTTCAGCTCGGCAGCCAGCTTCCTGGCTTCGTCACCCATGCAGTCGGATGCAAACTTTATGCTCATGCCCAGATTCTTCTCAATGGCCGGGATAACGTGTTTTAGAGAGTATTTATCCTGGGGCTTGCCATCGGGGCGCCCAAGGTGCGACATCAGGATGGCTGCACCACCATCGCTTAATATCCTTTTAATGGTGGGTAGTGCTCCACGAATGCGGGTATCGTCGGTAACCTCAAAGGTTTTTTTATCCAGGGGCACGTTAAAATCAACCCGAACTATGGCTTTTTTCCCCTTAAAGCTGTAACTGTCAATGCTTATCATGGTATCTGATTTATTAGTGGGTTTGAAAGCAAAATTACTAAAATATATGGGAACAACTGCTCTAAAATCAACATTTTTCATGCAAACGGTTGAAGTGAGATGGTTTAATCAAGGTTGATGATAACAGGTCAGTGGCTAACCTAAAAATATTACCTTTGTGGTTTACGGATAAACAGTTTGAATATGTTTTTCAGTGATATTGTTGGGCAGGATGCAGTAAAAGAAAAGCTCATAAAACAGGCGAAGGAAAACAGGGTGCCTCATGCCCTGATGCTGGCAGGACCTCAGGGAACCGGTAAGCTTGCTTTAGCAATCGCCTTTGCCCAGTACATCATGTGCGAAAACAGGACACCCTCCGACTCCTGCGGTGTTTGCCCCGCATGCACCAAGGTAAGCAAGCTAATACACCCCGACCTTCATTTTGTGTACCCGGCCAAAGCCGGTAAGGATAAATCGGATACAGCAGACGACTCCACAATAGAAGGCCAGGAAGACCTGCTCACCGTTTGGCGAAAAATGGTTCTTGATAACCCTTACATGATCGAAACCGACTGGTACGATGCCATTGACCTGAATAATAAACAAGGCATAATAAGTGTAGCCACCGCTGGCGAAGTTATCCGTAAGCTCAGTCTAAAAAGTTTTGAGAGCGATAGCAAGGTGATGATAGTATGGCTGGCAGAGCGAATGAACGTACAGGCTGCCAATAAGCTACTTAAGCTTATAGAGGAGCCCCCGGCTAAAACCTACTTTATTATGGTTAGCGAGAACCCAAACCTTATACTTAAGACTATCCTGTCGCGAACCCAACAGGTTTTTGTTCCACCGCTCAGCGCCAGCGCTATAGCCATTGCCCTAACCGAACGATTGGGCATTACCCCCGACCGGGCAAGGGATATCGGTAAAGTATCGAATGGTAGCTACCACGAGGCGCTTAGGCTAACCCGGCACAATACAAACGATTACTTTGAGCAATACCGTAACCTGATGAGGTTATGCTATGCCAAGCGCTACCCCGACCTGCTCGATTGGGTTGATGACATATCGCGTCTTGGCCGTGAGGAGCAGAAAGAGTTTCTTTCCTACGCGCTAAAGCTTACCCGCGAAAGCCTGATGCTTAACCTGGGGCTCGATGACATTTCCTACCTGATGGGCGAAGAGTCTGAATTCGGTAAAAAGTTTTCGCCTTTCCTTGGAATTGCCAACGTCAATCAGGTTACTAAAACCCTTGCCCATGCCTACGAGTGCATTGCTCAAAACGGTAATCCTCAGATAACCTTTGCCAGCATGGCTTTGCAGCTTGCTAAACATATTGGTCCGGCCACGCAAACATAGGCGGTTGGTTTTCCGTATTATTAGCTAACTTTGCAGCTACCAGATTGATACCGTTATGGAAAAAATATATACCCCAAGGGGCACAGAGATACAGGTAAACGAAGTTTCCGACCACAGCACATGCACGGCCAACTGTTGCTCAAAGCTGGCAACATACGACTGGGTGGCTGACTTGCCCAAAACTCTGCAAACCTACGATATTGTTGAGGTACAGTTCAAAAACACCCGAAAGGGGTTTTACCTGAACGTGAACCACCTGAACCTTCAAAAAGGCGATGTGGTAGCAGTTGAGGCCTCGCCCGGTCACGATATAGGAGTAGTATCGCTTACCGGCTGGCTGGTAGAGCGCCAGATGAAACGCATGGGTATTGACCTCAAAAATACTGAGTTCAAAAAAATTTACCGACGGGCCAAAAAAGCCGACATTGAGAAATGGGTGGAGGCTATGGCGCTTGAACATGACACCATGATCCGTTCGCGCAAGATTGCCGAAAACCTTAAGCTCGACATGAAGATTGGCGATGTGGAGTATCAGGGCGACAAGACCAAAGCAATTTTCTACTACATTGCCGACGAGCGTGTCGATTTCCGTGAGCTCATTAAGGTTTTGGCTGAGGAGTTTAAGATACGGGTTGAGATGCGCCAGATTGGAGCTCGGCAGGAAGCAGGCCGCATTGGCGGCATTGGTACTTGCGGACGTGAACTCTGCTGCTCTACATGGATAGCCCAGTTCGCCTCAGTTACAACTAACTCCGCAAAGGTTCAGGAAATTTCTCTTAATCCGCAAAAGCTTGCCGGACAGTGCGGGAAGCTAAAATGCTGCCTGAACTATGAGCTGGATAGCTACGTGGATGCCCGAAAGGACTTTCCCGATACCAACGTTCAACTCGAGACTAAGGATGCCACCTATTTCCATTTTAAAACAGATATTTTCAAGCGCAGCATGTGGTTTGGCACCGACCCCACCTCATCGGTCAACCTGGTTGAGGTTTCTGTGGAACGGGTTAAAGAGATCATTGAGCTGAACAAAAGGGGCATCAAAGTTGCCAAGCTGTTTGAATCATCAGTCGAAGATATTACTCCGGCAAGCAAAATTGACTTTACCGACGGTTTGGAGGAAAATAGCATTACCCGATTCGATAAGAAATCGAAATCACAAAGCAAAAAACGTCGTTTTCACAAAAAACCCAAAGGAGGGAAAAGGGATGAAAATGCCTAAATCAGCCTTAATCCTTGCAACTATTGCGTTAACCCAGATGTCATGCAGCGATAGCTACGTGTATAACGGATACGTTTCCATCCCTCATGAAGAATGGCATACCGATAGCGTTGCCAGCTTTCGCATACCCATTGCCGATACCTTAACGTATTACAATCTATTTGTAAACCTTAGGAATACAACAGATTACCCTTTTCAGAACCTTTACCTCTTCATCGATATAACTGCTCCAAATGGCGCGTCCATACGCGACACTATGGAATGCATGCTGGCCGACGACCATGGAAAATGGTTGGGTAAAGGCAAAGGGGCAATCCGCGATAACCGTTTTCTTTACCGGCAGAATGTTCGGTTTGGAGCAACCGGTGAGTACCTGGTTACCATACAGCAGGGCATGCGGGTCGATGAGCTTAAAGGGGTTTCCGAAGTTGGATTTCGAATGGAGTTGAGCGCTAATCAAAAGTAATTAGACCTTAACAAGTGGGAAAGAACAAACTACGACGGTTTGCCGAGAACGAAACGTTTCAAAATCTGGTGCAACCCTCGTTCGACGAGGTATTCAATCGCGATTACCATTTAAAGGGTAACTGGCGGTCGCAATTCTTCAGGAACCAGAACCCCTTGGTCGTGGAGCTGGGATGCGGCAAAGGGGAGTACACCGTGGGGCTTGCCCGCATGTTCCCAGAAAAAAATTTCATTGGAATCGATATTAAAGGTGCCCGCATGTGGCGTGGAGCCAAAACAGCCATTGAGGAGGGCTTAACCAATGTGGGATTTATTCGTACCCGAATTGAGCATATCAAATCGTTCTTTGCACCGGGTGAGGTAGATGAAATATGGGTTACATTCCCCGACCCGCAACCCCGCCCATCAAAAGCCACCAAACGGCTCACATCAAGTCGTTTCCTGAACAGCTATGTGCAGTTTCTGAAACAAGGTGCAATCATACACCTTAAAACCGATAGTCAGCTTCTTCACAGCTACACTCGTTCGCTGGTTGAGCAGAACAACCTTCACATGCAGGTTTGTACCGCCGACCTTTACGCCGATGTAAACGATGACCCCATACTGGGCATCAAAACATTTTACGAACAGCAATTTCTGGAGCAAGGGTTGCCCATTACCTACATCCGGTTTGAGCTTAACCACACTGGGCCGTTTCATGAACCAGTCATCAAAAGCTAACGAGAACTTTTTCGAAAAGGTTTACTCCATTACCCGTTTGATTCCGCAAGGGCGAGTTACCACCTATGGTGCCATTGCCCGTTATCTTGGCTCGGCTCGTTCAGCCCGAATGGTTGGCTGGGCCTTGAACTCGTGCCTTAACCAAACCGAATGGGTTCCCGCTCACAGGGTGGTTAACCGGAACGGCAGGCTTACCGGTAAAATTCACTTTCCGGGAATGAACACCATGCGCGAGCTGCTTGAATCGGAAGGTGTTGAGATTGATGGCGACGCCGTGGTTAACTTCGAAAAAGTTTTCTGGGATCCGAACATCGAACTACGTTAGGTGTTACTATTCTATTAAGCTATGTGGCTTTTAATCTTTTTATTTTTAACTTTTTGAGTTTGACATTATCAGAGCTATCTTTGTGCTTTAATTTAAACTAAATAAAAACTATGTTTCTCAACTCAGAAACGGTGCTGGAAGTACTAGCTTCAGTAGTGCATCCGGAAACCGGAAAAGATATAGTTAGTATGGGTATGGTGCAGGGGCTTACAGCCGAAAACGGTAAGGTAGCTTTTACCCTAAAGCTAACCAAGAATAACGACCCCTTTGCATCGTCGCTTAAAAAAGCTGCAGCCAAAGCCATTGCTCACCATTTTGGGGATCAGGTACAGGTTGATATACTTGTAGTTGCCGATGTTGCCCCAAAGGTATCGCCTCTTAAACAGAAAGCATCCGTGAGCAAGGTAAAGAACATTGTAGCCATTGCCTCTGGCAAGGGTGGCGTTGGTAAATCGACCATAGCAGCTAACCTGGCTGTAGCAGTGGCAAAGACTGGTGCTAAGGTGGGTTTGATTGATGCCGACATATATGGGCCATCCATTCCCAAGATGTTCAACATGGAGCACACCCAACCCGAAGTGGTTAAGGAAGAAGGCCTGGACCTGATAGTACCGGTTGAAAACTATGGGGTTAAACTGCTGTCCATTGGCTTTTTTGTTGACCCCAACAGCGCTTTGGTTTGGCGTGGCCCTATGGCCACCAGTGCCCTTAAGCAACTCATACATCAAGGAGCCTGGGGCGAATTGGACTACCTGTTCATCGACATGCCCCCGGGAACCAGCGACATCCATCTGACCCTTGTTCAGGAGGTTGCTGTAACCGGTGCGGTTATCGTAAGCACCCCGCAGGATGTTGCACTTGCCGATGCCGTAAAGGGTATCAGCATGTTTACCAGCCCAAGCATCAATGTTCCGGTTCTAGGCTTGGTGGAGAACATGGCCTGGTTCATCCCCGAGGAACTTCCCGAAAATCGCTACTACATTTTTGGCAAGGAGGGTTGTAAGAAACTTGCCGAACGGATGAAACTCCCCTTGCTGGGCCAAATCCCACTGGTTCAAAGCATCCGCGAAGGTGGCGATTACGGCGAACCGGTAGCCATACACTCCTCCATTGTAGGTAAAGCTTTCGATGAGCTTGCTGCAAACCTCATTATGCAGGTGGAGAAACGAAACCGCGACTTACCACCAACCCAAATTGTAAACGTTCAGCATAAGTAATAAATCACAAATCATCAGGAATTATGTCAACTAAAGAAGAAATCCAGAAAAAGGTCAGCCAGTCCATTGATTTGATTCGCCCCTTCCTGCAAAACGATGGTGGTGATATTTCGTTGGTTGAGGTAACCGACGACTTCGTGGTAAAGGTTAAGCTCCACGGCGCATGCGGTAGCTGCCCCTACAGCATTATGACACTGAAAAACGGTGTGGAACAGGCAATTATCCGCGATGTGCCCGAAGTTAAAGAAGTAGTGGCTGTGAACCTGAACATCTAGTTTCAACCTCAAACTGTTCGGCCAAAGCCCCTGTTGGGGCTTTTCGCTTTTTTGCCTGAAAAATCATTGACGCAATGATGTTACCAAACATGCTAAGGGGCAAGGCAATCTTGTAAAAAAGTTGTAGGTTTGCAATCGTTTCAAATTGTTACATAATGGCTAAAACTAAACCCTCCATACCCAAAGGAACACGAGATTTTGGGCCCGAACAGATGGTGCGCCGCAACTTCATTTTTGACACCATCCGGAATGTTTTTGGTAAGTATGGCTACATGCCAATTGAAACGCCGGCCATGGAGAACCTGACAACACTGCTGGGTAAGTATGGCGAAGAGGGCGATAAGCTGCTCTTCAAAATCCTTAACTCCGGCGATTTTATCGATAAGGTTGACCCTACGTTGTTAAAACCCGGCAACTCCAATGCCATATCGCTGGAAATCTGTGAAAAAGGGCTGCGCTACGACCTTACCGTACCCTTTGCCCGGTTTGTGGTTCAGTATCAAAACGAAATCGTTTTCCCATTCAAGCGATACCAAATTCAACCCGTTTGGCGCGCCGATAGGCCACAAAAGGGGCGTTACCGTGAGTTTTACCAGTGCGACGTGGATGTTATCGGGTCAAACTCGCTTACCAACGAAGCCGAGCTGGTGCTAATCATCAACGAAGTGTTTGAGAAACTTAACATCCGAACCCTGCTGAAGCTAAACAACCGTAAAATACTTAGCGGAATTGCCGATTTTATTGGCCATGCCGACAAGCTCATCGATATCACCATAGCCATCGATAAGATTGAAAAAATTGGAATAGAAGCAGTTAATGCCGAACTGCGTGAGCGCGGACTCGATGATGTTGCCATAGGCAAACTTCAACCCATTATTCAGCTGCAGGGCAGCAATGAGGAAAAACTTGCCATCCTGAAAGAAGTCCTTAGCACCTCGCCAATAGGGATGAAAGGAATTGAAGAGATGGAAGAGCTGTTCCGCTATATCGGTGCATGGGGGAATCTCAGCACAACTGTAGAGCTCGACCTTTCCCTTGCCCGCGGGCTAAACTACTATACCGGTGCAATATTTGAGGTGAAAGCCTTAGATGCTGAGATTGGCAGTATTTGTGGGGGCGGCCGCTACGACGATTTGACCGGTATTTTTGGGTTAGAAAACGTTAGCGGGGTTGGGGTTTCGTTTGGAGCCGACCGCATCTACGACGTAATGCTTCAGCTTAACCTTTTCCCTGATAGTCTATCGTCGACCACACAGGTGATGTTTGCCAACTTTGGCCCACAAGAGATTGCCTACTGCATGCCTGCGGCACGCAAGATTCGTGAAGCTGGCGTGAGCGTTGAAATTTACCCCGACCCGGCTAAGGTGAAAAAACAGTTTGAGTATGCAAACCGCCGAAAGATAAAATTCATGGTTATTGCAGGTGAATCGGAGCTGCAGGCCAAGCAGCTTTCGGTTAAAAATATGGAAACCGGAGTACAGGAAACCATTACGTTCGAAAACATTGTAGAATATATAAAGTCGAAACTTTAAAGTGCACATTGTAGCTACATGGAAAAAATTCATACCATATCACCCAAACCGCTTACCTGGGATATTATTGAG
The DNA here is from genome assembly GCA_937926785.1 of uncultured Bacteroidales bacterium. Taxonomy (GTDB): domain Bacteria; phylum Bacteroidota; class Bacteroidia; order Bacteroidales; family Tenuifilaceae; genus Tenuifilum. The sequence continues at coordinate 57,609 of CALBBQ010000014.1, read as the reverse complement.
AATCTTATTGAAGAGCCTCACAAGCTTGAACTTTCGGCCGAGTCGCGTGAGCTCATTGCCAAATGCCGTAGCTACCTGGATCGTAAAATGGAGAACGAAAGCACTCCCATTTACGGCATTACAACAGGTTTTGGCTCGCTTTGCAATAAAACCATTTCCAAAGCAGAACTGTCACAGCTTCAGAAAAACCTGGTGATGTCGCATGCCTGCAGTACAGGTGAAATGGTTAACCCTGAAATTGTCAGGTTGATGCTTTTTCTTAAAGCTCATGCCCTATCGCTGGGACATTCTGGTGTTCAATTGGAAACCGTTGAACGAATCGTCGATTTCTACAACCACAACATTACCCCGGTGGTTTACGACCGCGGATCGCTTGGCGCCTCAGGCGACCTGGCACCTCTCTCGAACTTGTTCCTGCCCTTAATTGGCATGGGCGAAGTTATATTTGAAGGGGAGGTTAAACCTGCTGAACAGGTTCTTAAAACGTTTGGATGGAAACCCATTGAGCTAAAATCAAAGGAAGGGCTTGCGCTGCTCAACGGAACGCAATTCATGAGCGCTCATGGCGTTTTTGCCATGGTTAAAGCCTTCAAACTGGCTAAACTGGCCGATATAATTGGAGCCGTTTCGCTCGAGGCTTTCGATGGCCGTATTGATCCTTTCCACGAAAACATTCAAAATGTTCGTCCGCACCAGGGACAAATTGAAACAGCCCGAAATTTCAGGAAGATATTAGAGGGTAGCGAGCTGATAAAGCGACCCAAGAAGCACGTGCAGGATCCCTACTCATTCCGCTGCATACCACAGGTACACGGGGCGTCAAAGGATGCAATTAACTACGTTTCCGGTGTTCTACTAACCGAGATAAACTCGGTAACCGATAACCCCACCATTTGGCCCGATGAGGATTTGGTAATTTCAGGTGGTAACTTTCATGGCCAACCGTTGGCGTTGGCCTACGATTTTTTGGCCATTGCTCTGGCTGAACTGGGAAACATATCGGAACGGCGTACAGCACAGCTGATACTTGGCTTACGCGGTTTACCCGAGTTTCTGGTTGCTAATCCGGGTCTGAATTCAGGCTTTATGATTCCGCAGTACGCTGCAGCAGCCATGGTAAGCCAGAACAAGCAGCTCTGCACACCCGCTTCGGTAGACTCGATTGTATCGTCTAACGGTCAGGAGGACCATGTAAGCATGGGAGCAAATGCAGCAACCAAGCTGATCAGGGTTATTGATAACCTGGAACGTATCCTGGCCATTGAGCTGTTTAATGCAGCACAGGCCTTGGAATTTCGTAGGCCGGCAAAATCGTCACCTTATATTGAGGAATTCATTGCTTCGTACCGTTCGGTAGTTGGATTTATTGAGCAAGACAAGATTATGTACCAGGAAATGGATAAGACCCTACAGTTTTTGAGGCAAGGAACCTTTGCCCGTGAATAGAATTTAAAATTTGGTTCATCCTAACCCGCAGTTGCAAATAAAAAAACCACATGAAAGTTCTTGGACTAATACCTGCCCGATACGCCTCGACCCGTTTTCCCGGGAAACCATTGGCTGTTATTGCCGGTAAACCAATGATTCAATGGGTTTACGAACGTGCATCGGAAGTGTTTGAATGGTGTTACGTAGCCACCGACGATGACCGTATAAAGCAGGTAGTTCAAGCATTCGGGGGGAAGGTGGTTATGACCTCAGAGTTACACCGGAGCGGAACCGACCGCTGTGCAGAGGCACTGGATATTATTCAATCCGAACTTAACGTTGAATTTGATGTGGTGGTGAACATCCAGGGCGATGAGCCTTTCATTCAATCCCAACAACTCAATAGAGTAATTAGTTGCTTTGCCAATCCCGATGTTCAGATTGCGACCTTGGTAAAAGCTTTTGCTGCAAACGAGGACATCTTCAACCCCAACAGCCCAAAGGTGATCATGAACACCAAGGGCGAAGCCATATACTTCAGCCGTTCGGTTATTCCTTTCATTCGCGGCAAAGAACCCCAGCAGTGGCAATCGACGCACGTTTTCTACAAACATATCGGGCTTTATGCCTATCGACCCGATATTCTCAGAAAAATAACCCGATTGCCGCAAACCACCCTCGAACTGGCCGAATCGCTTGAACAGCTGCGTTGGATTGAGAATGGGTATAGGATTACCGTTGTTGAAACCGACCTGGAAACCCTGGCCGTTGACACACCCGAAGACCTGGAAAAGGTAAAAAACGCCGTTCAGAAATTTTCAGGAATCTAGAAATTGTAAGCCATCAATACCCTCAGCCCATCCTGTTTACCGGATGGGTTAAACTTTTTTTGGGTTATCAAGTCAAATCAAAAAAAATCTAAAAAATGAGACGATTTGCTTCGCTAGCACTATTCTTCATACTTAGTTTCAGACTGATTGCCCAGCCCGATTCGGTTATCAGCAAGATCATAGCCATTGGGCAAACCGATAACCAAACCATGCAGCTCCTCGACGAGCTTTGTAACCGTATTGGAGGCCGGCTCGTGGGCTCAAATGCTTACGACAACGCAGTGAAATGGGCTGTAAGTAAGTTTGAACAGTGGGGTATAGATGCCATAGTAGAGGAGGTTGGAGTACTACCAGTGGGCTTCAACCGTGGCCCATGGTTTGGCCGGATGCTCTCACACGATGGCATGGTTCTTCATTTTGCCACTCCATCCTATACGGCTGGCACCAAAGGAGTTCAGCGGGGTCATGTGGTTTTGGAGCCCAAAACCCGAAAAGAGTTCGAGCGGATGAGGGCGAAGCTTAAGGGTGCGTGGGTTCTCATTTCCGGTGAAAACGACGGCTGGCCCATCGATTTCACTTCCGATGGCGATGCCCAAAGGGCAAGGATTATCGAAAAGAATGCAGAGATAGAGGCAATGAACGACTCCATACGCAGGTTAAACTGGCAGAACCGCGACAGAAAGGATCTTCAGAAGGAGTTGCTCCCGCTCATTGAAGAACCTGCCCTGTTTTACCGCGAGATGGTGGAGGCCGGAATTCTTGGTATAATCCAATCGTCCAAACTTCCTATTCGGGTTTTATACGACCGTAAGAATATTGAAAAGATGAGCTGGGATAACCTGCCCAAAGTGCCCGATATTAAACTTAACGAACACCAGTATGCCGTAATCAAAAAAATAGTTGAGGAACGCCAGCACGTTATCCTGGAATTCGATATCCGTAACCATTTTAGGCCAGGGCCTGTGCCTTTTCACAATGTTTATGGTGTAATCAAGGGCACCGAAAAACCCAATGAGCTGGTTATTATGGGTGGCCACCTCGATGCCTTTGATGTGGCCACCGGGGCTTCCGATAACGGGTCGGGAGTTGTACCGGCCATGGAGGCTGCCAGGCTTATAATGAAAGCCGGCGGCAAACCGAAACGCACCATCCTGGTTGCCCTATGGGCAGGGGAAGAGTTCGGGCTGTTAGGCTCATCGTTCTGGGTTACAAAGTACAGTAAGCTACTCCCATCGGTTTCAGCCATGTTTAACCGCGATGGAGGACCAACTGTTCCTGTTAACATATCAGTTCCCAAAGCCATGATGGCCGACTTTGAGTCAATCTGTGAACCCTTGGCTAACCTCAACCCAAAGTACCCCTTTAAGGTGATTGAGGCAACCCCAAGGCCTAAACCCACACGTCCCGGCGGTACCGATACCGCTCCCTTTATCATGGCCGGTGTACCTGCATTCCAGTTTGGCACTTCCGATACCGATGGCTATGACTTCAACTACGGTGAGATTTGGCATACCGAGCGCGACACATACGAGAAATGCCCCGCTGAGTATATGAACCATACCTCCATGGTAACAGCAGTTGTGGTTTACGGGGTGGCTAATCTTGACCATTTGCTATCGCGCGAGGGGATGTTTGCCCCCCAAGAATCAGATGCTAACCTGCAAAATGGTCAACCCGGTAAAAAGAAGAAGTAGGTGAGTGGAGTGGAAATAATCATTTGTACGAATGCCTTTAAATCTCATGAACCTGGCGCGTCGAAAACCGACGCGCTTTTTTCATCTTTCAGGTTCGATTTCCGATGAAAGAGTAGAACCTTAACACAATTTTTCTGATATCAAGCTTATCTTCTGCAAATATCCTGGCATTTCGGCCCAGCTCATCCCTTCGCAATGGGTTGTTTATCAGGTGCGAAAACTTTGTTCGAAACTCTTCAAAATCAGAAAAAACGTAACCGTTTAGTCCATCGGTAATCGCATCGGAAACGCCGGGAATTCTACGGGTAATTACTGGCTTACCGGCAGCCATGGCCTCGTTAACCGAGTTGGGTGGATAACCCTCAGCATATGATGCAACCAATAGAATATCGGCAAGTTGGTAAATCTCCCCCATTTGGCCTTGTCTTCCTAAAAAAAGTACTTTTGCCCCTAACATTTTCTGGGCATGCACTATGTTTTTAGCCATTTCGTCGTTGAATCGGCTCATGGTATCCCACTCGGGGGCGTTTGTGGTTCCGGCATGGAGCACTAAAAATTCATCATCCATCATGCTCAGCCAATCAAATATCTCAGGGTAACCCTTTCGGGAAATCAGATGCCCAACCATCAGGATTAGCGTTTTACCCTTCGGAATACTGTACTTCTCTTTTAATCTATCTAAAAAAACTTCATCCCGTTTTATTTTATAGTTCTCCAGATCAACCCCCTGAAACGACTGAAACACATTTAGCCTTTTGACCACTTTTTGCCACGCAGCCGAAAAGGCTGAATTCAGAGCCCAGTAAATGTGCGTTTTTTTTAATAGTACGCGCGTAGGGATTTGATACAATTTGCCGGCAAGGGTGTATGCATCGTCAAAACCCCAAAGTGTAGAACGGAATATTCGCTTCACCCTGTAAAGTTGAGCAAATAGCAGAATAAATCTAAATCCAGGCATAGCCCCATAAACCATCCAGGTAGATTCTTTATCAGCCCTACAAATCAGGTAATTTATCAACCTCAAACGGAATAGGAATCTACCCCAAATCGTTTTATAGTCATACGGAATCCGAATAGTTTCAACTCCATCTATTTGGTCGAAACTTTTTAGTAGGCCATTGGGATTAAGACATACCAGAGCGACCCGGTTACCGGTTTGAACCAGTTGCTTTCCGAGGAGTAGCGCACTAAGCCCATCGCCTGCCACAGCGGGGTAGGTTTCTGCCGTAAAAAGAGTAAAACTTTTGCCTGCTGCTGCAGCTTTCATCGTATAAGGGTTAAAACCATATGCAAATTTGGTTATTTTTGTGATAAACGTAAACCAATGGCATGATATATATTGCAACCGTTCATTGGCAAACCGATAAATGGGTCGATATTCAGCTCAGGTATTTTCAAATGAATGTCCGTGAGCCCTATCGGGTTTTTGCCTTCCTTAGCGGTGATGCTTGTAAGCACAAGCAAAAGTACTACTTTGCTTGCACTGAGCCCATTGCTGAGCATGCCATTAAGCTTAACCTGCTGGCCAGGTTCATTGAACTCGAAGCCGACGATGAAGATGTTGTGGTTTTTATAGATGGCGATGCCTTTCCCATCAAACCCATTGACGATTTTATCACTCGAACTCTTAAACAATACCCCCTGGCAGCCATTAGGCGTACCGAGAATATAGGTGATATTCAGCCACATCCTTCGTTTTGTTTCACAACGGTGGGGTTTTGGAAGCAAATTGAGGGCGACTGGAAGGAGGGATTTGAATGGGAAACCACTGCAGGCATCCGCCGTACGGATGTAGGGGGGAACCTGCTTAATATTCTTACCCAAAAGCATATCGCATGGTTACCCCTTGAGCGAACCGCACAGCTTACTGAACATGGACTAATGTTTGGAATTTATGCCGATTTGGTTTACCACCATGGTGCTGGTTTTCGCGATCCCCTTTCTATGTACGACAGGACAAAATCCTTGAAGGGAATCATCAGGTTTAAGCCATTGGCTCTTCTCCTTGATGGTGTAATGAAAAGAATTTCGGTTAAAAATCTGTTTAGGCTGCATCGAATACTTGGCGTTTCTAAAAGAATCCGCTCCGAGAATCAGCGGCTTAGCCAAAAAATTTACGAAAGAATAGAGCAGCTTAAACTTTTTGTCTAACTTTACTTGACTTTGCCTACCCGTTTACTTAAATTGCTCACCAAATTTTATCTAATTAAATCTTTACTGCCATGAACAAAGGAGTTATTGAACTTATTGTAATTTTGCTAATCGCTTTGCCCACAGGCATTCTTACCATTCGTTACTTTTTTAAGAACTCCATTCTTTTTTTGATGGGAGCCCTTACCGTATCATGGGGAGTACTCATTGATGTTTTGGTTAACCTAAAGTATATTTTTCCCGACATTTTCCCTGCTTACGTAACTACTCCGGTTGTTATAATCTATGGCATTTGGGTCATGTACACGATTGCAAACAGGGTACGAAAACCACTCGATCAATCCATTGAAGACATACAGCGAATAAGCGATGGTGATTTGACGGTTCAGGTTAATCCGGAATTTTCCAGACGTACCGATGAGTTAGGAAAGCTCAGCAGGTCGGTGGGCAACCTTTCCAGTAAGTTAAACGAGGTGATTGAGGGCATCTCGCAGGCGGCCAGCGAGCTGGAGTCATCGGCCAGCCAGCTGAGAGTGAGCGCCACCAGCCTGTCGGAGGTAACCTCGGAGCAGGCCTCGTCGCTCGAGGAGATTTCGAGCGCCATGGAGGAGATCCTGGCCAGCATCCAGCAGAACTCCGAGAATGCCGTGCAAACCGAGCACATCGCGGCATCCACCTCAAAGAAGCTGGAGGAGGGGGTCGAATCCACCAACGTGGCGCTGGACTCCATGAACGAGATAGCTCAGAAAATTGGCATCATCAACGATATTGCATTTCAAACCAACCTGCTGGCGCTCAACGCTGCCGTTGAGGCGGCCCGTGCGGGAGAGCACGGCAAGGGCTTTGCCGTGGTGGCCGCTGAGGTTCGTCGATTAGCCGAGCGGAGCCGCCAGGCCGCCAACGAGATTATTGCCGTATCGCAGAGAGGTGCGGAGATTTCGGGCAAGGCTAAAGATATCATGAACCAGAACGTAACGGAGATCATCCGCACCACCGACCTGATCCGCGAGATCACCGCAGCCACACACGAGCAGCGAACCGGCACCGAGCAGGTGAACTCCTCGGTGCAGGAGCTCAACAACACCACGCAGCAGAACGCCTCGCTTTCCGAGGAGGTGGCCGCCAGCGCCGAGGAGCTGAACGCCCGCGCTAAAGCATTAAGTGACCTAATCAGCTACTTCAAAATTAAGTAACCCCTCACTTGAGTTGACCCTGGTCAACCAATTCGGTCAGTTAGTCAAAATTAAGTAAACACCTATCACCTTTATAACAGGGTTTATGATGGGTGTTATTTTTATGTAAATAATTCACAAATTTATTGACTTCGCTTTTCTGTATGGTTAACTTGTGATGCTTAATCATTACAAATTGAAAAAATGAAAAGAGTAGAAGTAATGCTGGTTTTTCTCATACTCTTGATGAGTATGGTAAACCGGGCTCAGGTACCTCAAAAAATTGCCTATCAGGCAGTTATTCGCAATGCCAGTGGTGCTGTAATAGCCAGTGAGCAGGTGCAGGTTCAGGTTAAATTCCATAAGTCCACTACCGAAGGCGAGGTGGTTTACTCCGAAAACCATACTGTAACATCCACGCAACAGGGTTTGGTTTCGTTGCAACTTGGAGCAGGAACTGTCGTAAGCGGCAGTTTTTCTGCTATCCCCTGGAACGAAAATATTTTTATAGAGGTTCTGGTTAAGCGTAGTAGCGAAACCGGTTTCACGTCTATGGGAACTTCACAAATTGTTTCAGTTCCCTATGCTTTCATGGCAAATACTGCTCTTTCGGCCACCAGTGCTCAGAATGGTATCAGTGGCTTTGGTAATCAGGGTAATATTCCCTTTTCAACCGGTGCTGCATGGGCTCCAACCACACAGGTTAACGTGTTCGATAGTACTGTAGTTGTCTCCCCCAAGGCAGGGCATGACCCCGATAAACCCATCTTTGCCGTAACCAATTCACAAGGACAAGTGGTGATGGCCGTTTATGAGAACGGCGTGAGGTTCAATGTGGAAGGTAGCGGAGCAAAAGGGGCAAAGGGAGGCTTTGCTGTGGGTGGTTTAACAGGAGGAAAGGCTCCCGCTCCAACTTACTTCCAATTGGAGCCCAACTACGCTCAATTCCTCTTCGACCAAACTGTAAAAGGAGCTAAGGGGGGCTTTGCCGTGGGTGGGCTAACCGGCGCAAAGGCAACCGATACCCTTAACTACTTGATTGTAAACCCCGATAGTATAAGGCTTGCCTTCAATCAAACTACCAAAGGGGCAAAGGGTGGTTTTGCCGTGGGTGGACTAACAGGGGCAAAATCCAACCCATCGTACTACCTAACCGTACAGCCGGATCAAACCAAGGTTTACTTTGACAGCTCATATACCAGCGTTAAGGGTGCAAAGGGCGGTTTTGCCGTGGGTGGACTAAGCAGTGGGAAAACCATTGCTAAGGATTACTTTGCTGTTACTCCTGATTCTACCTACATAGTTAATACTATGGTATCGTATAGCGATATGGTAGTTGCAGGTACTGTTACTACTAATGTTGGTATGCCTGAGCCACCTCTGACAGATACTGACGGTAACACCTACCGCACCGTTAAAATTGGCACCCAGGTTTGGATGGCCGAGAACCTCAAAACAACCAAGTACTCCGATGGAACACCTATCCCCCCTACCCACTTTTACTCCCCTGTAAACCCTGATTCAATTACTATTTTTGGTAACCTGTATGGCGATACGGTAGTTATCTTCAGTGGGAAGAATGTGTGCCCCGATGGTTGGCATGTACCCAATGAGTCTGAATGGATAACCTTATTCACTTTTGTTGGTGGGCCATCATGGATAACAAACACTTCGAATACTTTCCAAAAGATAGTTGAACGTGGTGCTTTGGTTGATACAGGTATATATAACTGGTGGGAAATAACTGATCCTATCTACCAAATAGGTCAAATTCCCCCAAGTGTCCAGTTTACCTCTAACGAAACCGGTTTTTCTGCTCGTGGAGCTGGTAGCGCTTACTGGGATACGGCATACTCTTCTTGGCATTTGAATTCAACAGGAACCAATGCTTACTTTTGGGTAAACAGCGGCTTTCCTCAACTTGTAAATGTTGATGCATATTCAGGTCAAGTAAATATAGCAGAAGGCGCTTCTGGAAATGCCTACTCTGTTCGCTGCATTAAGAACTGATTTCATTCCTAAGGTATTTCGGATTGAATTTTTGTTTCTTTCCGAAATACCTTTTTAATTTGCCAATAACCTTATCACCATATTCTTTTATGGCAAAAAGAGTACTATACGTTGACGATGAGCTAATTAACCTCGAGCTTTTCAAAATCAACTTCCGGAACGATTTTGATGTAGTTGTTGCCGATTCGGCAGCAAAGGGGTTGGAGATACTCCAGCAGGAAGAGATAAACGTAATCGTCTCCGACTTAAAGATGCCCCACATGAACGGCATCGATTTTATTGAGAGAATTAAAAAACAGAGTCCGCAAAAGGTTTGCATACTCCTTACGGCATTCATGGAATCGGAAGCCATGCTCCGTGCGATTAATGAGGAGCTGGTTTACCGCTACATCATGAAACCATGGAGAAAGGAGGAACTTAAAGAGATAATAAACTCCGCTTTTAAACGGTTTGAGGGGTAGAGGTTTCATCATTAAAAGGAATTTCAACTGTGAACTCTGTTCCCTCGCCCGGAACAGAGTTTACGTTAATGCTGCCGTTTAGAGCCTTCACAATATTGTAGGTGATGTATAAACCCAAGCCCGCTCCCTTACCGACCTCTTTGGTAGTAAAAAACGGATCGAAAATTTTTTCCATGACCTCTTGTGTCATTCCTTTACCAGTGTCCTTCACCCTGATAGTAACCAGCTCCGCGTTGCGGGAATAGTTAGCGGAGATTAAGATTTTCCCCTCTTCGGGTATTGCATCTATGGCGTTCGATAGCAAATTCATAAGCACCTGATGAAGCTGGTTAGAGCTACATCTTATCTTCGGAAGATTGTCATCGTAATGTTGGACTACCTCAATTCTGCCAAAGTATGATCCTCTCAGCATGGTCAGCACATCGGCAACAACATCGGGAATGTAAGTTTCTACCAAAGCTTCACTGTCGGAACGAGCAAAAGCTTTTAGGCTGCGGATAATACCGGTAGTGCGTTCAATGCCCTTCTCAATGCTGCTCAGTAAAACCTTTAAAGAGCCATAAAGCTCCTCGTCCGATGATATATGGGGTAGATGATGTTGCGGTTGAGAATGCTTCAGGGCAAGCGATTTAAAATAGTTGTACGACTCCCACAGCTCATCGAGCAGCGAAACCATGGCCTGATGGCTGGCGCTGATGTAGTTTATCGGGTTATTTATCTCATGTGCAATGCCAGCGGTTAGCATACCCAACGAGGCCATTTTTTCCTGATGCACCAGCTGACGCTGTGCATCTTCTAACATTTTTATGGTTTGCTCCAGTTCCTCTGTTTTCATTACCAACTCTTCGTTTGAAACTTGAAGCTCTTCGTTCAGCCTTAGAATCTCCTGTGTTCGCTCCTTAACAATTTCTTCCAGGTGATCGCGATGACGGGTTAGCTCTTTTTCGTAATTCTTAATCTTGGTAATATCGGTAATTGCCAGAAGAACTTTTGAGTAATCATGCATATAGCCTGGTAGCACTAACCATTTCAGTATTACATACAGATTCTTCCCATCCTTGGTCCTTCTGATGCTCTCGTATTCACAGAATGATTTTTGCTCAATGAGTGCCCGGTAAACAACCTGAAATGTGCTGAGAGATTCTTCATTGTAGGTTTTGGTGTAGTTCGCAGTGGCATCATCCTTGCAGGAAAAGCCGAAAAGCTCAATTGCTGCGCTGTTAATGTTGTTAATTCGGATATACTTTAAACCATCGCGCACCCTTTCAACGGAAAAGTCTCTCTTCACCTCATTCATCGATTCGATATCGATTCCAATACTCTTAACATATTCTAGCAAACCCGATAGATCTAGCTCAAGCATTGCCACTGGAGAGTTATCAAAGAGGCTCTGGAAGTGGCTGCGACTTATGTTTAGTTCCTTAGTGCGTTCCTGAACAAGATTCTCCAATTTCAAATTTAACCTTCGTTTTATACGGTATGCCCAAAATGCAAAAAGCAGGCTAATGCTGACACTGAAAAGGAATACCAGCAACAGGTAAAATCTTCGTCTTTGCTTTAGAATGATATTCTCCTTTTCCGATATCACTACTCCCTGTTCCCGGATCTCTCTTTGCTGCTGATCTAAAACTTGCTGAGTGTAACCGATTTTCTGGTTAAGCGAGTCGAGCTTGCTCTTGGAGTAGTTTATAAGGGCAACCTGATTGTCAATGGCATTTTGCAACCTCTGGCTTTCAGCCACTTTATTTGATAACTCTTGGCTTGTTGATTGAAGCAGGCTATCCTTTTGTTCAAACCGTTGGCTTAGATTGGCGTACTCTTTCTCCATCCTTGTTCGTTCATAGGTAAGGGTTTCCAGCTCTTTGCTTAGGATTGCAAGTTGATTTTCGTATTGTCTTTTTTCGTCACGAAAACTGTTTAACTCTCTCTGAAGTTGCTCAAGTTTGTGACTCTCTTCGGTAAGTTTTTGGTAGGTTTTTAGGTACAGCTCTTTAATATCGATGAAGCTACCACCCAATGCAATAAGTTTTGGTGTTAGCTTAAACCCATTCTCTTCCAGTGCTTGCCGGTTTACCTCAAAAGCTATGCTTTTTTTCTGCTGGTTAAAATACAGGTTAACCATGCTAAGAATACGCTCCGCTCCATTATCGGTTATCAGCAATACCCCTTTGTAGGCAACCTGCTGGTAAAGCATATTAATAAGCTGGGTACGCGATTCGCTTAAGAAAACTATGGAATACGATTCCGGATTCTTTAAGGTTTGAATGGCTCTACTTACCCGAATGGGTCGGCCCTTAAGAAGGTATGCGTTCTCGACCCTTTTAAGTTCCGAGTAAATCAGCGTATCAGGGTCAACAACAAGTATCTCATAAATTTTGATACTTTGCTCGTTTGGCCAGATAATGTTCTCCGCAATGTTGAGCAGCAGGGCTGACTTGATTCGGTATCCCGGAACCTGTAAGAGGGGGGTGTCATCTCCTAAAAAAGTGGTTCCATTTCTTGAATTCTCACCTGCAACTGGTGGAAAACTTTTGGCAGCCGCAGCAGAACCATAACTCCTGAAACTATTTGTAAAACATGCAAAAACTATGGATAAAACAACAATACATCTTGACATTTGGCGTTTTTTTGTCAAATTTTCTTGTGCAATTTAACGATTGCCCAACTGAATGTCAACCATAATTCAGTAAAATACATTTTTTTGGATGTAAAGAAATTGAACTATTTTTGTGAGTTACAGAAAATCATACGGAAGCTTTTATGACACAGGAGGAACTTTTCAAAAAACTTATTGCACACAGTAAGGAATATGGCTTTGTTTTCCCTTCGAGCGAGATTTACGATGGGCTTAGCGCTGTTTACGATTACGGTCAGAATGGAGTAGAGCTTAAGAACAATATTCGCCGCTACTGGTGGGAAGCTATGACTAAGCTCAATGAGAATATCGTTGGGATTGATGCGGCCATTTTTATGCACCCCCAAACCTGGGTGGCATCGGGTCATGTGGGAGCCTTCAACGATCCACTAATCGATAACAAGGATAGCAAAAAGCGCTACCGCGCCGATGTGCTCATTGAGGAGTGGATGGATAAGCAGCGCGAAAAGGCCGAAAAAGAGGTGGAAAAGGCTCGTAAACGCTTTGGCGATTCGTTTAACGAGGAGCTTTTCCGCAAAACAAACCCCAGGGTGTTAGAAATTGAGGAAAAGATTAACGCCGTGAACCATCGCATGGTGCAAGCCCTTGAGCAGAACAACCTGGTCGAAATAAAAAAGATTATTGAGGATTGCGAAATAGTTTGCCCCATCTCCGGAACCCGAAACTGGACCGATGTTCGACAGTTCAACCTGATGTTCGAAACCAAGCTGGGCTCAGTAAGCGATGATGCCAGCACCATTTATCTCCGCCCTGAAACCGCCCAGGGTATCTTTGTAAACTATATCAACGTTCAAAAAACAGGCCGGATGAAAATACCATTCGGTATAGCTCAGGTTGGTAAGGCTTTCCGCAACGAGATTGTTGCCAGGCAGTTCATTTTCCGCATGCGCGAGTTTGAGCAGATGGAGATGCAGTTCTTCGTTCGCCCGGGCGAGGAAATGCAGTGGTACGAGTATTGGATGGAAAAACGCATGCGTTGGCACCGAGCCATGGGCTTTGGCGACAACAAGTACCGTTTCCACAAGCACGAAAAGTTGGCTCACTACGCCAACGCCGCTTCCGACATTGAGTTTGAGTTTCCTTTCGGCTTCAAGGAGGTTGAGGGTATCCATTCCCGAACCGATTTCGATCTGGCTAACCACCAAAAACATTCCGGCAAAAAGCTACAGTACTTTGACCCCGATATCAACCAAAGCTACATTCCATATGTGATTGAAACCTCCATTGGTCTCGACCGCACCTTCCTGCTTGTGCTTTCGGCAGCCTATGCCGAGGAAAAAATTGCCAAGGAAGATGGTACAACAGATGAACGGGTAGTACTAAGAATACCCCCGGCCTTAGCTCCGGTTAAACTTGCCGTTTTTCCGCTGGTGAAAAAGGACGGATTGCCCGAAATGGCACGTAAGATTATGGACGACCTAAAATTCGACTTCAACTGCCAGTACGAAGAGAAGGATACCATAGGGAAGCGTTACCGTAGGCACGATGCCATTGGAACACCATTCTGCATTACGGTCGATCACCAGACCCTTGAAGATGAAACGGTGACCATTCGCTATCGCGATACCATGGAGCAGGAAAGGGTTCCCGCTTCGCGCTTGCGCAAAATCATGAGCGAAAAGGTTTCGCTTACTAACTTGCTTCGTCAAATCTAACCATTAATGTTTGCCGGCATGAAACTAAATGCAAAACAGTTCACCCCTCACCTGGTAGCATTGCTCCTTTTCATGGCTATTCCTCTGGCCTACTTTTTCCCACAACTGGAAGGTAAAAAGTTAGCGCAACACGACATTGCCATGTGGAAGGGTTCTGCTAAAGAAATACTGGACTATAAGGTTAAAACCGGAGAGGAATCGCTTTGGACCAACAGCATGTTTGGCGGAATGCCGGCATACCTCATCTCGGTTCAATACTCCGGAAATCTATTGCAATACATCGATAGGGTTTTCCATGCAATAGGTCGTCCGGCCAGCTTTATATTCCTTACCATGCTGGGTTTTTACATCTTGCTCCTGGTTTTAGGTGTAAACCCCTGGCTTTCCATTGTTGGCTCAATTGCCTATGGATTGTCCACTTACTTTCTGATAGTTATTGGCGCAGGTCATAACGCCAAAATTCATTCCATTGCCTACATGGCTCCTACCATTGCCGGTATGTTGTTGGCCCTAAGAGGTAAATATCTGGATGGTTTAGCCATTTTCAGCCTTTTCATGGGACTTAACATCTATTCAAGTCATCCCCAAATTACCTACTACGGAGCGCTCATCATGGCTACCATCTACCTTTACCATCTGGTTGATGCTATTAAAAACAAAACTCTACCATTACTGGCAAAGGCAACAGGAACCCTTTTGCTGGCCGCAGTTTTAGCTTTTGGCGCTAATTTCAGCTACCTTTGGTTTACCAACGACTATGGTAAAGATACCATCAGGGGCAAATCGGAGCTTACGCATAACAAGGAGAATCAAACATCAGGACTCGATAAGGACTATGCTACGCAATGGAGCTACGGTGTTGCAGAAACTTTCAACCTCCTGATACCAAACCTCATGGGTGGGTCAAGCTCCATGGATTTAGGTGAAAGCTCCGAAACGTTTAGGTTCCTTCGTCAAAATGGCGTTCCATACAATCAGGCAGCTACAATAGCTAAACAGCTGCCCACGTATTGGGGCCCTCAGCCATCAACATCAGGCCCTGTGTATATTGGCGCCATTGTAGTATTCCTGTTTGTTTTGGGTATGTTTCTGCTAAAGGACAAGGTGAAGTGGTACTTGTTTGGAATTACGCTACTGGCAATCATGCTGGCCTGGGGAAAGAATTTTGATGCTCTAACCTCGCTATTCATGCATTACTTTCCCTTGTACAATAAGTTCCGTACCGTTTCAATGATCCTGGTTATTGCTGAGTTTACCATGCCCCTTATTGCGATTCTGGCGTTAAGGGAAATTTATGAGGGCAAAGTTACCAGTTCCGAATTCTGGAAAGCCTTTAAATGGTCGTTGGGTATAGTGGGTGGTTTTTCCCTGCTATTCCTGTTACTTGGGAAAGGAATCTTTTCGTTCAGCGGCTCTATCGATAACCAGCTTGGCTGGCCCAAAGAGATCATCGAGATTATTAGAAAAGATAGGCAGAACATGCTTTTTAACGACTCGTTCCGCTCCCTCATTTTTATACTGGCCGGTGCGGCAACCCTTGCAGCATTCTACCTGAAAAAGTTGAAACCTGCAGTATTTATTGGTGTTCTAGGCTTACTCATCACAACTGACCTTTGGGTGGTTAACAAGCGTTTCATGGACAACAAAAACTTTGTAGAACCACGCAACGTTGAAGTTCCCTTCTCCCCTAGTGATGCCGATAAGCAAATCATGGCCGATCCCGATCCCAACTTCCGCGTTTTCAACCTAACGGTTAGTCCTTTCAACGATGCTTCAACCTCATACTTCCATAAGTCAATTGGTGGGTATCATGGCGCTAAGCTTCGCCGCTACCAGGATTTGATTGACTTTCACCTTTCTCGGGGTAACATGGCTGTTTTTAACATGCTCAATACAAAATACTTTATCCAACCCGGAAAGGAAGGCCCTGTTGCTTTTCAGAACCCCAACGCCTTGGGCAACGCCTGGTTTGTCGATTCCATCAAGCTGGTTCAAAATGCAGATGAAGAGATTGATGCCCTTAATGGTTTTAACCCAAAAACAACAGCCATTATCGATGTTCGCTTTAAAAGCCATATCGCCGGTTTAAGTGAAGCAAGTCCTGCTACGGGGTCAATCGTTCTTACCGAGTACCGTCCTAACAGGTTAAAGTATAGAAGCAGCTCACCCACTTCACAGCTGGCTGTATTCTCCGAAATTTACTACCCCAAGGGCTGGAAGGCATACATCGATGGTAAACCTGCAGAACATTTCAGGGCAAACTATATCCTCAGAGCCATGGTTATACCATCGGGCACCCACGAGGTGGAATTCAAATTTGACCCACCCATGTGGCAGCTGGGGAAAAGAATCGATTTGGTTTCATCGGCGCTAATAATCCTTATTCTTCTTGGGTGGATTGGGTTTTCACTGAAGATAACCAGTAAAAATTAAAATAGGCTTAAAATGGCAAATGTTGTAAATAGAGCAACGCGAGGCAGGTTGAGAAACTCCTACATCTCCTCAATTATAAGCATATCACTGGTTCTGTTTACAATAGGTCTACTTGGAATTCTTTTGATTAGTGCACGCAAGCTATCAAATTACGTGAAGGAGAACATTGGTTTCGATATCTACCTGAACGAGGGTGTTTCCGATGCCGATGCTCTTTTCCTTAAAAAGCAGCTCGATGCCACCAGCTACATAAAATCAACCCAGTACTTCACGCAACAGGATGCTGCTCGTATCATGGCTGCTGATCTGGGCGAAGATTTTATTGCTTACCTCGGATACAATCCGTTAAATGCATTCATAGAGGCAAAGCTGAAAGCCGACTATGCGAACAATGATAGTATAGCACGTATTGAGCAGTGGCTTAAACAGTTTCCACAGGTTAAGGAGGTTGATTACCAACGCTCACTGATAAACCTGGTAAACGATAACGTCAGCCGGATAGGCATGGTAATACTGGTGTTTGCTGCGCTTATGCTTTTCATCTCGTTGGTGCTGATTAATAATACGCTAAGGCTTTCGGTTTACTCCAAACGATTTCTGATTAACACCATGAAGCTTGTGGGCGCAAATTGGGGTTTCATACGAAAGCCATTCCTTCTCCGAAGCATTCTTCATGCCCTGTATTCATCAGTAATTGCCATAGCTTTGTTAATGGGCCTGCTCTATGCGGTTAGCAAGGAGGTGACCAATATTCTCTCCATTCTGGATCCAATCAGTATTATTTCCATTTTTGTGGCGGTTACCCTTTTAGGTATAGTAATTAATTTACTGGCTACATTTATGGCAGTCAATAAGTTTCTGCGTCTTAGCACCGACGATTTGTACTACTAATACGTTATAAAACTAAACTAATCTATATGTCTGCAAAGAATTCTCCGAAAAAGGAACAGGTTTCAAAAGAAAACCTTTTTCCACTAAGCTGGTCGAACTATAAGCTGATGCTTATGGGTTTCGGAATAATAGTGTTTGGGTTTATACTCATGGTTGGTGGCGGCTCAAACGATCCCAACGTTTTTAACCCCGACATCTTTAGCTTCCGCAGAATAACACTGGCCCCCATCATAGTCCTGTTCGGATTTGCTTTTGTGGGCTACTCTATTATGAAACGTACCAGGGATAAATAGCCAGAAACCAATTTAACCACATCGTAAAATGACTATATTTCAGGCCATCATCATTGGCATTGTTCAAGGTTTAACGGAGTTTTTGCCCGTAAGCAGTAGCGGACATATTGAGCTTTCCAAGGCGTTGCTTGGGGTTCAGCTTCAGGAAAATCTTGAATTTAGCATTGCTGTACATGTTGCCACGGTACTTAGCACTTTGCTGGTATTCCGTAAGGAAATAGCCGATCTGTTTGTTGGTTTTTTTGAATTTAAGCTTAATAGTCAAACCCATTTCATATTAAAACTATTATTATCAGCCATTCCTGTTGCTGTGGTGGGTGTACTATTCAAAGAGCAGGTGGAAACGCTTTTCGAGGGGAATTTGTTCGTGGTTGGCCTCATGCTTTTGGTAACCGCAACATTACTAACTTTAACAAAGGTTATACAGCGTAAGCAAACTACTCCGATTTCGTATATCGACTCGCTAATCATTGGTGTAGCCCAGGCTGTGGCTGTAATGCCCGGATTAAGCCGTTCGGGGGCTACTATCTCCACCGGTTTAATTCTTGGCAAAAACCGTGACGAGGTGGCACGCTTCTCGTTTTTGATGGTCATCATACCCGTTCTGGGAGCTACCCTTCTCGATATCATAAAAGGCGATATCGCTTCGGTATTCACTCCCGCGGTGGTTGCCGGATTTATAGCCGCTTTTGTTTCTGGGTTTATAGCCTGCTCATTTATGCTTCGGATGGTTCGAAAAGGTAACCTGTACTGGTTTGCCATTTACTGTGCAGCAATTGGTGTTATTGCGCTTATTGCATCATAGAGCATGGAGATAAACCGCCTGGATAGGGTTAAGGAAGGAACTATTATACTGGTCGATAAACCCTACGGCTGGACCTCGTTCGATGTGGTTGGGAAAATTCGCTCGCTGGCCAAGCGTTTCACCGGCGATAAATCTATTAAGGTGGGTCATGCTGGAACGCTCGATCCGCTTGCAACAGGCTTGCTGGTTGTATGTACCGGCAAAGCCACCAAGCAGGTGATGGAGCTCACCGCAGAGCAAAAGGGCTATGTTGCACGCATTAAACTCGGCGAAACCACCCCTTCCTTTGACATGGAAACTCAGGTCGATAAAACGTTCCCCATTGAGCATATTAACCAGGATTTGGTAAGTAAAGTGCTATCGGAGCTTCAGGGGCCGCAACTCCAGGTACCCCCCTCATTCTCCGCCAAGTATGTGAACGGCAAACGAGCCTACCAACTTGCCCGGAAAGGAGTTGATCCAAAACTTGATCCGGTGCCCATTGAGCTTTTTGAGCTGAAGCTGCTCGATTATCATTCACCCTACATCACCATCGGAATTGTGTGCAGTAAGGGAACCTACATCCGAGCCCTAGCCCGCGACATAGGTACTGCTTTAAACTCCGGTGCCCATTTGGTGGAGCTTCGCCGTACACTCAGTGGAAGTTTCAGCGTTGAACAGGCGTTAACCATTCCCGATATCGAATACTTTTTTTCACATACCATGTAACCAAGACAGAAAAGACACGTATAAGGTGCACATGCTCTTAACTAAATAATTATCTTTGCAACTTCCTTAAATTAAGGCTAAAAAGTATTGACAACGCCTGGTGGTGAAGTATATCTTTGTGTAATCTGAAGTAAAATCAACAATATGAAGCTATCGCAATTCAAGTACAACCTTCCTAAAGATTTAATCGCAAAGTTTCCTGTCGAGAACAGGGATGAATCCAGGTTGATGGTTCTGAACAGGAAAACGGGAAAGATTGAACATCGGATTTTTAAAGACATCATTGAATACCTTAACGAGAACGACGTGCTGGTGTTTAACAATACCAAGGTATTTCCTGCCAGGCTCTACGGAAATAAGGAAAAAACCGGGGCAGAGATTGAGGTTTTTCTACTCCGTGAGCTTAACCGTGAGCAGAGGCTATGGGATGTGCTGGTTGACCCCGCACGTAAGATACGTATTGGGAATAAGCTCTACTTTGGCGAGGACGACTTACTTGTGGCCGAGGTAATTGATAATACCACCAGCCGTGGGCGTACCCTGCGTTTTCTGTTCGATGGAACCTACGAAGAGTTCAAGGATACTCTCTACCGCTTGGGCGAAATGCCTGTACCCAAGCATATCCTGCAACGCGAAGTGGTACCTGAGGACCGCGAACGCTATCAAACCGTTTACGCCAAATATGAGGGTGCGGTTGCCGCTCCCACTGCTGGTTTGCACTTTAGCAAGCATTTGCTTAAGCGTCTCGAGATTAAGGGAATCAACTTTGCTGAAGTTACCCTTCACGTGGGACTTGGTAATTTCCGCACGGTTGATGTTGAAGACTTAACCAAGCATAAAATGGACTCCGAGCAGATCATCATAATGGAGGAAGCAGCTCGCATAATCAACAAGGCAAAGAGTGAACAGCATAACATTTGCGCGGTAGGAACCACCGTTCTGCGCACCCTGGAAAGTTCTGTTACCACCGATGGTTTTCTCAAACCTTTCGAGGGTTGGACAAATAAGTTCATCTTCCCGCCTTATGATTTTGCAGTACCCAACATGCTGGTAACCAACTTTCACCTTCCCCTGTCCACCCTGTTGATGATGGTTTCGGCTTTTGCCGGTTACGATCAGCTGATGGATGCGTACAAGGTGGCTATAAAGGAAAAGTACCGCTTTGGTACTTACGGCGATGCCATGCTGATTATCTAGCATGAATAAAAAAGAAGGCCCGATTTCCCGGGCCTTTTTGCTAAACCGTTTTTTACCAGCTCTACTTAAGGATTTGCTTGTAAAAATCGTTCCCTTTGTCATCAACCAGAATAAAAGCAGGAAAATCCACAACCTCAATGCGGTAAATGGCTTCCATACCCAACTCGGGGTATTCAATCAGCTCAACCTTTTTAATGTTCTCCTGCGCAAGTATGGCCGCTGGACCTCCAATGCTTCCCAGGTAAAATCCGCCATGTTTCTGGCAGGAGTCAGTAACAGCCTGGCTTCGGTTGCCCTTGGCAATCATGACCAGACTTGCCCCATTCGATTGGAACAGGTCCACATACGAGTCCATTCGACCCGCAGTTGTTGGCCCGAATGAACCCGATGGCATGCCCGCTGGTGTTTTAGCCGGACCGGCATAGTATATGGGATGATTCTTAACGTAATCGGGTAAACCCTCGCCCTTGTCGAGCCGCTCTTTAAGCTTTGCGTGCGCAATATCGCGGGCAACAATAATTGGTCCCGTGAGCGACAAGCGAGTACCTACCGGATTTTTACTGAGCTCAGCCAGGATTTGTGACATGGGCTGGTTAAGATTTATGGTTACGGCCTCACCCTCGTCGGGTTTTCTCCATTTATCAGGGATAAACCGGCCCGGGTTCTTTTCCAGCTTCTCCAGCCAAATCCCTTCACCATTTATTTTAGCCTTAATATTCCGGTCGGCTATGCACGAAACCCCAATGCCTACCGGACACGATGCACCATGCCGGGGTAAACGGATAATCCTAACGTCGAGGGCAAGGTACTTTCCCCCAAACTGGGCACCTATACCAATGGAGTTGGTGGCTTTCAGAATTTTCTCCTCCAGCTGCCGGTCGCGGAAAGCACGACCGTGAATATTCCCTTCCGATGGCAGGTTATCAAGGTATTTAGCCGAAGCAAGCTTAACGGCTTTCAGGGTATCCTCGGCCGATGTTCCGCCAATCACAATGGCGATATGGTACGGTGGGCATGCTGCAGTACCCAGGTTTTTAATCTTATCAACCAGGTATGCCTCCAGCTTTTCTGGGGTAAGCAGCGCCTTCGACTCCTGAAACAGCATGCTTTTGTTAGCAGAACCACCCCCCTTTGCTATAAACAGGAACTCATACTCCTTTCCTGGTGTAGCGTAGATATCAATTTGAGCGGGTAGGTTTGTACCGGAGTTCTTTTCGGTGTACATGTTGAGCGGTGCGGTTTGGGAGTAACGGAGGTTTTCTTCCGTGTAGGTTTTATAAATTCCTCGCGAAAGCGCCTCGTAATCGTTACCCCCAGTCCAAACCATCTGCCCTTTCTTGGCAAAAACAGTTGCAGTGCCAGTATCCTGGCAAAGTGGCAGCAAACCTTTTGCTGCTATCTCGGCATTCCGGAGGAGAACCAGAGCCACAAACTTGTCATTTTTACTGGCCTCAGGATCATTTAGTATGGCCGCTATCTGCTTTACATGTTCCTCCCGGTAAAAAAATGAAATATCATGCATGGCAGTTCTGGCCAGGAATGCCAGACCCTCCGGGTCAACTTTGAGTATTTCATTCCCCTCAAAAGTGGACTTTGATACGAATTCCTTGGTTAGCAGGTAATACTCGGTATCATCGTGCCCGACTGGATACCTTTCCTGGTAATAGAATTCCGGTGTGGCCATTTCTATTTGGTTTTAGGTTGGTTACTTTTGCAAAAAGACCTGAGTAACAAAAACCTTTCCATCTACGGACTGTATTACTCCTATTCCGGTAAGGTTGAAACTTCCTTCAATGATATCGCGCTGTTTGGTGCTTGCCATCCAGGCATCAAACAGTGCTTTCGGGGTTGGGTAGTCGTAACCAATCAGCTCCACCATTTTTGAGGCATTGTACTTTCTTATAAGCGATTTTATGGGATTATCGAATCCCGGAGGGCCTATGGGTACCTTACCAGCAGCCATTTGCTGTGAATACATTACGGATTCAGTGTGTATCCCATCATCATTCTTTAATGCGGGTAATCCTAAGCTCCTGCGGTGATTATTGATAAGCTGTAAAAGTTCAGCCTCGTACTCTGCCGGAACCACCTTGGGTTTATCGGCACTCTTAACAAAAATCTGGGTGAAGAAGTAAGAACCATTGGGGGCTTGTGCAATCCCAATACCTGTTAGGTTGAAATCATCCTCAATGTTTTTTCGATGGCCGGGACTGGCTAGCCATCCGCTCACAATGTGCTTAGCATTTAGTGGCCCATTGGCTATATTTTCCGCACCCGAAGAAATATCCAGGAAGCCCGACAGACGGTTGAATCGTTCATCAAAGCCTTTGTGACTGAACGTAACCTTGCCGGCAGCCATATTCTGAGAGTGGAGGTAGGCCTCCTTTCGTATGTATTCATTTACGCTCAGAACCGACTTGCCAATAGATTTTCGGTGTTCGTTTAACAATTTCAGGATCTCGTCCTCCATTTTTAGGAATTCCGATTGCTGTGCGAAACTCGATGTTCCTTCATGAACCAGAACTCCAAGGGTTAAAGCTAAAAGAAATAAGCGTTTCATACTAAAATAGTTATAGAACAAATCATTGTATCACCAATCATCAATCATTCAATTCATTAAGAATCTGGTCAATATTGCTTGGCGGGTCACCAATAACCACCTTGTACTTGCCAATTATCAGGGGACGCTTTAGTAATCCCGGATTTTCTTTTATTATCTGCATCCATTCCTCTTCGGAGAAATTTTTCCCTTTCAGATACTTAGTGTAGTAAGCCTCCTTGGTCCGTACTAAATCCTGCGGCTTTTGGTTCCATTTCAGAAAAACCTCCTTTAACAGGTTTTCGGTTAACCCCTCCGAGAGGTAGTTTATCAATTCAAAATCATTGGTTTTGGAACGTAAATACTCCAATCCTTTTCGGCTTCTTGCACATCGCGGATTATGCAAAACCTTGAACATGAACTTAAAATATTTTGTAAATTAGTAAAAAAAGAGTCAAAAAGCAAGCCAAATCTACTTTAACAGACTGCCAAAATACATTATTACCTAAAATAAACTACATTTAAAAGCAAAAAAAACTTAGCTAAACAAACAGGATGAATAAGCCATATCAAACCTTGATATTCTTAGTATTGGTTCTAATTCTCTATTTGGGTATTGCTTTCTTGAGCCCATCCTATAAGTTATCGTTCCTTAATGTTAAAATTCGTGTTCCAATTCCGCAGGTTAAACAGGCAACCACCGGGGAAGTTCACACCTTGGCACAAACAAAAACAACTGATACGCTGACAAACAAAAACCAGGTTATTACTGATAGTGTTGATTCAGCAGCATCCTCCGTACCTCCTAAAGAACTTACTTTAACAGAAAAGTACAGGAGTTACTCTGCTGTTCCCATTGAAACTTCTGAAAGCGGGCTTAGTGCGATGTCGGAGTTTTTCGGTCAGCTAAACGGAGATGCTGAAAAATTAACCGTACTTCATTATGGCGATTCACAGGTTGAGGGTGACAGGATAACTGGAACTATCCGTAGCACCCTTCAAAAACGATTTGGTGGTAAGGGCAAGGGTTTTATACCCCTATATTACGATTTATCTTATTATCAGGGGATAAGTTACCAAACTTCAACCAACTGGAGCTGTGAGTCAGTTCTGAAGGCGGAACCACAGGAAAGAGCCGAGGGTATTCTGGGAATGGTAGCCAAAATACAGCCTTCGGCTGTGTTCAGGAACATACTCGATTTCAACTTTAAGCAAAGGGTGAGCTCCCTCACAGTTTTATACGGAAAAACCGATTCCGCCTTCAACATAAAAGTAGTTGCCAAAGGTAATGAGCTGATGGCAAGACAGTTCCCGCCCACCACTAGGGTCGATAGTTTTACCATAAACCTACCAGACCCTTGTCAGAGTTTATCCATACTCATGCAGAATGCATCGCCGGTTAGAGTGTACGGTGTATTTGCCGATGACGACCATGGCGTATGTGTAAGCAATATCGCCCTAAGGGGCTCTTCCGGTAATTTTTTCAGCAGCTTCGATTTTCAAACAGCATCAGAGGTGTACCGCTTACTGAATGTTCGTTTAGTAATACTGCAGTTTGGCATCAATGTAGTGCCATCAAACCTGAACAGCTACAAGTATTATGAGGAGTTAATGGCCAGGCAGATACGCTCGATAAAATCGTTTGCCCCAAAGGCATCCATCTTGGTGGTTGGGGTTACCGATATGGCTACTCGTACGGATGGATTACTAAAAACTTTTCCTAGCGTGGAGCTTGTCCTAAATGCGCAGCGAAACGCTGCCCTTAAAAACGGGGCTGCATTTTGGGATGCCTATATGGCCATGGGAGGCGAGGGCTCAATTATTGATTGGGTTAACGCTAACCCATCGCTAGCCACCAAGGACTACACCCATTTCACGTACTTAGGGGCAATTAAATTCGGCAACTTGCTTGCCAATGCCCTTATGGACTCCTATTATAGGTGGACTAAAACCAACTATTCCGAAACCATACCCGTTAACCAGAGGTTGAATGATTGAAATTGGCCATAAACATAGAATTGCCCTTTCTTGGTTGGCTGGTATATTCCTATGCCTTTTACCTGTTACTTCAAACTATATCTCAAACGATAAATTCATTCACGAAATAATCGTTAATCATCACGCCAACCAGATAATTAACCTTAGACCTGTTTTTTTTAGTGATACTTCTCCCCTAAAAATAGTTCATATAGGCGATTCTCATGTTCAGGCAGGTTTTCTTACCCACGAGTTAAGTAGGTTGCTCTCGAAAAAGTTTGGGTTTAATGATATTTCCGTTGGAATGGTTTTCCCTTTCTCGGTTTTAGGAACAAACCATCCTGCTGGTTACAAATCGTACCACACCGGTAAGTGGATCTATGAAAAAGCGAACGGCTCAAAAATAAGCTTAGGTGCAGGTTTGTTTGGTTCGTGCGTACACACCTCCGATGTAAATGCTTCGCTTTCCTTCAAGGTTTTACCTGTAAAAAGCCTAAACAATAGGTTTGATAGGGTTGGAATTTTTTATGCATCAGGATCCTCACAGTCATTTCCTGTTATCGAGGGCTTCAAAATCATCAAAACGGATTCGTTCAATGGCTATATTGAGTACGCACTAACGGCTGAGGTTGATAGCATTCGTATCCAGTTTTCTAAAGCGGAAAAGTTTGAAATCACCATAAGTGGGGTTTTGCTGATAAACTCAAAGGCGAAGATCATGTGCAGCTCCACAGGATTAAACGGGGCAACGGTGCGCGGTTACCTTAATGCCACACAGCTCCCGAACCAGTTAAAGCTTATAAACCCTCAGTTGGTTTTGATCACGCTTGGGACCAACGATGCCTATTCGAACGTTTTCAGCAACCCTCTTTTTTGTACTGATTTGGATAGCATGATAACAGAAATTAAGCGAACGCTTCCAAACTCTCAGCTTGTAATGATTACACCTAACGATCACCTGCGCAAACGAACATTTCTAAACCCGAACCTCATTCTGGTAAGTAATACAATCTTGACAGTGGCCTCTAAACACGATATCGCAGTGTGGGATTTCCATCGACTCATGGGTGGCGAGGGAAGCATTGACCGATGGATTCGTTTTGGAATGGCTTCTGCCGATGGAATCCATCTAAAGCCATCAGGTTATCGTTATCAGGCAGAGTTACTGTTTAGAGCTCTGAATAATTCATTATCATACAGCATGCAAAATGATTGATTGGCTAAAGCAGATTTTCGTTGAATTTTTAACCTACCACGAGGGCGACCAGCTGATGTTCACGCAGCTTTCGTTTTGGGTGTTCTTTGGTGTGCTTCTTTTAGGCTACACCTGGGTTTACAACCGTTCTTCGCTCCGAAGTGTTTACCTGCTAGCATTCAGTCTGTTTTTCTACTTTAAATCCAGCGGGTTGTTCTTTATCCTTCTTCTTTTTTCTACTCTAGTCGATTATACTATTGGCCTCCGGATCGCAAGGACTCCGAATTTGATGAAACGTAAGTTTTTGGTTTCTGTGAGCGTTTTCGTAAACCTGCTTGTGCTATCCTACTTCAAGTATCCCTATTTTCTGGTAGATACCATAAATGCTCTTTTTAGAACTAATCTTTCGGTTGTAAACCACTTGTCCGTTTTGGGTAATGCATTGTTAGGAACACATTTCGACTCTTCCAGCATAATACTGCCAGTAGGAATTTCATTTTACACATTCCAAACCATAAGCTACACGGTTGATGTTTACCGCAAGAAGGTTAAACCGGTTAACAATATATTGGATTTTGCTTTTTACGTTTCGTTTTTTCCACAGCTGGTAGCCGGGCCAATTGTCAGGGCTGCCGAGTTTATCCCTCAGCTATACCGCAAGTACGAGGTAACAACCAGGGAATTTGGCCATGCCATTTTTCTCATACTCGGAGGCCTCCTCAAAAAGATGGTGATATCGGATTACCTATCGGTGAATTTTGTAGATCGGGTTTTTGACAACCCCTTGAGCCATACAGGCTTTGAAAACCTGACAGCAACCTACGCCTATGCAATGCAGATATATTGCGATTTCTCCGGTTACACAGATATTGCCATTGGGCTTGCTCTTTCACTGGGTTTCAGGCTTCCCTTAAACTTTAACTCTCCCTACAAGGCAACCAGCCTTACCAACTTTTGGCACCGCTGGCATATTTCGCTTTCATCATGGCTGCGCGATTACCTCTATATTCCATTAGGTGGAAATCGTAAAGGAAATCTCAGAACATACCTAAACCTAATGGTTACCATGCTGCTTGGAGGATTATGGCATGGCGCTCATCTCAAGTTCGTGGTTTGGGGAGGTATTCATGGGGTTGGACTTGCCTTTGAAAAGGCATTATCACCGCTTAAAAAAAACACTTCAACCAACCCATTTGTTAAGGTGCTCAAAGGAGCCGTGGCTTTTCATGTGGTATGCTTTGCGTGGATATTTTTTAGAGCTTCTGATTTTACCACAGCCAGCAGCATGATTCACCAAATTCTCTTCCGGTTCGATGGCTCAAGCGTTCCGAATTTTATTTGGGAATCGGGAAATGTTCTTGGAATTCTGTTGGTCGGGTATATTCTACACTGGCTTCCGTTCAACTTAAAGGAGAAGATAAGAGGCACGTTTATTTCATTACCATTTTTGCTAAAGGTAGCTATTGCGGTTATGGTAGCTATCATTCTGGTTCAGTTTCAAACCATGGAGCTGCAACCGTTCATCTACTTCAGGTTCTGATATGAAAAAAAAACCTGAACTTTACGTTCAGGGGTGATTAGGTGTTGACCTACCAGGATTCGAACCTAGACTAACAGAACCAAAATCTGCTGTGCTACCATTACACCATAGGTCAAGCCTACTTGTTTTTAAAAGCGATGCAAAAATAATTCAAAAAAATTCAGTATGCAAATTTTTCATTTCTTTTTGCTATCGCTTCACTCTCAATCCATTCGAAGTCATTACCCATGTTTTTCCCACCATTTCATCGGGCCAATAGTTACTATAGGGTTGGTGGCTGTTGAGAATGGGCAGAAGCGATTCATCCAGGTAAACAGCATAATCTTCCGGAAGGAATAGGGTTACTGTTACGCTTTGGTTTTTCCACTTTGATCTACGAGGGACAAAAAACAATGGGTCAAGCGTGGCCACCGTGTCGCTAGATGTGATACTATAAATTATATCCCTTGCATTATCGCGTGCAGCCATATGGTTTACACCTCTCGATTTTCGGATCACCTCAAATCTTGGATACACATCGCTTGTCTTTTCAATAATTAACGTTGGTTTACCAGAGAGCTGTTTTATTCCATTAACATCGATTATCATTATATCAAAGATGGTTGCCAACTCCTTGGTTGAACTACTATCGGCGAAATAGCCGAAGGACTTGCAGCTAATTGTTTTTGACACTCCTGATGATGCGATTTCCACCTTAGTTCGAACTTCATCTTTTATGGACAGGCTCCTCACCTGCAAAAATATGGTTAAAGAGAGTGATACAACTGCTGCAGCCCACAGTACGGCAGCAACAATGCCCAATGCGGCATCTTTGGCTTTAAACCGGAACAAAATACGAATACCGGCATAGATAAGCGCAACGATGGGAATTGCAAAAATCAAAAAGATGGGAATGGTTACCCAGTAGCTGCTGCTAATCTCAAACATGGATGAAATTATTTCCCCCAGCGAAAGCCCAAAGCCTCCCAGTGCAGTAGCGGTTTCGGTATAGTAGGTGCCAAAGAACGTAATCCCTACAAGGGAAATAAAGAGCAGAAGCATTGAAACAATAAGAATTACCCCTATAGCCAAGGATATTGCCTTTACAACAATCAGAAATGCCTTAAGCAGGTACACCATTACTTGCCCAAATAGGTTAAATAGCTTATTTAAAGCACCTCTTGCATTCGATTTCCTAAATCGCTTAGCGGTTTCCGAGTACTCTTCGCGTACTTTTTTACCCAGCTCTTCTAGGGTTCTACTATCGCCTCGCATCTCCATCTTCTGGAATGGAGTTTTAGCTTTAGGCATAGCTATCCATAGTGCCAGGTAAAGTAAAATTCCAAAACCCCGGAAAAAGATTAGGGCAATGAAAATGATTCGAAAAACCAGGGGGTCAACATTGAAGTAAGCCCCCAAACCCGAACAAACACCTGAAAGTATCGAGTCATCGGGGTTTCTGTAAAGACGCTTTTGGCGCTGAGCGCCACTCTGCACTTCGTAATTTTCTTCGGCAAACTCAGCGGGTTCGCCAATTTGTGACAGTATGGGTTGAAGTATTTCTACTGTTACCACCTGACCTGTTTGAACTTTCTCCGACAGCAATTCGGCTATTCGGATTTCAATATCGTTCACGGTTTCCTGAGCAACACGGTCGTTGCCCAGCCGAACGGTTACATCATCAAGGTACTTTGAGAGCAAACTAAAGGCCTCGTCCTCTAATGTAAAGGATATTCCCCCAATGCTTGCTTTGACTGTTGTTTTCATTTTAGAGTGATTTTAAATTTTCAAAACGTTTACATGAGTCAACATCTACAAGTTGTTACTATTTGCGCAGGGTCTCCTGATACTGTCAACCATTTCAACCAGCTCGTCCCAGCTACTCATTAATTCGTTTAAGTATTTTCGTCCCTCTTCGGTGAGCGAGTAGTACTTGCGTGGTGGCCCCTGGGGGGACTCTTCCCAGCGGTAGCTGAGCAATCCGGCATTCTTCTGCCGGGTTAGGAGTGGGTACAGGGTTCCCTCAACCACAATCATCTTAGCCTCCTTGAGCTGATTTATCAAATCATTGGCATAGGCATCGCCTCGCGATAAGAGGGAAAGAACACAAAGCTCAAGTATCCCCTTACGCATCTGCGCTTTAGCATTTTCAATTTCTGATGCCATGTTATTCTCGTTTTTTAGTTAGAAATAAACCGTAACTTCTCTTGTTGAAAAACCAAGAGCATTACCATCTATCGCCTTTCATTTCACTTTTTTGCAATGGCGTAATGGCCGGTGGAGTAACAATCCAAAGCACAAGGTATATTAAAACACCAAGGCCACCCCAAAGAGCTAAAAGGAAAAACAAAAGACGGAACAGCACGGGATCGGCTTTCCAGTAATGCCCCATCCCCGAACATACCCCACCTAAAATCCGATTGTCGATAT
This sequence comes from uncultured Bacteroidales bacterium, assembly GCA_937926785.1. GTDB lineage: Bacteria > Bacteroidota > Bacteroidia > Bacteroidales > Tenuifilaceae > Tenuifilum. The sequence goes on along the minus strand of CALBBQ010000014.1, from coordinate 27,565 downwards.
CGCGGTATAGCTTAGAGTAGGTTTCTGATTTAGACTCATTCACCACTGAGCTTGCCTCGAAATCCTTTGGCATTCCCATAATGTTAATGACACGGTTCACCTCATCAATGTTTATAACCTGTTCGGGTACTTTTAGGTACGAATCGAAATGTTCTGCAATCCTACTCTCGATGTCAGCTATCACCTCCGTTTTATTTGGATCATTTGTGAAATGCCGGTTAAGCTGATTCAGGTAACGATCCAGCGCTTGGTAAGCATCTTCATCGAGGATATAGGCTTTGCCGTTTAAGCTGGCTGAAATGGTTCTTTTCATAACTATTTGGTTTAATTATGTACTAATTCTTTATAAATATAATCATATATTTTGTACTATGTATTACATAGTACTAATATTTAACACACATTAACTAAATGGGTAGCACTTAATAAAATTAGGAAATTGATATTAAGCCATATTTTACCTACATTTAAGCGAGTTAGAGTGTAAATCAAATTAACATCGACCCCTATGCAAGGTATCCTCAAAAAAATGGAGTTTTCCAATCTTGGGAACGAGTTTCATGTTATTCCCCACTACTCGATTAGTCTAAATGGCGAAGGTGTTAACCTTTCGCAGCTAATAGGTAAAACCATAGAGATAAAATACCTCAATGCCATTCACTGCATCAGTTGTGGGCGTAAAACTTCCAAATCATTTGGCCAAGGGTATTGCTACCCTTGTTTTATGTCCGCACCGGAAACTGAGGAGTGCGTGCTGCGCCCAGAGCTTTGCCGGGCTCACGAAGGAGTCGCCCGCGATATGGATTTTGCCAGAAGCAACTGCCTGATTGAGCATTACGTTTACCTTGCCTGGACAGGGGGAGTGAAAGTTGGTGTTACCCGATCGCACCAAATACCAACCCGTTGGGTTGATCAGGGAGCAACCCTGGCCGTTAAGCTTTGCCGAACGCCAAACCGCTACACTGCTGGACTCGTTGAGGTTGAGTTGAAAAAAATCCTTTCCGACAAAACTGCCTGGCAACGAATGCTGACCGATACTGTTGGTAGCACAACGATGATGCTAAGCGAAAAGGCAAAGTCGCTGGAATACATTAATGGGAAGGGTTTTACCTATGTTCCAGAAACGGACGAACTCTATAGTATAGATTATCAGGTGATGCAATATCCCCCAAAAGTAAAAGCGATAACATTTGACCGAATCAACCGGGTTGAAGGGATTTTAACCGGCATAAAAGGTCAATACCTGATATTCGGCTCAGGTGAAGTATTCAATGTCAGAAATCACTCTGGCTACCTGGTGGAGCTATACTTTTAAATATTGGTAATGTCAAGGGCAATCTTTAAGATTTTGTAAAGATTACCGGTATGATCCAGAATGGGAGTATAGGTTTCAAGAAGAGTATGCTCCTGACCGTGAACTTTTATGCGGGTTTTATTTTTACGAATGTTACCCTTGAGGATATCCTTCCAAAGCTTATCGTAGCTAACTTTTTCTGAGTCGCTGAAGGCCAAACCATCGGCATGGTGCATGCCAATTATATCATCGCGACGGGCTCCTAAGAACTGAAGGTAGCTGTCGTTCACGTTAATGACATACCCATGGGTGTCGTACTCCATTACAAATGCAGCTGCATTCAGGGCGTTTACCAGTCCTTCCAGCTCTATTGTTTTTCGGGCGGCCTCTTCCTGTGTAGCTTGAAGCTCTTCCATGTTCTGCCGCATCTCTTCCTCCTGGGCTGCCATCATTTCTGCCTGCTCCTTAGATTTCATGAGAAGTTCAGCCGTAAGGGTGTTTACTTTTACGGTGTGCAGGGTTGAAGCTATACTTTTTGCCAGGTTTTTGAGGAATTGCACCTCGAAATCTTTTAGCTCTTGCAACGAGGCGATCTCAATTACACCCATCACCTCGTCTTCGAATATAAGAGGTACAACAATGATGTAGTTGGGGTTTGTGCCACCTAAACCAGATGTAATTTCAATATAATCCTGCGGAATCTCTTTTAGAATTATAGTATCGCGCTCTGCTGCACAAGCACCTATTAAACCTTCGGCAAAATGGTAGCTCCGCTGCATCATCCGATTCCTGTCGTAGGCAAACATAGCCACAAGGTCAAAGGTTTTGTCGCCAGTTTCCTTATTCTCGTTTAAAACAAAAATCCCACCTACTGAGGCGTTTAAATACCAAACCAGATTCTTTATTAGCTCATTGCTGAGTAGGGAAAGATTATTGTTATTTTGACGAAGAATTTCGCCAAACTTTGCCATACCCTCGTTTGTCCATCGTTTCTTGTCTTCTTCAAGTTTTCTTAGCTGCTCTTCCTCGCGAGCCTTTCTGAGGTTATCACGCATCTCAATTAGCGATTTACCGAGTAGATCATCGTTGCTGAGCAAGGGAAGCTCTACACTCAGGTTTCCTGAACCTATCTCGCGGGCAAACTCTGTTTTATAGCTAATCCCTCGTACTGATGCATTTAAGGCCTCAGCCATGATACCAATCTCGTCTTTTGAGCTAACGTTGATAACAGAGGAACCTTCTACTTTCCCTTTTGCTATATCTTGCAGCAAATTGGTTATATGTTTAATGGGAGTTGTAATTCTACTTGATACTATGAACACAATTACAATAATAATAACCAGACCTATGAGCGAAATGAGCAGGCTTATGTTATAGCTACGGTTTGCCTTAGCCATAATGTCGCTCAAAGGAACAGCAATGCCAAGCGACCAGGGTGTTTGAGTTTTACCAATAAAAATTGGTGCAAACGAGTAGTAGATGCGTTCTCCATTCTCATTGGTGTGGGTAAAGCTGAATGATTTACCTTTTTGTATGTTGTTAAGAACTTGGTGATCGGAGTTGAACTGGGGTAATACGTCGGCAATACTTTTTTGATAAATTAAACTATCGGGGTGTGCTAGGAAAACACCCTTATTCGAAAGGAGGAAGGCGAAGCTGTTCGGATATGGTTTTATGTTATGTACCAAATCCTGGAATCGGGTTAAAACTAAGTCGGCACCAACTAAACCAATAAATCTTCCATTTTCAATGAAGGGCGATGAAAGGGTGGTCATCATCTGACCCCGTTGGAGTTCGGAAACATAGGGTTCAACAACAATCTCTCTGGCAGCACTTTTCATCCCTCCGTAGGTTTTCGGATCGCCGGTAAGGCTTCGCATCTCGGCCTTAGTCTTGTAAACCCCATCCTGCTTGTAAACAATGTAAAAGTAGCGACCATAGGGTTTATCCCATTGGGGGTCAAGGTTGCTTAGCTCCCAGCTATCCCAGAAAGCATCGATATGCGGTGTGGTTCGTATTACCCTATTATACATTGGATATATTAACTTTTGCCACTGTTCAAAGGGTAACTGTTTGTACTCCATGAATGCGGCAGCCAATGTTCTTGTTACAGCAAAATCCTGGTTAATCCAACTTTCAATGTTTAAGGCGTAACGCGCTGCATAGCTGTCGGTTAGTTTAACGGCTTGCTCATAGGCCAACCTTCGCGATGAAGCGCTGATAAAATAAAACACTATGGAAAAAACTATGAATGCACTCCCAAGTATGTAGTATAGAATCTTTTGCCGAATAGTCAGTGTCAACCTCATAACAATAAATATTTAGCTTTTATGTTATCACAATATTACAAAAAATTGATTTGTTAGTAGCCGTTTTATGCATATATTTACCTATATTAGCCCTGTAATTTTATACTTATCATAAACCTCTAATACCACCAATGAAAATTTTCTGTTGAAAATATGTGGCGCTGGTTTAAAAAAAACGATAAACACGAAATTGAGGCTAGAAAAAATATTCTGAGGTCAATTTTGCTTTTCAAAGAGGTTGATGACCATACTCTGATCCGAATTGCGAGGGTTTTGGAAACCCACAACTTAAGAAAAGAGGAGGTTTTATTCAATAAGGGAGATAAGGATTACTCATTGTACATTGTGGTTGCGGGAAAGGTAAAAGCACATGTTGAAACCCACACCTTTGCCATCTTTGGACCTAATCAGTATTTTGGTGAGTATTCGTTGCTTGATTCAACTGCACGCTCCACATCAGTTACTGCTTTGGAAGATACCCAGCTTCTTAGGCTTAATCAAAAACAGTTTTACGAATTTCTATACAAGATTCCAAGTCTTTCGCGGGCGCTCCTGCTCGGATTGGTATGGAGGCTCAGGGACTATAATGTTTTGGAATCGGAGTTGACTGCAAAAAATATTGAAATAAAACGACAGAAAGAGGAACTCGAGGTGCAACGCAAAGAATTGGAACAGCTTAACCAGATGAAGGATAAGTTCTTTGCAATTATTGCCCACGATCTTAAAAATCCGTTCAGCACGGTCCTCTCTCTTTCTGAACTGCTGGCAAAGGAGTTCTCCAACTTTGACCCCGAAAACATTCATCTTTTCATTGAACAAATCTATAAGTACTCAAATAAAACCTTCAACCTGCTTGAGAACCTGCTACAGTGGTCGATGCTGCAAACCGGTAGGTTGACACCAAAGCCCCAAAACGCAAACCTTGCCGATGCCATAAATGAAACCATCGACCTGATGAGGGGCTCAGCTCAACAAAAGGGCATTGCTCTGTTTTGGGAGAATCCAACCGATTGCTTCGCCTTTTACGATGTAAACATGATTACAACGGTTATCCGGAACCTTATCAGCAATGCCATTAAGTTTACTGGTGAAAACGGGAAGATTACGGTCAGGGTAAATGCTGAAGGTGAAAATTACAGGGTAAGCATAAGCGATACGGGTGTAGGAATTCCCCCTGAGGTGATAGAAAAACTTTTCAGAATAGATTCAAACCCCACTACATTGGGAACGAACGAGGAAAGCGGGACCGGTCTTGGACTAATTCTCTGCCGTGAATTTGTGGAGAAAAACGGAGGCAGCATTTCAGTTACCAGCCAGGTGGGTGTTGGCTCCACTTTCCATTTTACCATCCCCCGATTCGATAAAAGGTCCTAATGCGAATAGCAATTCTGGGAACTCGTGGTATTCCTAACCGCTATGGCGGTTTTGAACGATTTGCTGAGGAAATTTCTAAAGGGCTGGTTAAACATGGCCATTCGGTTTACATTACGAAACCCTCAAATTTATCGAACCAGTTTGAGGTTTATCCTGAAATAGTCACCGTGGATATTGGCGTTCCTGAGTTCCTTCCAGAAAATCTTAAAACAATAGTTTACGATTACCTCTCGCTGCGATGGGCCAAGCACAATGGGGTTGATGCCATTATAGAATGCGGCCATTCGTTTGCACCTCTGCTTTTGCTGTTTAGCAGTGATGTTAGAAAAAAGATTATCACAAACCCCGATGGATTGGAGTACCTGCGAACAAAATGGGGTTTTATAGCCAGCTTATACCTCAAAACCTCTGAGCGTTTTGCATTTAACTACTCATCGGCCATAGTATGCGATAACAGAGCCCTAATGGATTACTATAGCCAAAAGTATCGTAGAGAAATGCACTACATTCCATATGGGGCACACTCTCTGGTTCATAAACCCAATATCAACGAAGTTAAACACCTTATCCCGGACGATGACTACTACCTGATGATTGCCAGAATAACACCAGAGAATAATATCGATTTAATATTAAGAACTTTTCAGGACAGCAAAAGGAATTGTTTGGTGGTAGGCGATATAAAAAAGGGGTATCCTGCAAAGCTATTCCGTAAATATTCAAAACTGCATTACATAAAATTCTTAGGAGCAATTTACGATCAAACGACACTAAACGCTCTAAGATACTACTCTAAGGCATACCTTCACGGTCATTCGGTAGGCGGCACAAACCCTTCGCTTCTGGAAGCAATGGCCTGTGGTTGCTACATTATTGCTCACGACAACCCATTTAACAGGGCCGTATTAGGTTCTGAGGCTTTGTACTTCCATGATACGGTATCGCTGCTTAACCGTTTAAAAGAATTTGAGGGTTTTCCGGATAATGAAGTTAAGCGAGTAAAAAAATTGAATCTCGAAAAAATTCAATTGTTCTATAGCTGGGATTCAGTATCTGCAAGGTACAACAATATAATTAATCAGGTAAAAAACAGAAGGGCTACATGATGTAGCCCTCTGATATTTTAGTTGGTTTACCAGTATTATTCGGTTTATTCCAGAATTAACTTTCTGATTAGGTGTGCCTCATCTTTACCGAACCTCACATAGTACATACCTTTAGGTAAGCCCTCCATGCTGTAGGTCACGACTACCTCATTCGACTCTATAACCACTTCCTTATATCTGATAAGGCTACCAATTGTATTATAAACCTCCAATCTATACTTTCCGGGTGCAAAGCCAACTATCTTAATGTTAAACTCCCCAGTTGTTGGATTCGGGAACAAACTAATTAAGTGGATTTTGTTGTCAGGAATATTATCGGGAAGCCCTACTTTAACTATTGCTGTATCGCTGGCAAAACAACCCCACTCATTGATAACCTTTACCCAGAATTTAAATACACCTTCGCCCAGAACGCCACCATCTATAGTCAACGTTTGGCCGGTAGATGAATCACTCCATAGATAGCCTGAATGACCTGCTCCGGCATCAAGGGTGTATTGCTGTGTTGTATCAATTCTTATGGTATCGTCAGGTAAATCTACAACAGGTAATGAGTTCATGGTTATGGTAAAGTCATTTGAAGTTGCCTGGCAACCGCCAGCAAAAGTTGCTAGAACTGAGTAAACTCCAGCATCGGTAGCAGTAAACTGCGGCTCTGTTGCTCCAGCAATATCGCTTCCGTTTTTACGCCATTGATAAGCAGAGCCTCCTGATGGATTTGCAAGTAGTAATACGCTAACCGGGTCTCCTTCGCACCAACTTACTGGGTCAGTAGTTTCTATGGATACAGCGGGAACGCTGATTACAGTTATAGAAACAGCATTTCCAATCGCACTACATCCGTTGATAGTAGCTAATACGCTGTAATTTCCCGCTTGAGTTACATGCAAAGTTTGGTTGGTTTCGCCACTGATCGGATTTCCTTCCAATAACCACTGGTAGCTGTCTGCAACTTCCGCCGTAAGGGTAACATCGATAGTCGTTCCCTGGCACCAAACGGTAGGATCGGTTGTGGTGATTAACGAAGTGGGCAGGGGTTTTACAACAATATCTTTTGTATCGGAACCTATGCAACCATTACCATCAGTAAAGGTGTAGGTGATGGTGTGGGTGCCAACGCCGGCGGCAGCCGGATCAAAAGTGCTTCCGGTTACCCCAGGGCCGCTGTAGATGCCACCTGCCGGTGAGCCACCATCGAGAGTGATGAGCGAAGCATCAACGCATACGGGAGTGAAATCGGCCAGGGTAACGGTGGGTAGCTGGTTCACGGTGATGTCCTTGGCAGCGGAGCTCACGCATCCGTTCCCATCGGTGAAGGTGTAGGTGATGGTGTGGGTGCCAACCCCGGCGGCAGCCGGATCGAACGTGTTTCCTGTTACCCCAGGGCCACTGTAGATGCCACCCGCCGGTGAGCCACCATCGAGGGTGATGGGCGAAGCATCAACGCATACGGGAGTGAAATCGGTCAGGGTAACGGTGGGTAGCGGGTTCACGGTGATGTCCTTCGCTACAGAGTTCATACATCCGTTCCCATCGGTGTAGGTGTAGGTGATGGTGTGGGTGCCAACCCCGGCGGCAGCCGGATCAAAAGTGTTTCCGGTTACCCCAGGACCGCTGTAGATACCACCTGCCGGTGAGCCACCATCGAGGGTGATAGGCGCAGCATCTACGCAAAGGGGTGTGAAGTCGGTCAGGGTAACGGTGGGAAGTGGATGTATCACGATTTCTACCTCATCGCTAATACCAATACAGCCATTCTTAATCACATAGAATGAGTAGAATCCGGCTTCTGAAGCCGTATAAGAATTTGTGTATGCTCCTGAAATATTCTGTCCATCCTTAAGCCATTGGTAGAATGTACCATCGGAAGGAGAAGCAGTAAAATGCGTATTGATGGTTTGATTGGCACAGTACTCAAGGGGATCAGAAGTGTAAACAATGGCAACCGGAACCGGATTAACAGTTACGGTAATTTGAGCCGAGTTATGGCAACCATTTGCATCGGTTCCGATAACGGTATAGGTATCGGTACTTGCTGGGAAAAATTCAACCCCGTCAGCTACACCTTTATCCCATGAGTAGCTGACAGCACCTCCACCGGTAAGGGTTACCCCATCGCCCTCGCAAATCGGATTTGCGCTGGCGTTAGCAGTAACGTTAGGTAAAGTGAAAACCGTTGTGGTAATGGTGTTGGTTGTTGCCTTGCAGCCTGCGGCAGAGGTTACCTCTGCAAATACCTGATCGCCATTAACAAGGGTTGAGTTGCTGTATGCATAGGCAGATCCCGGCCCTTGAACCGATAGACCATTGAGGAAAAACTCGTAAGTAGCTCCACCTGAGGCAGTAAATATAACGTTATCGCCCTGACATATGGAGTTATCGGAGTCACTGCTCGTCAAACTAACAGTCGGTGTTGGGTTAGCAGAGGTAAGAACTACCTGGTAATCTTTCGTACAGAGATTTGCGTCGGTTACGGTTACCGTATATGTGCCGGGGCCAAGGTTAACCTGATCCTTATCGGTTGCGTTAACAATATCGGGGCCAGTCCAGAAGTAAGTATAACCCGGTGTGCCACCGCTGACTGTTAGACCAATACTTCCATTCTTTGATTCGGGACAAGTAGGCTTATTCTCAACATGATTAATGGAAATGTCAGCTGGTTGACTGATATATGTTGACTTGGTTTGGTAACAGCCCTTGCTGTCGGTTACTTTCAGCCAGTAATTTCCACGTTTAATATTAGAAATGGTTGGCGTGGTGAGGGTGTTGGACCAAAGGTAGCTGTATGGCGCAGATCCACCGGTAAGATTATCGACACTGAGCGAACCCGTGTAGGTGTCGTAACATGTCGGCTGGATTGATAAGAAATCGAAGTTTATATCGGCGGGCTGGGTTACAGTACCACTCTTAATGGCAACACATCCGTTCTGGTCGGTTATGGTTACCTGGTAAGTATCAGCTGAAAGGTTGTTCAGGTCCTGAGTTGTTCTTACTGGGAATGTATTCCATGAATACACGTAAGGCCCGGTGCCTCCGCTTGGTGTTAAATCCAGGATTCCATCGCTGCCACCGTAGCAGGTGGTAGGGTAGGCAGTGATTGATCCATCAAGAATAAGAGCGGGTTCGGTGATTTCAACATTAACAACTGCTGTTTGGTCATCACCCGGATCGCCAGGAGTGCCATTGTCATCGGTGAGGGTTGCGGTATAAGTTCCGGCAGGTTTACCGGTTATGGTAAAGGAGGTTTCGGAACTTGACCATAGTATGGTAACAGTGCCTACATTTTGGGCATAAGAAACGGTTACCTCACCTGTACTTTCGCCTTTACACTTCACGTTGGTCTGGGCTGAAATCCATGCGTGAAATACCCGCTCGTCAAGCACTGTAAATGAGTTGGAATCCCTACAGGACGTATTATCGGTAACAATAACTTTGTAATCACCACCATTGTTTAAGCCAGAAATATCTTCGGTAGTAGCAACCTCAGAGCCTCCAAACAACCAGGAATAGCTTGAGTATGTACCTGACCCACCGGAAACCGTAATATCTACAGCACCGTTACTTCCTGCCCCGGTAATGTTGGTTACTACTCCACTAATCTGAATCTTTGAAGGTTGGGTTATGGTAATGTTGTTGCCAATGCTACAACCGTTGGCATCGGTTACGGTAACTTGGTAGGTTCCTGCCGCAAGGTTAGCTTGGTCTTCATTGTTAATCACATGCCCGCAGCCATCGTTGGTTGTCCAGAAATAGGCATAGGGTGTTGTACCGCCGGAAACAGTAATGTTAATGCTGCCATCCTTTTTCCCATAACAGCTAACATCCGTTTTGGTGTGGCTAATTCCTAAAGCCGTAGGTTGTGTAACAGTGTAGCTAACGGTTGACTGGCTAGCCAGATTATCGGTTACGGTAACCTGATAGGTTCCGGCATCGAGGTTAGTAATAGAAGAATCGGTTGCAGCATAGGTCAAACCATTCTTTTTCCAAGTGTAGGTGTAAGGCGGTTGACCAAAGTATGGGGTTACGGTTAATGCACCATCGGAGCCTCCATTGCAGCTTACATTTTTCTTGAAGGTGAAGGCAGCGGTAAAGTCGTTATGGTACTTAGCAAAAAACAGGTCTTTATATGTTGATGCCGAATTGGTAAGGGTATTGGTTCCAACGGTTAGCGTTGGCGACATGAAATAGCCGCCAAAGTAAACGTTGTAATCGTTGTCCAGGGCGATACCCTGACCACGATCCTGCAGTGTTCCCGAAACGGACTTTGCCAGCACGGCATTCGATTCCACATCGAACACAAAGAAGGCAGCATCAGTTTCACCCCCTGAGGTAATAGAATTAAGGTTAAAATCGATCGTGTTAGAGAAATAGCCGGCGGCTACCAGAATGTTGTTGTACACATTTAGGCCATAGCCAACATCGTCGGCTGTTGAGCCCAGCGTTTTTTTCCATATTAGTCTGCCATCTAAGTTATATTTGGCTAGGAAAATATCATTAACTCCCTTGGTGGTAAACTGTGACGACTGCTGAGTTGCCGTACTATCAATTGTACCGGTTCCTTGAATGTAACCAATCAGGTAGGTAAAGTTATCGTAAACCGCAATACTGTTCAGCTGGTCATCGGCAGTGCTGCCCCCCTTACGAACCCAAATGGCTGAGCCGTTTGCGGGATTTGCCTTAAGAAGGATAATATCCCCAGAACCTACTGATGTGTATGGTGTTCCATCGATTGTAAGAGTACCTGCTAGACATCCTCCGGCATATAAGCTATTAGTTTCATCCACTGCAATAGCTCTAAAGAGAGCATTGTTGTTAGTGCCGGGAATTTGTTTGGACCACCGGTAAACGCCAGCTGGGGTAAAGCTTGCCAGGAATAGGTCCCTGTTAGCATCGGCATTGGTATAAGTATCGCCATTAGTACCATCGCCAATGGTAAACGATGCACTTTGCGACATGCCGGCAACATATAGGTTTCCATCCTTGCCCAGGGTGATGGCCGAAATACGTTCATTGCCGATGCCACTTGCTGCTTTTCTTACCCATTGGATTAACCCGGATGAGTTATACTTAGCTATGAAACCGTCGTTACCTCCAGCTGAAGTTAAACTATTCCCTGACCCAAAATTGCAGGTTCCCTGAAAGAATCCTGTCACATATAAATTTTCCGAAGCATCAACGACAATATCATCGGGTTGATCGCCATTGTTGCCACCAATTGTATGAACCCATAGCATGTTGCCATTGGAGTTGAACTTGGCAATGAACATGTCAAGGGTAGTGGAAGATGCATCCGGAAATCCAACATAGGTGTTTCCATCAATTGTAAAACGGGATTTATATGATCCTAATACATAAACATTGCCTGCATTGGTGTACTTAACCTGTACGATATCGAGTTCATTTGCCTGGTTCGGATTGGGCGACTGTGTGAACTGTTTAAGCCACACCCATCCACTTTGCGTGTATGCATTTATGGTTAAACCTGCAAGCAAAAGGTTTAAAAGCCATTTCTTCGCTCTCATGGTATTTGCTTTTTTTAAATTTACATCAAAAAATAAACCAATGTTAACAATTAAATGATTGCCAAATTGATGATATTAGTTAGCTGAAAATGCTTAATCAAAATTACAATAAATTTAATATTGTACGGTGAAAACAAGCTTAGAGTAACATTAATGGCATTATATTTACATGAATAAACCCTTTTCTGTGTCGAAAGTAATAATTCACATCGGTTATCCCAAAACAGCAACCACTTGGCTGCAGGAAAAATTTTTTCCGCATGTTACCAATTACCATTTTGTTTCGTGGCGCGAGGCTAATAGGTTAATATATAATTCTGATTGTTTTGCTTTTAATACGGCGACTGTTAGAGAAGAGTTACTTCAGAATGCAGTAAGAAATTTACTGGTAAGCTCCGAATTCTTTTCAACAGCAATAAATTCGGGTTTTAATTACGGTTATTTATCGTATGGTATCTCCCACAAGCTTAAAGCTACCTTTCCGGATGCTACCATAATAATTTTTATCAGACGGCAGCAATCGCTCATCGCATCGGCTTACCAGCAGTATATTAAGAATGGCGGAACGTTCAGCTTCAAACGTTGGCTTTACTCCGGCGAGGTTTTCAGCTTTGAGCATTTGCTCTACGATAACCTGATTAGCCATTACATTTCGCTGTTTGGACAGGAGCAGGTGAAGGTTTACCTGTACGAAGATTTCAAGGCCGACAACCACGCGTTCCTTAAGAAATTTTGCAGCGAGCTGGGGCTGGATCTGGACTGGAACAAAGTGGTGTTTACCCCCTCCAACCGTGGGCTTCGCAGGGGTTGCATGCTCCTGCTGAAAATGGTAAACTACTTCTACAAAAAGCCCGTTGGACGTAAGCGGTTTGTGTGCCACATTCCGGGTATGACTACCGTTGGCAGAGGTGTAATAAAATACCTGAACCAGTTGCCCGTTTTCGGGCGTTATCTTAGGGCGGAAGACTTTTTGAAACAAAAAGATTTGGAGTACATCAAAAATTTTTATGCTGAGCATAACCATCGGCTTACAAAGTATTTCCCCATTGATGTGCTTAAAAAGCATGGCTATCTCCTTTGATGTTTTTGAGTTTACACCCAGCAAAAGAAGATACCATTAAGAATCGAGTTTGACTTAATATTTTTTCAGATGGAATCCACAATTCTGCATATAGGATACCCCAAAACTGCCACCACCTGGTTTCAGAAGGTTTTTTATCCCTCTGTTTCCAACATCTTTTTTGTAAATCGATCCGATGTTTTCGAAAAGCTTGTCTTTTTGGATACCCTTACATTTAATGCCGATGAGGCAAAACTCTGGTTCAGTACACTGGCTGGTAATAAAAGGTTAGTCATTTGCGATGAGATACTACTTGGCGGGCTCGATATCGGCTTTGGCAACGGGGAGTTTGTTCAGCTCATGGCTGAAAGGCTGCAGCAGGTTTTCCCGAATCCGCAGGTGGTTATTTTTATCCGTAACCAGCACACGGCATTGGAGTCGGCCTACAGCCACTACATCACGAGCGGCGGAACTTACTCCGTTAAACGCTTTTTGGGAATAAAGCAAGTGTTTGGCAAACCCTTTATGGGATACCATCTGTTTAACCCCAAACTTTTTGAGTACAACCGGGTGATTAACCTTTACGCTTCAACATTCGGAAAATCAAACCTACATGTATTCTTATACGAGGATTTTTCAGCTAACCCAAAAATTTTTATAGATAGATACTGCAGTTTGATGCGATTAGAAAGTCCAAAAGATATCGTAATAGATAGGTACAATGTTCGTCTTTCGACGCTAATGCTCCAAAAACAGCGCATTTTAAACAGATTCTCCTACGGTAATACTCCCTTTAAACAGTACTTCTTTAACATACACGGGCTATACAAACTATCGAGAAGATTTACTGAAACCATAGATAATCATTTTAAACTCCCGGCATTCAGATTCACCCCGGAAATTCACGAATGGATTGAAAACCGTTACCGAGCATCAAACCGTTCTCTTACTGAATGGATAACCCCTGAGCAACTTACCAGATGGGGCTACCCCTTATAGCAATAGCACTATTCATGAACGCAAGCCCTGCTTTGAGGAACTCCAAAATTTTAGGTCATTTAATTTGATTCTGTGGCATATTGTTAGCAGAAAATATGTAATTTTGTCAGTTAGACCAACAAAATGGAAGTACAAAACATAAAGCAGCGTTTCGGAATAATTGGCAACTCTCCTTTGCTAAACCGTGCGGTTGATATAGCACGGCAGGTTGCCCCTACCGACCTATCGGTGCTTATCACCGGAGAAAGTGGGACGGGTAAGGAGGTTTTTCCGCAAATCATACATAGCTACAGCTCCCGAAAGCATGGTACCTATATTGCTGTGAACTGTGGGGCTATACCCGAAGGCACTATCGATTCGGAGCTTTTTGGTCATGAAAAGGGAGCATTTACGGGGGCAACCGATAGCCGCAAGGGCTACTTCGAAGTAGCCGATGGGGGTACCATATTTTTAGATGAGGTTGGCGAACTTCCTCTTTCCACTCAGGTTCGGTTACTTAGGGTTCTTGAAACCGGTGAGTTTATTCGTGTTGGCTCATCAAAGGTTCAGAAAACCAATGTAAGAGTGGTGGCTGCCACCAACGTAAACTTGGTTGATGCCATCAGCGAGAATAAGTTCCGCGAAGATTTGTACTACAGGCTAAACACTGTACCAATCGTAATCCCACCCTTACGTGAACGCCAGGAAGATATTCCGTTGCTTTTCCGCAAGTTTGCAGTTGACTTTGCCGAGAAATACCGCATGCCCCCTATTACGCTCGACGATGAAGCCCGAAAGGTTCTGACATCGTACTACTGGCCGGGAAACGTTCGCCAGCTTAAGAATGTGACCGAGCAAATATCCATAATTGAGCCAAAAAGGGTGATAGATGCCGAAACGCTCATGCGTTACCTACCTGACTATAACGCATCGCGCCTTCCAACTCTCTACCACAAAAAGGGCGTGGTTGATGAACAGACCTTTGCCACCGAGCGCGAAATCCTTTACAAGATACTTTACGACATGCGAAGCGACATGAATGAGCTGAAAAAGCTTGTTTTTGACCTCATGCGCAACGGTACAGTACCTGCCGAACACCTACGCACATCACCCATGTTCCATGATTTGAGCGTTCATCCGTCCGAACCCATAATATCGGCAAGTATGCCACGGAATTCCGATAACAAGTCGTTTGTTAAGGATTTAAACGATATTCAGGACACCGAGGAGATACAGGAGGAAACCCTTTCGCTCGAGGAGAAAGAGAAGGAGCTTATTGTAAAAGCCCTGGAAAAACACAACGGACGGCGTAAACTCGCTGCAAAAGAGCTTGGGATATCGGAGCGAACGCTTTACCGCAAAATTAAGGAATACGATATTAACCTTTAGGTATGCTAAGAAAACGAATATTTTTACCAGCCGTATTCATCCTAACAGTAATTTCGCAAAACAGCTGCAAGGTGAGCTACTCATTCACCGGGGCATCCATTCCCCCCGAAGCCAAAACCTTCAGCGTGGAGCTTTTTCAAAACCTGGCCAGCATTGTGAACCCCACATTAGCCAACTACTTCACCGAGGAGCTAAAGAACCGATTTCTGAGCCAAACCCGACTGAGTCCGGTGAGCGCCTTCGGCGATTTTGCCTTTTCAGGCCAGATTACCCAATACGATGTATCGCCCATGGCCATTCAGGGCAACGAGGTGGCGGCTCAAAACCGTTTAACCATCTCGGTAAAGGTGAAATTTGTCAATGCCATTGACCCCAAGCAGAGTTTCGATAAGTCTTTTTCTCAGTATGCCGTTTTTGGTAGTAACCAAAACTTTGTTCAGGTTGAACAGGCTCTGGTACGAGAAATTGTAGAAAAGCTGGTAGATGATATATTCAATGCGGCAGCATCAAACTGGTAGTATATGGAAAAGCAAACATTTTACAACTTGCTAAGCAAACCCGATGTGACCGAAGCACCTACACGGTGCAACGAGCTGAGGGAGCTAATCGAGAAGTACCCTTACTTCCAGGGGGCACGCTCCATGTTGCTACAGCTGCTATATGCGAATAACCCCGTTCAGTTCAAGCAGGAGCTACCTGGTCATGCGATGCTTATCCCCGATAGACGACACCTCCTATATCTCCTTAACAAGCCTGTTTCATCGCAGTCAAAAGTTGAACCGGAAGTTACGGCCAAGCAAAGCAAAGAGCCCCAACCTACCGTAGCTACAAAAACCGATGAGGTGGCTGTTCCTCCCCGAAAGCGAGGGAGACCACGAAAAAATCAACCTAAAGTAAACGCTGAGGATACTACCCTGATACTGATTGAAAACGATACACCGCCCGTAAAAACCATTGAAGCCGATACTCAGGTCGATATTTCGGGAGACAGCGATATTCTAGAACTGATTGAAAACGGCAATGGGCCAGATTCAAACCCCAGCGATTTGATTGAAAAGTTCATATCTGAGCAGCCCACCATTCCGCGACCAGCATCACCCCCCAGGGGAACGTCGAATGAGGAGGTGGTAGACATATCGGCACATTCGGTACTGGAACCCGAAGAGCTTGCAACCGAAACACTTGCCGAAATATATGCCCTTCAGGGCTATATTGATAAAGCCATTTCGGTTTACGAAAAATTACGTTTGAAATATCCGGAAAAAAGTAGTTACTTTGCCGGTCAAATTGAAAAGCTTAAAAAACAGCAATAAAGATAGGTTAAACTATAAATTCCGATAAGCGATGTTTACGATAATCATGACATTCATTGTAATAGTATCGGTTTTGCTGATACTGATCGTTCTGGCACAAAATCCAAAGGGTGGCGGACTAGCCTCAAACTTTGCAGGTTCCAATCAAATCATGGGTGTGCGCCGCACGGCAGATTTTCTTGAAAAAGCAACATGGACACTAGCCATAGCCCTTGTTGTACTCAGCTTCCTGGCAACGGTTACCATGCCAAAACCCAAAACCGAACAAAAGTCGGCTATTGAGGATAAGGTTAAAGAAACCCAGCCCAGCGCTCTTCCTAACTTCCCCATGCCAACCGAGCAAAGCCAGGATAGCGCTAAGTAAGCTTTACTGAATAAAACATTGCTTGCGCAATGAAAAAAGTAATTATTACAATTCTTTTGGGCTCAGCCTCGTACTGGGGATGGGCCCAAAATGTTTCGGAGACCTCCGCAACAAAACCAATAATTCAATTCTCTACCACGGAGCTAAACTATGGTCAGGTTGCCCTGAACTCCGACGGTACCAGAAAATTTGAGTTTACCAATACAGGAACTAAACCACTGGTACTAACCAATGTGGTGGCATCGTGCGGGTGCACAGCCACTGAGTGGCCCCGCGAGCCCATAAAGCCAGGGGAAAAGGGGACTATCACCGTAAAATACAATACTGCCATACCGGGAACTTTTCAGAAAAGCATTAGGGTGTTTACCAACGCTAGCCCTGAACCGGTTCTGCTTACTATTAAGGGAGAAGTTAAACCCGAAGCCACCCTAGGGAATCAAAAGTAAAACATAAAAAGTATTGAATCATGCCAAAGATTTCTGAAAAAGGGATTGCCATGCCAGCTTCGCCAATCCGTAAGCTGGTGCCTTACGCCGAGGAGGCCAAACGAAAAGGTCGTAAGGTTTACCACCTGAATATTGGCCAACCCGATATCCCGACCCCCCAGGTAGCTCTGGATGCAGTTAAGAATACTGACCTAAAGGTGATTGAGTATAGCCATTCCGCTGGTATTGAAAGCTACCGCAAGGGATTGGCACAGTACTACCAAGGCATTGGTATTGATATCACCCACAACGATATGATTATTACCACCGGCGGTTCCGAAGCCATTACCATCGCTTTCATGACCTGCCTGAACCCCGGCGACGAGGTGATTATTCCCGAACCCTTTTACGCCAACTACAACAGCTTTGCCATGCAGGCCGGTGTGGTGGTAAAGCCTATTGTATCGTCCATACAAAACGATTTCGCCCTGCCTCCCATTGCTGAGTTCGAAAAGTTGATTACACCCAAAACCAAGGGAATAGTTATCTGCAACCCGAACAACCCTACCGGCTACCTGTACTCCAAGGAGGAGCTGGAGCAGCTGGCTACCATAGTTAAGAAATACGATCTTTACCTCTTCTCCGACGAGGTTTACCGTGAGTTCTGCTACGATGGCAACACCCACTACTCCGCCATGATGCTCAAAGGGTTGGAGAATAACGTAATCCTTATGGATTCCGTCTCCAAACGATACAGCATGTGTGGAGTTCGGATTGGAGCATTAATTTCCCGAAACAAGGAGGTTATTGCCACTGCTCTTAAATTTGCCCAGGCACGCCTGTCGCCCCCATCGTTCGGTCAAATTGCTGCCGAGGCAGCACTCAATACTCCTGCGGAATACTTTAAGGAAGTTTACGATGAGTATATCAAGCGTCGCGATTTTATGGTTGAAGCGCTCAATAAGATGGAAGGGGTGTACTGCCCGAAGCCTAAAGGCGCATTCTACACCGTGGTTAAGCTGCCCATTGACGACAGCGATAAGTTTGCCCAGTGGCTGCTTGAACACTTCGAGTATAAGAATCAAACCGTGATGCTGGCTCCGGCTACCGGGTTCTACTCAACAAAGGGATTGGGCAAAAATGAGGTGCGTATTGCCTACGTTCTGAACGTTGACGACCTGCGTAACGCCATGGAATGCCTCGATATCGCTTTGAAACAGTATCCAGGTAGGACAATCTAAAGAAACCTGTTATCGCCAATATAAAAACTCCGAAGCAATAACTTCGGGGTTTTTTTCAGCCTTTTATGCGTCCGGGATTCTTTCTGATGAACTCCTCCCAGCTAGTGGCTTTGCCATCGGTTCCTGGCTGTTCTCCCTGAAAGAAATGGCATACGGCTGCGGCTAATCCATCGGTGGCATCCAGGTATTTCTGGTCAAAATCTTTCTCGCCCAAAATACTCTTAAGCATGGCTGCAACCTGCTCCTTCGATGCGCTTCCTACTCCGGTTATTGCCATCTTTATTTTACGCGGGGCATACTCGTATATGGGAATTGAGCGCGACAGAACGGCCGCCATGGCTACCCCCTGTGCCCGTCCAAGTTTCAGCATGCTCTGTACATTCTTACCATAGAAAGGGGCTTCAATGGCCACCTCATCGGGTTTGTACTCGTCAACCAGATGCTGAACCCTGTCGTAAATCACCTTGAGCTTGGTGTAGTGGTCGGCGTATTTTCCCAGCTCAATTACTCCAAGAATAACCAGCTTTGCGGTATTCCGTCCGCTACAACGGATCACACCATAACCAAGGATGTTGGTTCCGGGGTCTATACCGAGTATGGTGCGGGTTGTTGACATAGATTAAGGTTAAAGGTTAAAGAGCCTGTCCGGCTTTGCCGGATTAAAGGATAAAGATAAATCGAAAAGTAAATAGTTAAAAGGTTAAGGCTAGAGGCATTAAATGAAGGTTAAACGGAATGAGTTGGCAAGAATTCTGCTACCAGGCGCCAATCTCCTCGTATAATCCTTTGCCTGTAAGGGATTTAACTTTTATGCCCGGTTTGAATGCTGTTTTAGTTCCAACACCAAGATAGCCCAGAGCTGCATTAAGGCTGCTCTCCGTGGTAACTCCAAAGGGGGTAAAAACATCGTCGTTGGCCTCCACGTTAACGGGCATCCCATCGTAGTAGTCGCCTTCGTTATTGGCATTTCGGATGGTGAAACACACCGGAACAATTGCCCAATCGATGCTTGGGTCCTTAAAAGTCCAGGTGTACATCCCAACCGGCTTACCATGGGTTTTGCTGCCCACCAGTGCCACGGTAATGTGTGGCTTAAGGGCATTTATCACCAGTTCGCTGGCCGAAGCTGTAATGTTTGTTGTGATGAAAACTACACGTTGTATATCGAGTGAGTAAGAGTTTACAGCAAAGTAGAGGTAGCTGTTTTTAGTTGTATGCTTATTGTTATGAACATACTGCCCAAAAACTCGTCCAAAAGCTATATTTCCGCCAATAAGGTTACCCAAGTAGTTTGAAACATTTACCTGTCCACCACCATTGTAACGTAAATCGCAGATGAGTTCGTTAACCCCTGCAGCTTTGAATTTCTGAAAAACGGTTTGAAGCTCGGTTGCTGTTTTTCCAACAAACCCTTTCAGAACAAAGTAACCCACCTTTTTACTGTTGATCTCATAGATGGTGTCGAGTAGTACGGAATTCATCTCAATCTGAGCCTTTGTAAAGGTTTGCTGCATTAATTCACCTGAAGGCGACCTGAAGGTAAAGGTTTTGGTAACGCCTACCTCCGAAGGGCCAATAAGAGAGGCGTAATTATCGGGGGTAGGGGTTTGCCCATCGATGGCAACAATTTCCCATCCCCTGCCTATTCCAGCAGCATTGAGCGGGGATGTATTAAACACAAAGGTGATGATGAGCTTGTTGTCGGCAGTAAAGGCTGAACCAAAACCAAAACCCACGTAAGCGGCTTGCTTATAGTAGGCATCGAGCTCCTGGCGGGTGGTAACGTAGCTCCATCGGTCGGGTGGGTTCACCCGAATGGCCTTGACCAGCGCATCGGGGTTGGGGTAGCTGTTGGGGTCAACCGCTGGAAGCTGTTCGTACCAGTAGTACCAGTCCTTCATGAGGTTGTACACCTCCTTGTTCACGTTTACTTTCTGCTCATCCTTTTCGCAGGAAACAAGAACCAGACTGCTGATAATCAGCAGCAAAATCAGCCTTAACCTTATCATGACTTTATTTTGTTGGTTAACATTTGCTGAAACACAATGGCACCAATGATTAGCGACAAACCCAAAAGTGTGGTCCAAACAATGATTTCGTTCAGAACAAGGCTAATGAACACCAATGCAACGAACGGTACAAGATACGAAAAATTCCCAAGCCTGGCTGTGTTGGTTGCACTGTTCAAGGCCTTAAGCCAAAGCACAAAGGTGATTCCCATTTCAAAAGCACCAATGTAGGCCGATGCTGCTAAACCAGGTAGGTTTACCACAGGCATATGCTTGCTAAATGCCATATAAACCATTGTAAACAGGGTGGCAAGCGTGAAGCTGACAAAGAGCTTTACCACCTCATCGCGATGCTTGTCGTACATGTTAACAATCCAGAAACCAGCCCAAATAACCGAGCTCCCGATTGCCAGAAGCACTCCATAGGGGTTTGACTTTGCAAAAATGTTGATGTTTCCCTGCGATGAGATGAATGCCACGCCCAAAAGGCTTATCAACAAGGCAACGATATCTGTAATGCGTAAGGGATGTTTCAGAATGAGAGCGGCCATTACAACCAGCACAATGGGCCAAATGTAGTTTAGCGGTTGGGCTACCTGTGCCGGTAGAAGGCTGTATGCCTTGAATAGCACCAGGTAGTAGAGAAAAGGGTTTAGGGTAGCCTGGGCAAGAGAGAGAAGCAAATCCTTGGTGCTCCATTTTGTAAGCAACCTGAGCTTTTGCTGCAATGTAAGGATAATAAAAAGAATGATGGAGGCTGATAGCGAAGACCAGAAAAGCAGCTGAATGGGCTCAACATATTTTAATCCAATTTTAAAAGCCGTGGCTGAGGTGCCCCAGAAAAGCACAACAAACGAGGCAAAAAAATAGGCACGGCTTTGGCTTTTGGCAGTCATTGCCTTAGTGTTAGAGAAATCCGAGCTCCAGCATGGCCTCGTCGCTCATGCGGCTTTTATCCCAGGGCGGATCAAAGGTAAGGCGAACCTCAACATCCGATACCCCATCAATTTTGGCCACCTTTTGCTGAACCTCCTCAACCACCTGGTCGGCCAGGGGGCAATTGGGAGCCGTAAGGGTCATGGTGATGGTTACCTTTCGGTTATCATCAATATCAACCTCATAGATCAACCCCAGATCGTAAATGTTTACGGGTATTTCAGGGTCAAAAACCCCTTTAAGAGTTTTCACAATATCGGTTTGAATTTCCAGCTCGTCGCGCATAGCTCAGTTTTTAAATGTAGAAACAGAAATGAGATGGTAAGGTTTAGCTGTTGCTCTCGGATTTCGATTTGAAAGCCAGGGCGTACATTCGCATCTGCTTAACCATGGCAACCAACCCGTTACTACGGGTTGGGGAAAGGTTTTCCTTTAGTCCAATTTTATCGATAAAGTAAAGGTCGGCATTCAGAATCTCGTCGGGTGTTCGGCCGGACATAACCTTAATGAGCAGCGCAACAATACCCTTGGTGATGATGGCATCGCTATCGGCGGTAAAAAAGACTTTCCCCTCGCGCAGCTCGGCATCGAGCCACACCTTGCTCTGGCAACCCTGTATCAGGTACTGCTCGGTGCGCTTACGATCATCTATTGGGGGCAGGTCCTTTCCATACTCAATCAGCTGCTGGTACCGGTCCATCCAGTTATCGAATACGCTAAACTCCTCAACTATACTGTCCTGTATCTGATTTATGGTCATGGCTTATTTTTTTGCAAATATAATCGATTTGCCAGCATGGTATGCATAAAATAAAAGCAAGGCATAAGCCTTGCTTAAGGGTATCTAAAACTGTTAATACTAGTTGATTTCAATAAGTTCAACAGGAACCAGGAGTGCCATGCTCAAATCCTTTCCCCACTCCTTCATATCGGGATCCTCGCTCTCGTAGTGACAAATAATTTTCACCTTAATCCCTTTTTGGTGTAACTCCTCAAGGTTTTTAAAAATTTTGCCCAGGTGACGCTCAGAACAACCATTGATGAAGGTGAGGTATAGTTCCACTGTAATGGATTGAGGGGAGTAGCTTGTAGTGTAGGTTTGTAGCCACCTGTTCACAGGGGCAAAAAACGATTGCGGATCGCTGGGAATAAGATTACCCACCATGGTTAACTTTCCGGTTTGCTTTTCGCACTTAATCTCAGGGGTTTCGGTTGTTGCCGGTATGTACAAATCAACAAAATCAACTATTCTCTCCTCGCTAACCATCGCTTCCATAAATTTTAAATTCAACCGGACAAATGTAAAAAAAAGTTAAAATTTACAAGAGAAATAATTTACTTTTTTGATTCCTGAACTTTCTGGAGCAGATAGTTTTTGAACTCGTAGTTGGATTGGTACAGCAGCATGACTTTTTTGGGTGGTAAAACCAGAAGGAGCCGTTTGTTGTACTCGGCAATCAGATCGGCTTCGCGCTTTTGCGATTCCACGTAACGGTTTGTATAGTCAACGATCTCCTTATCGGAGAGGTTATTGATGTTTTGGATGAAATCGTTGGCCAGTTTATATCGTTCGTTCAGTATTTTGTTCTTTTTTTCCCAGTACTCATCGTAGATGGGCCAGAAAACTTTTGCCTCGTCGGCAGTGAGCTCAAGTTTTTTTGTTAGAAAGGCAATCTTCTCAGCCTTCAGGGCTTTATCGGTTTCGGTTTGCGAGAAAGCTCTGTGGCCAACGGCAATAATTGTTAATAGGAACAAAAGTTTTAGCAAGTGCCTCATGGATTAACCTCTTTCTTTTCGTCAATTATAGTAATGCAGTTGCTGCTTCGGATGTAGAAACGATGGGGAACATTCTGCATGGCTTGCTTAATGCTATCGGTTCGTTTTTTCTGTTCGATGGCGCGGTAAAGGTCAATATCGTCGAAATCGTAAATGGTTCGGCTAACTATTTCCACGTAGTCGGTTTTTTCAGGCTTGTGGCCAAGGGGGCGAGCCATGTAGTAGCCCAGATAGCTGAGCAATGCCATAAATGCAAACCCAGCAGCAAAAGCCAACTGCGAACGGAGTGTAACCCAGCCGTTTTTTACCTCTTTGTTCTGCGAAGCCGCAACGCGCTCCTGTACCCTCATGGGAAGCTCATCGAAGTATCCTTCGGGCACCCTAAAGGGTAACTTTTTGTCGAACTTTTTGGTTTTCATCTCCATTTCCTCCTTATTCTGAGCTGTTGCAATATCATCTAAACTTATGATTAACGGTTTAGTCGGAGGTTTAATCCTCCTCTAAAAATTTTTCAATTTTTTTGACGGCATGATGGAACGATGCCTTTAATGCCCCCACCGAGGTACCCAAAATTTCGGACATCTCCTCGTACTTCATCTCTTCAAAGTATTTCATGTTAAAAACCACACGCTGCTTTTCAGGTAGCTTAAGGATAGCCTTTTGCAGCTTGAGCTGGGTATCGTCGCCATCGATAAACGGATCGCCCTCAAGGGTTCGCATGAGCTGCTGCTCAACATCCACCAGGGGTAGCAGGTACTTGGTGCGTTTCTTTTTGAGGAACGTTAACGCCTCGTTGGTGGCAATCCGATACAGCCAGGTAAAAATCTGCGAATCCTCGCGAAAGGTATCTAGGCCCCCCCATACCTTTAGGAAGGTGTTTTGTATTACATCGTCGGCATCATCGTGGCTGATAACAATTTTACGGATATGCCAGTACAACCGTTCCTGATACTTCCTGACCAGCAGGTTGAAAGCGTAATGTTTCGTATCGGGGTTACGAAACATGGCAAGCAGCTCGCTGTCGGAATGGTTGCTCATGGGGAAATCCGATCGACCTACTTACGCGCTAAAACCTTAAGGGCTGCCTCAACAATGTTTGGGGTGTCGAGCCCGTACTTTACCATAAGATCGTTAGGGGTACCGCTTTCGCCAAAAACATCGTTTACGGCTACCATCTCCATGGGTGCGGGGTGTTTACGCGCCAGTAGCTGCGCGATGCTGTCGCCCAAACCGCCATGCATCATGTGCTCCTCGGCACTAACTGCGCAACCGGTTTTGGCTACGGAATGCAGAATGGCCTTTTCGTCGAGCGGTTTTATGGTGTGTATATTGATGACCTCAGCCGAAATGCCTTTTTGTTCCAAAACATCGGCTGCCTCAAGCGCTTTCCAAACCAGGTGGCCGGTTGCAAAGATACTCACCTGTATGCCCTCGTTCAGCAGCTGGGCTTTACCTATCTCGAACTTTTGATCGGCGGGAGTAAAGTTGGGTACGGCCGGACGGCCAAACCTGAGGTAAACCGGGCCAACATGCTCGGCAATGGCCAAGGTGGCTGCCTTGGTTTGATTGTAATCGCAGGGGACAATAACCGTCATGTTGGGCAACATCTTCATGAGCCCAATGTCCTCGAGCATCTGGTGGGTAGCACCATCCTCGCCCAGGGTGAGGCCAGCATGAGAGGCGCAGATTTTAACGTTTTTGTTGGAGTAGGCCACGCTCTGGCGTATCTGATCGTAAACCCTACCGGTAGCAAAAGCAGCAAAAGTGCCGGCAAAGGGTATCTTACCGCCAATGGTGAGGCCGGCTGCCAGGCCAATCATGTTGGCCTCGGCAATACCCACCTGAAAAAAACGATCGGGGTTCTCCTTGATAAAGTCGTCCATTTTAAGGGAGCCCACCAGGTCGGCACAAAGTGCCACCACGTTTGGGTTTTTACGCCCCAGCTCATGAAGCCCTGCACCAAAACCAGAGCGGGTATCCTTATTACCTGTTGAAGTGTATTTCATCCTTATAAAAAATAATCAATTCAGAAAAAGTTTAATACCATTAATCAACATTACGTTTCATACGCTCTATGGCTTCCTTGCGGATAAGTCCAAGAATTACCAGTTCGGCGGTTGCCTTGTTGGTGGCCAAGGGAATGTTTTTCACGTTACAGGCCTCAAGCAACCGACGGATATCCTCGTGATGGGGCTGAACCACCTTGTGGTCGCGCAGGAAAATTACGATATCCACCTCGCCACGCTCAATCATTCCAGTAATCTCGTTATACCCACCCGACTGTCCAGGGCTCAGGTGGCGACACTTTATGCCCTGTTCTTCAAGAAACTCAGCAGTTCGTCCGGTTGCCAGCAGGTTTACCCCGGGTAACCAATCTTCGTGCTCCTTGAGAAAGCGTGCCAGTTCAGGTTTCTTGGCATCGTGAGCAATGAGGGCAATGTTTTGCATAGTGTTTTTTGTTTTGTGCGTTGATACTTAAAAGTCGCCTATGGTTTCGGGCAGCTGTGCAATAGCCCGATTAAATTCCTCATCGTTGGGGGCTTTGCCGTGCCACTTGTGTGTACCCATCATAAAATCGACACCCATACCCATTTCAGTCCGCATGAGTATTACTATAGGCTTTCCTTTTCCGGTTAGCAACTTTGCCTGGTCAAGGGTTTGCAATAGCTGTTCCATGCTGTTTCCGTTGGTTTCCAGCACCTCCCAGCCAAATGCAAGCCATTTAGAGCGAAGGTCGCCTAATGTTACCACCTCATCAACCGGTCCATCTATTTGCTTCCCGTTGTAATCGATGGTAGCTATGAGGTTATCTATCTTTTTTGCTGCAGCAAAAAGGGCTGCCTCCCATATTTGTCCCTCCTGGAGTTCCCCATCGCCATGAAGCGAGTAAACCAAATGTTTATCGGCATTTAACTTTTTTGCCAGGGCGGCACCACAAGCAACGGATAGCCCTTGTCCGAGCGACCCTGAGGCTACCCTAATACCAGGTAAGTGCTCGGCCGGAGTAGGATGCCCCTGTAAGCGGGAGTTAATAAGCCTAAAGGTTGACAGTTCAGATATATCGAAATACCCCCTGCGAGCCAGCACGCTGTACCAGGCGGCCGACAAGTGACCATTAGAAAGGAAGAAAATATCCTCGCCAATTCCATCCATGGTGAAGCTTTTGGGGTTTATGTTCAGCACCTCAAAGTATAGCGCTGTGAAAAAATCGGCACAACCCAACGACCCACCGGGGTGGCCGCTCTGAGGTTTGTGAACCATCCGGATTACATCGCGGCGAACCTGTGCCGCCATCTTCTTCAAAAAATCAATATCTGCCATTAATGTCCAATTTAATCTGGGTATTCGATTGGCAAAGGTAATACATTTCGGAATACCTTTCCCGATTTCAATCTATTTACAGGTTGATTTTGAACACTTAAGATATGTTAAACGCTTACCCCAAAATCGCGCAAAGCATTGTTCAGCGATGTCTTAAGGTCGGTCGACTCCTTGCGCTTCCCAATGATAAGCGCGCACGACACACTATACTCGCCGGCCGGAAACCGTTTTGGGTATGACCCCGGAATAACCACTGAACGCTCAGGAACGTACCCCTTGTACTCAACCGGCTCACTGCCCGACACATCGATAATTTTGGTTGACTGCGTTATAACTACATTGGCACCCAGAACGGCCTCGCGGCCTACCCGCACCCCTTCAACCAGTATGCAGCGTGAACCTATGAAGCATCCATCCTCCACAATAACCGGTGCAGCCTGAACGGGCTCAAGCACACCACCAATACCCACTCCGCCGCTAAGGTGCACTCCCCTGCCAATTTGGGCACACGAACCAACGGTAGCCCAGGTATCCACCATGGTGCCCTCATCAACATAGGCACCAATGTTAACATAAGATGGCATCATCACTACGCCCCGTGCCAGATAGCTCCCGTAGCGTGCCACGGCATGCGGTACCACTCTAACCCCGAGTTCCTGAAAGTTTCGTTTCAAAGGTATTTTATCGTAAAACTCGAGCGCTCCGGCTTCTACCACCTCAAGGTTACGAAGGGGAAAGTACATCAGCACCGCCTTTTTTACCCACTCATTAACAATCCACTCGTTACCCACGGGCTCTGCAACCCTGAGCAGACCCCTATCGAGCAACCCAACAACCGCTTCAACAGCTTCGCGATACTGAGACTTACTAAGCAAATCGCGGTTATCCCAGCACTGTTCAATAAGTAATTTGATATCTTTATACATGTTAACATGTTTTGGACAAATGTAGCAAATATAGCTAATGGTTGGTGGTTGATAGTTTTATTGCTATTGATGGGTTGCCATTCTAAAATTTCGTATCTTTACCCCAAGGCAGCACACAAAACCTTATGGACTATTCAACCGGCACCGCCCTGTACAAGTACCAGTGGGGTTTAATCCACGACCCCGAAACCACCACCGGCCTGATGGACGGCATGGAGGAGG
>CALBBQ010000013.1 GCA_937926785.1 uncultured Bacteroidales bacterium | reverse complement strand
ACCACCATCAGCGAGCTGATGTATGCCTTTGCTGGTATTAAACCCGCCGACCCGTTGCTGCTAAACTATTTGCTTTACAAATCGTACTGCGAGGTAACCCACAGTCTAGAGCCCTATGATGATTTCTACTTTTGGGGTAATGTTATGCTTTCCGATTTCGATCAGATTGACAAATATTTGGTTGATGCCAAAAAGCTATTCTCTAACATCAACGATTTAAAGGTCATTGAGCAGCAGTTCGATGAGTTTGGTGAGGAAAATCTGAACATCATTAAAAGATTCCTCAACATACTGAATGCTGATGATGAGTCGCAGCTGCGTTCGCGTTACTCTAAGATTTGGTCGAAGCTGTTCGACTTATACATCAATTTCCGGTGTAGATTGATAAACCAGGGCATTGCGTACGAGGGCCTCGCATACCGGTTGGCCGCAGAACGTTTCGGTGATGATTTGCCCGAAGTTCAAAGTAAAACCTTCGTTTTCATTGGTTTTAATGCGCTTAGCACCTCGGAGCAAAAACTATTTATCTACCTTAAAGAGCTTAAAAAGGCCACATTTTACTGGGATTACGACGAGTACTATGTTTCTAACAATACGGGAGTTGAGCACGAGGCCGGCCTTTTCATGAAATCTAATCTTATATTATTTCCCAATAGCCTTGGAAAGGAGCACTTCAATAGCTTCAACAAATCGGAAAATAAAAACATCAAGCTATACTCTTTACCATCGGATATTGCCCAGGCAAAGGTTATCCCTGAGATTCTTGCTGAAATCTGCATTGAAGAAACAAAGTTAAACACTGCCATTGTTTTGCCCGATGAAAACCTTTTGCTTCCGTTACTTTCAGCCATCCCCGAAAGTATGGCAAGTGTAAACATCACCATGGAGTATCCGCTTCGCGAAACTTCGGCCTACTCTTTGGTTGATGCTTTGCTTAGCTTGCAGACAAATAAAAAGCAAACCGGTGATAAGAAGTTTTACTACCGCGATGTTCTGCTGATTCTCTCGCATCCATTCCTTCTGCAGGTCTGCGGCGATATGGCCTATAGTATCAGGGAAGAAATAGTAACAACGCATCAGATTAACGTGTCTGTGGGAGATTTGCAAAGAAATGGGCTGCTGGCTCAAATCTTTAAACCTGTGGACAATGGAGCTGAGCTGGCTGACTATCTTTCCCAATGCGTCGGGCTAATTGTTAATGAACTTGACACAGATAAGGCTGACGATCAACAAAAACTTGAGATAGAGTTCCTTTTAACCATAAATCAGGCGCTCAACAGGCTAAAGACAGTTATTGCTCATATAGATGAAGATTATTCGGTAAGAATCTTCCGCTCATACTTAACAAGGGCCTTGTCCGAGCAGCGGGTATCGTTCCTGGGGGAGCCCTTATCGGGTATTCAGCTGATGGGTTTTTTGGAAACCCGAAACCTTGATTTTGAGAACCTGGTTATACTCTCGGTAAACGATCACTTTTTGCCGGGAGTTGGATTTAAACCTTCGTTCATTGTGCCATCGCTAAGGCAGGCCTATGGGTTGCCCGATTACCGACACCAGAATGCAATTTATGCCTACTACTTTTACCGTTTAATGCAGCGTGCGCGTAATGTTTTTCTACTTTACGCCGATAGGGCCGAAGGTGTAAGCTCCGGCGAGCTAAGCCGGTTTGTTCAGCAAATCATAATGGAGTCCAGCCTCGAAGTTAAGCAGATTTCCTACACCTTTGACCTTGGATTAACAATTGAAGCACCAATTACTATTCAGAAGAATAGCTTTGTGGCTGATAAACTGAATCGTTACCTTGCTGAAGCTGAAGGAGGTCGATACCTATCGCCATCGGCATTAGCCGAGTTCAAGAACTGCTCGTTAAGGTTCTACTTTAACCGCATATTAGGAATTGCTGAACCTGAGGAGTTCGAGGAACAAATGGATGCCCTGGGAATAGGAAATGTTTTTCATCGGGCAATGGAAATGATATATTCCGATTTCAACGGCCAGATTGTTACCTCCGAATTAATCAGCGCCAAGCTTAAAACAAATGGATTAGTTGAGGAGATAGTCTTTTCTGCCTTTAAGGAGATTTTAGGCTATAACGGATCGCTCGATGAGCTTAATGGTCGTAACCGACTTGAACTTGAACGCATAAGCTGGATGGTTCGTAATGCTCTCAAAACGGATTTGCGGAGGGTACCTTATCAGTTGGTCGCTCTGGAACACGAAGTGGTGGCTGAAATTCCGGTTGAGACATCTGACGGCAAAACTACGAAAGTAAGGCTTGGCGGTAAAATTGACCGTTTGGAGAAGAAAGATAATAGGTTTATAATAGTAGATTACAAAACCGGTAAACACGATAAAAATAAAGTTTCATTAGGTAACCTTGCTGATTTAGAGAAAAAAGAGAAGGATGGTATATTCCAGCAGCTGGTGTACCGGTACCTGTATTCTCTATCAAACGGGTCTAGTACCGATAATATCGATGTTCAGCTTTGGTTCGTTCGAAATGCCAGCGAAGAGTATTTACCTGCAATAACAATTCCTTCCACGGAAAATTTCCAGAGCGATTTCATAAGCAATTTGAAGGGCTTGGTTTCCGAGCTGCTTAATACCCAAAGTGTGTTTGAGCAAACTTCAAATACGGAGCTTTGCAAGACCTGTCCATATGTATCCATTTGTAACAGGTAGGTGAAGTTTTTTTGGTGATATAAATCATGATCATAAATGTTTAATCCCCAAAAACATTTTTGCATACTAAACGTATGTTTAAAAATAACCAATACTATATCCATATGAAAAAGTTACTCATGGGGCTTATGCTGGGGCTTACATGTCTTGGACTGAGAGCACAAGAAAC
Organism: uncultured Bacteroidales bacterium; assembly: GCA_937926785.1. Taxonomy (GTDB): domain Bacteria; phylum Bacteroidota; class Bacteroidia; order Bacteroidales; family Tenuifilaceae; genus Tenuifilum. Next base: position 78,016 of record CALBBQ010000013.1, on the reverse strand, counting down.
AACTCCCAATGGTAGCAGGGCAACCATTGATTACAGTATAGATGTGGTAAGCCGATACATTTGGCGAGGGTTGCTTTATAATGCCAGCCCAAACTTTCAGCCTACGCTATCGTTTACCCAAGGCGGCTTTAGCATAGGTAGTTGGGCTTCCTATAGTTTTAACCAAAACTACGCCGAGGTCGACCTGTTTCTGACCTACACAAGGGGACCCATCTCGCTTACTCTATTCGATTACTATAACGAGGATGAGAGCGACATGGCCTCCGTTAAGTACTTCAACTGGGACAGAAAGGTAACCGGTCATGCCTTGGAGGGAACCATTGCCTGGGCTGGAACGGAAAGTTTTCCGCTGAGGGCTCTGGCTGCCACATTCTTCTATGGCAACGACCGCAAGGTCGATGGCAACCAGTATTACTCAACGTACTTTGAGCTGGGCTACCCGTTTAGCTTAAACGAATACGCTTTGGATATATTCTTAGGGGCAACCCCTGCCGAAGGCCTTTACCACACCAATGCCAACATCGTGAATGCGGGAGTTACCGTTAGTAAAGAAATTAAGGTAACCGATAATTATGCACTCCCCGTACGTGCTACGTTTGTTGTAAATCCTGCCAAGGAGGATGTGTATTTTGTGGTTGGTATAACCCTAAAGTGATGTAAAAATGAGGCTAAAGAACAATTCCATACTCTTCAAGTTATCTGTACTTGTAGGTGGAGGTATATTTATCTTGGTAGCAGCCATGGTGCTTTTCAGCACGTTAAATGCCAGAAAAGTGGCTATTGAAAATGCAAAAGCCGAAGCTATTGCTGTTTCAAATAACTATGCCGACCAGATAAAGCATAAGATGAATAAGGCCATGCTCTCGGCCAGAGCAATTGCCGACGGCTTCAGCTATGTAGCTATATCGGGAACCAACACTGCCATCAGCAGGGAACAAGCTCAAAAAATTGGCGGACAGGTACTACTGAGCGACCCCGATTACCTGGGCTTTACCATATGCTTTGAACCCAATGCATTTGATGGAAGGGATAACCAGTTCATTAACAAACCGGGGCACGATGCCACCGGACGCTTCATATCATACCTAACCAAGTCCGAAAATGGCGGTTATGTGGTTGAACCCCTGATAGATTATAACGATCCAGAGAAGGCCCCATGGTACTTTAAACCCAAAGAGTATAAAACCGATTTTGTTACCGAACCCGTTTACTATCCAGTACAGGGAAAAATGGTGTACATGGTATCGTTCATGGCACCAATTCTTGGTAATGGCAGGTTCCTGGGTGTAACAGGTATCGACTATACCATTGACTTCATTCAGGAGTTAGTGTCCAAATCGCCCTTGCTGGAGCGTGGAGCCCGAATTTCAATTCTGAGCAACGAAGGGGTAATCACCGCATCAACCAGCGATAGCAAGCAAATTGGTAAATCACTAAAAGAGGTATATCCCGATTCTTATTCAAAGCAGATAAGCGATATTAAAGGCGGTAAGGAAATAGTTGACGAGAGCACCGACTGGTTAGATGTGTTTGTTCCCATATACATTGGCGATAGCAAGTTGCCCTGGCAGGTACGGCTATCCATCCCCATGAGCTATATCACGGCCAATGCTAAAGCAATGATGTGGTACCAGATTAGCATTGGGTTAGTAATGATGCTAATTGGTGTAACTTTACTCATCTTTTTCCTGCGCCGACTGGTTAGCCCGTTGTATAAGCTGGTTAATGTAACCAAGAGTGTAGCCGAGGGCGATTTAAGTGTCCAAATGGACGATAACATACCTAACGATGAAATAGGACTGGTTTATCTATCCATGAGGAATATGGTCGACAGCTTGCGTGAAATGATAACCAACATTCGTGAGGCTGCCGAAAGTTTTACTCAGGCTGCTAGTCAGATGAGCCAGGGTAGCCAGCAGTTGTCTGAACGAACAAACGAGCAGGCATCGTCGGTTGAGGAGATTAGTAGTTCTATGGAAGAGATGACCGCAAGCATTCAGCAGAACGCTAACAACGCAAAGGAAACCGAGAAAATGTCCTTCATTGCAGCAGAGGGGGGTAAGAAAGGCAAGGAATCGGTTAAATCTGCTATCGATTCAATGATGCTTATTACTGAGAAGATCAATATCATCACCGATATAGCCTTCCAAACCAATATTCTTGCGCTAAATGCCGCTGTTGAGGCAGCTCGCGCGGGCGAACATGGCAAAGGGTTTGCGGTGGTTGCGGCTGAGGTTCGTAAGCTTGCTGAGCGTAGCCGTGCTGCCGCCGATGAGATTAGCCAGTTCTCGTCCACCAGTGTTGCTACCGTTGAAAATGCTGGTAAGCAGTTCGAATCCATCGTTCCCCAGATTGAGAAAACTGCGGAACTGGTTCAGGAAATTGCAGCATCCAGCATGGAGCAGAATGCCGGAGCCACTCAGGTAAATGATTCCATCCAACAGCTTAACCAGCTAACTCAGCATAACGCTTCGCTTGCCGAGGAAATTGCTTCAAGTGCAGAGGAATTGAACAGTCAGGCTCAGCAGCTCATTCACATGGTTGAACGCTTCAAAATTTAGCTTGCAGATCAAGATTTTTACAAGAGCTTCAGCAATGCTGAGGCTCTTTTTTCATAAAATCTGTTGGCTTTTTCGGTTGGAATGGCAAAGCGACCGCTTATTGTTAGTTAGAATTGAGATGAACCCGGTATGCATGACTTGGGTTGATTGCAACTTGATTAGTATGCTGTTACCCAATTAGTCAGATTTGCACATTTAGTTAAGGTAATTTGCTTGCAAATTTTGGAAATACCTCATTTCCCTTTAAATTTATTAAAAATTATTTAAATGGCATACTCTTTTGAATCGTACAAAGTAAAGATACTTGATAGACAATTTGTTCGGGCCGATGGGTACACCACCCCTAGAACCGCTATTGTGGATTTGTTGGATGCTAAAGGAGCCATAATAACTTCGCTAAACCTTGCTGTACCCGATTTGGCTCAGATTTATGAAATCATTGACCAAGAAGGGAGTGTGAACCTGGATCATTGCTACGTGCATGGTTTTTCATCGGTTGCAGCCAAAAAGTACCTACAAGTTGAAAAGAACCTTCCTCTGCATTTAAAAGGCTTTTCTGCCACCCATGCCTTTTTTGAGTCGTTTGTGGCCATTGACTTTTCCGGAATAACGGTTTCATCAGATTTTTTAGTGGATGAGTCGTATTTTGTCTCGGAGCAGATGGATTTTCATGGAATGGAGGCAAGGGGGCTTTTTTCGTTAACCAATAGTTTTGTAAAGGTAGGCAAGGCAAATTTTTCTCAAACCCGGTTTGGTGGACTCAAGGTATCTTTCAAGAATACCATGTTCGATGGAGGTTTTAAGGATTTTCAGGATGCTGATTTTGGGTTTGGCGAAGTGGTATTCACTAATGTTGATTTTGGGAATGGCGATGTATCCTTCATAAATGCCCTGTTTAACGATAGCGATGTTGATTTCCGGGTAAGCCGGTTTGGAATTGGTAAGGTCGATTTTCACTATGCCCGCTTTGGAAGCGGCGGAGTTTCGTTTGAGCGGGTTGACTTTGGATCGGGTCGGGTGGATTTTAGGGCCACCGAATTTGGTTCAGGTCGCACATCGTTTAACCGTACAGTGTTTCACGATGGTGAAGTTAACTTTGAGGGAGCCGAGACCAAAGCGGGAAAGCTAATTTTCAAACGTGCACATTTTGGTAGTGCTAACCTGGTGTTTGACCTATACCAGGGGCGTGGTTCCGATATTGTATTTGAACGCTCCTCGTTTAACGCAGGCGTTAGCTTTAGCGAAGCTCTGATTGGAAGGCTTCAATTTGACCAATGCCACTTCAACTCAACGGTGAACCTGCATGTAAAGGATTGCGATGAGATAGATTTGTCCGGGTGTACAATTCGCGATATAGTTGAATTTTACACTCATGGCGAACCCCCGCAATTGAGCAGCTTGAACCTGGCAGGCGCCAGGCTGCTTGGGCGTATTTATATCGACTGGAGTGCAAATAATGTAAAAATGTTGATTTACAATCAGAAGGAAACGACCATAGTTGAGAAAGGAGAACAGTTCAGGATTCTCAAGGAAAATTTCAACTCGCTGGGCCGTTACGATGAAGAGGATGCTGCCTATGTAGAATTCAAACGTTGTGAGCTAAAAGCTTCGCTTTTGCTTTCCAGTGGCCGTAGTCCATTTTATAAGTTCGTGCAAAGAGTGAGCTATGGGGCTAAAAAATTGCTATTCGATTACATGGGGCTTTACGCAACTTCGCCCCAAAGGGTTTTAGTTAGCATCCTGGCCGTTTACTTCCTATACAGCATCCTGTATGTTATCATCATCCTAAGCGGTGCGGGCCACGTGGTTGCCTCTTCGCCTGCTGGTGAGCATCTGGGGTCAGTAGCACGAGGGTTCTATTTTAGTGTGGTAACCTTCTTCACCATAGGATATGGCGATTTCTCGCCCGATGGGTTTGCGCGAATTGTAGCCGGAACCGAGGGGTTTATGGGGGTGTTCCTGATGGCTTACTTTACGGTAGCTTTTGTCCGGAAAATTCTCAGGTAGCTCAACTATTATTCCTCATCGGAAAGTAGGTTGGGCCTCAAGCGCCTTGTTCTCTCAAGCGCCTGTTCCAGCTGCCATTTCTCAATCTCTTTGAAGTTGCCCGAGAGAAGGACATCCGGAACTTTCCACCCGTTAAAAATTGCCGGGCGGGTATAAACGGGTGGTGCAAGTAGTCCGTCCTGAAAGGAGTCGGTTAGTGCCGAGGTTTCATCGGAAAGCACACCTGGAACCAAACGAACCACGCTGTCCACAATGATTGCTGCTGCCAGCTCGCCACCTGAGAGTACGTAATCGCCTATCGATATTTCGCGGGTAATCAGATGTTCACGCACGCGGTGGTCAACACCCTTGTAATGGCCGCAGAGTATCATGATATTCTCTTTGGTGCTCAGGTAGTTGGCAAGCTTCTGGTTATATGGTTCGCCGTCGGGCGAGGTGTAAATAATTTCATCGTAGTTTCGTTCGCTTTTCAGCTGTTCAATGGCTTTAAAGATTGGCTCAACCTTTAGCACCATTCCGGCATCGGGGCCAAAGGCATAATCGTCAACCGAACGGTGCTTGTCGGTGGTGTAATCGCGCAGATGATGAAGCTTTATGGAAACCAGGTTCTTTTTCTGGGCCCTCTTGATTATGGAGTGGTTGAGCGGGCTTTCAATCAGTTCAGGGAGTACGGTAATGATATCGATCCTCATCTTCATCTGTTTTCGCGACAAAATTAGTAAAATCTTCTTTCTGTTTAACGTTACACATGTTATGTGTCAGAATATCAATAAAATCTAGTTATGAAAGATTTGACAAAGCGACATAATGGCATTTATACAAGCTATTATGATGACAAAACGACCCGTTTTTGAGTATGGTACAATATTGGATTATGCCTAATCAGAGAATGAATGTTAAACCACTAAAAATTATAAGCTATGACACTTGTTCGTTTCTACAATCCGCTAGCCTCAAGGAGGATGGGTTTTGATGTGGAAAGGCTTCTCGACAGCCTAATGAAATCGTCAAATGAGTTGACTCAGGCGCAGCTTAGCTACCCAGCAGTAAACATTTATGAGGAACCGGAGCGTTTTCGTCTTGAGGTTGCCGCTCCCGGATACCGTAAGGACGATTTTAACGTAAGTATCGACAACGATTTGCTAAAAATCAGTGTAAATAAGGAGAACAATACCGTTGAGGGTGAAACCTACACCCGTTGCGAGTTCTTAACAGGCCCATTTGAACGCACCTTTGTGGTGGGCAAGGCCATTGATACCAGCAAGATTGATGCCCGCTACGAGAATGGAATACTCACGATCTACCTGAGCAAACGCGAAGAGGCTAAACCCCAAAAGCCAAAAACAATTAAGGTTGATTAAGTATTAGCTAAGAATAGCAATTGATACCCGGTTTTTATTTGAGCCGGGTTTTTTATTTTGAAACCAGTTAAAATGTAAGTACTTTTGGGATCAAAAATTTGAGTTGAGCACGATATTAATTATTTTCGTGGCACCAAAGTAAAGCTGATTTTAACAAGGACCCAACTATGAACATGAATGAGCTGAACGATCCGAAGGATCAAAACCTCGAGAATGCCGAGGGTGCGACTGTGTCTTCCACTGAAAGCGCTGAAAGCATTGAGAATGCCCGGAAGTCTTCTACCGAAATGGTTACCCAGCCGGAGGCCGAGATTCAGGAGCATCAAGATGACGAAACCCTGAATACCGGTATGCAACCCATTGATCTGGACGAAGAGCAACCCGAATACGACGAGGAAGAGGAGGACGATGCTGCTGAAGAGCAAGCCAACGATGAACCTATACAGGATTACTCTGTAATGAGTAAAGATGAAATGGTTCAGGTGCTCAAAAACTTGCTAAACAATAAGCCAATTCAGAGCATCAGGCAGAATGTAGAGAGCATCAAAAGCGCCTTTTACCGTAAATACAAAGCGGAGGTCGAAAAGCTGCGCAAAGAGTTTGTGGATGCGGGTGGCGATCCTGAACAATTCACGGCGCCGGAGGATAATGCAGAAATCCAAATGAAGGAGCTTCTAAAGCAGTATCGCGATAAACGTGCGCAATACAACGCTAAGCTCGAGGAGGAAAAGCAGCATAACCTGGAGCTGAAGCTCCAAATTATTGAACAAATAAAGGAACTTGTTAACAGCACGGCTCCTGTAGGAAACATATATCAGGAATTCAGAAGCCTACAGCAAAAGTTTCTGGAGGTTGGTCCGGTTCCCCAGTCCAGCCTGAACGATCTGTGGAACAACTACCATCATCATGTTCAAAACTTCTACGATTTCGTAAAAATCAGCAAGGAGCTTCGCGAGCTCGATTTCAAAAAAAATCTGGAAAACAAAATTAAGCTTTGCGAGCAGGCCGAGGAGCTTTTGCTTGAACCATCGGTAATCACTGCATTCAAAAAGTTGCAAAAGCTTCATGACCAGTGGCGTGAGATTGGACCTGTTCCTCGCGAAAACCAAAACGAAATCTGGGAACGCTTTAAAGAGGCAACAACCAAGATAAATAAAAAGCATCAGGAACACTTTGAGAACCTGAGAGAGCAGCAAAAGAAGAACCTGGAGGCAAAAATAGCCATCTGTGAGAAAGCCGAAGAGATAGCGGCTCAGGTTCCCAAAAGCAACAAGGAGTGGAACCAGCTATCGGCTGAGATTGTTGAACTGCAGAAGGTATGGAAAACCATAGGTTTTGCAACCAGAAAAGAAAATAACAAGGTTTACGAGCGGTTCCGTACTGCATGCGATACCTTTTTTAACAATAAGCGTGAGTTCTATCAGGAAGCTAAGGAGGGCTACCTCAATAACCTGCAGCTAAAGACCGAGCTATGCATGCAAGCCGAAGCGCTTAAGGATAGCACCGATTGGAAAAAGACAACCGAGGACCTTATCAAACTTCAGAAGCGTTGGAAAGAAATCGGTCCTGTGCCCCGTAAGCAATCCGATGAGATTTGGAAACGGTTCCGCGCAGCCTGCGATTACTTTTTTGAGCAAAAATCCAAACACTTCTCTTCAATCGATAATAGCTACGAAGCTAACCTGAAGGCTAAAGAGGTCCTGATCGCCGAGGTTGAAGCGTTTGTACCAGGTGAAAATGTTGAGGAGAACCTCAATGCTCTCAAAGAATTCCAGCGTCGTTGGGCCGAAATTGGCTTTGTCCCCATTAAGAGCAAGGAGGATGTGCAGAAACGTTTCCGCAATGCAATTAGTAAACACTTTGAAAAGCTCAACTTGGAGGAGGATAAGAACCGAATGCTTCGGTTCCGTGCCCGCCTTGAGGAGGCAAAGGCAAACCCCAGAGCCATGTCGAAGCTGCGCCAGGACAGGGAGAAGATGTTTAACCGCATGCGCCAGCTGGAAAACGATATAACGGTTTGGGAAAACAACATCGGCTTTTTTGCCAAAACCAAGAATGCCGAATCGATGATTCAGGAGGTTGAGCGTAAGATAAGCACAGCTAAGGAGGAAATAGCCCAGCTACGTGATAAGATTAAAATGATTGATAGCCTTGATAAGTAAATCAAGCAAAATAAATAGCTAATGCCACAGGTTACCAAGTATGTTTTTGTTACCGGGGGGGTTGCCTCATCGTTAGGCAAAGGGATCATATCAGCTTCGCTGGCCAAGCTGCTGCAAAGCCGAGGGTACTCCGTAACCATTCAAAAGCTGGACCCATACATCAATGTTGACCCCGGAACGCTAAACCCATATGAACACGGCGAGTGTTATGTTACCGAGGATGGTGCTGAAACCGACCTGGATTTAGGACACTACGAGCGTTTTATCAGCTTACCCACATCGCAGCTCAACAATGTTACCACCGGTAAAATATACCAGACCGTAATTAGCAAGGAGCGACATGGCGATTACCTTGGAAAAACCGTTCAGGTTATTCCGCACATCACCGATGAGATAAAGCGCCGAATAAAGCTACTTGGAACCAAGCATAAGCTTGATGTGGTGATTACTGAAATAGGTGGCACGGTTGGCGACATTGAGTCTTTACCCTACATAGAGGCTGTTCGTCAGCTTCGATGGGAGCTGGGACCCAACAACTCGGCCTTCATTCATCTTACCCTGGTGCCATTTCTGTCTGCCTCGGGCGAGCTTAAAACAAAACCTACCCAGCACTCCGTAAAGGAGCTGTTGGAAAACGGGATACAACCCGATGTGCTGGTGCTCCGCACCGAAAAAAGCTTGAGCGATGATATCCGAAGGAAGGTGGCTCTTTTCTGTAACGTGGAGCCCGAAGCCGTGGTTGAGTCGATCGATGTTAAAACCATCTACGAGGTTCCATTACTTATGCTTAAGGAAAAGCTCGACTTAACCATCCTTCGCAAGCTTAATCTACCTGCTCCTGAGCCTAAACTCGACGATTGGGTTAGTTTTGTGAACAAGGTGAAGAATCCCGATAAAAAGGTGAAGATTGGCCTTATAGGTAAGTATGTGCAGCTACCCGATGCATACAAGTCGATTATTGAATCTTTCATACATGCCGGAGCTGCAAACGACTGTAAGGTGGAGCTGGAGCTGATTCAATCGGAGGATATTCATGCTGAGAATCTTGAGCAGAAGCTGGGACACCTGAAAGGAATACTGGTTGCCCCCGGTTTCGGACATCGAGGTGTTGAGGGTAAGATTCTTGCTGTGAAGTATGCTCGTGAAAAAAAGGTTCCATTCCTTGGAATTTGCCTTGGCATGCAATGCGCAGTAATTGAGTTTGCACGTAACGTTCTGGGTCTCACCGGTGCCAACTCAACCGAAATGGTGCGTAACACCCCACACCCGGTTATCGACCTGATGGAGGACCAAAAGGGTATAACCGATATGGGTGGAACCATGAGGTTAGGGGCTTACCCTTGTGTGGTTACCAAAAACACAAAGGTTTACCAGGCTTACCGCAAAACCGAGATTAGCGAACGCCACCGTCACAGGTACGAGTTCAACAATCGGTACATGGATCAATTCCGTGAGGCAGGAATGAACCCGGTTGGCATTAACCCCGATACAAACCTGGTTGAAATCATGGAGCTGCAGGATCATCCATGGTTTATTGGTGTACAGTTTCATCCTGAGTACAGCAGCACGGTGCTCAAGCCACATCCACTTTTTGTAGATTTTGTGAAAGCTGCAATAAATTTTAACAAGTAGGCTGCTGTTTTAGTATTACTTTTGCTAAGCCATATTTTATGCCTCATCAATTGGCATACCACCTACAGATGGGGATTTGTGTTAAATTGATTTTGTTAAACAGTTTAAGATGGATAGGAATACAGTTATAGGATTAGTGTTGATTTTCCTCATAATGATTGGATTTGGGTACCTCACCCAGCCATCGAAGGAGGAGCGGGAGGCATACCAGCGAAAGGCCGACTCAATTGCAAGGGTTCAGGCTGCTGAACAGCAGAAGCAATTGGAGGACGAAAAAACAAGGGCTTTGCTTGCAGATAGCATCAAGCTAAAGGAGGATGCTGAACAGTATGGTTCTTTCTCTAATGCAGCCAGTGGCAGCAACAAGTTTATCACCCTTGAGAACGATTTAATGAGGGTTACCATATCCTCTAAGGGCGGTAGAGTGTATGCTGTTGAGCTTAAGAAGTTCAAAACCTACTCCGGCAACCCGCTTATCCTTTTCACCGGCGAGGAGAATACCTTTGGGTTGCAGTTCTGGGGCGATAATAATGCAATTAAAACCAATGAGCTTTTCTTTACCCCATCGACAGCTGACTCGGTATTGGTTGCCACTACCGACTCCACCTCATTAACCATGAGGCTAAGCGCCGGCACCGACTCATACATCGACTATGTTTACACCATAAAACCCGGCAGCTACATGCTGGAATTCGATATCCGTTTCCATGGCTTAGAGAGAACTATTGGTAACCAGCTTGGTTACATCGACATGGTTTGGGATACTAAGCTGCTCAGGTTAGAAAAAGGACTGGAAAACGAAAGGAACTATACCACCATTGCTTACCAGTTTTTGAATAGCGACTTTGAAGAGTTTAACTCACGCGATAAAGAGTCGAAAAAGGAGCTTAACAACAAGCTGAAATGGGTTAACTTCAAGCATCAGTTTTTCTCATCCATACTGGTTGCCAACGATCATTTCGTTAACGCCGATCTTAAATCGGTTAACATGGACGATGGGATACATGTTAAACATTTTTCGGCTCGGCTCGCTATGCCCTTTAAGAATGAGGGCAGCGAAAGCATCAACCTAAACATATTCTTCGGCCCCAACCATTACAAAACCCTGGCGAAGTACCAGCTGGGCTTTGAAAAGGTGATTCCTTTGGGACGAAATATTATCCGTTGGATTAACAAGTACGTGGTTATCAATGTGTTCGATTTTTTGAGCAGATTCATCTCGCACTACGGGTTAATCATTCTCCTTTTGACCATCATACTGAAAATTATTCTTTTCCCACTGACCTACAAATCTTACCTGAGCTCTGCTAAGATGAGGGTGCTTAAGCCGCAGGTTGATGAGATAAATGCAAAGTACCCCAAGAAGGAGGATGCCCTCAAGAAACAGCAGGCTGTTATGGCTTTGTACAAGAAGGTGGGTGTAAATCCGATGGGTGGTTGCATACCCATTCTTATCCAGTTCCCCATACTCATTGCCATGTTCCGCTTCTTCCCGGCATCGTTTGAGCTCAGGCAGCAAAGCTTCCTTTGGGCCGACGACCTCTCCTCGTACGATTCCATCCTACAGCTACCCTTCACCATTCCCTGGTATGGCGACCATGTGAGCCTGTTCACCCTGCTTATGGCGGCATCGCTGTTCATCACCTCAAAAATGAATACCGACCAGATGGGCGACGCCAATGCTCAGATGCCCGGCATGAAGTTCATGATGACCTGGATGATGCCCATTATGATGCTACTCTGGTTCAACAACTACTCGGCCGGTCTTAGCTACTACTACTTCCTGTCAAACGTAATCACTTTGGGGCAAACGTTGCTAATCAGGCGTTTTGTTGATGATAAAGCGTTGCTGGCAAAGCTCCATGAGAACGCCAAGAAGCCGGTTACCAAATCGAAATGGCAGGCGAAGCTGGAGGAGATGGCCAAACGTCAACAGGAGATGCAGAAGAAGAAAAAATAGTTCGAAACCTATATCGGAAAGCCGCCCCAAATTGAGGCGGCTTTCCTGTTTTTAATTCATACTGGTTCTAGTTTTACTATGGAACACCCATGTATTTCAGCTTACACAAACAGGGATGAACAAAGCATGGGTGTTCTATCCGCTTTTTAAAGTGTTAATAAAGAATGCATAACTTACAGCTAATCAATAATTTGATATTTTTTCGGATGAAATATTGCGAAGCGATACCATTATGGGGAACTAAGCTTTGCAAAAGATAAATTGCCGACAAGGATGACTAAGGGCAACCGATCAGAATACCTATAATTCTGAAAAAATCTTCTGATACTCACTGAAAAATGACCATGCATCCTCGGTTGACCGGTCAATCCTTACACCAGTTTTTTTTATGTACTTTCTTCCAACCAAATCGTAAACCAACGTGTCGGTTTGGGTAACAAACCCAAACCCCTCGTTGAAAGCCATGTATGCGAATGGATAGGTATTCTTTGACAGTACGTTCTTTGACAGAGGAAAGGCATCGTGTGGAATATCCAGTTGCGCCAATAGGGTGGCTGCCAAATCGGTTTGTGAGCAGGTGGTGTTAATGGTTTGGTTATGCTCTTTCAGCGCTCCACCAAGCCAAACCATTGGAATATGAAACTTTAGTGGTTCGTAGTTCGGCAGGTTAGCCGGATGTCGATGACCATGGTCGGCAACCAGAATGATGAGGGTATTCTTAAACCACTCTTTTGTTCTGGCTTGGTTTATGAAGTGGCCTAAACAGCTATCGGTGTAATAAACAGAACTTAAGAACTGCTCGGCTTCGCTTTTTCCCTTAAACTTGGGTTTTGCCGGTATCTCAAAGGGCTCATGGCTACTAAGGGTAAAAAACATCTTGAAAAACGGGGCTTTAGCGGAATCTAAATCGTTTAGCAGGTAGTTAAATACATGCTCGTCATGAACTCCCCATTTTGAATTGCGAAAGTTTTTAGGAAAATCGTCCTGTGTAATAAATCTTTGAAACTTGGCATGGTACAGGAACGACCGGATATTGGCAAAGTCGGGATCGCCACCGTAGTAGAAAGTTGTTGTGTATCCGTTATCTTGAAGAACGCTGCTAAGGGTGGCAAGTTTATTGGCTTTGGTGGGGTACTTAATCACCGATTGGGTGGGCTGTGCCGGGAATCCTGCCAGTATGGCAATAATCCCTTTGTCGCTTCTATCACCGCTAGCTGCTATGCGGGTGAATAGCAACCCCTCGTTTGCCAGCTGGTTCAGGTTTGGGGTTACATCGGGCAAACCTCCAAGGGCTTTTACCATTCTTGCACCAAAGCTTTCCAGAAGAATGATTAGTATGTTCGGACGATTGGTGTTTAGCACTTTTAGGGTGCTATCGGTATGCATCAGCTGGGAAAAACGTTGCCTGGCAAAACTCTTATCTATCTCAACCGGGTACTCCTTATTCATGCTGCTACTTTTGCTTACTGAGTACATCATATTCCAAACCGGGTTGAGCGCAGCATGATTACAGAAGGCATTCTGGCTAAAGTAAACCTTTCCCGGATTCATGGGTGCAATACCAAAACCGCCTCTGATGGGGATAATCATGGCAGCTGCCAAAAACAGCAGAACGGGAAGGTAAAACCATTTTAACGGTTTAGCCTCGGCTAATGTGCGGTTAGTAAATCTTTTGTAGGTTATGTAGGTACCAAGAGTTACTAATACGACAATAGCAATGAACAATATCAAGGATAAAGTTTTTAGCGATGCCATTGCTTCTTTAGGAGTTTTCAGGTAAAGCAATGGGGTGGCATCAATACGGAATCCCCAGTTCCGGTATAGCTCCATATCGCTTATCACAACGATGCTTACTGTGGTTAACAGTATGAATGTTAGGGTGTTAAAAACTTTTTTGAGTTGATTTCCTTGAAAGTGGAAAAGCAGAGTGAACATGAGGTAGGCTAGCAAAAGGATGTACCCTGCCAACGATGCATCCATCCAGGCGCCACGAACTAAAATATGAGGTAGCTCGTTAAGCTTTATCGATTTAAATAGTTCAAATTGGTAAAGCATGAAAGCAAGTCGAAAGAATGAAAACAGAAGAACCCAAAAGATGAAGTATCGGATTGTGAAGTTTAACCGTTTTATCATTTCCTTTATTATTTTAACTTGCAAACCTAATAAATAACCCGATTCAAGTTTTAACCATGAAAAAGATTTTTATCGTTGTTTTGATGCTTGTTATACTTGGCAAGCAGAATCCATATGCCCAAACCTGGGCTATTGCCCTGCATGGTGGCGCAGGAAACATGATGCCGGAGCAGTTTACGAAGGAACAACTCGACGAGTACCAACGTGAGCTCAGTAATGCCTTGCAAGTGGGCATAAATATTCTGAAAGGCGGCGGTAAAAGCCTTGATGCAGTTGAGCAGGTTGTCCGTTACCTTGAGGATTGCCCGTTGTTCAATGCCGGGAAAGGCTCAGTTTACACCCATGAGGGGCGCATTGAGCTCGATGCGGCAATCATGGATGGTAACACCTTAGGAGCTGGTGCTGTTGCATCGGTTAGGGATGTGAAAAACCCCATCAGCTTAGCCCGGAAGGTGATGGAGGCATCGCCTCATGTTTTGCTGGTTGGGAGCGGGGCTTCGGAGTTTGCTAGGCTTCAGGGTGTTGAAATGGCAGATAGTAGCTACTTTTTCACTTCCAAAAGGTGGGAGGAAATTCAGCGAGTGCTCTCGCGTGAGAAGATGGGAACAGTAGGATGTGTAGCACTTGATATCCATGGAAACCTTGCTGCAGCAACATCTACCGGAGGTATGACCAACAAACGATGGGGCAGGGTAGGCGATGCGCCGATTATTGGTGCAGGAACCTATGCAAATAACGCCACCTGCGCAGTATCGGCCACCGGTCATGGCGAATTCTTCATACGAAACACTGTTGCGCACGATATTTCTGCTCTGATGGAGTACCAAAACCTTTCGCTTAATGCTGCCGTGGAGAAAGTTATTATGCTTAAGCTTGCCAAAGCCGGTGGTCGGGGTGGCGTTATTGCCGTTGACCGAAAGGGCAATGTGAGCATGATGATGAATACCTCCGCTATGTTTCGTGCACATGCTAATTCCAATGGAGTACTCAGTTTTGCCATATTTTAAAATGCTTTCAGTAACGTGCTCGGTTCAATTTTTCCGGTTTATGATACATTTTGATTTATTTTGACTTAAATTTGATGTACCTATCATTAACCAAGTCTAATCTAACTACCTTTGTATATGGCACTCGAAGTTCATGTTAAACCAGCTGAAAGCAAGGGACATCTTGAAATTTTTCTCTTGCATTTTGTGTTAATGCTAATCGCCATGTTTGTTTTTTTGGCACTAATCATTCTCATTGGGAGTGATTTTACCTGGGAAAGGTTTGGTAAGTTTTACATCACCTTCATTCCTCTTACCGTTATTCTGCCGCTAATTGTGGCCATAACCACCGCTCTCTCGTACAAGCGGGTTAATGTACATATTCTGCCTGCATCAAAGGTTAACATTGAGAAGTTGAAGGACTTCATGTTCAGCGAGGATTACATTATAGTTGATAAGGATAAATCGAACATCAGCTTCATAAGAGGAAAAACCTTACCCCGTTTTCTAAGCCTAAACTTTGACAAGCCCACGATTCGAATTGAAAACGACGAAGTGGTAGTGAATGTGCTTAAACGGCTTTCGCTTGTACTATTACCACAGTTAACAATCGGCAAACGGTTTGTCCTGGAACCCGCAAACAGCAAAAATGATTGATAAACTGCCTTTTTTGTTAATTGACTCTCAAAAGTGTAACGCTAATATTGCCTTCATGGCCGAAAAGGCCCGGAAGGCAAATCTTTTTTTCCGACCTCACTTTAAAACCCATCAAAGCCATGCGGTTGGGGAGTTCTTTCGTAACCATGGGGTCTCGGGTATAACAGTCTCTTCTCCTGGAATGGCTGAATACTTTACTCATGCCGGTTGGAACGATATCACAATTGCTTTCCCGTTTGTCCCCCAGTGGTCAGATAAGGCAAATCAACTTGCCAGGCAGGTTACTCTGAACATTCTTTTTTCCTCCCCTGCAAACCTGGTTGCAGCAATAGACAAGATTAGTTCAGAGGTTGGCGTGTTTATTGAGATAGATGTGGGGCATGGAAGGTCAGGATTGTTACCCGATAGAACCAGGGAACTGGCCGTTATGCTAAATCTGCTAGAATCGAACTCAAAGCTAAAGTTTAAAGGTTTTTTAACCCATGCCGGTCACTCCTATTCTGCAAAGAGCAGGGATGAAGTGATGGCGATTCACGCTAAATCGGTTACCCAGCTAATAAAACTGAAGAGTTTTTGGAAGGAGAGGTATCCTGACCTGATCGTCTCCTATGGCGATACCCCTACCTGTTCCGTGGCTGACGATTTTTGGGGGATCGATGAAATCCGGCCGGGTAACTTCGTATTCTATGATGTGATGCAGAGCCAAATTGGGTCGTGCGACCTCTCGCAGATTGCTCTGGCTCTTATTTGTCCGGTGGTAGATGTTTTGCACGACCAGAAAAAGATTCTTGTGCATGGCGGTGCCGTTCATCTGTCAAAGGAAAAGGTAACCAAAGAGGGTGCAGACTGCTATGGGTTGGTTTGCCATTTCGATGGGGAAGCGTGGGGCCAACCCCTGCCCGGGGCTTATGTTGGTTCTTTAAGCCAGGAGCATGGCATGATCTACTTTAGTAACGAGGTGCCAACCAACATCAGAACCGGCGATTTGCTTGCCATACTGCCGGTTCACAGCTGTCTGACTGTGGATTGCATGGCCGGAGCTTACGACAGTAAGGGTAATTACTTTGATGTTCTTCCAAAAAAATAATTTCATCTATGATAAGATTTAAGGTATTGCTTTTCATCTGTTTGTTCGTGATGGTAGCCAAAGCGCAATCACCAGTGAAAATGGGGGTAGCTTTCTCAACCTACTTTGAGGATAAAACTATGAGGGTTGATTACCTGCATAGTGGCACTTCCCAAACCGAGAGTTTCACTTTGTATGGAATAAAGAATGAAGGACCATGGGGTGGCAGGGTTAGCGTTTTAAATGACCCCTATCAACTTGGTTTATATGCTTTCGATATTGTTGATGTAGCTTCAGGAAAGGTTATTTACACTCAGGGTTTCTGCAGCGTATTTGGCGAGTGGCAAACTACCCTTGAGTCTCGAGAGCTGAACAAATCGTTTCAGGAAAGCGTGCGTTTTCCCTGGCCAAAAAATACTTTTAAGCTGGTTATGCGCAAACGCGATAGCACACAGGTTTTTCAGGAAATTTGGGCCGAAACCATAAACCCTGCTCAGTATGCGGAATCCCAGTGGACTTACCCCGAAGTAAAGGTTAGGTACTTTTTAAATAGCGGCAATCCTAAACATAAAGTTGATATCGTAGTTTTGGCCGATGGTTTTACCCTTTCCGATACTCTCGAATTTTCGAAAGATGTTAACCGATTCATGGATGCATTCTTCTCTGTTGAACCCTTTAAGAGCAGAAAAGCGGACTTTAATGTGGCTGCGGTTTACTCCCTTTCGCCTGCCGAAGGTATTCGGCTTCAAAAGAAAAATTTTTACCCATCCAATATTCTTGGTTGTTCCTACAGTACTTTTGGTATTGATAGGTATGTGTTATCGGACAAGGAGTGGACAGTGCGCGATTATGCTGCTGTGGTACCCTACGATTTTATTGTAATACTCATGAATTCTAACAAGTACGGCGGAGGGGGTATATATAATCTTTACATTACCGCATCTGCTCGTATTCCCAACGCCGATTACGTGATGGTTCATGAAATGGGGCATCACATTGCCGGCTTGGCAGATGAGTACTATACCAGCGAAGTAGCATATCAGGTTTCCGTTCCGCACTACGAACCATGGGAGTTTAACATCACGGCTCTACTTGACCCCACCAAACTTAAATGGAAGGAGATGGTTGAACCGGGTACCCCTATCCCTACCCCATGGAATAAGCAGGACTATGAGAAAACAATGAAGCTGAATATTAGTAAAGAGCCTTTTCAGGGAAAGGTAGGCGCTTTTGAGGGGGCTGGTTATTTAAGCCAAGGAATGTACCGACCTGAAGTTAACTGCATCATGTTCTCCCACTCCCTGACATTTTGCAGAGTCTGCCAGGATGGGCTGAACAAGGTGTTGGACATTTACGTGGCTAAGTAATTCTGATACCTAGTATGGTTACATCGTCAACCTGAACGTTGTTGCCTTTCCATTCGGAGTAGGTTTCCAGGAGGAAGTCGCGTTGTCGGTTCATGGGTAGGTTTGCAATATCGCAGAGTATTGCCCGAAACTCTGCTGGTCTGAACTTCTTAGCCTTTGGGCCACCAAACTGGTCGGTAAAACCATCGGTGAAGAGTAGAATAATGTCATCTTTTTGCAGCTGCACGCTGTGAGTAGTGAAGGAAACTCGTTCAGTCATGTATCCTATTGAGTATCTTTCACACTTTACTTGGTAAAGGGTGTGTAATTCATTTTTATGCAGTATGTTACCCGATACAGGTGGTAAAGACGATTTCCTTACCACATGGAGATAAATGTTTGCACCGGCATAACGTAACTCGCCGGTTTGGGGGTTATAGTTGCAAAAGGCAATATCCATGCCATCAAAAATCTCCGATCCCTCCTTTTGCTCAAATGAGGTTTGAAAAAGCTTGTTCAGGCTAAGCAGAACATCGCTGGGGTTAGTTTCCTTCAGCTCATTCACAATCTGGTTAAGCCCAAACATGCCAATAATACTCATAAATGCTCCTGGGGCGCCATGTCCTGTACAATCTGCTAAAGCAAATAGAGTATGATTATCTATTTTCTTAAACCAGTAAAAATCGCCACTAACAAGCTCCTTGGGTATGAAAATGAGAAAAGATTCCTGGAAGAACTCTTCAGGTTGTTCGGAGGTTTGAAGAATTGCCTTTTGTATTCGACGGGCATAGTTTAGGCTGTCTGTGATATCGCGTGAGCGTTGCTCCAGTAGGTTTTTTTGCTTTTCAATTTTAATATTTTGTTCAGCCAGTAGTGTATTGGCTCTGAGTTTGTTGCGGTAAGCGGTATATGAGATTGTGAACATCACCAACAGGAATAGCGTGAAACCTAGCAAAAGATATAATCTAAATCTTGATTTGCTGAGTTTATTCTCGTTCACCAACAGGTTCTCTTTTTGCGCCTGAAGCTCCTTTTCCTTTTGGTGAAGGGCCGAAATGTTTTCCAAACGGTTAGCTTCGCTGATCTTTTGAATGTTGAAAAGGCTGTCGGTTAGCGTGATATACTTTTTGATGTAACGGAATGCGCCACTGCTATTACCTCTAAGTTCTTCAATCCTAGATAGCTCAAGATAGACGATACGTGAAAGGTGAGTCATGTTTACCTCTTCGGCGCGCTTCAAGCAAAATTCAAAGGTTTTTTGAGCATCAGTGAACTGCTTATTCAGCATGAGTGCCTTACCTAAAGCAATGCCTGAGTGTATCGTGCCGAACGTGTCGCTAAGCCTTTGTTGCTCAGCAATTACCTCCTTGAGATCCCTGATGGCCTGGGGAATGTTATTCTGGGTTAAGAGTAGCTCGGCTTTAAGGGATCGGGTTCGGTTTAGCTCCTTTGCACATAGGTTTTTGAGAAGCGATTCTGATTTTTTCAGATGCCTTTCGGCGAGCAAAAATTTAGATTGTTTAATAAAGTTATAGGCAAGTATTCGGTAGGTTTTTCCCATGTTCAGGCTGTCGTTTTTCGAGATGAATGTTGCAATGGCTTTTTCCAGATAGTTCTGTGCGGTGGCATAGTTCCCAAACTCGGTATGGATTAACCCTTGTGAACGGTAAATCTTGGCTAGCGAAGTTGAATCGTCAATTTGCTTGAAGTATTCAATAGCTGCAAGGTTAATTTCAATGGCATTGGTTAACCGACCCAGTTCCTCCTCAACTTCACTAATGGCAAGTAAGTACCAGCTTATCTTGTTACCATCCTTAATAGATACGCTGAGTCGGTATCCGGGGTAAAGGTATTCGGTGGATTCAAAGAGTAGCCCTTTGGCAAAATGTATTTGCGATAAAAGGTAGTAAACCTTTTCCAGCAATTGCTCTCTTCCCAGGTCAAGGGCAACCATGAGCGCCTGGTTAGCCTCAATGAGCGCACGGTCGTAATAGTGTTTTGTAAATAGATAGTTTGCTTTTGCAAGCAGAGTTTCGGTTAAGCCCACACGGTCGGCTCTAGCTTCGAACTGCTCTATCTTTTTATCTAATGCCTTAAGTGTGTCAATGTTGGTTAGGGGGCTTACATTCTGAGCATTTGCAAACAAACAGAATGCAAGTAGAGCACAGAGTAGTTTGGAGTTTAAGTAGTTTTCTGGCAAGGCGAGTAAACTTAAGCTTGATTTATCTTCCTAAAATTAATAATATTTTTTATGCCATCCATCGTTATTGCATATCATCAAGAAATATTTCATTTAGGGTTGCCAGTATTTCGTTTGCCAGCATGGGCTTAGTCAGGTAGTGCTTTACCCCCAACGACTCAGCTTTGGCTGAATATTCAGGGAATGAGTAGGCCGATTGGATTACCAGCGGAACATCCGGTTTGAGCTGCTTCAATTTTTCAATCAGTTCGAATCCATCGGTATCGGTTAGTTGTATATCAACAAGTACAGCGTCTATTCCCATTTCCTTGGTTAGCATCTGAAAGGCTTCGGCACCTGTGTTTGCCACCAGGCAAAACCCGCCAGCCGATTCAACTACTTCCCTAAGATAACTTACATTGGCAGGGTTATCCTCTATTATTAGCAGAGTTTTTCCTTTCAGGCTACTGGCTTCACTCGGAGCGGTTTTTATAGCCTGGCGCGATCTGGTTATGCTCGGAATGATAAGGGGTAGCGTAAACCGAAAGCAGGAGCCTTTACCTGGTTCGGATTCTACCCATATTTTACCCCCCATGAGCTCCACCAATTTTTTCGAAATGGTTAAACCCAGACCCGCACCTCCAAACTGTCTTCGGGCTGATTCGTCAGCCTGCCTGAACCGCTCAAAAATCAGGGTTTGCATATCTTTGGGAATACCAATTCCGGTATCGCTCACATAGAACTCAATGGTTACATTATTGGGGATATTATACCCCAGCTTGATGCTCCCTTCATGAGTAAACTTGATGGCGTTGTTTAACAGGTTCAGCATTACCTGTTTTATTCGCTCTCCATCGGCAAGTACGTTGCTGATCTCTTTATCGATTTTGATATCTCTGATGATTTGAATATCTCTTTTTTGACGTTTTCTCTCAGCGATAGCATAGTGATGGAGCTCCTCAAAAAGGCTTTCCAGCTCTATGGGTTGCCTCCGGATGGTGTAAATGCCCGATTCAATTTTTGAAAGCTCTATGATATCGTCAATCAAAGTTAGTAGCAGCTTGCCGTTACTTTTGATGTAATCGGCATAAACCTGTTTCTTTTCATTGGGAATGCGTTCCCGGGTAATTAGCTCAGAGAATCCCAGAATGGCATTCATGGGGGTACGGATTTCATGGCTCATGTTTGCCAGAAATGTTGATTTAAGCCTGTCGGCCTCTTCAGCTTTTTGTTTGGCAAGTCTGAGCTCTTGCTCTCTTTCCTTTTGAATGATGACGTAGGTGAGCTGCCGCGATACGAATTCGAAAACCTCTAAGTCATCATGATCGTAGGCATTAGGATTTGTGTAGTTTTGAACGGCCAGCACGCCAACCACATCGTTGTTTGCTTTTAGCGGAACAGCCATCCAGCATTGAGCGGGTGGTCCAAAAAAGGTTAGCTTATGTCGCCTCTTGATGCTATTAATCTGCTTACGGTTTAGGATTACCCCTTGCCCACGGTGTGCTACCCATAAAGCAAAAGTATCGCCACTTGGATAGTCTGTCCCAATTTGGTGCGTGTCGTTTACGTATGCCAGCTTGAGCTGTTGGCGGCTTTTGTCAAATAGAACCAGATAGATGTTTTGGGCATCAAAAAGTGTATTTAGACCGGCTTGCATGAACCTGTAAAAATCCTCGGTACTGATGCTTTCCAGGCTGGTTGCCGATAACCTAACCAGAACCTTATTAATGCGGTCAATCTTATCCTGCTTTGTGATATTTTCCAACCAAATGATAAAAAAGTTTTGCTCAACAGGTTTAACGTTTGCGCGATATATCAGGGGTTTGCCGTTAAAGTATTGGGTAAAAGTCAGCGTGCTCTCATTCTTTACTGGCTTGAAGTTAAGCAAAGGGAAATGAAGGTTGATGCTATCCTCCTTTACTATCGGCTTATCGGTAAGGATTAGCGTGCCAGGGCTATAATCCATGATAACCCCTTTGCGGTTTACCACAATTAGGCTTACCGGTAAATCATCCAACCCAACATATTTTTTTTTGGCTTTCATGCTTTCTCTTCGGTATGATTGTTCCCCCAATTTTTCAGCTTCAATTCTATTTTATCAAGTTGAAAATCTATAGGACTGCTAATTTGGGATGATACTGAACCACTAAGTTACAAAATAACACAAGCCGAACCCTTTTGTGTGTGTTAAAATTGTTTATCTGTTATTTTTAATTTTCAAAGATTGTGTTCTTGTTTATTTCTATCATAACGTGAATTTTTAACACTAAAGCGCTAAATTTGCCTAAATATTTGGAATCATGTCCCGTTTTCGTTGCATTATAATTCTTGCAGTTGTTTTAGCTGGTTGTGCACAGGATCAAAAGAAATCTGAGACCGAAAAGTTTCCAGGAATTGTTAGGTATGCAAAGGGCTTTAGCATCCAATCATACGATAGTGCAATGGTTGTTAAAGTTTATGATCCATGGCAAACGGCTAGCGGAGTAAGCTATTCCTATCATCTTTATACTGACAACGAAAAGTTTACCCCCTCACAAACCGATTTTTTGATTCCGGTCAAAAGGATTATCTGCTTATCATCTACCCATATTGGTTACATCAGCGCATTGGGAATGGATTCCACCATTGTGGGCATATCCGGTACCCAGTACGTAAATAACTCCAGAATCATAGAGCGAATTAAGCAGGGCTGTGTTGTTGAGGTGGGCTATGACCAGAGCCTAAACTACGAGGTGATCAGCAAGCTGAAACCCGATGTGGTGTTTGTGTATGGCGTTCAGCCGGAATCAGTGACATACATTGAAAAGCTGATGGAGCTGGGAATCAGGGTGGTGATGGTTCCCGATTACCTTGAAAGTTCGCCATTAGGACGTGCTGAATGGATTAAGTTTTTTGGTGTGTTTTTTGGCAAAGCTGGTTTAGCCGATTCAGTTTTTAATGATATTGAAGTTAAATACTTGCAGTTTTCAGAGATAGCACAAGGCGCAAAGTTGAGACCCATCGTATTTTTGAACATTCCCTTTCGCGATATATGGTACTTTCCAGGTAACGACAATTATTTCGTAAGGTTTATTCACGATGCCGGGGGGCAGTATGTTTTCTCGGAGCTCAAAGGCAATACCAGTCATCCGGTTAGCACTGAATTGGCATATAAGGCCGGAATTAATAGTGATATATGGCTTAACCCGGGCGCAGCCCAAAACCTTGATGAACTTATTCTGTTTGACAAACGATTTGCCGATTTGAAACCATTTAGGCAAGGAAGAGTATTCAACAATAATAAACGAGTAGGGCCCGGTGGGGGGAATGACTTTTGGGAATCGGGTGTTGTTCATCCGGAACTGATTCTCCGCGATTTAATCAAAATTTTTCACCCGGAACTCTTGCCAAGCGACAGTCTATACTACTATCAACTCTTAAAATAGCAACTTAAAATTCCAACCATAGCTTTATGAGATTAGGAATAATAATTGAAACTAAAGAACCGGAAAAAGCATGGAACGCCTTTCGTTTTGCAGTTGCTGCGCAAAGTAAAGGCCATCAGGTAAAAGTGTTTCTCATGGGCGAGGCGGTTGAATGCCAAAATGTTTCGCACGAGAGGTACGATGTTGTCAATCAGATGAGCCGATTTTCCGATGATGGAGGAACCATACTTGCCTGTGGCACTTGTCTAAAGTCCAGAAACATGAGCAGCACAGAGCTCTGCCCATGTCAACCATGTCCGATTGTGTAGCGCTGGTGGAATGGGCCGATAAAATGGTAACGTTTTAGTACCCATCAGGTGAATAGCGAATCAAAAAAAATATTCATTTTCATTGGGCTAATGATAGCCCTGGTTGTTTTGTCGTTCATCGACCTATCAACGGGCTCGGTAAGCATACCCTTTCCCGATTTGCTGAATTTCGTTATCGGGAAAAATCTGTCCGATCCGGTTAACCAAAACATTCTGTTGAATTTCAGGGTACCCAAAATGGTATCTGCGTGGTTAGCGGGGGCGGCCTTATCGGTTAGTGGTTTGCAGATGCAAACCGTTTTTCGTAACCCGCTGGCCGGACCCTATGTTTTGGGTATCAGTTCAGGGGCAAGTCTTGGAGTGGCCTTGGTTTTGATGGGGGCATCGGCATTTGGTGTTAGCTTTCTTGCTGGGGAGTTTGGAATTGTGCTGGCCGCATTAACCGGTGCCTTTTTGGTTTTGATGCTTATCCTGGCGGTTTCAGTTCGTATTCGGGATATTATGACCATACTAATTCTGGGCATGATGTTTGGCACGGCTGTTTCAGCCGTTACAGGCTTGCTTCAGTACTTTGGCAGTGAGGCTTCGCTCAAAAGTTTTGTGATATGGACCATGGGTAGTTTAGGAGGGGTTGGACGCGATAAACTGTGGTTATATGCATTGATGGTGATAACCGGGCTAGTTTTGGCCTGGGTGTACGTCCGACCTTTGAATGTACTTGGGGTAGGCGATTCTTATGCCCGAACCCTTGGTTTCAATGTAAAACGTATTCGTTTTTTCGTTTTCCTTTCAACAAGCATTTTGGCTGGCACTGCAACAGCGTTCAATGGGCCAATTGCTTTCATAGGCATAGCAGTTCCACACCTGGTTCGGTTAGCTTTCCGTACTTCAAACCATGCCATACTACTTCCTGCCAGCGCAATTGTTGGGGCATCGGTATTGCTGCTTTGCGATATAATTGCCCAGCTACCGGGGTCGGCATTGGTATTGCCGCTAAACTCCATTGCCTCGCTGATGGGCATTCCGGTGGTGATTTACATTGTTATCAGGAATAAAAGGGTATCAGGCTGATGTCCAGGATCGTAATCGATATTAAAGGATTGGTTTCCGGATACCGAAACGGGAAAAATTCCGCTTTCTTTTACCCTGCCTTTAATTCGGTTGCCCTTGCTGGTGAGCTCATTGCTATTGTTGGCAGGAACGGGGTGGGGAAGAGCACCCTGCTACGTACCCTGGCACAGCTTCAACCTCCGCTTGAGGGAACAGTGAGCATTAACGGTAGTGACATTTCAAACTATACAACTGCGGAGTATGCGCGTTTAGTTAGCTTTATCCCTTCAGAACCCGCTCATGCTTCGCACACTTCGGTTTACGAGTTCGTGTGCATGGCTCGCTACCCCTATCGCGGTTGGTTTGA
Organism: uncultured Bacteroidales bacterium; assembly: GCA_937926785.1. Lineage (GTDB taxonomy): Bacteria > Bacteroidota > Bacteroidia > Bacteroidales > Tenuifilaceae > Tenuifilum. Next base: position 52,816 of record CALBBQ010000013.1, on the reverse strand, counting down.
ATCGCTCTCAAATGAAGATCATCATATAGTGAGCAGGGCAATTGATTCTGTTGGGATGATGAAATTCAGGTCGAGGTATATCGACAACCTTAGCGATGGAGAGCGGCAGCGGGTTATGATTGCTTTTGCCATTGCTCAGGATACCCCCATAATACTGATGGATGAACCCACCGCATTTCTGGATCTTCCGAATAAGTTCGAGGTGATGCGCCTGCTTCGCGAGCAAGCCATGCTTGGGAAAACAGTTATCATTTCAACTCACGATCTCCAAACCGCTTTTGGCTTGGTCGATACCATTTGGCTGATGTTGGCCAACGGCCTTAAGGTTGGTGCACCTGAGGACATCATGCTTACCGGAACCTTAAATAGCCTGATGGAAAACACCCCTGTATATTTCGATCTCAAATCGGGACAGTTCGTTTATCGCCATCATACCAAGCGTTTGGCCAGCGTGGTGGGTGGGGCGCTATACGTTAAAAAATGGACTTCTCATGCTTTAAGGCGTATGGGGTTTGATGTAGACCTTTCTGGTGATCCCAATGCAGAGGTTTATGTACAAATTCAAGAGACCGAAGGAAAAGTTCAGTGGATAGCAGGGAAAGGCGATCGCAACCCAACTTTCGACTCCATTAGAAACCTTTGCCTCTACTTAAGGGGTGAGCTTAAAGGTTTATAGTAAAGTTATCGGCATCAAGGTGTACAGGAAAACTCTCTCTCACCGAGTTCAGGTAATCCTTTGAAAGCTTAGCGTAAATTATCTCCTCCGAGTTTGGTTTTGCCACAGCCAGTGGCTGTCCCATAGGATCAACTATTTGAGAATCTCCTGTATGGTTAATGTTATTCCCATCAGAACCAACTCTGTTGCAGGCTGCAACGTAAGCCTGATTTTCGATTGCACGGGCTACCACTAGCGAATTCCATGCATACCGGCGTTTCTCAGGAAAATTTGCAACCAGAATAAGCAGATCGTAGTCGTTGCGATTCCTGAGCCAAACAGGGAACCGGATGTCGTAGCAAACCGCAAGCATGATGCGCCAACCCTTGTACTCAACTATTACCCGTTTGTTACCGGAGGAGTAATGCTCATCTTCCTTTCCCATCCGAAACAGATGACGCTTATCGTAAAAGGTTATCTCGCCGGTTGGTTGGACAAAAATCATTCTATTCAAGTATCTTCCATTGCTTTTGGCAATTATGCTTCCTGCCAGAGCAAACCCGTACCTGTTTGTTACCTGTTTCATCCAGGCCACAGTTTCACCCGGATACTTTTCGGCAAACTTTTCGGGATTCATGCTGAACCCGGTTGTAAACATTTCCGGAAGGATGACCAATTGGGTTTCCGCCTCAATGTGATTCAGTTTCTGCTCGAAACCTTGGATGTTTTTTTTCTTATCCTCCCAGTGAATATTTGACTGAACAATTGCGACCTTCATGGTACATAAAGTTTTTTATTCGCTGTAAAGTAGCTTTTAAAGTTAAAACTTTATTTCCGATTGCTTAGGCATTCAATCTATTTTACGAGGTATGAAACCCCAAACTTTGTTTACATATGATTTTAAAAAGTCGAAATGAACATACTGTTCTTATGATCTTTTGAAAGATATCAGTTGCTCTAAGCTGATTTTTTCCATGTGTCAATGCTTTGCTGAACCATCTGTTCGTATTCGTTGGAGATCATTCTTATAACATGGGGTATGGCAGGAAGATGCCGTTCTCCAATCGAGCAAATTGGCAGAACGCCGGGTGATGTTCCGGTGATAAAGCACCCCGTTACATTTGTCAGTTCTGCCAAATGAATACAACGAAAGGTAAGGGGAATATTTTGCTTATTAATAATTTCAAACACCTTTTGACGGGTAATACCCCCCAGTACTCTATGGTCAGGAGCCGTTAGCAGCAGGTTGTTAAGTATGAAGAAGACGTTTGAACGGCTACCCTCCGTAATGAGCCCTTCGTGATCGGCAAGCAGAACCTCATAGCAACTCTGAGTTGATATGATCTCATTGGCAATTGCTCTTAAAGCTTTATTTTCAAATTTTACAGTGGGATTACTTCTCTCGGCTTCCAGAACCTCCACGTGGACACCATTCATTCTTTCTTCTGGTGTGGGATACCTTGAAGGAATGAAGTATAGCAACAGGTTATCGTGGCCGTTTTTATCCTGATTGAACATTAGCTTTAAGTTTTTTTGCTGTACAGGGTTGGCAGTCAGCAGCTCCCTGATAAAGCTTTTAATTGCTTCCACATTAATGTGGTATCCCATTGCATCCGCTGAATAATGAAATCGTTGTAAATGTTCGGTCAGGAAGAGCGGGGCGGAATCCTTAACCCGGATAACCTCATAGATAATGTTTTCACCCTCCGTTAGGCTTTTTTTGAATTGGTTTGCAGGTAATATTAATCCATTATGAAGAAAATACTGCTCTTCAAAGTCGGTTGGAAAATTCATGCTGAAAACTTTTCAGCAAAAATAATGCTTGTATGAGAAGAAATGCTTTAAAATTTAAGGAAAAGAAAGTTAGTTCCCGGTTGCTTGGTATGAATTTATTAGCTGGTTGATTAACGGTATGTAGAAATTATTGAAAAAGTCCCCCTTGCCATTCTGGTTTACCAGCCACTTATTCAATCCTTTACCACCGGCTAATTTTGAACAGCACATATTAACGGGATTGTCAGAAAAGTCGCCGGCAAAGTAGTAAATCGGTCTATCGGGTTTTGCTTTAATAACTGCAGGAAAATCAGGTGTAAGCCCAATTGATTTTAGCTTTTCTTCGCCTTTAGGCGTCACATCCAACCTGAACTTTGCCATTACCTCAGCTTCGATACGTGGTGCAACAATATCGAACCAACCCGTATAATTAACATCTTTGGGAGCAATAGGCCATTTTTTCATGGCTTCTCCTGCAAGTAGTTTTACTTTTGTTGATTTAAGGTCGGTTTCATCAGTGAGAATTTCTATTAGGCCGTCGTTGCTAAGCAGTATAATGCCTGAACCTTGTTTTGGCCATGGTTTCAGATGCTGTTGCTCGTATAGCTTTACCATCCACTCTGCAAGGCCATATCCGGTTTCAGAATTTAGATTGCTAAAAAATTTGCCCGACCAGCCGGTCCACGTAAGGTTGAATATCTCTTCGGTTTTACTTCGTATCAGAGCATTGGTGGGGGAGCTGAACATGTTATATTCGCCAATAATTAGCTTGTTCAGCTCTTTCATCCGTTTTAGGAATAAGTAGTCGTTCTGATTTAGCCCCCCATATATTTTAGAAGCGTTTGCGGTGGGGGTGTTGCTCTTATACCACTCGTAGGAATATACTCCGTAACAGTCGGTATAGTATGCGGCATCGTACACAGAGGCATACGCATCAATTTCGTTCAGCCTGATTGTTTTGATGTCGAAAAGCTGCTGCTTAACATCTATAGGAAAGAATCCCCAGTAATCGGTTAAGTGGTTGTAGGGGCGACCATCGGGCCCTACAATCCTCAAATGGTTAAGTGCCCAAATCAGCGATTTATGCTCAGGCCTATCGGAGTGGGTTACTGATTTGTCGAGTATGTAAATATTCAGTGTTTTGGGCGATTTTATGCGCCATGCGATGTGGAGCCCGATAAAAGTTATCACCATCAGTAAAACAGCTGAAACCAGAATGAGCGTAACTCTTCTCATCTTTTTGTTATATGAGATATTTTGAAGGGCAAATTACAAAAAAAAATGGGACTTGGGTGTTTCGCTTAAAAAAAATATACTGATGATAGTTCATTGGCACCATTAAACAGGTTTTGCGGGTGTTATATATGTTACACCTTATTTTATTAGTAGTACTCAACTTGTATGGAGTTTACCCATGAGATAATATCTTCAGGCTCATCGGTGGGCGATTGGCATGTGTTGCCAATGCACAAAAGGAATGCTTTGGGTAAATTTTCAGACTCAACAAAAGTCAGCTTTGAATACACCAACCTGGATTTGATTAGTTCGATGAAGTGTTCTTTATCCTTCAAGAACTTTACTTCGGTTTGAGGAAGAATTGCTTGTAGTAGCAGACTGGCCCATTCATGAACGTAAACGTTACCGCTTCGCAGGTGATTGCTTACATTGGCCAGCATCTGCAGAGCCAGCGTTTCGTACTCATGTTTCTTTAGCAACGTTGATAATTCCAAAAGATTTTTGGCCATTCTGGCTGTTGCCGAGGGCATCACACCATCCATGAGCTCCATTTTGCGAACTATCAGTTCGGTTCCATTCGGGGTGTAAAAGAACATGCCTGAATCTTCATCGAAAAAAACGGAAAGTGTTTTACCAACAAGCTGCTCTGTATGGTTCAACCAGTCTTGTTGGCCGGTTGCTTTGTGCAACTTAATGAAAGCATCGGCTAAATATGCATAATCGTCCAAAAGGCCCACTCCGTACGTTTTACCTTTGCAGGTTATTCTTTGGGTCGTTCCGTCAGTAGCTATGTGATTAGCTGCCAGATATTTTCCTGCAGCGATGGCTGCATTCAGAAAGTTCTCATCGTTGAAGGTTTCATAGGCTGTAACCAACCCCGATATCATCAACCCGTTCCAGGATGTGATAACTTTATCGTCAACCAGGGGTGGAACTCTATTCATTCTGGCATTCAGCAATTTATTAAGCCCCGAGCTGATTCTGAATGCCACCTCTCCCTCTGGAATATCAAAAAGACTTGAGAGCTGAGAGTTGGTGAGCGCCCGGTAAAGTATATTGGTATTCTCCCAGTTCCCGTTAGGAGTTATGCCATAAGCCACACTGATCAGTTCGGAATCAAACCCCAAAACCTGTCCCAGCTCACTTTTAGTCCAGGTATAGTAACCTCCTTCTTGCCCTGCTGTATCGGCATCCAGTGCGCTGTAGAATGCACCCGATGGAGCCATTAGCTGCCTCTGGGCAAAGCTAAAGGTTTGCTCCACCACACTTTTGTATAGCGGGTTTGGGTTTAAACGGTATGCCAGCGAGTAAACCTCAATAAGCTGGGCATTGTCGTATAGCATTTTCTCGAAATGCGGAACGAACCACTTATCGTCCACGGAGTAACGAAAAAAACCACCCCCTACATGGTCGTAGATTCCACCGTTCGCCATTCGTTCAAGCGAGGTAAAAACAAAGTTCAGTAATCCCTTATCCTGCGAATGCTGTCCACTGAGAAGCAAGTACTTAAGTAAACCGGGCATAGGAAACTTTGGGGCACCCATTGTTCCTCCGAGTTTAAAATCAAGTTGACGCTTGCACGAGTTAAGGTTATGTAGAAGAGTTTCCTTGAAGTCGACCAGCTGCGGGGCAAGTTTCGACCGGACAATCTCGGTGTTTGCAATGCCTTGCGAAAGTTCCTCAGCAACATCATATATCCTTTGGGGTTCGGCTTTCCAGGTTTCATCAAGGCTCTCAAGCAAGTTTATCCAGCTCTCGGTGGGGAAGTAGGTTCCACCGTAAACAGGTTTGCCATTGGGTAGTGCAAAGCAGTTCAATGGCCAACCACCCCTGCGCGTGATTATCTGCACTGCGTTCATGTATATCTGGTCGATGTCCGGGCGTTCCTCGCGGTCAACCTTAATGCACACAAAGCGTTCATTCATAATCCTGGCTACATGCTCGTTTGTGAACGATTCATGTTCCATCACATGGCACCAGTGGCAGCTGCTGTATCCAATACTTATTATAATTAACTTGTTCTCTTTCTTAGCTTTTTCAAATGCTTCATCACCCCATGCGTACCAATCCACAGGATTATACGCATGCTGAAGTAGGTAAGGGCTTACCTCTCTTACCAAACGGTTGGGACGTGCTTCTTTCCAATCATTTTTTTGCATTGGCATTTTATTTGATAATCTAACATTTGTAAGACCATTTTTGTTGAACTGACCTGTAGTATTAATCATTCATTATTCATAAAATGTTAACTTTGAGAGGTTGATTTGTAAATCATTTGTCTATGAGAAAGTATATTCTGCTTGGGCTTGCTTCTGTGTTAGTTTTTGCTGATTTCTCATTTGCTCAGAAAAATGGATATCAGATAGAGGTCAAGATTGATGGGTTGTCGCAAGGTGAATTGCTGCTTGGCTATCACTTTGGTGAGAAAAAGTTTGTAAAGGATACTGCACAGGTTGATGCAACCGGTAAAGCGGTTTTTAAAGGTGATACATTGCTTCCGGGGGGAATATACCTTGTAATTCTACCTGAAAAGAATTACTTTGAGGTACTGGTTGACGATAACCAGAAATTTTCGGTTAGCACCAGCAAGGAGAACCTGCTCGATAACTTAAAGTTTAAGGGTTCGCCGGTGAATGAAGGCTTCATCAGCTACCAGCGATTTATGATGGATATGCAGAAGCAAAGCAAGGAACTGTCCGAACAGCTTAAGCAATCGCTCAACGACTCAGCAAAAGCCAGCAATATCCGATTCCAGATGAACGCTCTTAACGACAAGGTAATGGCTTACTGGGATGAGATGGAAAGCAAGTACCCGGGAACCCTGCTGTCTGCAATCGTTAAGGCCATGCGAGTTGTTGAAGTGCCAAAAAACAGCATTCCTAAAGATTCGCCAAATTACGATTCATTGGTGTGGGCACATACCTACAACTTTAACCGGTACCATTTTTTTGATAACATAAACTTTGCCGATCCCCGATTGCTCAGAACCCCGATACTGGAAAGCAAGATTAACGCTTACTTCGATAGAATTTTACTTCCGATGCCCGATAGCATCATTCCTGCTGCCATTGACCTGATTGAAAAGTCAAAGGCAAACAAGGAGATGTTTCAGTACATGGTATCCACCCTCACCAACAAGTTCCAAACATCCGATCGTATGGGGATGGACGGAGTATTCGTGGCAATTGCTGAACGCTACTACCTGGGGGGGCAAACCTGGTGGGCCGATCAGAAGCTGCTCGATAAAATTGCCGAACGTGTGAAGGCCATCAAACCAAATATTATTGGAAATGTAGCCCCCGATTTATGGTTGCCTAACCCTAGTGGTAAGTACTTCCGCCTGAGCGATGTGAAAGCCAGGGTTACCGTGGTTTACTTCTGGGATCCTGAGTGCAGCCATTGTAAGAAGGTAACCCCCGAACTTAAGAAGGTTTTTGACAAGTACAGGGATAAGGGATTTTCAGTTTTTGCTGTTTACACCCAGGGCGATCAGCCTAAATGGGTGAAATACATTAACGAAAACGATTTGGGTTGGATCAATGTCTGGGATCCCACGTTTAGCTCAAACTTCCGGAATCTGTACGATATTTATGCCACTCCGGTAATCTACGTGCTGGATGGGAATAAAAAGATCCTGGCCAAGCGCATTAGCGTTGAAACACTTGAAAGGATTCTGGAAGAGGAGCTAAAGAGGTAAAATCAATGGTATTTGGTGGAACAGGAGACCATTTAACCAGGGTCTCCTGTTTTATTATGGTTTTGAATGGTTAAACCTAGCAAACAGCTTGATGCATCCTTTGGATACAAACACATCATATACTTTTAAACGTTAACTTCATTTGGTTGTTAGGTTACACATTGAAAGGAAATTTGCCAACATGGTAAAAAAATGTTAAAAATTATTGGATACCGTGATGAATATTTCATTAATTTGGCAGCCAGATTTTAAAAAACAAACCGAACTAAACCGATATTTATGGAAGCATTACTAGGTAACATCTATTTTTGGATTGTTATTGCATACTTTGCAATTGTTATTGGGGTTTCGTTTCTCACTCGTAAGGTGGCTTCACGCTCTGTGGCCGATTATCTTGTAGCCGGCCGTAACCTTGGAGTACTGCTTTGCTCAGTTGTTGTAGCTGCGGAGTGGCTGGGAGGTATGAGTACCATTGGTGTAAGCGAAAAGGCTTATCAAAAACTATCGTTTCAGCCTATTCTGTACAATGTAGCCACATCAATTGGTATGATAATAATTGGTTTTACTGTGGCCAAGCATTACCGGCGGAATAACGTGCACACAGTTAGCGAGATGCTTGAGCACTTGTTTGGCATTCATGCCAAAAGGGTATCGGCTATAGCATTTTTAATTGCATACATTACTTTAGCATATGTTCAGCTTCAAACTGCTACCAGTGTCATGAGTTCAATTTTCCAGATAGACTGGTTTGCCTCTGTGATTATTGGTGCCGGTGTTATAACCCTTTACACTTACATAGGTGGGATGCATGCGCTGGCAATCACTTCAATTGTACATTTGGTTGTGATGTTTTTTGGTTTAGGTATTGCCATGGTTGTTGGAGTTGTTAAAATTGGAGGATTTGCTCACCTGCAGCAATTGCTTGCTGCAAAGGGAGCCGTGGGAAGCATCTACAATCCGTTTGGTGTAAGCTTTAACGAGGCGTTCAGCCTTTTGCTCGGTGGTGTTCTTGGTGGTATGGCCGCTCAGGCAAGTATCCAACCTATCTTTGCTGCTCGTACTCCCGAGGTGGCTAAAAAAGCATCTATACTTTCAAGTGCTTATATTGCCCCATTTGGTATAATGACTGCTATTCTTGGACTTATAGCTGCTACCGGAGTATTTAAAATTGGAGCCGAGGCTCCCGGCTTTTCGGCTAAGGTGGCTATGACCAACCTGCTGGTTAATCCTGAATTTATCCATCCCATTCTGGGTGGTTTGGCACTTGCCGGTATTCTGGCTGCTATCCTTTCCACAGTTGGTCCGGTAAACTTTGCTGTGGTTACTATTGCTACAAAGGATATATATCATGGATTCATAAACCCGGAAGCCGATGAGCAGAAAGTTCTTCAGATTGCCCGTCGGCTGGTTGTGATTGTTAGCTTGATAACTATTCCGTTAGCCTACTACTTTAAGGCCGGAGTGCTCGATTCGGCTTACATCAGCTACGCAATTCGTGCAATAGGTGCAATTGTTATCATTGCTGGTATCTATTTCAGGGGATGGATTGATGTTTTTACCGTAAAACTTTCGTTCATTGGCGGTACCATTGCAGTCTTTCTCTGTATTATTGCCGATAAGCTTAACTGGTTCCATCTGGATAAAACCTATGGTGCTGTTCTATTTGCCTTAGCAGCTCTGATTTTTGGATACATTCGCCGTAAATTTTTTGTTAAAGATTAATTCCAGAGAGTCATAATGCAACGAGGACCACTGTTTGGCATTAAAGTTCTTGAGCTGGCCAATGTACTAGCCGGCCCAAGTGTTGGTGTGGCACTTGCCGAAATGGGAGCGAGCGTAATAAAGGTTGAAAACCTGCTCACCACTGGCGATGTGACTCGAACTTGGAAACTTACCACCGAAGATCCCAAGACCGATATCTCAGGATACTTCAGCTGTGTTAACTGGGGTAAAAAGTCCATTGCCTTAGATTTGAACAAGCCTGAAGGGCTTGAGGTGGTTTACCGGTTGGCAAAAGTCTGCGATATAGTTCTGGTCAGCTACAAACCCGGCGATGCCGAAAAGCTTAAGGTTGATTTTAAAACCTTGAAACAGCACAATAAAACAATCATTTATGCTCATATTACAGGATATGGGCTTAAAAACATGCGTGCCGGCTACGATGCAATTATTCAAGCCGAAAGCGGTTTTACCTACATGAATGGTGAACCCAACGGTGAACCTGTTAAAATGCCGGTAGCACTAATGGACCTACTCGCCGGACATCAGCTTAAAGAAGCTATACTATTAGCCTTGCTTAATCGGGAACGTAAAGGCGAAGGCGCATACATAGAAACAAGCCTGATTAAAGCTGGCGTTGCTGCTTTAGCTAATCAGGCAGCCAACTGGCTTGTTGGAAATAAAATTCCTCAGAGAATGGGGTCTGAACATCCTAACATTGTGCCCTATGGTAAGATATTCTACACCCGTGATGAAAAACCCTTGGTTTTAGCCGTTGGAAGCGACAAGCAGTTTGCTGAGCTTTGCACAATACTGGGTAAACCTGAACTCGCAACCGATGAGCGTTTTTCCACAAACTTTAAAAGGGTGCAAAACCGTAAGGAGTGTAACGGGGCTATTCAAAACCTTATTGCTCAATTTGATCGCGACCCGCTTCTGACAGAACTTGAAAAGCGTGCTGTGCCCGCCGGTGGGGTATATAATATGAAGGAGGTTTTTGAGATCCCTGAGGTACAAGATTTGGTGATGGAAGGTAAAACAACCTCTGGTATGCCCATAAAGGGCCTACGCACTGTGGCTTTCAGCATGGGCGATAATGCTAAACCCATCAAGTTGGATGCCCCACCGCACTATGGCGAACACACTACCAGCATTCTTAGAGAAATGCTGGGCTATTCAGTTGAGGAGATTCAAAGTTTAATAGAAAAAAAGGTGGTTTATGCACGAAAGTAAAAAGAACCTGGCTTTTATTGATGGGTCAAGGTTGATAACCGAAGCCCTGGTTAGGGCAGGGGCCGATACATTTGTGGGTTATCCCATAACTCCGGCAAATCTGCTTTATTTGTATGCAACCAAGCGTTTCCCAACCATGTTGGCCGCTCCCGATGAGATTACCACTCTACAGTGGATGAGCGGTTTTGCAGTGGCTGGGCATGTGCCGGTTACGGCTACCTCATTCCCGGGTTATGCCCTTATGGTTGAATCCATTGGAATGGCTGCCATGATGGAGCTACCCATGGTTATCATATTGGTTCAGCGTCTGGGCCCGGCCACCGGGACCGCAACCTGCGGAGCTCAGGGCGACCTGAATGTGGTTTTCGGCACCATGTCAGGTGGATACTCCATTCCCACCTTTTCAATAAGTAACTACCACGATTGCTGGGAACTTTCGGCAAAAGCCGTGCATACTGCCATCCAACTTCGCACGCCTGTTGTATTGCTAACATCTAAGGAGATGGTGATGACCCTTCAGTCGTTCGACTGGTCAACCCTGCCCGAGATAAAACCCAAACAGGTTAAGCTATACAACGGCAGCAGCCCTTACCTTCCCTACAAGGCCGATGAGTCTCTGATCCCCGATTTTCTACCCGTAAGTCAGAACCAGCATCAGGTTCGAATTACAGCCTCAACTCACGATACAAAGGGTATTTTACAAAATGTACTGCCTGAGGCTATTGACAATACCAAACGCCTGGAGTTAAAGGTGCGTAAACATCTGGATGAGTACACCGTTTTTGATCTCGATGAGCAGGAGGGCTCAGATAGGTTGATTATTACATACGATATCTCTTCGCAAGCATCCCGGGAGGCTGTTGCTTCTCTTCGTGCTAAAGGGGAAAAGGTGTCGTTACTGGTGGCTAAAACCCTGCTTCCCATTCCACGGGTTTATGTTGAAATTGCATCACGCTACAAAAGGGTGGTTATAGTTGAGGAAAACCTTACCGGACAGCTAAGGCAGCTGCTATTTGGGGTTGCCGGCCGAAATGGGGTTAGCGGTGTTAACGGGATTGCTAAAATGATTAGTCCAACCGAAATTATTGAGGAGGTATTGCGCCATGAGTAGTTTACGATTCCTTACCGATGCACAGCTGCCATTTTGCAAGGGCTGCGGACATGCGCTGGTAGCTCAGAATACCGGAAAAGCATTACAGAAGCTGAACATCAACCCCCTCGATGTTGTGCTGGTTACCGATATTGGGTGCCACGGAATAGTTGATAAGAGTTTTCTTACCCATACCGTTCATGGACTTCATGGGCGTTCATCGGCTTTGGCAGCAGGTATAGCTGCCGGATTAAACAACCCCGGCAAGAAGGTTATTGTATTCACCGGCGATGGTGGTGCTACCATTGGCATGCAGCACCTGATAGGTGGTGCACATCTGGGCTTCGATATGACCGTGGTGGTGCATAACAACATGCTTTATGGAATGACCGGGGGGCAACCCTCCGAGTTTACTCCCTGTGGCTTTAAAACGCCAACGCTACCCGAGGGCAGCACGAAAGCTGGCTACGATATCTGTGAACTAATGGTTGCAGCGGGCGCATCATACGTTGAGCGCGTTATTGGCATTGGCGACTTCTCCGATTCATTTGCAAAAGCCTTCTCCGCAAGTGGCTTTTCACTGGTTGAGGTGATGGAGATTTGCCCCAGCTACGGTGTGAAATCCAATCCGGGCATGAAACTCTCTAAACTTGTTGAGGATGCGGGTTGGAATGTAAGAGTATTTGCCGATGGCAAAGGGCCCTCATTCAAAACACCGGTCAACCTTGAACCTAAGAGTCTGCTCTCGGAGAAGTTAGAAGTGCAACCCAAGTATGCCAGCAGCATACAAAAGCCTGTGAGCATCATGATATCGGGCTCTGCAGGCGAAGGTGTGCAGTCGGCAGCCGAATTTTTGGCAAAGGCAGCAATGGTTTCCGGTTTAAACAGTACTAAAAAAGGAAGCTATCCGGTAACTGTAGGGGTTGGTTTCTCGGCCTCAGAAGTTATTGTATCTCCAAATCCAATATTATACACTGGCTCACCCATACCCGATGTGTTAATCATTACTTCCTCCGATGGTTTAGGATATGCCCGTGCAGCTGCATCCAGAATGAAAGCAGGCGTTCTTTACATCGATGATTCGCTCGATGTGCCCGAAACAGGTGCACGTGTGGAGAAGGTGCCGTTCCGCGAGAGGGTAGGGGCTAAGAACAGCGCCATGTATGCGGTGTTCTATGTGGTATTTCATGAAAAACTTTACCCGGTTGATGCGCTGAAAGATGTTTTCCTTTCAAATAAGATTGCCGAGAAAATCAACATAGAAACCTTGTTGCAGTTTTAGGCGCTAAATTTATTGGTATTCATTACAAAGAGCTACCCTATGGGGTGGCTCTTTTTTATCATACTATTGACTTGAACTATTATAGCCCTTAAATTTATTTGATTTTAACCTTAAAACCTGCAGCTATGGAACAGCAAAAGAAGAGTCCTATCATTGGAATACTTACCGGGGGGGGTGATGTGCCCGGGCTTAACCCCGCCATTCGAGCAATTACCATTAGGGCGTTACGTGAAGGGTTCAGCGTGATCGGCATTAGGCGTGGATGGGCTGGTCTTATCGAACTTGTTCGCGATAAGGAAGCCGATAATAGCAACTGTTTTGAAGTACTTACCGAGGAACGGGTCAACAAGGCGTTCCGAACTGGAGGCACTTTCCTGCACACATCAAGGACCAATCCCGGAAAGGTTGCCAAAGCAAGCGTCCCTGAGCACCTTAAATCGAAATACAATAAGGAGATAAACGATTTAACACCTGAAGTAATCAAGAATCTGGCTTTTTTAGGCATTGATTACCTTATTCCTATTGGTGGCGACGATACCCTAAGCTATGGCGTTCGCTTATACCAGGAGGGTTTTAAGGTGATAGCTATCCCAAAAACCATGGATAATGATGTTCCCGGAACTGACTATTGTATTGGCTTCAGTACATGTGTTACCCGTACCATTGCGTTAACCGATATGCTTCGCACTTCGGCTGGTTCGCATGAGCGAATCCTGGTCATGGAGGTTTTTGGCCGCTATGCCGGCTTTACCGCCATGTTACCCACCATGGCGGGGGTGGCAAATCGATGCGTAATTCCTGAGTTTAAGTTTAACATCGAACGGTTAACGGAGCTGCTGGTCGAAGACCGTAACCGGAATCCCAGTAAGTATTCAACGGTTTTGGTGTCGGAAGGGGCAACATTTGATGGCCTGGAGCAAATGGTGTTTCAGAGTTCGGAACGCGATGCCTTTGGACACGCCAAGTTGGGAGGAATTGGCGATATCGTCTCTAAAAGAATAAAGGAACTCACCCCGAAATTCAATAACGGCAAAACTATCAACATCATAAACCAGAACCTGGGTTACCTGGTTCGCGGGGGTGAACCCGATGCTATTGATTCCATAGTTCCCATGGCTTTTGGTAATCTGGCTCTCGACCTTATCCTAAAGGGTGTTCATGGCAGACTGGTGGTTCTAAAGAACGGTAGATACGATAACATGCCTATAGATGTGGTGACCAGCAAGAAGAAGGTGGTTAACGTGGAACGGTACTATAATACCGAGCGTTTACGCCCGTTTTACAAGAGCTTTGAGATGCAGCCACTCTTCATCATGACCAGTGAGTAGCTGTGTCCCATCTAATAGACTATGGTTTTATAGCACTTCATTCATTTATTGTACCTTTTAACCTCCTCTGTTGAATTTGGGCCAGGTTCCGAAAATGGAACCTGGTTTTGCTATTGCTTACCGGTTATAGCTGGTTTGGTGTAGGTATTTTTTTGGTTGGGGCTACTGCCCTTTTACCGATTGGCATTTTAGGGTCTTAGGTAAGGTGGGGAACTACCCCATTGCAAACTCCTACATAGCATAACTTCTTAACATTAACAGGATGTTTCACCTTAAAATGGATGAAATGCTTGTGGATAAGGCAACCCCGTTTCTGTACCTGCTTGCTCTGGTGATTTGGGTTTTTGTTAATGGAAGGGATAAAGTAAGAAGATAAACTTTCATTTACTTGAACCTTTCGAAAATCGCGATGCGTTACTTCTAATTGTACGAACTAGATCAGCTTTAAGCATCTAACCATTTAACTTATTTATCACCGCAGCGGTAACTGAGTGTAGTAGCTTAATATCCTGCTCGCCCAGTTCGCTCAGTCGTTCCATCAACCGGCCATAAATCAGCTTGTCGGGGCCAAGGTCTATGGTGTTCATTATAGCATCTATCTTCTTTAGCAGTGCTTGAAATGATTGTCCGGGGTCAGTTTTGGGTGTTGCGTTCGCTTCCTGTCCAAGGTCTGAGAGTATGTAGGCATATACCATAACCGATTGAGCCAGGTTTAGCGATGGGTACCTTGTTTTAAGCGGTATGGTAGTAACCCTTTGGCAGAGGTTGATTTCATGATTAGTAAGCCCTGATTCCTCACGGCCAAAAACAATGGCTACTTTTGATATGGTGTCGCCTTTCTCTTTGATGAACTTTGGCAGGTGATGGCTATCGATTATGTCAAGCTTTACCCACCTGTCGCGCGCCGAGGTGGCAAAGGCAAAGTCAATGTCATGTAAAGCTTCTTGGAGCGAGCCGAAAACATTTGCATTCTCAAGGATATCTGTTGATGCGTGAGCCAGCTTGCGGGCATTTACCGATAGGTAATCGCAGGGGTTAACCAGTCTGAGGTCACTGAACCCCATGGTTTTTATAGCACGTGCAGCTGCTCCAACATTTTCAGGCACTGCTGGTTCAACAAGAATAAAGCTGAAATGCATATCTTCGGTTTGTTTTGCAGGTTAAAACCTGATTACACAAAAGTATAGTAAAGATGTGGCGTTTCAAAGTGTTCAGTTTGCTTATGGGTTATAAAAAAGGCTGCCCATACCCTGAGCAGCCTTTTATATTGATTAGGTATTCTAGTTAGCGGATAGTTTCTGAACAGCTAATGCTGATGCTTCAAGAATTGGTTTCACCGATAAGGGCTCACCAACACCACCTTTCAGCCAGAGCTGAGGAATTAAACGTCCCTGTGAGTATATACGCTCAACCTCGTTGGCAAACGAGCGGCCAAGGAACTGTTTTTCCAGCTGAAAATCTATCAGATGCCCAATTGGGTAGGCCGATAGGTAAAGCGGATTATCTATCATGTGGGAGTAAATGGCTAGTATGGGTTCATCGGTGCTGCCCAAAACATCGGCGTAGTATTTGTTCCAAATATCCCGGGCAATGGATAGGGTGGCATCGCGAACTTGCTCGGCGGTAGCGTTGGGATTGTTGTAAAGCCATTTCCAAAGGTTGATATCAACCAACGATACTCCCATTATCTCATAGCAAGCCCAAAGGTTATCGAGTGTTTCAAGGTATTCTTTGTTCGGGTTAACTTCTTTCATGCCCAGCACATCCAAATCGCGTTTCTGGAAAACAAAGGCTAGCGCCTCAGTAAAGGCAGTATTGGGCACGCCATGCATCATGTAGTAGTCAACATCATGCAGGGTAATGGTTTGCTCCACGTTGTGACCAAACTCGTGCATGGCAATGTTGAAACCCTTGTAGTTCATGCCGGAGGCAGGTACACGGGTACGAAGGAGTGCTACATCCTTGCGCATCTCGGCACCCCATGCATGACCAGCACCACGCGAGGCTTCAACTTTAACCCGCTCGGCAATGAATTTTGCCTTGTCCCTGCTCCAGCCTAAAGAGGTGAGGATATTGGGCAGCTCGTTCTCAAATGCCTGAGCATTAGTAAAACGCTTGGTGGTTAGGGCATCGAGCTTCTCAGCGGGGATTCCGCTTCGTGCTTTGAACCCGTCGTACCAAATGTCAAAGGGTTGTAGGTTGCGGCCAAGTCGCTTGCTAATCAGCTTTGCTGTTTCACGAACTTCCTTTGATGAAACCAGCTCAATGAACAGCTGCTCAACATCATCAACGGATAGTTCGAACTCACCCTCAAACTTACGTTGTATGTAGGTGGGCATTTTGGGAGTATAGGCATCTATGGCCCGCAGGGCCTTAAACTGGTTAATTACATGCTGGTACCTTGTGTTAGGCTCTGGAGCTACGCTAACCTCACTACCATCTTTGGAAAGAGTGTTGGTGAAGGGGTTCCACTTGTATTCATTGCTGTTAATTACATCTTTGGGAATGCTTTGGTCAATGATGCGTTTCATCACCTGGTATATCATCTGTTGATGCTCAAGCCCACTTTCCTTATTGGCATACTGAGCTTTTAGTTCATCGCGTAGCCCCCAGTGTGAAATTAGCTTCATATCGGCAGGAAACATGGTTTCGCCTTTATCGTTAATCAGGCTACCCATGTAAATGTTGTACTCGCTGATGTAGGTGTCGGCATTAGTGTTTACGGTCGAGAAGTTCTGAATGAGGTTGGCCGGAACCCTACTGGTAAACATATCGCCCATGCGGGCATATGCCCATTGCTTTCGGTTCCAGTTTTCACCCATCTCGGTTTTTTCCTTCAGTGTGTAGTATGGAAAGTTTAACGCGGTAATAAAGGCTATCTTGTTGGCGTAGAGGTCGTCGTTCAGGTGGGCGGCAGCATTGTATGAGCCAAAGAGCTCGTCTATGGGGGTAACGGGCCCCCAATCCAGATGCAGGGGTTTCATCAGCTCCTTGCTCAGCAGAATGAAGTAGCCATTCAGCATTTCGAAACCGTACGATAGCTTATTGAATAGCTGTTCGAGCTGAGCATCATCCGATACAAAATGCGTTTGGCAGAACTGTTCAAAATCGGCTTCGGTGCCATCGCAGTTGCGCCATAACATGGCCACCTGTGCTACCCCCTTTTCAATCCTTTCTTTTTGAGCATCGCCATGTTGACTGATAAGGTTAGCTGTAACTTTCTTGATGGTTTGCTCGGTTATGGGCGAAACTTCGTTCTGCTTTTCAGGTTGTTTGCACTGTGTCATAAGCATTGCGCTCACAATTGTTAGTAGTGTAAATAGTTTTTTCATGGTATTAGGCTTTTGAGTTTTAGCTGCTTGAGAGATGCAAAAATGCAAAATCAATTATTAGATTACAAGTGAATGTAAAAGTTTAGTTACGATAACTATCCGATGTATTACTTTTGTGGTAGGGTTTAAAATTCATCTTGTATGGAATGCAAAAAGGAATCAAACTCAAAATTCTGCAACTGCACATATCCATGCAGTAAGCATGGAGTTTGCTGCGACTGTTTAGCATACCATCGGCGGAACGGGGAGCTCCCGGCATGCTACTTTCCGGCCGATGCTGAACGTGGGTACGATAGGAGTGTCGATAATTTTATCAGAATAGTTAAGGAGCGCGGCGCGAGTTACTTACGATAAAAAAGGTGTCGATTTTTCGACACCTTTTTAACTTTTTTAAGTTAAGCGATTTTTACTCAAATTGATTAAATGCTTCCTTAATTAAGCCGATGGCTTCGCGAAGCTGCTCCTCGGTAATCACTAGTGGGGGAGCAAAGCGGATGATGTTACCATGGGTGGGTTTAGCCAACACTCCCTTATCGGCCATGGCGAGGCAAACATCCCATGCTGTCTTGCCGGGCTTATTGCGGATAACCACTGCGTTGAGCAGACCCTTTCCACGAACCAGCTCAATCATATTGCTTTTAATGCTCTTCATCTCATCGCGGAAGATTTTTCCTAAACGCTCAGCGTTCTCGGCAAGTTTTTCCTCCTTTACCACTTCAAGTGCAGCAATGGCAACCTTGCCTGCCAAGGGGTTACCACCGAAGGTTGAACCATGCTCACCGGGTTTAATGGTTAGCATGATCTCATCGTCGGCAAGCACGCAGGAAACAGGCATTGCACCTCCTGAGATTGCCTTGCCAAGAATCAGGATATCCGGACGAACACCTTCGTGGTCGCAGGCTAGCATTTTACCGGTACGGGCTATACCGGTTTGAACCTCATCGGCAATAAACAGCACGTTGTGCTTCTTGCAAAGGTCGTAGGCCTTTTTCAGGTAACCCTCATCGGGCACAAATACGCCAGCTTCGCCTTGTATTGGCTCTACCAGAAAACCAGCTACATTGGGTTCCTGAAGTGCCTTTTCCAGGGCTGCAAGATCGTTGTAAGGAATTTTAATAAATCCTGGCGTATAAGGACCAAAACCACCGTAAGAATCGGGGTCGGTTGACATTGATATAACGGTGATGGTTCGGCCGTGGAAGTTGTTTTCGCAAACAATTATCTTGGCTTCGCCATCCTGTATGCCTTTTACGCGATATGCCCAGCGGCGACAGAGCTTAAGAGCCGTTTCATCGGCTTCGGCTCCGGTATTCATGGGGAGCACCTTGTCATAACCAAAATACTTTGTTACGTACTCCTCAAACTCTCCTAATACGTTATTGTAGAAGGCACGTGATGTGAGCGTAAGCTTTTGCGCCTGCTCACACATCGCTTTGATAATTTTTGGATGGCAATGTCCCTGGTTTACTGCAGAGTATGCCGAGAGAAAATCATAGTATCGTTTTCCCTCTACATCCCAAAGGAATACACCCTGGCCTCTTTCCAAAACTACAGGAAGGGGGTGATAGTTATGAGCGCCATATTTACTCTCGCGCTCCATGTACTGTTGAGGTGTCATTTTGCTCATGGCTGCTGATTTTATTGTTATATATTGATATTTAGTTGATTATGTTGCTTTTAATCAGTATCTTATCGATTTGCAAGGTTAAGTAATGTAACTGAATTTTCAAAATATATGAGCTATGGTGCTGATATGTTAAGAAACATAAATTCGGATTTGCCCAAAAATATTTTGAGTTAAGTGCCTGTTCTATTAGGCACACTTTGATGAATGAGGGCTTTTAGGGTTATAGGTGTATCTTATATTTTTATTCTATTATATTTGAATATGGATTAGCGTTTTATTATGGCTCCTGGACAACACTTTGTTTGAGAGTTGAGCTTAACGAAAAAGGGTTTAAACAGAAAACTGCTATCGGTTTCTTTTAAGATTCTTTATCGAATCGAACATTAATCACAAGGTCTTGTTTATCTAAAAGGATTAAAAACTAAACATGATGGATAAACGTATTTTAAAATTGATGATTGAACGTCGCAGCGCAATGGCTTTTAGCCCGGAACCAATACCTGTTGAAGATATCAATGCTATAGTGGAGGCGGCGACCCTTGCACCTTCATCGTACAACGATCAGCCCTGGTTCTTTGTTGTAGCTAACCGGAATGGTAAGGGTTTCGATACTATATTACATACCCTGGCACCAGCAAATCAGGAATGGGCAAGGAATGCCGGAGCGCTGGTGGCAACTGCTACCAGAAACATCTCCCGGCAGTCTGGAAATCCGAACTATTACGCTATACACGATTTAGGCTTAGCAACAACTAACCTCTTGATACAGGCCCAGTCGTTAGGTTACGTTACGCATGTTATGGGAGGTTTTGATCATGCTCTGCTAAAACAAAAACTCAACTTTCCCGATGAATTTGCAATGGGAACAGTGATTGCCTTGGGAAAACCCGGTAAAAATGAGATGTTAAGCGAGCAGCAGCTACAACGTCAGGTGGCACAGCGGATACGTAAACCTCTTCAAGAGGTTTTCAAGCTTATTTGATGCTTTTTTACCTATCGTTCTCAAAATGAACGAAAAAAGGCCATCCCAAGATGGCCTTTTTGTTTATTCTTACAGGTTTCGAACCCGTTTTAGACTCAACAGCTTAATTATCCAATTTGGCACCGGCTTATGCGGATCGCGTTTATCCATGTTGAGCTGTATGCCCAGGGGTTTAATCAATGGCAGGCGATGCGTTTCTACGAACTCAATCAGCGTTCCATCAGGATCCTCAATATATGAAAAGTGGCCTGCAGCTTCGCCCATGTCAAAGCTTCCCTGCTCGTTGTGCTTTACGTTAGAATTTACGGTGAAAGGAAAACCATTGGCATTGCAATCCTTTTCCAAGTCGGCCATGTTTTTTACGTCAAAACATAGGTGTATAAACCCTAAATCGCCCCAGAAACGGTTTTTAAAAATCTTCTTCGGTTCACGGTCCAGCGACTGTAACAGTTCAATTTCCGATTGTCCAAAAAAGTTGCTAAAGCTGCCCTTGCGTTCTTGCGAGTGGGTAAGCAGAACCCTACGGAATCGTCCCTTACCACCAGGAACTTCACTCAGGTCGTTAAAAGTATCAGTTGTGTCGTAAAGAACTTTATCGTATCCCAGTATTTTCTGATAAACTCTCAGGGAATCGTCAATGTTGCTTACTCCAATTATGGCACCGCCAACCCCGGATACGGTCTTGTTTTCATTTTTGAAAATGTAGCTATGCTCGTACACTTCGAAAAAGTTTCCAAAGGGGTCTTTAATAAAGAAATGGTACCTACCCATGGGATCCTGAACGAGGCTGCTTATCGGGATTCCCTTTTTCTCGAAATACCCATAGGCTTTTTTTACATCGGAGCACTTGATTTTTGCTGCAAAAATTCCATAATCGCCTAGTTGAACCTGAAAGTCGGGCATCAGAGGTGTGCGTGCTTTGTACTGCCATATTTCAAGTCCACCTCCGCCTTGCATGTTCAGTGCCAGTGCAGCATGACGCTGTTGGGGTTGACCTCCGGTGTAAGGAAGCATAAGTTCTGCAACTGTGTTGTCTTCAAAAATTCTAATATCAAATCCCAGGTGCTCCTTGTACCATTTCCATGCTTCTGTCAGGTTCGAAACGCCTACTCCAACCTGTTGAATGCCGTATATAATTTTTGCCATAGCGCTTTATGTGGGTTTTACTTTAGTTACAATACGGAAAAAGATACTGGGGAAAAGTCGTTTGATATGTACCATCAAAATCTCACTCTTGCCAATAAGTACTTCTGGTTTTCGTCTTTTAATGGCTCGTATGTAGCGACGTGCGCATTCCTTTGCGCTTAAACCATTCATTTGTCCGGGATCCATTTTGCCATGCTCCCTTCCGGACTCATTTATGGCATGCAATGAAATGTTTGTTTGAATTCGCCCTGGATAGGCGATTGTAACCGAAATGTTGTGAGGTTTCATTTCGGCTCTCAGGGTCTCGAAAAACCCCTGTATGGCGTGTTTGGCTGCTGCGTAGGCAGAGCGTAACGGAAATCCAAACTTCCCCGATATGCTACTGGTAGCAGCAATAAAGCCCTCGCCGGCCTCAATCATACCGGGCAATACTGCTTTGGTTAAAATTACATAGGAGAAGTAATCAATCTCCATAATTCTTCTGTCTATCTCAATGGGTGTATCCTTAACAAGCGAACGCTGGCTAATACCTCCATTGTTGATTAGCAGGTAAATATTTTCGTAGGTGTTAACCACCGTTTCGGCAGTGTTGAAAACCTCTTCAGGGTTCGAGAGGTCAAAAGGGTACTCCTGACAGAATGAAGTGAATTCACGGCATTCATCGGCCACTTTGCCAAGTTCTTCAGGATCGTTCGATGAAAGTATCAGGTGAGCACCTTCCATGGCCAATTGTAGGGCTAACTCACGTCCAATCCCCGAAGAAGCACCGGTAATCCAAACCAGGCGATTTTTAAAAGATATCATTTAGCATCGGAATTGATTCAATAGCGAAAACAGGCATATGAATTTTGATGCCAAATGTAATACTTTTTAAAACAAATCTGAGGGGTTAGTACTCTTTGCGTGAGGTTTCTTTTCCGTTCTCGTCATATATTATCCATGTTCCGCTTTTTTCCCCATTGTTGTAGGTCATATCGTAGCGGAGCACACCCTTGTCATCCCACACATACCATTTTCCGTGTTTTTTCCCTTTAACAAAGTTGGCCTCGGAAACCTTAATTCCTTTTTCATTCCATTTTTCCCAGCGCCCATCCTTTTCTCCCGCAGTGTAGGTTCTAATTTCCTGAAGTTTGCCGTTTGGGAAGTATATCTTCATGATACCATCGGGCAGGCCATTAACTATTTTGGCTTCTACTCTTAAGCTACCGTTGTCGAAATATGTAACATAGCTTCCATTGTATGGGTTTCCATTACCGTCAAAATACTTACCTTCACGCTCAACAACGTTAGACTGGGCAAAGCCAATCAAAGAAAAAGCTGAAAAAAGTAAAACGAGCAATGCTTTCATGATATTTTTTTTAGTTTTTTACGAAATTTACTGCAAAAAGGGTGCAAAAAAACTTCCCGAATATCGGGAAGTTTTTTCATTTTGTAAAATTTTATCCTCTAGTATTGGGTGTTTTGTGGATCCCAGTTACACCATCCTTCAGTCCAGTTTTGTGTTCCGAATGCGCCACGGAAAGTAACCACGTCGAATCCGGTAAGCCCGGTGAACGATGCGCCGCTGAGGGCTGGTGAGCCAGCCTGTGGCATGGGGTTAACATTACCCCAGTTCCAAGCATTGGCAAGTTTAAGGTCGCTATTCTCATTATAAAGCGTATTGTTGCCATTGCTAAACATGGTTTCGTATTCAGCCTGGGTTAAGCTGGTACCATCGGTCTTGGCATTGAAGTTCTTAATCATGCCGGCCATGAGGCAGTTCTTAATTTCAGGGCCATTTTGAGCATTGTAAAGGCTCATCGATGGGCCTTCTAAGGAGATACCCGTGTTAAATCCTGCTATTATTGAGTTGTAAAGGTTTAAGCGAGTGTTTCGGCGAAGCCTTAAGCCATACTTGTGGTTGGGGTTAACGTTAGCTTGTGTTTTTGTCGCATATGGGCCAAGAATGGTGATATTGCTGAACTTTGCGGAGGTAAGAGGTGCATTGGATGAGCCGCTAGCATCATTATCGGATTCAAAACCGTTCGAAGCATCTGTTTTATCGGCTTCCTCTGGTCCGCGGAGTATGAAACCAAACTGAACATTACCGCTAAAACCGTTATCGGTATCAAAGTCGTCGTCGCCACCACGGTACGATACTAGGTATTTTGCATTAACGGTTCCGCCAAACCATTCGAACGAGTCATCACGCCCAAATGATACCTGTACGTATTCAATGGTGGTACCCTTACCTACACCTCCCATGGTTAAACCATTAATCTCATTACCATTGGAAACTTCGAATCCGGCAAATTCAATGCGTACATAGCGTAGCACTCCCGAGTTATCGTTAGGATCGGTTCCGCCATATACTGCACCCGTTCCACCTTCAATTTCGGCCTCGCCGCCAGTTTGGTTAATGGGGGCTTTACCACAGATTATTATCCCAGCCCAGTCGCCTGGTTTACGTTGACCTACAGGTTTATCGCTGGTGAACACTATGGGTTTATCGGCAGTGCCGTTTGCCATTATTCTTGCCCCACGTTCAACAATTAAACACGCTTTTGTGTCGCTTAACCCTTTAATAATGGTTCCGGGTTCAATGGTTAGGACAGCTCCTGATTTAACGTAAACGAAACCATCCAGAATAATGGTGTCTTTTGATTCCCAAAGGGTGTTCTGCGTGATTGCTCCGGAAACAGTTTTTTTGGTTCCTTTTGGTTCTTCTTTTTCTTTGTCGCACGACGTTGCTATTAATCCCATAAGGGCTAAAACTAGCAAGAGCAGGTTACTTTTGTTTCGATTCATACATCAGATTATTTAGTGGTTAGTGTTTTTTCATTTTCACGCTCCAAAAGTATCTACTGGCAGAAACTTAAGCGTTAAGCGTAGTTTAGCTTTACATTAGCAGTTTGTTACATTATGGTTAACTGGTTTTTAGGATAAAAAAAAAGAGCCGGATTACAGCATCCGACTCTGGTTTAACAGGCAGTGTGTGGAGTTTTATTCTATGGTCTTGAGCTCAATTTTAACTTCCTTTGCTTTTTTACTAATCTCAACCTCTGCCGGAGAGTATGAGATAAGACTAACTGAGAGCTTCGCTTTAGGCTGGGATAGTTTTATGGTGAAGTTGCCTTCAAAATCTGTGTAAACAACCGTGTTGTCATCAACCTTTACCGAAACGCCAGCCAGGGCTTCGCCGGTCGATTTATCTACTACCTTTCCCTGAATGGTTTGAACCATGCTACTTACTGCAGGTTCAGCAGAACTTTCTTTTTTAACGTCCTCAGTTTTTGCATTTGCACTTAGGGCAAGTAAACTGATGATTGCGAGTGAGAGTATTTTTTTCATTTTATCAAAATTTTCCAATTTTTTACTGCCACAAAGTAAGTGGAGAAATATTGCCTGATTATTATCATAAGATGATATAAATGTTAAGTTTATGTAAATAAAAAAACGGATGCAATTTCTTCACCCGGTTTTCCTTGATAATCCCAACCTATATCAGTTCTAAAATCTAATGCTTGTTCCAATGCTAAAAGAAATTCCAGGTGAGCTAATCTTATTATCCAAATTCATATCCGATCCGTTGTCACCTTTAAATGGCTGGTAGATATTTATCTTTTGGTTCAGCAAATTTTTTACGCCTGCTTTAATTTCAACGTGTTTGCCAAATTGTTTTGTTAAAGTCACATCAAGAAGGTGTTGGTGTTTTTCATAGTAATCCGGAATGTCCTGCTCCTGGTTTTGGAAGGGAATCCCTACGGCTAAAATTCTATCACCAATTATGTTGTACTGTACCGAAACACTCAGCTTCTGCTTTTCGTTTTGATAAAAAATGCCTGCATTAACCACATAGGGCGATTGACCCTGCATGGGTCGATTTCTAAAAATACTTTCTTTTGGGAAAACCACTTGGCTGTGAATGTATGCAGCGTTTGCAACAATGTAGAAATTCTTGAGGAATCCTATTGATTCCAATGATTTACGAAGATCCATTTCTACTCCCATGCTATAAGCATCCGATGCGTTTTCATAGGTAAAAAGAAACCGATTGCCGGCAGGTTTGAATATTAGCTCAATGGGCCCGTTAAATTTTTTGTAGAATGTTCCGATGGAAAAGGTTTCCCCCGAGCTTGGATATATTTCCCAACGTAGGTCGTAGTTCCAAATGTAGCAGTTTTTGATGTCGGGGTTGCCTACAAACTCAGCCTCCTCATTAAAATTGTAGAAGTAGAAGGGGGCAATCTCTCTGAATTCAGGGCGATTTATCGATAAACCGGCCGCAAGTCTTAGAAGATTTTTCTCGCTAAAGTTAAAGGTAAGGTTTGCCGAAGGGAATAGGTCTATGCTTTTGTCTTCAGCGGTAATGGGCATGCCGTATCGGTCGTAACTATTCAGCTGCTGATTAACCCACTCAGCCCGAATTCCCCCAAAGATTGATAATTTTTCTGTAATCTTTGTATTTACGGACGCATAGCCTGCGTTGAGTAGGCTGTTTACTTCGTAGGAATCCGATTTTGAAGTGGATTCCTTCAGCAGGAAACCATCGGGTGTTGTGTTTATGTTTTCCAAGCTGAAGATTTTATCTATAGGTAGCCAAACCGATTCGGTGTATGATGAGTTCTTGGCAAATCCCAGAATGCGGGCATCAAAGCTACGCATTTTAAATTCGCTGTAAATCCCGGACTTTAGCGTGGGTTTCCAGTTACCTATGTTTAGCTGTCGCTCAAAATTAACTCCGGCGTTTGTTACATGTTCTATAAGTTTCATGTAAAGCCTGCCGGCATCGCTCACCGATGGGGTTAGGCCAATACCAGCATAGTACTCATTGTAGTGTGGTAGTAGTGGCTCATCCTGAAGGGTGGTTCGGAGTTGCTTAAGGTCGGGCTCGTTTCGGTACGAAAGCGCATACCCTACTATCCAATCGATCTTGTTATTGCTGTTCTCCCCCCAGCGGTGCTCACCTCCAAGCTGGGTTGAGTATGTGGTTCGGTTCATGAAGTTATCCTGGTACGACCGAATGGTGTAACCTTCGTAGCCGCTATATCCATTGCGTACAATTGTTTTATTTTTTGCGATAAGGTTGAAAAGGTTACGAAACTCAATCTTACTGGATTTGCCAGTGAATAACGACCAGTTGTGGAGTAAGCCTATCTTTACGTTTTGTACGTAGGTACTATCCACAAAATCAAAGTTAAGAGGAGGATTTATTCCTGGCGCAAGCTGCACCTGATACCCTTTATTCAGCAAGGCATCGGTTTCGTAGGTATTACTATACGTGATTGATGTAATATTACCTAGTCGTCGGTTTCCTTTTTGCCATTTCTTGCCAAATGAAACATTCGCTTTTTGATCGGGATAAGCATTTACACTATTGGGGGCCCAGTAGGAATTCAGCATTTTACCATAGTTGGCCAGCTGAGTGTTTGTTAATCCTTTCAGGGTAGATGGGAATTTTTCAGGTAAGTTTCGGGTTCCATTATCGTATCCCAACCAATCGGTGCTTGACCTGGTAATCAGTTTTACATTCTGGTAATCGGTACTGGTATTGTATCCGGTTGTGTAACCAATGCTGAAGAAATCTTCTTCAGGCATGTTTTTAGTAAAGATTTTAATGAAACCACCGGTAAAGTCGGCCGGAAGTTCAGGCGAAGGGCTTTTGTATATCACCATGTTATCAATCATGGCACTAGGAATAACATCAAATGAGAAAGCCTTCTGGTCGGCTTCGCTCGATGGGGTAGAGGCATTGTTTATCCAGGCGTTGTTGTATCGCTGGTTTAACCCTCGTACAACCACAAATCGGTCGTCGATAATTGAAACGCCGGGCACACGGCGGATTACCTCTGAAGCATCGCGATCTTGGGAACGGGTAATCTGTTGGGCAGAGATACCGCTGGCCACTGTTAGGCTGGCTTTAATTGTACTGATCATGGCCATCTCGGTGTTGGTTTTTCGCGCTGCAGTTACGGTAACACCTTCAATTGCAGTTGTGATTTCTTGCAGCTCTGCTTTGATGACAGTACTTTTATTGGCTTCAACCTTAATCGATTGGAGTACAACTGGTTGATAAGAAATAAAGGAGATTAGCACGTTGTATGTCCCGGGTGCTAGGTTGGGAAGTAAGAATCTGCCATCGAAGTCGGTAATGGTACCCATGGTGGTACCCTCAATTATCACATTAGCACCAACCAGTGTCTCGTTTCTAACTTTGTCGAATACAACACCCTCTATGGAACCTTTTTGTGCAACTGCCTTAAAAAAAACGAAAAGCCCCAACACGAGGAGCAAAACCTGTTTAAAATTAGCCAACTTTATCATATTGTAGTTCTTGTTACCTCTGTATATTTTACGCTGCAAAGTAAGGCACATTAAATGGCATGAACTTTAAGTAAATGTTACGCTTTTGTTAACGTAACCTGAATGTACTTGCTTAATTGTTAGCTTATAATTAACTTGGTACTTTACTGCACGGTTATATATTTGTGAATCTAAATATCTATAAAGTATGGATACATCGAAGTATCGAATTCTGGTTGTTGACGATGAACCAGACATTGTTGAATTTTTAAGTTACAATTTAAAAAAGGAAGGGTTTCAAGTCGATTCTGCCTCAAATGGCCGTTTAGCAATTGAAAAAACGCTGAGCTTTAAACCACACCTGATATTGCTTGATGTGATGATGCCCGATATGGATGGTATGGAAACCTGCGAGGAGCTTAGGAATCAACCTGCCACCAAGAACACGTTGATAGCATTTCTAACTGCACGAAGCGAGGACTATAGCCAGATTGCAGGTTTTGATGCGGGTGGCGATGATTATATTACTAAACCAATAAAGCCAAAGGTTCTTATAAGCCGCATAAAGGCCTTGCTAAAAAGGAGTGGAGGGCATCTCGCTGAATCTGCTGAATCCGAAGCTGTACCTACTGAAGGTATTTTTATTGATAAAGAACGATATGTGGTTTACCTGAATGGTCAGGAGTTTTCACTTCCTAAAAAGGAATTTGAGTTGCTGGCTTTGCTTTACAGCAAACCCCAGAAGGTGTTCACCCGCGATGAAATTTACCAGGCTGTGTGGGGCGACGATATTGTAGTAGGTGATCGCACCATTGATGTTCATATCCGCAAGCTCAGGGAAAAGCTGGGCGAAGAATACATAAAGACTGTCAAAGGGGTTGGCTACAAGTTTACCTCCTAGCTAAAAGCTCATATTCATTTATCCTTTCATGTATCTTTGCTTGATGTTAACTCGAAACATTTATTTAACGAACTTAAGTTTATATCGATATGAAAATAGCAGTCTGGAAACCTGAGCTAAGCGTATCCGTTAAGAGTATTGACGAGGATCATCAGAAACTTTTTGACCTGATCAACCAGCTATTTGAAGCCATGGCAAAGGGTAAGGGTAAGGAAATTATAGGTAGCGCGATTGAGGAGCTTGAAAAGTACACGATTTTCCACTTCAATAGGGAGGAAACTTATTTCAGAGTTACCAACTATGCCATGGGGGCAGAGCATTCCCGCGAGCATCAGATTTTTAAGCAAAAGGTAGCTGAATTTAAAAATAATCTTAGCAGTAATAGTTCCATTGCGCCTGACGTATTAACCTTTTTACGAGACTGGCTGCTAAACCATATAGCAAAATCCGATAAGGCGTACGAGGAGCATTTCAAAAAATTCACATTGGCTTAAAAAGCGTTTATAGTAAAAAACCACAGCAAAGTGCTGTGGTTTTCTTGTTTTTAGAGGTAATGCTACTCAATATTATTCAGAATGAAGTCGCGCTGAGCTTTTAGAATGTTGATAGTATGGAGCAACAGGTTTTTAATTTCATTGAGTAAACCTAAATAAAGAACGCTGTTACGGGTTCCGGTTTCACCCTGCTTAATTCGCTTAACCTGTTTTTTTCTAATCTTATTCAGTTCTTCCATGATATCCTGTTGCTTTTTAACCGCATCAGGTACCCAGGTGTAATCGTTTTGCTTAATCATGAAAAGTATATCGTCGAAAAGTTCTGAAAGCTGGTTGCTAAGCTCTTTTAGCTCTGCAGCCTGCTCGCGGGTTAAACCTTTGTGATTGTTTTCGACATGCTGTAAACTTGGACGAGAGACGAACTCGAGTGAGTGTGCAAGTTCACGGAGGTAGTCTATCACCTGAACGTAGTAGTGACCCGTTTCAATGGAATCGGCTTCGAGTTGTTTTAGTACGTTGAAAACATTGTACTTCATCTGCTTGGCCTCCATGTTAAGGGTCTCCACCTCCTCGTTAACCTCCTTGAGCTGGCGCCGATTCTCGGTGGTTAGGCCATCGATTGTGCGATTGAATACCCTAATGGATTGCTTGAGGTACCTGCGAAGTTCATTGGTACACTTGTTAACAATACTGGCATTGTCAATTGCTTCATCTTCCAGTAACTTCTGGCTTTTCTTTCGGTGTAAAAGATTCGTTTTTATTATTGAGACAATAGCAAAGACGATTAGAATGAACAATGCAATTCCTTTCCCAAAGTATAGGGCAGTGGCAATTGCAAATGCAAGAGTGAATGTTATTAAAGCAGTGAAAAACCAACCTGCAATAACTGTAATAACTCCCGTTATACGGTAAACAGCGCTTTCGCGCCCCCAGGCCTTATCGCTGAGCGATGTACCCATGGCTACCATAAAGGTAACGTAGGTGGTTGAGAGAGGAAGTTTTAAAGCTGTAGCGGAGCTGATCAGAATGCTAGCCATTACCATGTTAACCGAAGCGCGAACCAAATCGAACGATGGGGCTTCCTTTGGGTTCGAATACTTGGGCGCCCTACTGGTATCAAACTGCTTTGCCACAAATTTGCGAACAACACGTGGGGTGATTTTATCCACTCGCTTCGAAAACCTAAGAGCCACACGAACAATGATTCGCGAAAACTGTGTGCTGCCAAATCGTTCCATTCCGCTATCCTGTCGGGCAAGGCCTACTTCCGTATCCGTAACAGTTCTGGCTTTTCGCGAAGCCCAAAGGGTAATAACCATTATTAGGCCGGCTATGAACAGGTAAATAAAGTTCGTGCTAACTTCTCCGGCAAGTTCTGTCATCCTAAGTGCATCAGGGGCTACATCAGGATTTGCCATGTGGATCTGGTAAGCTTTTAAACCTGCCATTGAAACCCCAATAAAGTTAACCAGATCATTCCCTGCAAAAGAGAGTGCAAGGGCAAAAGTACCCATTAGCACAATTATCCGCAGCACGTTCACCTTAAAGAGGCTGACAAGTGCTTGAAATATAGTTGTCCATATAGCAAAGCTATAAAGTAAGATGATAAAGGTGTTTGCCGATATGTAATTTAAAATGTATTTGGGGATTATTGGTGTGTCCTTTATTCCTTTCATCACGATGAAGTAGGTAATAGCTGTCATGGCAAACCCACCCCATATACCTCCAACAAGCTTAAGATTTTTTTGGTAGTTAAAGCTAAACAGTAGGCGAGCGATGTATTGAACTACCATACCTACAATGAAAGCCACAACAACTGAGCTGAGAATACCCGATATAATTGCCAAAGCCTTACCGCTATTGATGTAGTTCCCCAGGTTTGCTATAGTTTCACCTTGGGTATTCATGATTTTGTAAAGGGAAACAGCAACAGCTGAGCCTAAAAGCTCAAATACTAACGACACGGTTGTGGATGTTGGTAGGCCGAATGTATTAAAAAAGTCAAGGACTATGACATCGGTAATCATAACGGCAAGGAAAATTACCATCATCTCGCTGAAGTAGAAATTTTCAGGCCGGAACACGCCTTTCCGGGCAACTTCCATCATGCCGCTTGAAAACAGTGACCCTACCAGAACTCCTGCTGATGCTACCAGCAGAATCCAGTGCCGGCTTGCAACCTTTGAACCAATGGCTGAGTTAAGGAAGTTAACAGCGTCGTTTGCAACACCCACCATTAGGTCCGAAATGGCAAGTAAGAAGAGGATTCCTACGATGAATAAATAGTATGTTTCCATTGTGTAAAAATTTGCAGTGCAAAGTTATCTCCACGTAATGTAAGAATGACCACTTTAATTTTACCTTTAAGCTAACGCAATGTTAACTTAAGGTTAACTGATCTTGTAGTAACCCGATTATCATAATGATTTCCTTTTTCGAAAAGATACCGGAACAACATCACCATTGTCCATGGTAATTACCGACGATGGAAAGCGCGATATCTTCTCGATATGCATCTGATTTACCAAGTGCGACTGGTGGCAACGTAAAAATCCACATTCGTTCAGCATTTCGTCAAATTCCCTGAGAGTTCGGTTTACTCTAATCTTATTTCCATCCACCAGAACAAATGTTGTAGTATTGTTATTGGACTCGCATCGAACTATTTCCAGCGTATTGACTATAAAGGTGCCTTCGGAATTTCTGAGAGCAAGCAGTTTCTTCTTTTTGCTCACATTACTTGTATTCTCAATAAGAGCATTCAGCCGTTCTTGCTGTTTATCGTTTAAGTCCTGTAAAAGGGCTATGTCAACCGCTTTAGCAAGGTCGTCGGGGTCAATAGGCTTAAGAAGGTAATCAACAGCGCTGAACTTGAAGGCTTTAACGGCGTATTCCTGATATGCCGAGATTATGATTACCTTGAAGGGAATGCGATCAAATTTTTTTAAAAGATCGAAACCGTGACCATCTACAAGCTGCATATCCAGAAACACCAAGTCGGGTTTGGTGGATATGATGAGCTGATAAGCTGACTGGATTCCATCGGCAGAACCCGTTACGGCAACAGCCGGGCAATAAACATTAAGCATTTGAGCCAGAGAATCTCTTGCATGCCTTTCATCGTCAACTATTACTGCCTTTACCATTACTTAATTGGAATTTCAATTCGTGCAATCGTGCCTTTCCCGTTCTTCAACGATACCGTTTTGTCCAAAACGTTCAATTTAATTCCGTAATTTCCTAGTTTTTTTAAGTTCCTGATTCTATCTTCGATAATCTCGGTGGCCAGGGACTTATGCTTTTTGCCTGTCAATAGCTGTTTTTCCTTTGATTTTTCTATCCCTATGCCATTATCTTCAACCTCTATGATGACTTGCTTTGGTTCAGGTATTGAGTATCGAATGATAATCTTTCCGGGCCAATCAATGCCATTTAAACCGTGTTCAATGGCATTCTCTATGAGGGGTTGTGCAAGCATGGGAGGAATTAAAATGTGTGAAGGGTCGATCTTCTCATCAACCTCAATAGAGTATTCAAACCTATTATCGAACCTTAATTTTTGCAGATCGAGGTAAAGTTTAAGGGTTGTAATTTCCCTTTCTATACTACAGAGTTCAGCCCTGGAGTTTTCAAGAATAAGTCTGGTAAGCTTAGCAAAACTTGCAAGGTACTTACTTGCCGTATGGGGCTCGTTACGGAAAATAAAACTTTGAATGGCAGTTAGCGAGTTGAACACGAAATGGGGATTCATCTGTGAAAGCAACATTTGTTGCTCGTACCTGAGCACTGTACGCTTAAGTCTTCGACGGGATAGTATTAGGTATGCAATTGCTAACAATAATACAAAGATGTGTATGATGTATAGCGTATTTAGCGAAAGTAAAGCGATTTGCATAAGGCAAACACCATTTGGTGCAAATATATGTTATTTGGAAAATAAAACCTAAAAAACACACGTAACGTAAAGAAAATCAAATTAATATGTCTTAGTGCTATTATTTCTACCTTGAATACAAATATTCTTAAACCCAATAGGTAAATCTAAATCTTAATGTATATTTGCCGCAACGCTTTGGGTATGAAACGAGGCATAGCTTTAGCTTTCCTTATTGCCGGGCTTGTGATGATACAGGTACATAATCTCGTGCCTCATCACCATCACAATGGCTCTATTTGTTTCGTGGAGTTGCGCCATGGCCAGTTTAACCACAATGGCACCAGCAATGGAGAGGGCAGTAATGCTTCACATAACCCCTCGTACCCACAATCGTGCAGCTTACTGAACGATATCACACAGGTGGAGAAGTTCAGGTTTGTTGGTGTATTGTTGACTTGGCCCACAATTCAATTTGAGTATTATCTTTTATCGGGTATATCTGCAGAGAGCTTTTCCTTATTAACATCAATCATTTACCGAAAGTTTAGTCTAATTGACTATTTTCCACTACGGCAAAGATTCTTAACCAGCAGTTTTCTATTCAGAGCGCCTCCCTTTTAATAAGCTTTTCAAGGTTGAGTAATGCTTTTCAGGAGAAATTCTCTTCCTGTACAAATGTCATTTAATAGTTTCGTTTCTAATAAGTTTGAAAAGTATGAACAGATATATATTTCATTTTATCGTTGCCATTCCATTATTTTTTACGGCATGCAATGGTAAACATGGAACTGCTGAATCCGATCCGCATGCTCATGACCATGAAGCAGGGTCTCATGCCACAGAGGAGGTAGTTCATTTTGTCAATTATACCGATAGTTTGGAAATTTACATAGTTGGCAGCCCCATGGTTTCAGGCAAGAATGTTGACCTGGCAGTGCACCTTACAAGCTTAACCAGTTTTAAGCCGTTAGAGCCCGACAGCCTTAGGCTTGATATCGACCTGAATGGTAAGGTTTACTCATTCCAAGCCCAATCAACAGGAGCTAAGGGCATTTTTCTTATCCCGGTAAAATTCGATGCTCATGGCAAGGCCAATGCCAAGCTTATGCTTTCATGGAATGGCCAACATCACTCTGTGAACCTGGGCAATCTTAATGTTTACCACTGCGAACACGACTGGGAGGAGGATCATGTACATGAGTCGAATGGTAATACCATCAAGTTCAGCAAGGAGCAGGCTTGGGCCGTAGATTTTGCCACCGAGTTGGTTGCTTTGTGGCCATTAGGCCAGGTGATACAAACAACTGGAAGGGTAATGCCTGCACAGCAGGATGAGCAGGTGGTGGTAGCCGGGATTTCGGGTGTGATAGATTTTGCCGAAAAGCAGTTAACTCCTGGAATGGGTGTGAAAAAATCTGAACCGCTACTACGCATTTCATCCCAAGGCGGGACAGACAATAACTTCTCCATCAGGTTTGCCGAAGCCAAGAGCCGGTTTGAGCTAGCCCGATCCGCTTATGAGCGGCTTAAGGCATTAGCTGTTGAAAACGTAGCATCAACCGCAGAGCTGGATCGCGCCAGGACCGAATATGAAGTAGCCCAGGCCGCTTATCAGGCCATTGTTCAGC
The DNA here is from genome assembly GCA_937926785.1 of uncultured Bacteroidales bacterium. GTDB lineage: Bacteria > Bacteroidota > Bacteroidia > Bacteroidales > Tenuifilaceae > Tenuifilum. The sequence continues at coordinate 18,534 of CALBBQ010000013.1, read as the reverse complement.
ATAACTCTTCGGAAGGGCAGACAATTTCAAGTCCGTTAAATGGAGAGGTTGCCGCAGTTATGGTTAGAAACGGCGATTTCGTTTCCGTTGGTCAGCCTCTAATAAGACTAACTGGTTCTAAAAGCCAACAAATTCAATGTTACGTTCAGCCAAGGTTTGCCCGGCTGATAAGTTCATTAAGCGATGCGAATATCAGAGTTAGTTCAACCGCTACAGTTCTTAATATTGGAACACTTGCCGGCAGAATTGTCGCTGCAGGAAAATCAATTACCGCTGACAATCACTTACTTCCGGTTACACTTGAAATACCTCATACCGATAAACTTACAAATGGCGATTTTGTTGAAGTGTTTTTGCTTTGCAAGCCTGATCAGATTGCTATTACGGTTCCTCAAACCTCTATCTTGGAGGAACAGGGTAACTATTTTGTAATTGTACAGCTTCAACCCGAATTATTTGAAAAAAGAGAGGTAAAACTTGGGGGTTCAGATGGATTAAGGGTTCAGGTTGTCTCCGGACTTCGGGTCGGCGAACGAATTGTTACCCGCGGGGCAATTTATGTTAAAATGGCTCAGAGTTCTGGTAAGCTAGATGCACACTCGGGTCATGTTCACTAAAAAACATCTGATATGCTCGATAAACTGATTAGTTTTTCTCTCAGGAACAAGTATCTGATACTTATCAGCAGTTTGGTGTTGGTTCTTGTTGGTTTGTACACGGTTTCGCAAATGGATATCGATGTATTTCCTGACCTGACAGCACCCACGGTAGTTGTGATGACCGATGCACATGGTATGGCTGCCGAAGAAGTAGAACGATTGGTTACCTTCCCCATTGAAACAGCCGTGAATGGTGCTACTGATGTTCGAAGGGTACGTTCGGTATCGGCACAAGGGTTCTCATTTGTTTGGGTAGAATTCGAATGGGGTGTGGATGTTTTTAAAGCTCGTCAGGTTGTTAGCGAGAAGCTTATTGCTGTAGCTCAACAAATGCCCATGGGGGTGGGACAACCCATGCTTGCTCCCCAGAGTAGCGTTATGGGTGAGATATTTTTTGTTGGCTTACAGGCCGATAGCACTAGTATGATGGATTTGCGGACGCTGGCCGAATGGACAGTTAAGCCTCTAATCCTATCAACGGGTGGGGTATCGCAGGTTACCATAATTGGAGGTGATTATAAGCAGTACCAGGTGGTTGCCGATCCCGTTCGCATGTTGCACATGGGCGTTTCCATGCATGAACTAGTAAACGCCTGCCGGTTCATCAGCCTAAACTCATCAGGGGTTAACATTCGTGAGTACGGGAATGAGTATGTGGTCCGTGGTTTGGCTCGCACTTCTGATATTGAACAGCTTGGTATGACGCTGGTTGCCACACGTAATGGTTTACCGGTAGTGGTGAGCGATATTGCGGATGTGCATGTGGGGGCTGCACCTAAAATGGGATATGCTTCGAGCAATGCAACGCCGGCAGTTATCCTCTCAATATCAAAGCAGCCCAACATCAACACGCTGGAAGTAACCCGCAGAATTGAGGAAAACCTTGAAAACCTGAAAAAAACATTACCTCCCGATGTGCGGTTAAACACTAAAATTTTCCGACAGGCCGATTTTATTGAGCGCTCGGTTGGAAATGTGCAACAGGCTCTAATTGAGGGTGCTATTTTTGTTTCCATCATTTTAATTCTTTTTCTTGGCAGCTTCAGAACAACCATAATCTCGTTACTTGCGATTCCCATTTCGCTGCTGGCAACTTTTGTGGTGATGAAGTTTCTTGGTCTAAACATTAATACCATGAGCCTGGGGGGTATGGCTATTGCCATCGGCTCGCTGGTGGACGATGCTATTATCGATGTGGAGAATGTTTACAAGCGGTTACGGCAAAACCGACTTAAACCCCAAGGCGAGAGGCAATCTAACTTTACGGTGGTGTTCGAGGCATCCCGGGAGATCCGCTCATCCATACTAAATGCTACACTGATAATTATTGTTGCCTTTTTGCCCCTTTTCTTCCTGAGTGGCATGGAAGGCCGCATGCTGAAACCCCTGGGCATCTCCTTTATCGTTTCTCTTTCCATGTCGTTGCTGGTTGCCATGACCCTAACACCAGTTCTCGCCCAGATGCTTCTTTCAAACGATAGGTACTTGAAGCGACATAGCCACGAACAATGGCTTACCGCAAGGTTAATACGTTGGTACGAAAGTTCTCTTCGGTATGCCATGAGGCATAAAAAGGTGCTGCTAACCGGAACGGTTATTCTATTTGCATTATCCGTGTTTCTTATTTCAAGAATGGGGCGTAGTTTCTTGCCCGAGTTCAATGAAGGTTCCTTAACCCTTTCGGTGGTAACCCCACCGGGTACATCGCTCGATGAGACTAATACAGTGGGTAACTACATTGAGCATCAATTGCTGGCCATACCCGAGGTTGTATCGACGGCTCGTAGAACGGGTAGGGGAGAACTCGACGAGCATTCACAGGCAACCAATAGCTCTGAAATTGATGTCAATTTTGAGCTGAAAAACCGTAAAATTGATGAGGTTCTAGCCGATGTCCGCTCATCCCTTGCCCGCATTCCGGGTATTGCAGTAACGGTTGGTCAGCCACTAGGGCATCGGATTGACCATATGCTCACCGGAACAAGGGCTAGTATTGCCTTAAAGATTTTTGGTAACGACCTTACAAGGCTTTACAGCATAGGTAACCAAATAAAGTCCGAAATAGTAGATATTGATGGTTTGGTTGATGTGAATGTTGAGCAACAGGTTGATGTTCCACAGATTCAGATTAGGGCTAACCGAGCCTTACTTGCCTGGTATGGAATTAGTCTTGAAGAATTTAATGAATTCATTGAGGTAGTTCTTGGAGGTGAGAAGCTTGCCGATATATATGAGGGTCAGCAACGCTTCGACCTGGTTGTCCGGCTCGATTCTACATACTCATCATCACTGGAGGGAATAAGGTCTATCCTTATCGATTCGCCCACCCAGGGAAAGGTGCCCTTGGCAAATGTTGCCGAGGTGATTTCAACCACCGGGCCTAATGCCATAAGTAGGGAGAACGTCCAACGAAAACTTGTAATATCGGCTAACGTGGCAAGTAGAGATTTGCGAGGCGTTGTCAATGATATCAAACGAAAAATTGATGAAAATATAAGTTTCCCCGAAGGATACCGCATTGAGTACGGGGGTCAGTTTGAGAGTGAGGCTCGGGCCTCACGAACCCTGCTTATCGCATCATTTTTATCAATTTTGGTGATATTTATGCTTCTTTTTATAGAATTTCGTAACTTCGGATTGGCCGGTGTTATACTGTTGAACTTGCCATTGGCTCTAATTGGGGGTGTTTTTGCCATTTGGTTGACCTCTGGAGTGATCAGTATTCCTGCCATAATAGGTTTCATTTCGCTTTTTGGCATAGCAACCCGAAATGGAATACTTTTAGTGTCAAACTACTTACGCTACAGAAAAATGGGACATGGTATTCAGGAGGTAGTTGAGCGGGGATCATCGGATAGGCTAAACGCTATACTGATGACTGCTCTCACGGCAGCGCTGGCACTAATTCCACTTGCTTTTAATGGTCACATGTCCGGAAATGAGATTCAAAGCCCAATGGCTAAAGTAATCCTGGGTGGTTTGTTAACATCAACTCTTTTAAACATGTATATCATTCCCATTGTTTACAACTTGTTTGTTAAACCTGATAAAATTTCTGAAAATGGCGAAGAATAAAATGCTCTGTCTGTTACTTACTCTTACCTTTGTATCGTTGGTAAATGCGCAGAATAGCAGTTTGCAAAACTTTTTACAGCAAGTAGATAACAATAACCTTACCCTGAAAGCCTTGAGGCAGAAGCTGCAGGCCGAGAAGATTGCTTCGCGAATTGGGTTAACTCCCCCGAATCCTGAAGCTGAAATCACTTACCAATGGGGGAGCCCGGTGGATATTGGCAATAAAACAACAATCAGCATAACCCAAAGCTTTGATTTCCCAACTGCTTACCTATACCGAGGTAAGATTGCAACAAACCGTTCATCATTGCTGGAGTACGACTTTCGCACTCGTCGAACCGAGATACTAAGCAACGCTCATAAGCTTTATGTTGATTATGTTTACCATGTCGCTTTGGTTAATGAGCTGACACGCCAGTTCAGAAGTGCTCAGGTTATTGCCAATGCGCTTCGTCGAAAAATGGAGGTGGGCGAAATAGGGATAATCCCTCTTACTCAGGCAGAGCTTAAACTACAGGAGGTGTTCACGTCGCTTAAGTTGGCCGAAAGTTCTCTAAAATCCATTTACAGCGATTTAAATTCAATAAATGGAGGTATCCCTGCTAGCATAACCGATTCAGTAATGGTGCTGCCAATGCTACCCGTTACTCTTGAGGGTTGGTTAGCCACTGCAGAACAGCAAAACCCTGAAATTCAGTTTCTAAATTCCCAGGTGGCATTGGGTGAGCTGCAAGTGAAGCTTTCAAAATCCGAAAGCTTACCATCCTTTCATGCAGGCTATGCCAGCGAAAAGGTTGCCGGCGAACAGTTTCAAGGAGTTGTAGCCGGGATCAAAATCCCCCTTTGGGAGAAGGCAAATACCGTAAGGTATGCTAAGGCGAATGCCAAGCAGTTACAGCTCGCCGCAGAGGACTACCTCTTAAGTTTCAGGCTTCGTTCAAAATCGCTTTACGATAGAGCAAGGTCGCTTAGCGATAACATTAATCAGCTGAGTTCAACATTAGATAAATTAGATATTGAAGCCAAGTTGACCCTTGCCCTGGAAAAGGGCGAGATATCGGTTGTTGATTACTATACAGAGCTTTCAGGCATTTACGGGCTTCGCCTAAAATTGCTGGAGCTGCAGAACGAGTACCTCAAAACCTTTATCGAACTCAATAGGTATTCATACTAAGCAGTGTTGTAACCCTATTCATTGTATCTAAAGCAGGACTGGCGTCCTGCTTTTTTTTGCAACCCTATTTTGCCCATCCCGGAGTAACTAAAATCTTAACCTGCTATCACATTTATCATTTTTTAAGAGCATGATCAGGGTATGGCTTAGGCACGGAACCTTTCTATTCTGATTATAAAAAAATAGGTGATATAAAATTTACAACTGCTGAAAAACGTCACTAAATGTACTAAAAAGTATATCTTTGCTTAACCAAAAAGGTCACCATGAGCGAGTCGCTGCTCGATGCGCTTATAAAGCTTTTTGCCGTTTTAGTCAACATCGATAGCAATTCCGATAGTGGTTTTGCCATCGAGGTGCTGGACGATTACCTGCATCACGACTTTAGCGATGAACAAGCCAAGGTTTTTATCGGCCGGTTTACCAACTTCGGTGTTAGCTACCGTAGGGTGCTCGAAGACGTAACTCTCGATAGGTATTCCGATTCGCCGATGGTTCATGCCATTATTGATTCGATAAATCATGAGTTTGAACAACACCAAAAGGTTTGGTTGGTGCTGCAACTACTTGAGTTTCTTGCCGATAGTAAACTTACAACTCCTGATCGGCTGGAGTTTGCCCGTAGAGTAGCCAATCAGTTTAATATAAGCGATTTTGAATTTTCCAATGGGCGCGATTTCATCCTAAGCGAGAATCCGGGCCAAATTCCATGGAACCAGCAGGTTTTACTTATAAGTCCCGATAAAGATAATCCAATTCCAGAGGTTAAGCACCTGGTAAACGAAAAGCTTCAAGGGCAGATTTATGTACTTCGCATTGCCAGCACCAATACCCTACTAATAAAGTATTTTGGCGATAATGAGCTATTTATGAATAGCCGAGTAATTAAACCCGGCAGAACCTATCTTTTTGGACCCGGGGCCGTAATTCGTGGGCCGCGAATGTCGCCAGTATACTACAGTAAGGTTGTTTCTGTTTTCATACAGCTACCCGGTAAACCATTTGTTTCGTTAGTTGCCAAGGATATTGAATACAAGCATAAAGGGAGCCGAAACGGTATATATCCCTTCTCGTTTTCCGCCTACTCCGGGCAGCTAATAGGAATAATGGGAGGTAGTGGAGTCGGAAAGTCGACCCTGATCAACCTGCTCAATGGGAACCTGACCCCAGCTTCGGGTAGGGTGTACATCAATGGCTACAACCTTCACAAGAACAAACCTGAACTTGAAGGTGTAATTGGTTATGTGCCGCAGGATGATTTACTGGTAGAGGAGCTCACCGTTTTTCAGAACCTTTACTATAATGCCCTTTTCTGCTTCAACCACCTGGGCAAGAAGGAAATTGTAGAGCTGGTGGATAAGACTCTGATGGAGTTCGACTTGGTTGAGGCCCGAGACCTAAAAGTGGGAAATCCGCTTAATAAGTATATCAGCGGCGGGCAGCGGAAACGGCTAAACATTGCCATGGAGCTCATGCGTGAGCCGTCGGTCCTATTTGTCGATGAGCCCACATCGGGACTATCCTCGCTCGATGCCGAGCGCATCATGCTTTTGCTACGCAAGCAGACCTTCAAAGGGAAATTGGTAATCACCAATATTCACCAGCCATCGTCCGATATCTTTAAAATTTTTGACAAGATAATAGTTCTCGACCATGGAGGTAGGCCAATTTTCCAAGGTAACCCTATGGATGCGGTGGTTTACTTTAAACGTATGGCAAACTTCCTTAAACCCGATGAGAGCGAGTGTATTACCTGTGGTAATGTTAATACCGATATCATTCTAAGGATTGTTGAGGCCAGGGTGGTTAACGAGTACGGTAGGTTAACCCGTAAGCGAAAGCGCTCTGCCCGGGAATGGTATGAGCTTTACCTGCAGAACATACAGAGTAAGATTCAGGTGATTGAACCAACCTGCCCATCGCCACTCCCTGCAAACAACTTCAAAATCCCATCGAAACGAAAGCAGATGTGGATTTACTTTAGGCGTAATTTGAGGAGTAAGTTTGCCAACTCCCAGTTTATGAACCTGAGCATTTTGGCTTCGCCTTTGCTTGCCGTTATCATCAGCTTCTTTTCAAAATACATACATGGTACGCTCACCAATCCCAGTGCCTACATTTTCAGTGAAAACGATAATATTCCGAGCTTTATCTTCATGAGCGTAGTTGCCATGATTTTTTTAGGGCTCACAATCAGTGCCGAGGAGATTATTAGCGACCGTAAGGTCCTGTTCCGCGAAAAGTTTCTCAACCTCAGCTACTTCAGTTATATCAATTCAAAGCTGGTTGTGCTTTCCATTTTTTCTGCAATCCAGTCGCTGCTTTTCGTTATAATATCAACCCATATTCTGGAAATCCATGGGATGTTCTGGTACTACTGGATAATTCTGTTTTCTACATCGTTCTGCTCAAACATGATTGGGTTGAATCTGTCGGCCGCACTCAATTCGGTTGTGTCCATATATGTGATGATTCCGCTTATTCTGGTCCCCCAGCTCATGTTCAGTGGTGTGGTAATAAGCTACAATAAGCTACACAAAAGCCTTACTCATCCTGAGTATGTGCCCGTAATTGGTGATGTGATGCTGAGTCGTTGGCCATACGAAGCCCTTTGCGTTCAGCAATTTAGCCAAAATACTTACAACAAGAGCTTCTTTTTTACAAACATGAACATTAGCAACAACAGCTATTATGCAACGTTGCTGATTCCAAAGCTAACTTCGTTAATTAGTGAGGCTAAAGCCGATTTGGTTGTTGGGAAACACACTCCCCGAACTATTCAGCGTTTGAGCATTGCCAAGAACGAAATTGAGAAGTTGAAAAACGACAATCCCATAAATGGGTTTTGCTACCCTGATACTGCCCTTCTATCAATTAACAGGGTTACGGCTGGTTACATCGATTTAACCTTAGGTAAGCTCGATACGCTAAAAACTCACTTTAACGCCAAATATCGCCAGGGGGTTGAGCAGCGCGATAAGCTGGTGAAAGAGCTCGAAGCAAGGCTTGATGGAAAAACATCGCTTTTTGAGCTGAGCCGCAAACATCACAATAAAGCACTGGAGGCTATCGTTACAAATCGTAACGATTTCATCAAGATTATTGAGGTTGAGAATCGTTTGGTGCGACACTATGAACCCATTTATGCCTTTCCAACCTCTCGGAATGGTCGGGCTCACTTATACTCGTACTATAAAATAGTAGGAAATTTAGTTATTCCAACCTTCTGGTTCAACCTCATGGCCGTATGGCTTATGGCCATGGTTTTCTATCTTACCCTTTGGAGTGATATGTTCAGAGTGGTTAACCGATTTGTGGAGCGGTTCAGGTTCCGCAAGCTGGCTGCACGTATCGCCCGATACTTGCCCACCTAGGGCTTTGGAACATTAACGAAGTCTTTCTCTTTCATCACATACGATGCCCTTATGATGGCGTATGCACTAAAATAACCTAACCCTCCGTTGCTGATGTTGCTGCGAGGATTGGCAGGAGGTGGGCTGAACAAGGGGAACTGAGGCCGTGATGCTTGCAAGGCTTCTCTTAAATATAGAAAGTAATCTACGGGTATGGCGCACAATTCAAGCGTTACCATATAACCCACCTTAAGCGTATCCCTTTCAGGTATGAAGTAAAAGGCTGCACCTGCAGTATTGTTTCCGTTGAAAAATTTATCGTCGACCAGAACCAGGTTACTTAAACTATCGCTGTACAGCACGTCATTTATTTTCACTCTAAACATGTAGTAGTTTCGCATGTTTTGTGGCTCTTTTGCCCAACCGTTAACCACCCAGCCATTCCAGTTTTTGTTAAAGGTTACATTTATGGAATCCAGGTAGTTGGTCTGATACCCTTCAATTAGCTCAGGCATCTGAGTTTTGGCCACAAATTCGGTTTTGCCGCCTATATCTACATTCTCAATGTGTAGTTCATAGGTTTGAGCCGATTTCCCGAACACATCGTTACTAGTGTAGTAGCAACCCGGGTTATTCACACTTTCGGTAAGCTCAAGGCGATTGTTTCCCTCCAAGATGTAAACAGTTGCGTTTTTTACAGGTTGCGGGGGTGTATTGCTGTAAAACGGAACCGACTGGGTTAGCCTGATGCAATGGCTCATGGTATCGGTAGTTATGCTTCCATAAACAATAAGTTTGGTGTCAGAACTCTCAAGTTCAATATCCATCCTTTCGGTACATGAAGCTATTAGAACGGCTGGAATTACAAGGTATAGGAGATTTCTTTTCATAGTTAGAACTTAAAATTGTAGGTTACCGATGGAATAGCCGGGAAGAGGTATGTCTTCTCGGCGTAGGTTAGGTTGGGGTTATCTTTATCCTGTAAAAAGTTTATAGCCCAAGCATTGTGCCGGTTGTATAGGTTATAAATTGATATATTCCATTCGCTTTGCCACCGCCGGCTGAGGCTCTTTTTGGTTTGAATGTTTACCGCAACATCAAGTCGGTGGTAATCGGGGTAGCGTTTAGCATTTCTGTCGGAGTATATGGGAATGGTAACATTATCAATTTCATACCTGCCCGTTGGTTGGGTGTAGGTTTGGCCGGTAGAGTATATCCAGTTTGCCGATACGGTTACCCGCTTGTTTACACGGTAACTGAGCACGATGGTGGCATTGTGGGGCTTATCGTAGGTTGCGCTGTAGGTTCGCCCCATGTTAACGCCTGGGGTTTTCCGAAGGGTTCGTCCGTAGGTATAGCTTAGCCAACCATCCCATTTGCTTAGGCCGATTCGGGTAAACAGTTCTAATCCGTAGGAATAAGCTCTGCCTTGGCGGATATCGGCCTCCAGCTCATCGTTCAGCAGTATATCGGCAAAGTCTTTGAAATCAACAAAGTTTTTCACGTTTTTATAGTAAACTTCAGCAGAGGCTTCAATCTGGTTATTCATGAAGTTACGAAAGTACCCAACAGCCCACTGGTCGGCTTGTTGTGGTTTGATGTTCGGCGAAGCCGGAAACCATACATCAAGCGGGTTTCCACCTTGAGAGTTTGAGGCCTGTTGGATATACTGGGTGGTGTGTGAGTAGCTGGCCTTAATCGAACTGCTGTCGTTCAGCCTGAATACCAAGCCTAATCGGGGCTCGGGATTAATGTACGTATTGTATATTTCGCCCTTTGCATGATTGATTCTATCAACCACCTTGTAGTCAGGCGTTAGAACCAGGCTTTGCCCTTTGCCCATGTTCTGAAATGCCGATACCCTGATTCCAGCTTTAAGCGATAGTCTGCCAAAGTCAAATTCATTTGAGATGTAGGCACCGTGCTCAAGTGCGTATTGTTTTGGTATCTCCCACCGTTGAATAAACGATTCGGAGCTTGTGCCTTTTATAAGTCCAGGCATAAATGTTAAGTGAGCACTTGAAGTGCCGAATTTCAGCTGGTACTTAGGCCCATAAGCATAGTTGAAGTCCACCTTAACATTCAGCTCGTCCATATTCGATTCCCACCTGATTGCGTTGGCATCATTGGTGTTCGACTCCAGAAAGTAAGCATAGTTGCTGTTAATTATGGTGGTGTTCATGAACAGGTTATGTCTAAAGATATGATTCCAGCGAGCGGTCAAAGTTCTGTTTCCAAATCCAAAACCATTGATATCGCGCCCGAACATGTCGCGTCCAAAGTAGCCTGAAGCAAAAATTCTGTTGTTTGGGTTGATGGTTAAGTTCAGCTTAGCGTTTAAATCGTAGAAGTAGAGTGTACTTCCTTTCAAATCATCGTTGTTGAAGAGGGGGAAGAATACGTCGACATATGTTCTGCGGCCGGCAACCATGAATGAGCATTTATCCTTAGCCACAGGACCCTCAATGGTCAGCCTGCTCGATATGCTTCCAATTCCACCGGTAACATTAAAGTTCTTGCTATTGCCCTCTTTCATTCGAATATCGAGTACCGACGAAAGTCTTCCTCCAAACGAGGCTGGCATGTCTCCTTTATACAGCTTAATATCCTTTATCGCATCGTTATTGAAAACCGAGAAAAATCCCATTAGGTGCGAGGCGTTGTAAACTGTGGCTTCATCGAGTAAAATAAGATTCTGGTCTGCAGCTCCCCCCCTGACACTAAATCCTGAGCTACCCTCGGCTGTGCTCTGAACTCCAGGAAGTAGCTGTATGGCTTTTATTACATCAACTTCGCCCATGAGCGCCGGAATCTGTTTGATGTTTTTCATCTCCAGCTTTATCAGGCTCATCTCGGCACGCTGAACGTTACTATTGCCTCGTTCGCGGCTTACCACTACTTCTTGTATTTCCTGTGTATTCGGTTTCAACTCGAGGTCTAACCGGATATCTTTGACAACTTGAATTGGCTTGGTTTCGGTTTGGTAACCTAAGTAAGCCGCTGCAATAGCATATTCGCCTTTGGGCAGCGAGAGGCTGTAGTACCCATAGCTATTGGTTGCCGCGCCAGTGTTTAATTCCTTCACTATAATTGTTGCGCCAATAAGGGCTTCGCCGGTTTGTGCATCTTTAACATAGCCGCTTACACTGAACTTAACCTGAGCGCTCAGATTTAAGCAGGACATCAGAAGTAAGATTGTTACGTTGGTCTTGATTTTCATAGGGTGAAAATAAAAAGCCAGGCATGTCGCCTAGCTTTTAACAAATAATATGCCACTTTAGTTTGATTCTTTGAGCACCCAATTCTCTAAATCTTCGGTTGGATTTATTCCAATTCGTAGGGTTGGGGTTTGCTCTTTGTTGTTAAGCAAAACCGATTGTAGTGGAACAATTTCGTCCATATATGAGCTAAGCTCTTTAAAGGTAATGTTCCCCTTAGTTTCCTTTAGTTTTTTCAGTAAATAGTAAGTGAAAAATCCGTGATGCTTGTCCTTAAATGGCAGTGCGGTTTGTTCCCCCGATGCGGCAGCCAGAGTGGCTATGTTTCCTTGCAACAGCGCCTCGGTAGGCTTAACCTTTACTCCACGGGCAGCAATTAAGGCTTTGTTTCGTGCGCCACCCGAGAAACATGCATCCAGAAAAACCACAACCCGCTTTGCAGGGTATTCGGTGAGCCTGGCGTAAAGGTCGTTTAGCTTAATGCCGTCGCGAGCATTTTGCCCACTGATATCAACAGGAATAAGGTAGGGTTCACGGGTCACCTCATCGGGTAGTCCATGGCCTGCGTAGTAAACAATCACCTCGGCTTTGCCTTTGGCATTCTTTATCAGCAAGTTCATTTTGGAAATGGACTGATTCATCTGGCCGGTAGTTGCATCAAGCAAAAATGTGATGTTGCTTTCCGGTACTCCTAGCACTTTTATGGCATACTCTTTAAATGCGCTGGCGTCGTTGCGGGCAAAATCAACGTTAACCTCTTTGTTCAAATCAACTTGCTTACTGCTGTAGTCCTCGTTGCCGATTATTAGTGCAAAACGGTAAGGATGTTCCAGGTTGTTATCAGGGATTTCTACATCAACATCGGAAAGTCGTTCAAACATATAACCTTTTACTTCGGGCGCTGTAACGTACACCTGCTTAACCACGGTGTCGCGAATAACCACATAACCACCCGTTTCCTTCTGAAGCTGGGCAAGAACCTCGTTATCGTAGTAGTAAGCGCCACCCGATATAAAGTCAATCCCAAAAGCTGGTATTGCAGCAACATTTAAAAAAAGGTTTAGGTAAATCTTGCTGCTTACATCAGCCTTATCGGTATAGGTGTAGGGGACAAATCCTTCCTTCCTAAATTCGTAAATGTATTGGTTTCGGCTGTTGTAGGGGCCCTTTTTTACTTTACGGTCAATCCATACTGAGCAGGGTGTGGTTTTATTGGTGCTCTTGCCATTAATGAAAACCTCAGCTCCACTTGGGTTTGAGGTTAATTCTACTTTCTGCTTGGTGGTGTTAAGTATTGTTGCACATGCACTAACCAAAACTAGTGAAGGTAGTAAAAATACTCGCAGGAACTGGCGTTTCATAGGTTGGTTGGTTTGATGAGGTTTGGTAATCAATTTGTTGCAAATATCATGCTACAGCTAAAATATTCTGACTTTGAAGACCACCTTTTTAATGAACCCGTTGCCAATTAGTGGTGCGTGGCAATCATCCGGATAAAATATTGCAAATTGATTGGGCTTTAGGGTGATGTAAAAAGCGGGTTCATCGTCATAAAACGTAATGTCGTTGATGGGGTTGTAGGGGGCTTTAATGGCCGTGCAGCTTTCCCGGTTGCGCCAACCAATTGTTTCCTCGCCCTGCAGACAAATTTGGATATCGATATACTTGTCATGGGATTCCAGAGGTGCTTCGTTTGCAGATCGGGCTTTATTGAAAGATGGTAATGCTATCAGATTTTCTCCTTCTATGTATATCTTTTCACCGGGCTTGCTAAAATCTAGCGTAATCAGTGCTTGCTCAACCTTCTCAAATAGTGGATTCAGCTTGATGTAGGTTCCAAACTCCGACAAGGGTGCTACAATCATAAAGGTAAAATTTTGTGTAAAGTTAATTGATTTTAGGTGGCTTTACAACGAAAAATATTGATGACTTCTACTTAACTGGTATCTTTGTGATAAATTAGAACCATGAAATTGGTTGTTGATGAACATATTCCATATATCCGGGGAGTTTTTGAGCCTTACTTTGAGGTTAAATACTTGCCCGGGGATGCTATTGATGGTAAAAGCGTTAGAGACGCCAATGCCTTAATCGTTCGAACCCGAACCCAGTGTAACGAAATGTTGCTAAAAGGCTCAAAGGTTGAGTTCATTGCCTCGGCTACCATTGGTTTTGACCATATCGATACGCAATATTGTGATGCTCATGGAATTGTTTGGCGGAATGCTCCTGGTTGCAATGCTTCTGCCGTGCAGCAGTGGGTTGCTGCCGTAATGGTTAAGTGGTTTAAAGCTAAAAGCAAATCGCCTCAAGGGCTAACATTGGGCGTTGTTGGCGTTGGTAATGTTGGCAGCAGGGTAGTTAGCTTAGGTAAAGCGTTGGGCATGAATATGGTGTGTTGCGATCCGCCTCGTGCCAAGGCAGAAGGACTTTCCGACTTTCTTGGATTTGATGAGTTGCTTAGGGTTTCCGACATCATCACATTCCATGTTCCAATTACTTTCAACGGAAAGTACCCAACCTATCACATGTTGGGTAGTTCAAATCTACATCATTGTAAACCTACGGTTTTGGTTATTAACTCTTCCCGTGGAGGAGTGGTAGATGAGATATCGTTGTTAGAATTTCTGTACCAAAACCCCGACGCTGAGGCTGCCATAGATGTTTGGGAAAATGAACCCAGCTACAACCGTCAGCTTTCCAAGAGAACACTGGTGGCCACACCACATGTAGCAGGTTACTCGCTCGAGGGTAAAGTGATGGCCACCAAAATGGTTGTTGATTCTATTAGTCAACACTTTGGGCTGGGAATCGATCCATGGTGGCCAACGCCTAATCCACTGGAGAATAAGATCCGCATTGAAGAAGCCAATTCACTGCTAAGCTTAATTGAAAGGACCTACAATATTGATGCCGATGATATCCGAAATCAAACCTGTTCGTTTGAGGGATACCGCAACACATACGCTTTTCGGCGTGATTTCTCAGGATTCAGAGTACACGCTGAAACGATAGATCCAAACTTGTTGCAAGTTTTAGGGTTTCAGGTCGATTTGTAAACTAGTAAGGAATTACCCAAAGAACCCGCTCCTCATCTATGCAAAGGTCAATCAGCCGCATGAGGTGGCGGTTAACCTGAATGAGTCGTCGGATGTACCCTCGCCAGTGTCGCTCATACTCAGGGTCTGAGAGTTTAAGTACTTCCAGTAGATCCTTGCCCAGAAAAACGCTACTGAGGTATTGCTGAAATTGTGCCACATTCTTTATAACCAGTAACTTTTCAAGGTTGGCCAGCAGTTCATTGCGAAGTGGAATAAACCTGCGGGCATTGTACATGGTTGGCGAAATGTAGTCGAACAGGTGATGGCTGCGTTCAAAGCAGCCGGCAAAGATGTTAAATACATTGGTTTGCAGATAAAACGATTCTTCATCGCATCGGTTGTAGTTTTCAGCATCACCTGTAATGTTAAACTCAACGAAATCAACAATTTCGTCTTTCTTCATCAGGCTTAGCTTCATTTTGTTACTTGAGGGAACAGGCATATTTTGAATTTTCCTATGTCAAATATACTAACTTTATCAATTCCAATTTAAATTTTTTGTTAACAATTAGACGTCCTATCTAAAACAGCCTTATTTTAGCAGTTCAATATCTATATATAATAAAGTGATTGGAACAATTACTAACATAGGTGCAGTTCTCCTCGGAGGTCTCATTGGGTTACTAATCGGGAATAGGCTACCGGAGCGTTATACCAAGATTTTTTTTGATGCGGTCGGTCTTTTCACCCTTGTGCTTGGCATTTCAATGGCTATCAAAACAGGTGAACCCTTACTATTGGTTTTCAGCCTGATTTTAGGAGCGCTCACCGGTACGGCTTTTAATCTTCAGGGCAAACTCGATCATTTTTCAGAGTTATTAAAAGCAAAGTTTCACTTTTCCGGAAGTAGGTTTTCCGAAGGGCTAGTGGTTGCCTTCCTGCTTTACTGCATGGGTTCATTAACAGTTTTGGGCGCAATTGAGGAAGGCACTGGTAATCCACCCAAGCTTTTATATTTGAAAAGCATCATGGATGGCTTTTCTTCTATCGCCCTAGCATCCACACTTGGTATTGGAGTACTTTTCTCGGTTATCCCGTTGCTTATCTATCAGGGCGGGTTAACTTTAATTGCTTTTTACTCCGCTAATGGGTTACCTGAGGTTGTTGTAACGGAACTTTCAGCTACCGGAGGTGTCTTGCTCGTTGCTCTTGGCTTCAATATACTTGGAATAAAACAGTTTCAGGTGGTGAATATGTTACCAACACTTATTTACATTGTAGTGCTGGTTTTAATGTTTTCCTAATCGTTCATGTTAATGAGAACAAAGCATACTGATAAGTTAATAGCTCTGTTTATAAAGATATATGGCAGCGAACCAACCGGTGTTCAACCTTTACCACGTTCCGGTTCTTCGCGTATTTACTATAGGTTAATATCAGGAAATTTTTCGTGCATAGGCACCTATAACCCCGATGTAAGGGAGAACGAGGCGTTCATTTACCTTTCTGCCCATTTAGACTCAAAAAGCATTCCTGTACCCAAAGTATTAGTAGTGTCGGAATGCAGACAGTACTACCTGCAAACCGATCTGGGTTTAACCTCGTTGATGGACATCATCAATTCACCCGAATATACACCTGATTTGGTTAAACCCTTATTGCATAGCACACTTGAGTCGCTAATTCGTTTTCAGGTTGATGGTTACAATGGCCTTGACAAGAGTAAATTATATCCGATTGCTTTATTCGACAGAAAATCTGTTTTCTGGGATCTTTACTACTTTAAATATTGTTTTCTGAAAACCTCAGGAATTGTATTTGATGAGGTAATACTTGAGGATTCGCTCGATTACCTGGCCGATATTGTTCTAAATTGTGATTTAGAATATTTACAGTTTAGAGATTTTCAATCACGTAATGTGATGATTCTCAATAAAAGGCCATACTTTATCGATTTTCAAGGAGCGAGGGTGGGCCCGGGGTTATATGATCTGGCGTCGTTCCTTTATCAGGCTAAAGCCAACTTTTCAGTTCCCGTTCGTGATTCTCTCTTAGAATTCTACCTCGATGGGCTTTCTAAGTTTAGGACTATTGATCAAAAAAAAATGAAGGATCGGATGCCCTACCTTGCGCTATTTAGAATGCTTCAAACTTTAGGTGCCTATGGTTTTAGAGGGCTGGTTGAGCGCAAACCCCATTTTATAGAAAGTATACCTCAAGCCATTGGAAACATACATATTGAGTTGAAGAAACTTTCAGATCCTAAACTTAACTTTTTGTCAGGGTTGATAGACCAGTTAAAACAAAGATTTCCGCAACATAGTGTCGATAAATCAAATGGGCTTACAGTTCAGGTATGGAGTTTTTCTTTAAAGAATGGCTATCCTCCTCTTCATCCTGAACATGGAGGAGGATTCGTTTTTGATTGTCGATTCCTTCCGAATCCCGGTCGACAACCCGACTTTCAAGGATATAGCGGACTCGATGAACCAGTAAAACAGTACCTGGCACAAAGCGCCGAGGTACAAAACTTCATCAGTCAGACCTTTTCTTTAGTTAAGGATGCTGTAAACAATTATTCTATTCGAGGCTTTAAACATTTATCGGTAGCTTTCGGTTGTACTGGTGGTCAGCATCGCTCAGTTTACTGCGCCGTAATGCTGGCAAAATTACTAGCTGATATTCCCGGTATTGAAGTCAAAGTAAAACACCTAGAACTAGATCAATAGCCAACCTATGCCTAAAAAGAAATGCGAAGAAGGGGGATCAAGCCAAAACCTGAGCGACAAAAAATACATCTGTCAGAAATGTCGTGCAACTTCTAACAAAAAGAAGAAGCTTTGTAAACCTGTAAAACGATAGAATTCCATGAGAGCCATGATCCTTGCAGCAGGTTTGGGAACACGTTTAATGCCTCTTACAGCCGATAAGCCTAAAGCATTAGTCGAGATTGGGGGTAAAACGCTGCTCGAGATTTGCATAAGTAACCTAATCAATTATGGTTTTAAGGATATCGTTGTAAACGTTCATCATTTTGCCGATCAGATCATAAAATTTATCGAGAAATTAGATGTGAAGGCTAAAATTGACATTTCCGATGAAACCAATCGGTTGCTCGATACAGGTGGTGCCTTGGTTCATGCCCGTAAGTTTCTTGATTTTGGAGAGCCCTTTCTTGTTCATAATGTAGATATTCTATCCAATATTGATCTATACACATTGTATCATACACACCTTAATTCATCAGCACTTGCGACACTAGCAGTCAGCAAAAGAGAATCATCCAGAGTGTTTCTGTTTGACAATCAGATGTCGCTCTGCGGTTGGAGAAATATGGTAACCGGTAAGGCAATAATAACCAAACCCTCTCAAACGTTAACCGCTTATGCATTTTCAGGCATACATGTAATTTCGCCCGAGATATTCAACCTGCTGCCAAACCAGGGAGAGTTTCCTATTGTTGATGCTTACCTAAAACTCGGTAAGGAATTTTTTATTCAAGGTGTGGATTTATCAAATTATGATGTGATCGATGTGGGAAAACCTGATAATCTGGAACTTGCCTCAAATTTTATATTGCATCGCCAGGTTTAAAGCGAAAGAAGAGCATCATAGGATACACAGAAGTGTGAAAAAAAAAGTCATTCATTATCAAAAAATTGAGATTTTTTTAAAAAAAAGATACAAAAAAATCTGGGTGAGTGCTTGCAAAGAATAAAAACCTGTTCTATCTTTGCACCCGCTTTCGAGAGAGATGGCGAGGTTGTGCGGAAGGAGGGAGAGGCCTTGGTTTTATAGTGAGAGCTCCCACGGGGGGAGAAGGCCGCGGAGATGAGTTCTTTGACGCGATGGTACCGATCGAGAGATAGGAAGCAAGCAGCAGGAAATAGAAAAGAGTAAACGTCAGCCTGAGAGTAGACCCACGGCCAGCGGGGAGCTGGACCGGGATACAGAAGAGTAAGCAAGGAAGACTTTCCGTACAGCGGAGAGTTTGATCCTGGCTCAGGATGAACG
>CALBBQ010000012.1 GCA_937926785.1 uncultured Bacteroidales bacterium | reverse complement strand
GCCATTGTTGCACCCCATGCCAAACTCAACATAATCAAGGACTACGAGGTGGTTGAGAAAATGCTGGTAGAGGTACCTGACGAAATACAAGGGATTGTCAAATGTGTCAATCCCAAATGCATTACCAATGTGGAGAACGTTACACCGAAGTTTAAAGTAGTTGACAAGAAGAGCGTATCGCTAAAGTGCCACTACTGCGAAAAGATCACCGACCAGGAACACATGGAGTACCGTTAAAAACAGAAAAGCCCCTAAAACAGGGGCTTTTCTGTTTACTGCCTTTATACCCGTTTACGAAATTGAGATCTGACGAACGGGTTTTACCTTAGCCTCTTCCTTTTTTGGAACGACGATGCTTAAGATGCCATCCTTGTACGAAGCTTTAATCTTTTCGGTGTCTGCTGTATCGGGTAGGGTGAAGGAGCGTTTAAAAGAGGAGTAACGGAATTCCCGGCGCATAACCTTCTCATCTTTATTTTCCTCCTTAACCTCCTTTTCGCTGGAGATCTCAAGGATGTTGTTATTCAAATCAACCTTAAAATCTTTTTTGTCAAACCCCGGAGCAGCCACCTCAATGGTGTACTCCTCTTTGCCCTCCTTAATATTTACGGAGGGGATGGTTACACTCTCGCTATCGTCAAAGAAACGGCTGATAAACTCATCGCCAAAGAACTCATCAACAAGGCTAGGCAGTGTGCTTCTGCGACGTAACATCGGAATCATAGCTTTACCCTCCATATTTTTAGGTTAGACATCATCGTTTTCATACTCTACTTTTCAAAGCGTGTGCCAAGCTAATTGTAATGACACTGTGGCATTGGTGAGTGATTTATAATGTCAAAATGACACTTTGAGTGTTGGATTATTACATTTTTAAGGAACATATCCGAAAGAAACTTAAAATCTATAACTTTGTTGATGAAGATATTATTGACAAATCTGTTTATACATCTAACTATACTTAACCAAATATTAGAAAAAGTAGATGGGCTCCGAAAAAGATGGGATTGAGGGTTTTGAAAGCTGGGCAAATATTGATACGAGGCTCTTGGCTAGTTTGATTGCTCAGAACGAGAGCAGTATTTATGTCATTCAGGATTTCAGAGTAGTTTACGCCAACCCTAGTTTTTCGAAGCTAACAGGTTACAGTGCCAATGAACTAAAGGAAATACTTTTTCTGGATATCGTTCATCCAAAGGACCGAAAGCTGGTAAAGCTCCTATTCATCAACGATTTTGCCGAAATCAGAAAGTACAGTTCCAACAGTTTCACATTAAGGTTATTAACTCATTTCAATGAGATGCGGTGGGTTAAAACCATTTTTACCATTGTAGAGTGGGAGGGCCGAGGGGCTTTGCTTTGCTCCAGCTACGATATCACTCAGCAAAAAGAGGCTGAGGAAGCCATGGCAACCCAGGAGCAAAACCTCAGTATGTTGGTGAATGCGTTTGGCGATTTGGTGTTTATCGTAAACAATAACTATAACATTGTTCAGGCCAACAACGCTGCACTGGGAAGGTTGGGCTATATGGAGCACGAGCTGCTGCTCGAGTCGTTCGTTAAGCTTCATGCCGACTCGGAGCGTGGTGTTGCCCTAACAAACCTCATGGAAGTGTTTGATGGTGAGCGGAAGCTCTACGTTACCGAGTTTGTTCTCAAGAACGGGAAACCATTGCCTCTTGAGGTAAGAATGATAAAAGGCCTTTGGCGTAGGCGTGATGTGGTATTCGTAATAGCCCGCGATATTTCGGAGCGCATTGAGGCAGAGCGCGAGATCAGGGCATCGGAGGAAAAGTTCGCTCGTGCGTTTAACACCGGCGCAGTGATGATGTCGCTGAGTACACTCGATAAAGGTGTGTTTATCGATGTAAATCGGACTTTCCTCGAGAAACTGGGTCTAACCCGCGAGGCAGTTATTGGCAAATGCTCCAGGGATCTTAACGTTTTTAGGCAAATTGAACGTCGCGATGAGCTGATTGAGCAGGTAAAACGTCAAGGGAAAGTAGAAAACATCGAGGTCGAAATTCAAAGCACAAAGGGTGATTGCTACACGGTTCTTCTATCGGCCGAGGTGGTTAACGTGCAGAAAACCGATTGTCTTCTGGTTGCCATGAGCGATATTACCTACCGCAAGCAAATGGAAGAAGAGTTAGCACGAAGCCGTGCACAGCTTAGGGGAACAATCGACAACTTGCCCTTTATCGCGTGGCTCATGGACACAAAGCGTGGCTATTTGCTGGTCAATAAGAATTTTTTGAATTACTTTGGGTTAAACGACGAGGATGTTTACAATAAACCATACGCTGCAACCTGGCGCGATCCGATTTTAACCCAGCTCAATGAAAAGGAAAAGGAGGTTGTAAAAACCAAGCAGTCTGTCACCTGGGAAGCGCGTGAAGGCGAGCGTGGAATGGAAGAGTGGTGGGAGTTTCACCTTAACCCTGTTTTAAGTAGAACCAAAAAGGTTATTGCCATTACCGGAATAGCTCGTAGAATCACCGAACAAAAGCTGAACCAGATAAAGCTACAAAAGAACTTAGACCGGCAAATCCTACTCACTCAGGTTTCTTACCTTTTTAACACCACCATACCTTTCTCCGAACAGCTCAAACAGGCATCAAACCTGATTGTATCAAAAATTGGACTTTCAAAGCTTTTCACCATCATAGGTGCTCCTAACGATTTCCAGATAAATATCTGCTGCTCTGAGAAGATAGCAAGCATTTCAGCTGATATTGATGATTTTTACAGAACTAATGGCGACAAAATCTTATCGTACTTTCAATCGGAATCTTCCAGAAATATCGATATCTCTGGCTCCTCAATGCCCGGTTACAACAAGCTAAAGAAAATAGCTGGAGGTCAATACCTCTTGATTTTCCCCATTCGGGTGAAGGGGCAATGTATGGGCATTTTAGGTGTCGACTATCCCTTTGGCGATAAGGTTAAAGCAGCCGATGATCGGGAGTTCCTGCTAACAATGATAAACATCCTCTCTGCGGCTGTAGAGTCATACCAGAACGAGGAGCAGCTCCGCAAAGCTAAGGAAATGGCCGAGCAGGCAAGTAGGGCTAAGGAGCGGTTTCTTTCAACCATGAGCCATGAAATACGTACCCCCATGAATGCCATCATTGGAATGGCTAACCTGTTAATTGAGGAGAAACCTCAAAAGGAACAGCTTGACAACCTGAAATCGTTGAAATATGCTGCAGAAAACTTGCTCTCCCTGCTCAACGACATTCTTGATTTTAGCAAGATAGAGGCAGGTAAAATTGAGCTAATTAAAGCCAGCTTTGATATAGAGGAGTTCACTCGCGGAATTCATAGCACGTTTCTTCAGATGGCCAGGAATAAGGGGTTGGAGTTAAGCTACAGTATCGATCCAAAACTGCCGACCAATTTGATTGGCGACAGAGTGCGCCTTAACCAGATACTCACAAATCTGGTTGGGAATGCCATCAAGTTTACCGAAAAGGGGAGTGTGAACATTGCTGTACATTGCCATGAAATAATCGGCCATACTGCACGAGTAAGCTTTTCTGTAACCGATACAGGAATAGGTATTCCTTCCGAGAAACTTACCGATATCTTCAACGAGTTTACTCAAGCGCACGAAAAGGTTGGAAAGTTCTCCGGAACCGGCCTGGGTTTAGCCATCTCAAAGCGATTGGTTGAGCTCATGGGGGGGACCATCGACATTCAAAGCAAGGTGGGCGAAGGTTCTACTTTCTCGTTTACCCTGCCTTTTCAAATTGGCCATTCAAATCATGAGCCTCAGAAACCAATTAGCGATGTGGTAATTGAACCGGGTAACTATCGGATTCTGATTGTGGAAGACAATGAGATGAACACCCTGATCGTGAAACGGTTCTTAACCAATTGGGGAGTTGGGTTTGAGCATGCTGCAAATGGTAAGGAGGCACTTGAATATGTTATCAAAGATAGCTTCGATTTAATACTGATGGACCTCGAAATGCCGGAGATGAATGGTTACGAGGCTGCAATAGCTATTAGGGCACTGGCTGATGAAAAAAAATCGGCCATTCCGATTATTGCGCTCAGCGCATCGGCAATGCTCGATGTGCAAAGTAAAATCTTTGGCATTGGCATGAACGATTTTTTGTTAAAACCTTTTAAGCCCCTTGAGCTAAAGGCTAAAATTGCACGTTACCTAAATAAAAAAGATGAGTTATGAGTAAGAAATTGCTGATCCTGCTTTTACTTTTTTCTCTTATCTCGACCAAATCCTTTTCTCAACCCAAACGGGTTGAATTGTCTGTTAAGCAACCCATAGGTTCCACCGTACGTCTGGCTCGTTACGTCGGCAAAAATGTTGTTGAGGTTGACTCAATGCGTTTGAGCTCAACGGGTATTTGTCATTTCCTTTTAGCTGAGCATGCCCCCATGGGGCTTTATAGGATTAGCGTAGGGAAGGGTGCTTCGTTCGATTTTCTGGTTACCGATGAACACGAATACGCGTTTGAAACCTATTCGTTTGCCATTGAGGACAGCCTCAAAGTGATTCGCTCCCTTGATAATAAGTACTTTCTTGAGTTCCGAAAGTTGAAGCAGAGCGCAGAGCAGAGAATGTGGCTAATTGAATCGCTACGTAAGTTTTATGGAAAGGAGTCGATGTTTGCCCAGATGCTCATGGACGAGTATAAACGCATTGGTTTTGAACTATTTGTTGACGGTAACGATTTAGCCCTTAAGGTTGCTAATTCATTTGTTTCCAGCGCAATACGAATGGAGTTGACCCCGTTTGTGGTGGTGGCTACCAATGAATGCTCCTATAAGAAGGAGCAGGCCGATATGTGGTGGGTTGGAATCGACTTATCGAACCCCGATGTACGCAATTTGCCCCGATTTACAACCAGACTATGGGATTACCTGGAAAACCTGATCTGCGAGGGGAGTTACAGTAAGGAGGAGCAGGATTCCGTGTTTACCACCTATCTTCAAAAGCTTTTTGCTACACCCATCCACGATTCTGTAAGGGCAAACATGGTTAACTCACTTTGTCGGGGCTTTGCCGAGTCCGACTACTACGGTGTGATTTCGTTCCTCGATTCGAAGCGCCGGAGTGGGGAATGCAGGGAACTCGATGAGCCCGATCTCAAGGTTAAGCTTCAGCTTGAGCATGAACTTTTGCCCGGGAAAAAAGCCTTTGACTTTAAGGTTAAGCCATTCGACCAGAAAAAGAGTTTTCCTCTCTCTAAATCTTCGGCAAAGTACACACTTGTTGTTTTCTGGTCGGTGTGGTGCCCCCATTGCACTGAGAGCTTACCTCAAATATTTAGCATTTATAAAGATTTTGCCGCCAAGGGTTTCGATGTGGTTGCTGTTTGCATTGATGAAGAGGACGAAGCTTTTCGTGAATTTTGCAAAAAAAACGGGTTAGCCTGGAGGAACATGCGCATTCCATTAAGCAGCGGCAACAAAGTTCTCTTTAAGTATAATGTGGATGAAACCCCTAAAATGTTTTTGATTGACAAAACGTTAACCATTATATCCCGCCCGTCAACCCCAGAACACCTCAGGGCTGCGCTGAATAGAATTTCATGGTAGTTTTGTACAAATAAAGCAAGGAATGATTTAAAACCCCACAGTCCGCATGGTAAACAAAAATAAACGTCATCCTTACATCGCTGGGTAAGGACAACGTTTTTAAATGCGGGCTGAGAGATCTACTATTTGCGAAGTCTATTCAAGGTAAGTGTAACCGTACAGTCCCGATCGGTAGTTCGATAGGAACTCTTTCCCCTCTTTGGGTGAAATTATTCCAGACTTTACGGAGCTGGTTACCCAGGTTTCCAGCGTACGAACCATCTTTTTGGGGTTATACTGAACATACTCCAGAACTTCGGCTACGGTTTCCCCATCAATTATCTGATCGATATTGTACCCTTTCTCATCAACCGATACGTGAACGGCATTGGTGTCGCCAAAAAGATTATGCAAATCGCCCAGGATTTCTTGATATGCACCAACAAGGAACACGCCGATGTAGTAGGAATCGTTTTGTTTCAGGGAGTGCACCGGTAAGAAGTACGATATGTTCTTGGTCGAAATGAAGTTGTCAATCTTTCCGTCGGAGTCGCAGGTTATATCCTGCAGCGTGGCCACCCTGTCGGGTTTCTCGTTGAGCCGCTGAATGGGCATAATGGGGAATACCTGGTCGATAGCCCACGCATCGGGTAGCGACTGGAAAAGCGAAAAGTTGCAGAAGTACTTGTCTGCAAGCAGTTTGGGTAGTATTTTGAGCTCGTCGGGGATGTGCTTCAGCTGCGAGGTCATCGCGTAGGTTTCGCGGGCAATTGACCAGAAAAGCTTTTCAATCTGGGCACGGGTTTTTAGGTCGAGCATGCCAAGGCTGAACAGGTCAAGCGCTTCCTCACGGATCTGCTGTGCGTCGTGCCAGGTTTCCAGCATACGCGACTGGTTGAGCTTATCCCAAAGCTCATACAGCTCCTTTACCAGCTCATGCGAATCGGGCAGGAGTTGCTCATCGTCGTCCCAGGTAGGTAGCGAGGCGGTTTCCAGTACCTCAAAAATTAGCACTGAGTGGTGCGCCGTGAGCGAGCGCCCCGATTCGGTTATGATATTGGGGTGGGGAATATTGTTTTTGTCGCTGGCATCCACCAGTGTGGATACCGAGTCGTTAACGTACTCCTGCAGACTGTAGTTAATGCTGCTTTCGCTGCTTGAGGAGCGGGTTCCATCGTAGTCAACCCCCAGGCCACCGCCTATGTCCACAAACTCCACGTTGAATCCCATGAGCCTGAGCTGAACGTAGAACTGTGAGGCCTCGCGGAGCGCAATTTTGATTCGACGGATTTTGGTTACCTGGCTTCCTATGTGGAAGTGTACCAGTTTGAGGGCATCTTTCAGGTCGTTGCGTTCCAGGTAGTCGAGGGCCTGGAGCAGTTCACTGGAGGTAAGACCGAATTTGCTGACATCGCCGCCCGACTCCTCCCACTTACCGCTTCCGGAGCTGGCCAGTTTGATGCGGATGCCCAGATTGGGCTTAATCTTTAGCCGTTGCGATACCTTGTTGATGAGCTTTAGCTCGTTCAGCTTCTCCACCACAATAAAAATCTTTTTGCCCATTTTCTGGGCTAGCAGGGCAAGCTCAATGTAATCCTCATCCTTGTAGCCATTGCATATAATCAGCGACTCATTATCGGGGTTGCTTGCAATTACTGCATGGAGTTCGGGTTTTGACCCAGCCTCAAGTCCGATATTAAATTTTTTTCCGTGGTTGATAATCTCCTCAACCACAGGGCGCATCTGGTTTACCTTAATGGGATAAATGATAAAGTTTTTTCCCTGGTAGCCATACTCGTCGGCTGCCTGTTTGAACGAGCGCGACATGTCCTCAATCCGGTTATCGAGGATGTCGGTAAAGCGGATAAGCATAGGTGCAGCCACATCGCGAACCTGGAGCTCGTCGACAAGTTCGCGCAGGTCAATTTCCACACCATTGTTCTTTGGGGTAACCACCACATTTCCCTCTTTGTTGATGGAAAAGTAGTTAACCCCCCAGCCGTTGATGTTATACATCTCGGCTGAATCCTCAATGCGCCATTTTCTCATCTTTTTTCACAATCGGTTGCTGGTTAAACATCTATCATACAGTGTGTTGTTGTTTACTAAGTTAAGGCCTGCGAAGTTAAGTTGTAATTTGATTAATTACCAATAATACCAGAGGAAATATGTAGCGGTAAAGTTAAAATTTGTAAACGGATACTTGTTTCTGCTGAGCTAAAGAATTTTTACCTCTGTGCGTCGGTTAAGAGCACGACCCTCGGGAGTGGTATTTGGTGCTATGGGCTTTTTCTCGCCATATCCCACCCATTTAAGCCGGGCTGGGCTAATCCCTTTGGAAACAAGGTAATCGGCCACCGATTTAGCACGCTGCTCCGACAGTTTCTGGTTATACTCTTCGCTGCCCTGGTCGTCGGTGTGCCCGCTCACCTCTATTTTAATGTTTGGGTTGATATTTAGAATATCCAGCAAATGGTTCAGCTCCGATGTTGATTCAGGTAGCAGTTCGGCCGAGTTGAACGCAAAGAATATGTTTCGTAGTACAATGATTTCGTCTTTATCAATGGGTTGAAGCAGAATATCGAGCCGGTAGGGCTTATCGATTGAGTAGTATTCGGTTAAATCGAAATGCTCTGAGCTGTAAAGGAAACCCGGTGCCGAGGTGAAGAATCCGTACCTGCCGTTAACCGGTAGGCATAACAGGTAGTTGCCATCGGCAGGTGTTTTCACTTCCATAATCTTATGGTTTTGTCGGAGCTCCACCAGCTCAATGGTGGCTTCAACCGGCTCCATGGTTTTCCGATTGCGAACCGTTCCGGTGATGTACGAGGTGGGAGTGGGTCTCACCTCGGGGTATAGCTCAAAAGTAAAGATGTCCCTTCCTTTTTCGGGGTTGATATCGGTGGAGTAGTAAGCCATGTTTCCACGAGCATTTACAATCAGCCCCTCCTCGCTTCGGTAGGTGTTAATGGGATAGCCAAGGTTTACTGGTGTGGTCCAGTTCCCGTTGCTGTCCAGCCGGCTAACAAAGAGATCCTGGCTACCCATGCCCATGTGACCCGAAGAGGAGAAGTAAAGGGTTTGGTTATCGAAGTGGATGAATGGCGATTGCTCATTCTCTTCGGTATTTATTACGGGTCCAAGATTTACGGCATTTCCCCAGTTGCCATTTTCCTGTTTTACCGATTTCCAGATATCGAATTTTCCGAAACCGCCCGGTCGGTTGCTAACAAAGTATAGGGTTTTGCCATCGGGCGAGATGGAGGGTTGTTTCTCGGAGAACCTTTCGCTGTTGATGGCTGGCGGAAGTTTTTGTGGTGCGCTCCATAGCCCGTCGGGCTCTAGCACCGATTGGTATAGGTTGCATACCCCCCTGCAAATGGTGAAGTAAAGGGTTTTCCCATCGGACGATACGGATTGTGCCCCTTCATTGTATTCAGTATTCAGCGGCGATGGTACCGGAATGCCTTTTGTCCAGCTACCATCATCGTTCCTGAAGGTGATGTAAAGGTCTTCCTGCCATTTGGTTCCCTTTATTCCTTTATCTGGATTCTTGGGCAGCTTAACGGTATATACCAGGGTTCGTTCATCAGCCGAAAGGCTGGGCCAGTATTCATCGAGGTCGGTATTCACGTTTGGACTCAGATTGATGGGGTCAAATGGAACCGGGTTTGCCAGCTGGTTCAGGGCAAAGTGGCATTTCTCGATGTTTTTCCGGGCCAAATCGTTCATGGTAGCCCTTTTATCCTGGTATCCCAGAAAGGTTTCGTAGCTTTGCAGCGCTTTTGCATATTCACCGGCCGAGAAGTAGAGTAGCCCAAGCGTAAAGTAGGCACGCGGATGAAAATCCTTGTTGATTGCCTGTGCTTTCAGAATATGGTCAATGGCAGGATTAATTTCGCCCAGCTCAGCATAAACCTGCGATATCACCAGGTGGGCCTCAATAAATTTTGGTTCAATGCGTATGCATTCCTTCAGATATTCCAGAGCTTTAGCCAGGTCGGTTTGGTCATAGGCTTTCAGCGCGCTCTCGTACTGGGCTATGGCTCTTTTGTTTGATACGGAGTATTTCTTCTGATTCTGGCCAATTCCCACCAGAACTGTGAGGAGCAGCATTAAGCTGAATATAATCTTTCTCATTACCGACCTAATATTTGTAACAAACTTACTAAAATCTTTAATCAATTATCGTACCTCGGATAGAATACCGACCTCATGTCATAAACACTGACAATGATTTTTAAGAATTAAGTCAGGTAAACTCGTTTATCACTTCGAACGACAAGGAATTACCTGAAAGTTGTTATCCTCTGGTTTAGTCTAGAAGAGTTTTTGGAATAGGAAGTGATATTTTCCTGAGATGAGCCTGGTGCAGGATGGTATTCAACAAGTTCACAGTTTATCCTTGTACTACAGGGCTTTTACAATCATATCTTTGTAATTATCACGATTTGAAACGATATTCTTGTAAAAAACCTGATTGGCTGGTTTTCTCTATCACCACAAGGTTTTACATCCACTTTATACTCAAGAAATAAGTTTTGAAATTTGGGCAAAAAAAGCTATAAAACGTTTAGGAATAGAATCCACACCCTTGTCCGGTTACACTGAACTTGATGTGGGACAGAAAACTTGTATAACCACTTAAACCCCAATGTTTTATACCGCTTGGTAGGCGTAGTGTTTTATTCATTTTCATCCCAATGCCACATCCAGTAACATCATTGTAGAAAAACCTAACATGGCTCCAATGGTCGATAAATCAGTTTCATTACCAGTTTGGGATTCAGGTATAAGTTCTTCGACCACAACAAAAATCATTGCGCCAGCTGCAAATGAAAGGGCATAAGGAAGCAATGGTATAATTGTCAATACGAGGTAGGCACCAATAACTCCAGCTATTGGTTCTACAATTCCGGATAATTGTCCGTAATAAAATGCTTTTAACCTAGAGAATCCTTCCCTTCTTAAAGGAATGGAAACGGCGGCACCTTCAGGGAAATTCTGCAAACCAATTCCGATTGCCAATGCTATTGCACCAGCAAGCATTCCGGCATCAGGATTATTGGCAAGTACTCCAAAAGCAACACCCACAGCAAGTCCTTCAGGTATGTTATGAAGGGTGATTGCAAGTACAAGCAAAACACTCCTTTGCCAGCTTGTTTTTACCCCTTCTGCTTTATCAATTGTTAGTCCCATATGCAGGTGAGGTAATAACTTGTCAATAAGCAATAAAAAAGCCCCTCCACTTAAAAATCCAATCAGGGCAGGTATCCAAGGTACCGTGCCACTTTTCTCAGCCATCTCGATTGCAGGATTGAGAAGCGACCAAAAACTGGCTGCAATCATTACACCTGCAGCAAAACCTAGCATTGAATTTAATATTTTCTTATTAATGGTTTTGAAGAAAAAAACCATTGATGACCCCAGAGCAGTAACAAAATAAGTAAATAGAGTTGCAAAAAGCGCCAGTAACACAGGATTGTACTCAATTAAAAAATCTAGTTTCATTTATAATAGAAAATATTTAGTTCATTATTAGCTAATATGTTACGATTGTGGTTAAAGCATTCATCCTTGAGCGGATGGAACATCCATATTTTATATCCGGGTTTACCTCTTAGCTCGCAGGTCCGGCTGCGTAATCTAACTAGCATGGGGGTTTCATTATTTTA
>CALBBQ010000011.1 GCA_937926785.1 uncultured Bacteroidales bacterium | reverse complement strand
CGAACACAAGTTCCTTTTCTCTCCCCTTTGATTTAGTCCTATAGCCGTAATAAACAGGAAAGGCAAAACCATTTCGGCTATTATCGTAACCGAAATAATGGTTGTAGCCGAACCTAATGCCATTTTTAAGGTCGAAGAAGTAGGCTCCGCTTAATGCTGCATACGATGAAGCTGTGGCATCCATACCCTGCCTGCTTAATAACACATTAAGGCCATAATCCAGAGAGATATTCTTTGCCGCTTCAAAATCCTGTGCATTCGATGTATGAAAATTCAACAAAAAAATTAAAATAAATGCTGCGAAAAATCTGAGGAAATGTTTCATGTTATCAGAAAAAATCAGAAGAGGTTAGTAACTGGTTTTTTATCGTCTTCAATAATCCGGTCTTTTGGTGATAGATTGTCCATCAGTTAAAATTTTAATCAAAGTAGTTATCAGGGGTTCTTAAATTTACATTTTGTCGGGCACGTCGATACCCAGCAACCACATGGCACGCTTGATAACATCGGCTACTGTTGCGGATAGCATAAGGCGTAGCGTCCTTATCCCTTCATTGGATTCGCGGAGAATACTGTAATCGTGGTAAAACTGGTTATACTCTTTAGCCAGCTCATAGGCATAGTTGGCTACCAACGATGGGTTGTGGGTATCGGCTGCATTTTGAACAACTTCGGGGAATTGGCTTATTAGTTGGATTAAATCAAGTTCTTTTGAGTTGCTGATACATTCGGCCTTTATTGTTCCAGATGTTTTGTAATCTGCATTTTCCGCTTTGGCAAGTACGGATTTGATGCGGGCATGGGTGTACTGAATAAATGGACCGGTGTTTCCGTTAAAGTCGATGGACTCCTTGGGGTTAAAGGTCATGTTCTTTTTAGGATCGACCTTCAGAATGAAGTACTTGAGTGCTGCCAGGCCTACCATCCTGATTACCTCCGAGGCCACTCCGTGGTCAACATCGTCGAGCTTACCGAGTTCCTCGGACATTTGCCGGGCCGTTTCAACCATTTCATCAATCAAATCGTCGGCATCAACTACTGTTCCCTCGCGCGATTTCATTTTACCCTCGGGGAGCTGCACCATGCCGTAGGAGAGATGGTATAGCGAATCGCTCCAGTCGTACCCCAGCTTTTTCATGATCAGCTTTAGTACCTGAAAATGGTACTCCTGCTCGTTTCCAACAACGTATATGTGCTCACGGAAATTGTACTCGTTGTAACGTTGAATGGCTGTGCCAATATCCTGGGTGATGTACACCGATGTGCCATCGGCACGTAGTAGTAACTTTTGGTCCAGCCCATCGTTTGTTAGGTCGATCCAAATAGAGCCATCCTCTTTTTTGAAAAAGACTCCTTTTGCAAGACCATCAAGGACAATGGATTTGCCCAACAGGTAGGTTTCGGATTCGTAGTAAACCTTGTCAAAGGTTATGCCTAAGTCGGCATAGGTTTTATCAAAACCCTCATAAACCCAACTGTTCATCGTTTTCCATAGTTCAATCACCTCGGGGTCTTTTGCTTCCCAACGACGAAGCATTTCCTGGGCTTCCTGAATGATTGGAGCTTTTACTTTGGCCTCTTCTTCAGGTATTCCCTTGGATTTGAGTTCCTCAATCTGGGCTTTATATTCCTTGTCGAACCTAACGTAGTAGTCGCCTACAAGGTGATCACCTTTTTTCCCTGAAGACGCAGGTGTTTCGCCATTCCCAAACTTTTGCCAGGCAAGCATCGATTTGCAGATATGGATGCCCCTATCGTTTACCAGGTTCACTTTTACCACTCGCTTGCCTGTTTTTTTCATGATGCGGGAAATGGACATTCCCAGCAGGTTGTTCCTAATATGCCCGAGGTGTAAGGGTTTATTGGTGTTTGGTGACGAAAACTCAATCACAATGGGTTTGTCGGATTGCGGGTGGTTAAACCCGAAGTTAGGAGTATCTACAATGGTATTGAGCGTGTTTGCCCAGTACGATTTTGATAGCGTAATGTTGAGGAATCCCTTGATAACATTATATTTCTCAACATCTGGGCTCATTGCCATCATTTGCTCACCTATCTCCTGACAGGTTGCCTCCGGTGATTTGCGCGATAGCTTTAGCAGCGGAAAGGCGACCATGGTGTAGTCGCCTTCGAATTCCTTACGTGTTTTCTGAACCTGTATCAAGTTATCGGCAATTTCTTGGTTATAAAGCTTTTCAGCTGCCGATTTCGCTAAGTCATGTATAAACCGTTCTGCAATCATCTTAAAAACGAATGTTGATATTAAAGATTCTTACCGTGGCACTGCTTGTATTTTTTTCCACTTCCGCATGGGCAAGGGTCGTTTCTGCCCACTTTCATTTCAACTTTAACGGGTTGACGGTTTTGCTCCTGAGTGTTAGCGCCTGCCTGAAGTGCATCGTTCCTGCTGGTCTGGTACTGGCTCATGTCGGTATGCCTGCGCTGGCGGGCTTCCTGAACCTGACTCGGATCGCGAAGTGGGATAAAAGCCTTTACCAGAATGGAAACAATGTCGCGGTTAAGCTTGTCGATCATGTTCTTGAACAAGTCGAAGGCCTCAAGCTTATAGATGAGTAGTGGGTCTTTCTGTTCGTACACAGCGTTCTGAACGCTTTGCTTTAGCTCGTCCATTTCGCGTAGATGTTCCTTCCAGTACTCATCAATGGTGAAAAGGATTACATTCTTGGTAAATGCCCTGATCAGCTCTTTACCTCCGGTTTCGTATGATTTTTTAAGGTTGGCAACAATCTGATAAACCTTCTGTCCATCGGATATAGGAACCACGATGTTTTCATAAGCTGCCGATTGTTTCTCGTACACTTCCTTAATTACCGGGTAGGCCTGACGGGCTATTTCTTGCGCTTTACGGTCGTACGACTTCAAGGCAACATGGTATAGCCTTTCGGCAATTTCTTCAGGTTTTAGTTCAAGGTATTCTTTTTCGGTAATGGGGAGGTCAAGCGAGAATTGCTTGATAATCTCAAGCTTAAAGTCCTCGAAATCGTAAACTCCATGGTATTCACTAACAATGGACTCGCAAACATCCATGAACATGTTGGCAATATCCACATCCAGGCGTTCGCCATATAGTGCATGGCGACGACGTTTGTAGATGACTTCGCGCTGGGCGTTCATCACATCGTCGTATTCCAACAGCCTTTTGCGGATACCGAAGTTGTTTTCTTCAACTTTTTTTTGTGCGCGTTCAATGGACTTGGACACCATGGAATGCTGAATAACGTCACCCTCCTTGTGTCCCATGGCATCCATTACCTTTGCAATGCGGTCGGAACCAAACAGACGCATGAGGTCGTCCTCTAGGGAAACGTAGAACTGCGATGTTCCGGGGTCGCCCTGACGGCCCGAACGTCCGCGCAGCTGACGGTCGACACGACGTGACTCATGCCTTTCTGTACCAATAATGGCTAAGCCGCCTGCAGCTCGCGATTCAGGAGTTAACTTAATGTCGGTACCTCGACCTGCCATGTTGGTGGCTATAGTCACCGTCTTAGGAATACCGGCATGAGCCACAATTTCGGCTTCGCGTTGGTGCTGCTTTGCATTGAGTACGTTGTGCTGAATACCTTTTAGCTTTAGCATTCGGCTAAGCAGTTCGGATACCTCAACCGAAGTTGTACCAACCAGTACCGGCCGATTGGCATCGCGCAGGCGAACTATTTCATCGATTACGGCATTGTATTTCTCACGCTTGGTTTTGTAAACCAAATCGTCCATGTCCTTTCGGATAACGGGTTTATTGGTTGGGATTACAACCACGTCGAGTTTGTAAATGCTCCAGAACTCACCGGCTTCGGTTTCAGCAGTACCGGTCATACCTGCCAGTTTATGGTACATGCGGAAGTAGTTCTGAAGGGTAATGGTGGCAAAGGTTTGGGTGGCTGCTTCAACCTTAACGCGCTCTTTTGCTTCGATGGCCTGGTGTAGCCCATCGGAATACCTTCGGCCTTCCAGAATGCGCCCGGTTTGTTCGTCAACTATTTTTACTTTGTTGTCCATCACCACGTACTCCACATCCTTCTCGAACATGGTGTACGCCTTGAGTAGCTGGTGAACGGTATGTACGCGTTCCGACTTAACGGCGTAATCTCTAAGCAACTCATCTTTCTTGGCCAGCTTTTCTCCCTGTGTGATGGGCATTTTTTCGATCTCAGCTATTTCGCTGCCAATGTCGGGTAGTACAAAGAACTTAGGATCTTCGGCACTACTGGTAATCAGATCGATGCCCTTATCGGTGAGTTCAACCGAGTTTTGCTTCTCGTCAATGACAAAGAAAAGGTCATCGGTAATGAGGTGCATGTTGCGGTTGTTGTCCTGCATGTAAAAGTTTTCGGTCTTCAGCAACAGAGCCTTCATACCCTGCTCACTCAGGAATTTAATGAGTGGTTTGTACTTTGGCCAACCCTTATGAGCGCGAAGCAGTAATTTTCCACCTTCCTCCGTTTTTCCCTCCGAGATGAGCTTCCGAGCGTCCGTTAAAAGCTGTGTAATAAGTGAACGTTGAGCGTTTACCAGTTTCTCAACCTTTGGCTTGTACTCCTCAAACATTTGGTCTTCTCCCTTAGGAACGGGACCGGATATGATAAGAGGTGTACGGGCATCGTCAATTAAAACGGAGTCCACCTCATCCACTATAGCGTAATGGTGCTTACGCTGTACCAGATCCTCAGGAGCAATGGACATGTTGTCGCGGAGGTAGTCGAAACCAAACTCGTTGTTGGTACCAAAGGTAATATCGCAGTTATAGGCTCGTCGGCGAGCCTCTGAGTTAGGTTGATGCTTATCGATGCAGTCAACCGAGAGTCCGTGAAATTCGTATATTGGGCCCATCCATTCGGAGTCGCGGCGTGCCAGGTAATCGTTCACGGTAACCACGTGAACACCTTTACCTGCAAGCGCATTAAGGAATACGGGGAGGGTGGCAACCAGTGTTTTCCCTTCCCCTGTTGCCATTTCGGCAATCTTGCCCTGATGTAAAACAACCCCGCCAATGAGCTGTACGTCGTAGTGAACCATGTCCCAAACAATCTCGTTCCCGCCGGCCATCCAACGGTTCTTGTATATTGCCTTATCGCCCTGAATGGTCACAAAGTCCTTTCGTGTGGCTAAATCGCGATCGAATTGGGTTGCCGTAACCTCAATGGTCTCGTTCTCCTTGAAACGGCGTGCGGTTTCCTTTACAATTGCAAAGGCGTCGGGTAAAATCTGATTTAGAATTTCTTCTATTTTGTCGTCAATTTGCTTGGTTAGCCGTTCTAACTCTTTAAATAGCTTTTCTTTTTCGTCGTAATCTATCTCGTCCGATTCCATCTGAATTTTAAGCTGCTCAACTTTGGTTTCGTCGTCGGCAATATAGTCAAGGACTATTTTGCGCAACTTTGCAGACTCTTCGCGCAGCTGATCGTTCGTAAGGGTAGTATATTTAGGGTAAACCTCTTTGATTTTGTTTACTATTGGCATAAGTTCCCGTAAATCGCGATCGGACTTGGTGCCAAAAAATTTAGTTAGTAAATTGCTTAAAGCCATTTTGTTAAGTGTTTGATTTTTTTGAAGCTTACAAATTTACCTGATTTTTTTTGATAAAGAAACGATTTAACAGAATTTGCTAATTTAAGACAGTGGGATGCCTCTTGGTTTGTGTTGTAAGGTTTAGTGCGAAATTATTGCTAGTGCTTATTTGATTTTTATCATGAATTAGACATTTTTCCCTTTTTGATAGTATTAATCAGTTCTGAAAAACACAAAGGGGCGTAAGCCCCTTCGTGAACATGCTCTAAGCAAAATAAATCTTATTCTTGAGATTGGGTTGAATCAACAAAGGTTCGCTGTTTTAGCTCGCGGTCGAGCATAAACAGGCCATTGCCGTTTCCGTTGATCAGCTTAAGGGTATCGATAATTTCCTGAACATTGGCTTCTTCCTCTACTTGTTCATCTACAAACCATTGCAGCATTCCCTTGGCTGCATGATCTTTTTCTTCGATGGCAATATCCATCAAGTTGTTGATAAGACGAGTTACTTCTCTTTCGTGCTTGAGGGTTTCCTCAAAAGCATGGAGAGGTGAATCCCATTTTGTTGGAACCTCTTTAATGGGCTTTAACTCAGGTTTACTGCCTCGCTCAATCAGGTAGTTAAAGAATTTCATGGCATGAGTAAGTTCCTCCTGCCATTGAACTTTAAACCAGTTTGCAAAACCGTTAAAACCCTCGCTGGCAAAATGTGCCGACATGGACAGGTAAAGGTATGCCGACCAGATTTCGGCATTTATTTGCTCGTTAATTGCTTGTTCAAGTCTCTTGTTCATATGTGATTAATTTTGGGGTTTAGTTTCAAATTTAGCTAATCGTTGCATATATAACAATTAATCTAGGTCAAGGTTCAGCTGTTGCCGGAAACGTAGTAATGCTGGGTTACGTTCGGCCATGAACCGGAACTTCTCATCGGGAGTGTAGAGCCTGGGTTTGCCATTATCTTCAATGCTTTCCACTACCTCTTCGGTTATTTCAAGGTTAATGGTACTAAGTGTTTTCTTTAGGTAGATGATGAGGTCTTTTTTGATTTCATTAAAAAGTTCTACCTGGATTTGGCCTTCGAATCTAACGGTAATTCTGCTATTTCCGGTCAGAACAGGCTTATACACTTGCATTAAGCTGAAATGCGCTGGCTTTTCCTTTTGAATCAGATCGGCATAATCGTTCCACGCTTTGAGGACATCATCGTTGGTAAGCGTGATTGGCGAGACTTGGTTTGGTTCACTTTTACCATCGGTTGTAATGGAGTCATCATCCACCCTGGTAGCAGGGGGTGTTTCATTTTTGGGGTTGCTGCTTAATGCACTTTTTATGGATGTAGTTCGAACGGGTGACTTAACCGGTTGGTGTGTGGGTTTGGTGGGGGGAGAAATATTAGAATTAGCTGGCTTTGGATTCTGGCCATACGATACTTCTTCCGATTCAGCTACTTCGGTGCTGTCAGATTTTTTTTTTTGATTAAGCCCGCAAAGCTTAATTAGCATCAGTTCAACATGTAGCCTTTGGTTGGGGCTTTGCCGGAAGGCAACGTCGAACTGATTTGCTACTTGAAGTGCTTCGATCAGAAACGATGGTGTACAGGTCTTAGCCATTTCCTTATACTTTTCAGCAATGGCTGTGCCTACCTCAAGTAGTGGGATGGTTTTCGGATCATGGCAAACCAGTATGTTGCGCAGATGCATGCTTAAACCGGTAATGAACTGTTGGGCATCAAATCCCTTGGCTAACAGTTCATCGAAGATATGGAGCGAGTCGGAATAATCGCCTTTTAAAAAGTTCTCAGTTAACCTAAAGTAGTACTGATAGTCCAGTACGTTAAGGTTTTCAATAACCTTTTGGTAGGTGATATGATTATTGCTGAAGCTGACAACCTGGTCGAAGATTGAAAGCGCATCGCGCATACCACCATCGGCCTTTTGGGCTATAATGTTCAACGCTTCCACCTCGTACTCAACCCCCTCAGTTTTAGCGATGTATTCCAGGTACTTAACGGTGTCTTCAACGCGTATCCTGTTGAAGTCGAAGATCTGGCAGCGGGAGAGAATGGTAGGAAGAATTTTATGCTTTTCGGTGGTAGCCATGATAAAGATGGCATGGGCCGGGGGTTCTTCAAGCGTTTTCAGAAACGCATTGAACGCACTTTGCGATAGCATGTGAACCTCGTCGATGATGTAAACGCTGTACTTCCCTACCTGTGGCGGGATGCGAACCTGTTCAATCAGTTTTCTTATACCCTCAACCGAGTTATTCGAAGCGGCATCGAGCTCATGGATGTTGTACGAACGGTTTGTGTTGAACGACTTGCAGCTTTCGCACTCGTTGCAGGCTTCAAGTTCCGGGGTTAGGTTCTGGCAGTTGATGGTTTTGGCAAAAATTCGAGCACAGGTTGTTTTTCCAACTCCTCGAGGTCCGCAGAACAGGTAGGCTTGTGCCAGCTGTTTCCGCTGAATAGCATTTTTTAGAGTGGTTGTTATAGATGACTGCCCAACTACACTTCGGAACGTGGTTGGCCTGTATTTACGTGCCGATACTACAAAATTTTCCATCCTGCCAGAATTACAGCAACAAAAATAGAAATTTCAACCAACCTACCGCTGAAAGAATACTGTTAAATGTTATAAATTACAGATTATGAGAAATATAATTTATTAACAGGGGCATTTTTTTAACGATGTACCTTGGTACACCTCATTTTAGTGAATTATATCAGCTTAAAATTCTACATCACATTCATAATTCGCACGCTTGAAGTTTTGCATTAAATTGTTTTCTGCCGAATTTGAGAATGGTTTCAAATGGTCTAAAAAAGTAGTAAGTTAGATAAAAGTCAGAACTTGACAAGTACTTCAATTACTCTTTATGCTTTACACTGATTACAGCAATCTCAGGTCTGTTCCCCAGTCTAACCCTTGGACCCCACGTGCCATAGCCGGGCGATACGTATATGTAGGTGTTGTTTTTTTTCTTAAATCCAGTGCTAACCTCATATATTGCTTGGGTAATGTAGTTGAATGGCCACAACTGGCCATGGTGCGTATGTCCCGAAAGGAGCAAATCAGCTCCAGCCTCAACGGCTTCGTTGAGGTTAAAGGGCTGGTGATCCATTACAACCAGAAATTTAGTGCTATCGATATTTTCTAAAAGCTCAGGCAGCGATTTTCGGGCACGTCCAAAGATGTAGCTGCTTTGGCGATCGTAACGACCTACAATGTTTATACCGGCAACTGAGACAACCGTATCGGATAGTACGGTAACACCATGTTTGTTTAAGTATTCTATTTTTGCCTGATGGTTGCTGAAAAATTCATGGTTTCCGGTTACCGCAAAAGTGCCATGTTTTGTTTTTATACCCTCAAATAGCTCCCCCATCTGACCATTTACCACAGGTGCAATGTCTTCATCGAAAATATCACCTACAAACAGCACCATGTCCGGGTTTTCTTTGTTCACTCTATCCACAAGTTTAGCTAAATCGTTTTTCCCAATAATTGTTCCCAAATGGATATCGGAAGCCATTACTATCTTCAACTCCCCATTGGGCAGGGGTTTACAGGTTGCTATATCTATTTGGCTGATTTTCGGATTGATTGCATTTACATACCCAACAAGAACGATAGTAAGGGTAATCATATAGATTACACCCACTGCAAGCCGATTTAGCCCTATAGAACCCTTTATATCGATTTTTAAAATTGAATTTAAAAGCAGTGCCAATAAAAGAAAAACTGAAAAAAGCAGGGTTAGATATAGCATGAAAGCAAGCCAGGTTGAACCTAACCTCACAAACAGTGTAGGTATATGACCTCCTACAAGCATCTCAAGGATTCTTCCGAATGGGTATGATAGTACGAATAATAGGAATATAAGCCTCAGCCAGACGCCAAGGGTAGGAAGGTTAAATACTGGTCGGGTTTGGAAGTAAATGAATAAGTTAACCAGGGTGTAAATACCCAGAACAATGGAAAGGAATATGACTATTTGTGGTACTTTCATAATTTTCACTTTCAATGTAAACAAATGTAATGAATGAAAGTTTATGTAAAAAAAAATCCCGGAAAAACCGGGATTAACAAGTATGTCAGATTAGCTTAAGCCAACTTTACGTCTACTGCATTCAGCCCTTTTCTTCCTTGCTCAAGGTTAAATGTAACCTCATCATTTTCCGAAATTTGATCTTTTAATCCAGTGGCGTGTACAAAATACTCTTCACTTGTTTCTGCATCCTTAATAAAACCAAAACCTTTTGATTCATTAAAAAATTTTACTGTTCCTTTGTTCATTTGTTGTGATTTTTAATTCGAGTGCAAGTAACGCATAATATTTGAATATACAACATTAATTTAGATTTATTTTAAATGTATTTTCATACATGCTGATATTCAAACATATAGAAATGTTTAATAATGTTAAATTATTTTTTGGGTTAAAGACATAATACCAGTTTAAGTTTAAAAAATGCTTTAAGTGATTATATATCAATGCAATAGTGTTCTTTTAGCATTGTCTTACCTATTTACAGTGGTTTTTATTGGTGTGTTAACTATTATCGAGAAAGTATTTACCGTTAAAGTTGGGTGTTTAACGTTACTCATTATTTTGGTTAAGCAGTTCGTAACACATAGTTTTACCCTTTTGAGATTGGGGTATACCTTTCATCCACTGAGGCATTGGAGAATCTTTTAGAAAGTAGTCAAAGAACTGCTGCATCCTGATAGCCCAATCTACACGATTTGCGTAACGAGTCAGGTTGTGCTTTTCACCATTATAGTTAATCATCCATACGGGTTTACCTAACCTTCGAAGGGCTAAGAAGTATTCAATGCCCTGATACCAGGGAACAGCCTCATCTGCATCGTCGTGTCTGATTAGTAGGGGAGTGTTAACTCTTGGCGCGTGAAACAGTGGGCTATTATTTATGTAGTGTAAGGGGTTATCCCACAGCGTTCCACCAATTCTACTTTGGGTGTGCTCATACTGAAACATTCGTGCTAAGCCACTGCCCCAGCGTATTCCACCGTACGCACTGGTCATATTAGCAACAGGTGCACCAGCCGAAGCCGCTTTAAACAGGTTGGTTTGAGTGACTAAATAGGCTACTTGATAACCGCCCCAGCTCTGACCCTGAACACCAATTCGGTCCTTGTCAATAAATCCATGGTTTATCAAAGCCATTGTTCCACTTATAACAGCATCGTAAGCGCTTTGACCGGGGTAGCCAATTTGGTATTTAATATCGGGGAAGAACACAACGTAATCGTTACTAACATAAAAAGTTGGACATATTACAGAGCGACTGGGTTTGGGTTCGAAATGGTTGTGTAGATTATCCGAGTGAGTTTCGTAGAAATAAACCATCATTGGATATTTCTTATTGGGATCGAAATCCTCAGGTTTGTATAGAAGTCCGGTTACGCTGTCTCGGTTGAAATCAACCCACTTGAAAAGTTCAACACTTCCCCATTTGTACTCTGCCAATTGAGGGTTAGCATCAGAAATTTTTTTAAGTGATGTAAACGATGTGTTACTTATCCATAGATCCCTGTATTCATTATACGATTCTCTTTGCCAAATATAGTTTGGGGCATCTTTTGCTTTTGAAATAAATCTATAGTTGTGATCAGTATAGACTTTTGGTGACGAACATTCCTTAAGTTTCAGGTTGATATATGCAAACCCCTCTTTTTTATTGATGTTGTTGAATATGCTTATCAGTTCGTTGTGGGTTGAACTTAGGTAGTCGTTATCGTCTGTTTTAATTATTCTGCATGTAATTTTGTTCGAACGAGTATTGGTAAGATTTTGGGGTTCATTCTTTCCGGTTGGATCAATTGCCCAAATATCATACTTATCGTAAATAAGGAATAAGTTTTCGGTTTCAACCCAACCACCAAAACCGTAAGGATTGGGTATGCTAGGAATGTCGTTGCTTTCATTAAAAAAATTAAAAGGAATTTTTTTTGTGAGCCGTAAATGATTTTTTTTCTTTCTATCCCAAGAATACCAAGCACTATCGGCAGGATTATAGTAAGCTAAATAGCTACCCGAGGGTGATAGATACGGCGTGAATGGGTTCCCTTTTAATACCATTTCAAAGCTGCCTGTTTGCAGGTCCAAAATATAGTAATCTGATTTAAGCGGATGTTCCCAGGTCATAGTGTAGAGGTAGGCCTTATCGCAGCGTGCAATTGCGAAAGGGGCATCTCCTTTCATTAAAATGCTTATACGGGGTATTGAATCGTTGGCAAGTTGAACCAATTTCTTTTGCTTGATGTGATAAACAGCCAAAAACGATTGCTTCTCATTCTCTTTTAACCTCACTTGCTGCTGGGTTTGTAAAAGGGTATCGGTCCAGCTCCACAAATCAAAGATTACTTTTTCATCATCGGTCAAAGTGTCTTTGGGCTCTTCCAAAGGAATTTTGACTGTACCTAGAAATAATCTTGCGCCACTATTCGAGAAGTAAGGTTCAAAGTGTTGGCTAACCATGTAACCTTTTGGGATGCCAGGT
Source organism: uncultured Bacteroidales bacterium (assembly GCA_937926785.1). Classification (GTDB taxonomy): domain Bacteria; phylum Bacteroidota; class Bacteroidia; order Bacteroidales; family Tenuifilaceae; genus Tenuifilum. Next base: position 20,479 of record CALBBQ010000011.1, on the reverse strand, counting down.
GTAGTTCTATCCACAACTTTTTGAACCTGTTTAGTTTTCTCATCCCAGTAAAAAAGTGAATAAACCTTTACCTTACCGGTATCCGATGTAAAAACAAATGCCACTTGTTTGCCTGATCTATCAAATGCTAATTGTTCAACCTCGCCTTGTTGCGAAAGTATCTTAGTTGAATTCAGATTAACGGTATTGAAAAGGAAGAGTTCTGCAATTCTGACCGAATCACTTTTGTATCTGCTATATGCTATTACATTTCCTGTTGGCGAAATGTTGTAGCTGTTAACACTATCAATGCTTAATTCAAACCCTGAAATTGGATTAATTATTTTCAATGAGCCTAATTCTTTTGGTTTTTTACTAATACTTTTTTTTGTTTTGCTACCACCTGAATTTTGAGTTGAGTCGGCATAGGTTTGTTTTTTTGAAAGTTCAGTAAGTATGGTGACCCACTCGCCAGCTTCTTCTGGTAATTTATAGGAAATCAGGTTTGGGTATTTCTTTAATGAGGTTGTGCCAAAAACTACGATACCAACCGAATCTTTTGGAAGTTCATCGGTCTTTTTCTTGTCAAGTTTAGCTTTTCGAGTTACCTCAAATTGGGGCTTTATTCTGTAAACCATAAAATTACTTTGAGGTGATATCTTTGATCTGTAGCCCCTGAGAAATTCATACTTTTGGTTGGTCTCAGCATTCACCAGGAAAAGGACTCCATCACCTTTCTGAGGATTTACCTCGTAAGTGACCCATAACCCGTTTTTTGAAATTGCAGGATTTTCCAGGTCTTTCCATTCATAGTAAACATCATGTGTGAGTGCTTTTTTTGAAACTTGCGAATAGACTGTGATGGCTAATGAAGTTGATGCAATGATTACCAATAAGATTCTATTGAACATATCAGTTTGTTTAGATTTAAAATTTGATTTTGTTTTTTTGTTATGGTTTAAATGGTTTGATTTGACATGCTAAATTTTAACTGGGTAAGCTGGCCAACAACTTTATTTATAAGCTCTACTTTCCTCGAATAGTTAATCGCCATTAACTTTAAAAAATTGATTACTTGACTTCTGAAAATAAAGGCCATGCCGTATTGGGAATGGCCTTGCACGGTTTCAACTTTTTCAAGTGATCCGGGCGGGATTAGTTCGCCTGCGGCTCATGATCCCGCCTTTAGTTTTTTGAAAGAATAAAGGCCATGCCGAATTGGGAATGGCCTTGCACGGTTTCAACCTTTTCAAGTGATCCGGGCGGGATTCGAACCCACGACCCACAGCTTAGAAGGCTGTTGCTCTATCCAACTGAGCTACCGGACCGGCTTCGATTTTTACGAAGCGCAAAATTAATCATTACTTTTAAAAAATAAAACTGCCTGTTGCATTTTATTTACCCCACTGCTTTTCGCCCCGTTTAAAGTTTTCAACTTGGGCATCACTGATTTTTGATTCGCTATGACGGGCCTTAAGGGTTTCAATAACCCGATTGAAGCTGAGGTTTCGGCTTGAGAGCAAAACAAGTGTGTGGTAAATTAGGTCCGCGGTTTCGTCAAGAAGGCGCTCGTTAGTGCCATTTTCCGCTTCAAGCGCGAGTTCCACGGCTTCCTCTCCAACCTTCTTTGCAATCCGTTTTGATCCGGCTGCCAGCAGTTTTGCCGTATAGCTTTCATTGGAATTGGCTTGCTTCCGGCTTTCAATTACTTCTTCGAGATACTCAATAAATCCAAGGGTGCTGGCATTGCGTTCGCTAAAGCAGGTATCGTTTCCAGTGTGGCAAACAGGCCCTTGTGGTGTAACTTTAACCAGCAGGGTATCACCGTCGCAGTCGGGTATTATCTCGGAAACCTTAAGGTAGTTTCCTGATGTTTCGCCTTTTGTCCATATTTGCCGCCGAGTTCGGCTATAGAAGGTGGCTAATCCCGTTTTACGGGTTAACTCAAGCGCCTCACGGTTCATAAAACCAAGCATGAGCACTTTGCCGGTTGTTGCATCCTGGACGATTGCAGGTAGCAAACCATTAAGTTTGTCGAAATTAAGTGTTGTCATATTATTTATTTTAACTAGTATCGTACAGCGATGTTTTGTTTACGTAAATACTCTTTCACATGGGCAATGCTGAATAATCCGTAATGAAATACACCTGCTGCAAGTGCAGCATCGGCCATGCCTTTTGAAAGAACTTCTGCAAAGTGAGCGGGTTGTCCGGCACCACCCGATGCAATTACAGGAATACGCAGAGTTTGCGACACCTTGCGGGTGATATCAATGGCATACCCTTCCCTTGTTCCATCAGAGGTGTGAGAGGTTAAAAGAATTTCCCCTGCTCCAAGCAACTCGCAAGTTCTTGCCCACGGTACTGTCATAATGCCTGTAGGCTTAGTGCCGGCATGGCTTACAACTTCCCAACCTTTTTTGGTTAGCATGGTATCAATGGCAACCACTACGCATTGCGAGCCAAATTCCTCGGCTAGTTCGCCAATAAGCCTGGGTTCCTGAATTGCAGCAGTATTTATCGAAACCTTATCGGCTCCTGCTTTAATCAGCTTTTCGGCTTGTTCTGTTGAACTTATGCCTCCGCCCACCGTAAACGGTATGGCTATTGTTTTGGCTACGCTTCGTACAATTTCAATAAAAGTTTCTCGCCCCTCGATGGTGGCTGAGATATCAAGCAGTACCAGTTCGTCGGCTCCATCGGCATAGTACCTTGCGGCTAGTTCTACCGGATCGCCGGCATCCACCAAATTATCAAAGTTTACACCCTTTACTGTTCGCCCGTTCTTAACATCTAGGCAAGGAATTATTCGTTTTGCAAGCATTTTACTAGGTCTTTGAGTTCAAACTTCTTCTCATATATGGCTTTTCCCACTATAACCCCGTCTAAACCAATCTTGCGAAGGTTTATGATGTCCGCTAAGCATCCAACTCCACCACTTGCCCAAATCTTAACCCCGGGGTTTTGTGTTTTAAGCTTCTCATATAGTTCAAATGCCGGTGACGTAAGTGTTCCGTCGCGGCTAATATCGGTAACAGTGAAATGGTCGATTCCAATTGAAGTCAATGAGGCTATAAACTCATCAACCATTATTGTCGTTTGGCTTTGCCAACCGTTCAATTTCACCAGTTCCCTTTCGCAGTCAACTGCACCAATGATTTTGTCTCCCTTTATTTTTTCTTCAATAACGTTTACCAGATTTGTGGTTAGGGCTGAGCCCAGGTTTACTTTCCATGCTCCGGCGTTGAAAGCAGCATCAATGCTCGATATATCTCTAAGTCCACCACCAAAATCAACTTTAAGTGCTGTTTGGGCTGCTATTTGTTCAAGCACCCTGAGGTTTACCGGAAAACCATTGCGAACACCATCCAAATCAACCAGATGCAGGTGCTCAAATCCTAAATCGGCAAATAGTTTTGCCTGCTCCAAAGGATTTAGTCGATAATCGGTAACTTTTGAAAATGTGCCCTGGAAAAGCCTTACGCATTTTCCGTTTATTACGTCTATTGCTGGTATTATTTGCATAGTTCAATAAAGTTTTTTAAAACCCGTAATCCCGTTTTTCCGCTTTTCTCGGGGTGAAACTGAACGCCCCAAAAATTTGCAAGCTGAACTGCGGCAGTAAATTCAACCTCATAGGTGCATTTTGCTATGGAGTATTTGCTATTTGGAATGTAGTAACTATGAACAAAGTAAAACCACTCATTATCCGGTATTGCATGAAACAATGGGTTTTCCCTAAGCCTAACCTGATTCCACCCTATGTGCGGAACTTTTAGAGTAACGTTGAATTTTACAGTGTCGTAATCAGCTATTTCAAGGCAGGTGATGTTACCCTCGCTACTGCTTCTTCCTAGTAGCTGCATGCCCAGGCATACGCCTAGTAGGGGGATTTTGGATTTGCAAATAGCCGAATCTAGTCCTGTTTGTCTCAGCGCTGCCATTGCCTTACCGGCATGACCAACCCCGGGAATGATCAGCTTATCAACTTTATCGATATCGGTAGCCACGTTTACTGGCATGGTAATGGCACCAATTTGTTCAAGGGCGTTTATAACCGATGCCTGGTTACCTGCTCCGTATTGTACTATTCCTACTTTTATTTTTCTCATAGCTAACCGATTAAATCAATCCCTTTGTTGATGGTATTTGTGAACCATCGTTTTTAACAGCCATGGCTAGGCTTTTTGCAAATGCTTTAAAGATTGCCTCTACCTTGTGGTGGTCATTTTCACCATCAAAATCGATATGCAGGGTTATGCCAGCAGAGTAGGCGAGCGAGTGAAAAAAATGCTTAACCATCTCGGTGGGCATTTGTCCCACGTAATCGCGGGAGAACCTACCGTTAAAAACCAGGTAGGGTCGTCCTGCAAAGTCGAGGATAACCAAGGCACGACTTTCGTCCATAGGTAAGGTAAAGCCATACCGTGCAATGCCCACCTTGCTGCCTATGGCTTTTTTTAAGGCCTCTCCTAGTGCAATTCCCACATCCTCAATGGTATGGTGCTCATCAACCTCTAAATCGCCTTTACAGGAAATAAATAGGTCAATGGATGAGTGTTTGGCAAGTTGCTCAAGCATATGGTCAAAGAACCCGATGCCGGTTGAAATGTTCCCCTTGCCATCACCATCGAGGTTAACTTTTATGTTGATGTCGGTTTCGTTTGTTTTACGACTAATTTCCGATTCCCTTTTAGGTTTAATCTGCTTGTAAACTTCCTCCCAGTTACTAGCACAGTAGCTAAAGGGATATGATGCGGTTGAACCAAAACGGATTGCCCTGCAACCTATATTTTTAGCAAACAGCTCATCGGTCTCCCGGTCGCCAATTACCCACGAACCCGGAATGTCGTAGCTGTCGTTTAGAAGATGTTCAACTAATCCAGTTCCGGGCTTCCTTGTTATAAGGTTTTCGTCAGGTAATGAGCGGTCAATTAGGATTTCGTTGAAAACAATTCCTTCCGATTTAAGCGACTTAAGCAGAATTTCATGTGGACCCCAAAAGGTTTCTTCTGGGAAACTCGGGGTACCTAACCCATCCTGATTGGTAACCATTACCAGGTAACAATCAAACTCCCTGCAAATACGCCCTAACCAGGTGAACACTCCCGGCATGAAATCGAGCTTTTCGTAGCTATCAATCTGATTATCCTGAGGTTCTTTAATTAAAGTACCATCGCGGTCAATAAACAGTATTGGTTTCATATTCGTATAGCTTTAATTGCATCAACTAGTTCCTGATTTTCCAAAGGAGTTCCAACTGTTATCCTTAAGCATCCCTCGCAAAGTGGTTCACGACTTCGGTTGCGAACCACAATGCCCTTTCTTAGAAGTTCTTTGTGAACAGTATCGGCTGATGTTGTTTTCACCAGTAAAAAGTTTGCATCAGAGGGAAAAATTCTTTCAACACATTGAACTTCTTGCAGTTCAGCTATTAACCGACCTCTTTCTCTGAGTATCTCATGAACGTAGATATCCTTAGCCAGTGGTCTTTCCAGAGCATAGTCAAGCGTTTTAAGCGATGGTAGCCCTATATTGTATGGGAACTTCACTTTGTTAAGAATTTCTATAACTGCCGGGTTTGCTATGGCAATACCTATTCTTGCACCTGCAAGTGCCCATGCTTTTGAGAAGGTTTGCAACACAATCAGGTTTGGATAGCTTTGTAGTAGGTTTACAACCGATTTTTCGGGACAGAAATCGATGTACGCCTCATCAACCACCACAATTCCTTTTAAGCCCGCAATAATTTGCTCAATGATTTCAGGTTTTTGTGTATTTCCCGTTGGATTATTAGGGTTACAGATAAAAGCAACCTTAACATTGGCACTAACTTTACTCAGGAAGTACTGTGTATCGATACTAAAATCACTGTTCAGGCTGAAAGCATTAACCCGTACATTGTTTATTTCTGCACATACGGCATACATGCCGTAAGTAGGAGTAAAAATGGCAATGCTATCGGTGGCAGGTTCACAAAAACAACGAATTATCAAGTCAACGGCTTCATCACTACCATTTCCCAGGAATAGTTGCTCGGGAGCGATCCCTTTTATACGCGCAATCTTTTCTTTTGCTCTTTTTTGTAAGGGATCGGGGTAACGGTTCATATTTTCCTGTTCCCAAACCTCAAATGGATTCTCGTTTGCATCTAATAGAATGGCATCCTGTGCGCCATATTCGTTTCGAGCTGATGAGTAGGGTTTTAAACCTAAAATATTCGGGCGAATAAGCATTCGAACCTGCTCTATGGTCATCATAATTCTAATTCTTTTAAGTAGTTCAACCTGACTCTCACAGCAGCAGCGTGTGCATCAAGCTTTTCGGCTTTGGCTAGTGCCATGATCGTTTCCCCCAGCATTTCTATTCCTTCCTCATTAATTTCCTGAACGGTGATGGTTTTGAGGAATGAGCTAAGTGTTACACCGCTCCAGTTCCTGGCAAAACCACTTGTTGGTAGCGTATGATTGGTTCCGCTTGCGTAATCGCCCGCCGACTCGGGCGAATAGTTTCCCATAAACACAGAACCGACATTTTCAACACTGCCGATATACTTATCAGCATTGTTTACTGCAAGTATTAGGTGTTCCGGTGCATAGAGGTTGCTGATCTCAATTGCTCGGTCAATGCTATCGACTTTGATGGCCAAACTGTTTGAAAGGGCATCCATGGCAATTGCTTTGCGTGGCAATAGGTTAACCATTCTGTTAATCTCATTTATGGTTTCTGTAATGATAATCTGGCTGGTACTAATCATAACCACTTGACTATCGGTACCATGTTCAGCTTGGGATAGCAAATCGGCCGCGATGAACGAGGGAATACCCGTTTCATCGGCTATGACCAGCAACTCCGATGGACCTGCCGGTATGTCAATGGGGACACCCTGCGAAGCAAGTTGAATCTTGGCTTCGGTGACGTAGCTGTTTCCGGGTCCGAATATCTTATCGACCTTCGGAATGCTTTCTGTTCCCATGGCCATAGCAGCAATAGCCTGTGCGCCTCCTACTGTAAAAACCCTTGCGCCTATTAAACCGCAAGCGTAAAGAATATCCAGATTAATCGGTGGGGGAGTGCAAACAACTATTTCGTTGCATTCGGCAATTTTGGCGGGAATTCCCAACATTAATACGGTAGATATTAGAGGTGCAGTTCCTCCGGGAACATAAAGGCCAACCCGTTTTAGTGGACGGTAAATGAGTTTACAGCTGACTCCGGGCATGGTTTCTACCTCGATATTCTTTGCTTTTTGAGCACGATGAAACTTTTCGATGTTTTTGGCCGCTTGCCAAATGGCACCTTTTTGCTTTGCGTCAACTAAATCTTGGCTATCGATAATAGCTTGCTCATCAACTTCAAGGTGGTCAATATCTATACCATCAAACTTGCGGGTGAGCAGTTTTATGGCCTTATCGCCATCGGTTTTAACCATCTCAATGATTTCCTGCACCCTGGTTCTAAGTTCAGGGTTGTTATTGGCAGGACGTTTTAAGAGTTCACCATAGTTTACCCGAGTACTATCTGAAATTATTTTCATCTTATTCCATTTTTAAATTACCATTTTCTCAATGGGGACCACCAGAATTCCTTCAGCGCCTGCTTCCTTCAGTTTCCCAATTACTTCCCAGAAGTCTTCCTCGTTAACGACGGAATGTACTGAGCACCATCCATCGATGGCAAGGGGTAGGATTGTTGGGCTTTTCATTCCAGGAATCAGGTTGATGATTTCGTTCAGCTTGTTTTTGGGAGCATTAAGCAGAATGTACTTGTTTCGCTGGGCTTTACGGACTGCCTCAATCCGAAACTCCAACTTTTTCAGCAGGTCAACTTTGCTCTCGCATAAGTTCTTATTGGCAACCAAAACGGCCTCACTATTAATGATTACATCAACCTCTTTAAGATTGTTGCTGAGTAAAGTGCCCCCGCTGCTTACAATCTCAAAAATGGCATCGGCCATGCCTATTCCAGGAGTAATTTCAACCGAACCGCTAATGGAATGAATTTCAGCCTGAAGTGAGTTTTCTGCCAGAAAACTCTTTAAAATTTCGGGATACGAAGTAGCGATTCGTTTACCCGATAGCCATTCCTTGCCTGTGTAGTTCACATCTCGGGGAACAGCAATTGAAAGCCTGCATCTTGAAAATCCAAGTTTTCGTACAATGCTGATATCCTTACCTTTTTCAATCACCTCGTTGTAGCCAAGAATACCAATGTCAGCCACTCCATCGGCAACATACTGAGGTATGTCATCGTCTCTGAGCAGTAAAACTTCCATGGGAAAACCCTCGGCTACGGCCTTCAGGTGATTATTCCCGTTTAAAATTTTAATCCCGCAGCGGTAAAGCAGGTCAATTGTTCCTTCGTTTAGACGTCCACTTTTCTGAATGGCCAGTGTAATTTTTGTGTTCATTGCTGTATTTATTTTGGTGTTTTGACAAAAAGCAGAAAGGGTCTGCCTTTGGAATGGCAGACCCTTAAAATTTTGGTCGTTTATCGATTTACTATTGGCTAAACCAAATGCTCATCTGCCATTCGCATGCGATGTGAATGGTGATGGTGATGAAGAGTGGTATAGCTAATAGTTCTCATTTGCGGTTCTTAACTCTGCAAATAAAAGAAACATTTTTCATTTTTCCAAATCATCCCCTCAAAATTCTAAAAGAAAGCACTAAAAAATGATTTGATTAACGTTTAACCTTTAACGGCTCATTTTTCAAGGTCTATATTTTTACCATCGTGTAGCATCCCATGCTTAGCTGCTCTAAAACATATGCCCGAAATGTTGCATAAAAGAATTAATGGGTGTAATATTGCAATGTTATTGGTGCCCTTTGGGCTTAAAAGGGAACCCGGTGAAAATCCGGGGCTGTCCCCGCAGCTGTAAGCTCGTAAAAAGGCCTTTTACTCCCCTGCCACTGTTGGGCAAAAGCCCAATGGGAAGGCTGTAAAAGGCCGAGCAAGCCAGAAGACCTGCCAAAACTGCTTTGTTTTCGTAGCTTTCGGGTGGAAAAGCGAAGAATAGAACACAAATAATTCCCTGTTCTATTTTCACTAAATCCGGGCGCTGCGGATGATTAGCCGATTAATCATTTGTAGCAATGTGTAGTAGAAAAATTTTGCTTTTACTCATTACCCTTAGCCTTTATGGCACAGCTAAATCACAGCTGTGTTTTGATGATACAGTTCGAATTGAGGAAGTTACGGTTTACTCCACCTATCGCCAACTTCATTCTATTGGTTCAAATTCATTTAAGATTGATACCCTCAAAATCAAAAACTATGAGGGGATGACCCTCGGGGAGCTTTTACAATCCAGTGGGGTGAACGTTCGTTCTTATGGCGTTGGCGGTTTGGCTATGGTTGCGTTACGAGGGGGCGGGTCGGTTCATACTGCCGTGGTTTGGAATGGCATCAACATACAAAGCCCCATGAACGGAGGTGTTAACCTTTCGCACTTACCGGTGGTGCTTTTCAACAACATTTCGGTTCAACATGGTGGTATTGGTACCATTTACGGAAGCGGGGCGGTGTCGGGGGTTGTAGTTCTGGAAAGTGGTTCTATTCTGGCACAGACAAATTCCATTAAAACCGGATTTCTTTTTGGTCAGGGAAATACCCGTGGTGCTATGGCCAGAGTAAAAATCGGAAATCCAATGCTGGCATTATCCTTAAAGTACAACGGCGCATGGGCCGATAATGATTTTGAGTTCATCAATACTTACCGCTATGGAAGCCCTCGCGAACGTATTACCAATGCGCAAGCAAAGCAAAATAACCTGCTGGTCGATGCTGCTGCAAGGATTTCGTCTAAAACCTTATGGAACCTATCGGGATGGGCTACTATTAGCAACAAGAACATCCAAACCTTGATGAGCAGCAGCCAACCTTCCCAAGCAAATCAGGTGGATAGCAGCTTTGCAATTTCTTCGAATCTCAGTCATAACTTTGATAATCTCTCAATTCGCCTTAGGAGTGCATTTGTTTATACTAAAAATCGCTTTAGTGATCCTGCAAGCAATATCTTTAGCTTAAATCGATGCTCACAGCTTATCAACGAATTGGAGGTTAAAAAAACTGTTAATCTAAACCATGAGCTCATAGCTGGTTTGGGTTATACGCACGATATGGCATCATCCGATAGCTATACAACGAAAGGATTACGTAACCGTGTGTTGGGCTATGCCTCGCTTATTACCAGATTTTTCAACAACAGGTTGATACTTGTTGGCTCCGTACGCAACGAGATGGTAGATGGTGATTTTATTCCAGTTGTGCTATCCGGTGGTGCCGAATTTCATTTGGATAAACTGTTCAAACTGAAAGCAACTTCCTCTACCAACTACCGGTTACCAACCCTCAACGATTTATACTGGGCATCAACCACCTATGCAAGCGGTAATCCTAACCTGAAACCTGAAAATGGTTGGAATGCCGATTTTGGGCTGGATTTCAACTACAGTGTCGCCTGGTTTCAGCTCTATATTTCTAATACCATTTTTTATAGTGAGCTGAATGATTGGATAGTTTGGCTGCCCGATTCGCAGGATAACGGTAGGTGGAAACCCAACAACCTTAACCGTGGAAAGTCCCATGGGGTGGAATCGTTTTTAAGAGTAACCACTCTGGCTGGATTGTTCAGATTTCGCACCGATTTGAGCTACACCTATACCAATTCTGAAATGTTCGATAGCGATAGCTACTCCGGTAAACCGATGATATACATTCCAAAGCACAGGATAGGGGCAAATATCTCCCTACTGCATAGGGGCTATAGCCTGATTTATAACCATTCATTCTCAAGTGAACGGAACACCGATGAACTGAATAAACTACCACCCCATAATGTTGGCGATATCACTTTGGGCTACACATTCAGCTGCTTTAAGAGTGAAGTTGCAGTGAGCCTCGGAATTAATAATGTTTGGAACGAAAAGTACCAGCTCATGCGTAACTACGCTATGCCGCTGCGCAACTACTTTGTTCGGTTTACCATTGAATTTCAGTCCCAATCAACTAAATAGTTAACCAAATCAATTAAAACCATGAAACAAAAAGTTAGTTTTTTATTACTGCTGGCATTCTCCGCTTTTGCAATTGTATCGTGCGACGATTCGGAAACCGAACCCGGTAAGTACGAGAATGGTGCCATTATTCTTAACGAGGGGGCCTTTGGCAGCTCCAATGCCTCGGTTAGCTGGGTTAGCTACACTAGCGACTCGGTGCTTAACAATGTATTTGAACGTGTGAATGGTCGCCCTTTAGGCGATGTTCTCCAAAGCGCACTAAAGGCTAAAGGAAAAATTTACCTGGTGGTTAATAACTCTGGAAAGGTTGAAGTGGTAAACAGTACCGATTTTGTTCAGACCGGTGTTATTGAAAAACTCAACAACCCCCGTTATGCAGCAGAAACCGATGGAAAGCTTTACGTCTCGCAATGGAATGGCTGGGGTCAAAAAGGGTCCGTACTTGTTTATAGCGTTTCCAGCCTTACAAAGGTCGATTCAATTCCTGTTGGCACTGGCGCTGAGGGTATAGTTGCGGTAGCCGGAAAGGTTTGGGTGGCAAATAGCGGCGGCTACGGCCAGGATTCAACCGTTTCAGTCATAAACCCTTCTACCAATAAGGTTGAAGCTACTATTCAGGTGGGTTACTGCCCCAAGGAAATGGTTACCGATGCTAATGGGAAAATTTGGGTGCTGTGCTCAGGAACCACCATTTACGACGAAAATTGGAATGTGGTTGGCAGTAAACCTTCATCGCTTTTAGTCATAAACCCCAACACAAAGTCGGTTGAGAAGATAATCCCCTTGTTTAACGACCAACACCCATCCCATATTGATGTAAGCCCGAGCAAGCAAATCGTTTACTTTGGCGGAGGGTTTGGTTTTAATGGTATTTACAGCATTCCAATAAATGCCACTGCTGCGCCTCAAGGCCCTTCAATTCAAGGGTATTTCTATGGGTTCAACGTTAATCCAAATAACGGGGATATATACTGCCTCGAAGCACCCAGCTTTACCGGTGCAGGCAAACTTAAAGTCTTTGCAAGCGATTTTACTGGCCCCAAAAAGACTGTTGATGTAGGCATAGGGCCTAACGGAGTTTTATTTAATTAGTTTCGATAAGTTGAAATAAGCTGGAGCGGGGGCTTTAACCCCGCTCCTTTTTTTAACTTGTGCCCAACCCAGTTTAGTAGATAACGAACTGTATAAAGTAGCTCACTCGCCTGTCGGGCGAAATACTGAAAAGCCATGCCGAGATGTCCTCGAACGATGTTAATTGGTCGCCCTCCTTGCTCAACTTGTACTTAATGTAGGGGATGTTGTCCTTGGTGAAGACAAAAACCAGCTTATTCTTTTCGGGTTCCTTTGTGCTTCTCTCAACCGTATAACCATCAATTAGCTGGCTTAACGGAAAAGTAACCTTTTCTCCGGCTTTAAAAAGCCTGCTTTTCTCAAACTGGTTGGGGTAAATGAGCGAAGCATTGTTTTCATAAAGGTTGAAGATGTTCAAGTAGCAATCCTGTGTTGGGGTTACGGCGTAGCGCATACGCTCGCCGTTTTGGTAGCCCTGTTTTATTCCATCGATATTTACCTGAAAGGCCGGATCTTTTCCTGTGCTGTAAAGCACAACCTCTGCATTGATGGTGGCTTCGAGGTAAAAGTTCTTATACTCGTCTAATCCCTTATCAATTTTAACAATATCATATTTTCTAACCGCTCCGCGAATTTCGGTGAACATGTCGCTCATGAAAACCTCTTCGAACCTATTACCTGTTTCACTCTTGTAAAGCATTTCGTACGACTGGATATGCTCAGTTACCCCTGCCTTGCGCAGAGCATCGACCTTTGCATTGGCAATTGCTTTTATCCGGGCTTCATCTTCGGTTATGTTTCCGGCAATAACCTGCCGTCCGGTGATATTAGTAACATTGATAATTTCCTGGGCTGTGGCTACAAAACCTAGATGTAGAAGGATAATAGCGAATAGTTTTTTCATGGCATACCGTTTTTAATCTGTCTCGGACAAATTTCGTGCAAATTGTTGATTAGAGCAAAAAAAGCGCCCCATAAGAGCGCTTTATAAACAACGATTATTCCATCCTTACCCTAAAAGTCTCTTTCCACATCCTTATCGCCTCGACCCGACAGGTTCACAATGGCAAGTTGTCCTTTGCCCTTCAGTAGTTTAGTGGCAAGTGCAACAGCATGGCTCGATTCAATAGCCGGTATAATCCCTTCGAGTTGCGAAAGCAGCTCAAAGGCTTTTATTGCCTCGGAATCGGTAACCGGGAAGTATTTTACCCTGCCGGTGTCCTTCAGGTAGGCATGTTGCGGGCTTATGCCCGGGTAATCTAACCCTGCCGCCACCGAATGCGACTCGCAGGGGTTGCCATTCTCATCAACCAGACAGTAGGAGTAGGTTCCCTGAAACACCGTTGGTTTTCCGAACGATAGGGTTGCTGCGGTATTGCCTTGAACTGCCTGTCCACCCCCTTCGGCGCCGTAAATCTGAACTTCGGTGTCATCAAGGAAACCCGAGAACAGTCCAATGGCATTGGAGCCACCTCCGGCACAGGCAAAAATGGAATCGGGTAATCGGCCTTCCTGTAGCAGTATTTGTTCCCTGGCTTCCTGACCAATTACGCTTTGGAAGTAACCCACCATCTTGGGGTAGGGGTGTGGCCCAACCTGCGAACCCAATAGGTAGAACGATTCCGGGTGTTCAGCGTAGTACATCAGCGCTGCATCAACGGCGTCTTTTAATGTGGCCGTTCCCATGGTGGTGGTAATAACCTGTGCACCTAAAAGCCTCATGCGACGCACATTCAGCGCCTGACGTTCTGCATCTTTTGCACCCATAAACACTTTACAGGGAATGCCCATAAGTGCCGCTGCCGTTGCGGTTGCTACGCCGTGTTGTCCCGCTCCTGTTTCTGCAATTATTTCACGTGCACCCATTCGCTTTGCCAGCAAAGCTTGCCCAATGGTATTGTTAATTTTATGGGCACCCGTATGGTTCAGATCTTCACGCTTCAGGTATATTGTGGAACCTACGTAATCTGTTAGCCTGCTTGCTCTATACAGCGGCGATGGACGACCTACATACTGCTTTAGCAAGTAAATGAACTCTTTTCTGAACTCTGACGTAGCTGTATGCTTGTCAAATTCAGCGGCAAGCCGCTCCAACGGTTTAGCCAAAACATCTGGAATGTATGCTCCGCCATATTCGCCGTATCGGCCGTTGTATTTTAACATGCTTTCGATGGGTGATACTAAAACCTGCTTGTTTGTAACAATTGCTTCCATGGTGTATTCTGTTTTGTTAGTTAAATTGTTGTTGCTTGGTTTAATAGTAGATTAGATTTCAAGAGGTTAGGTGGCGCGTAGCACACTAAAAGACAATTACTGTGCGGGGGTTCCCCGCCACCACCATGGCGCAAATACTGAATTCAGAAATTTTCTTCTATAAAAAGGCTTCATTTGTATATGGTTTAAAAAACAAAAGCCGTAGGGGGCTCCTACGGCTATACTATTGCAAAGCAATGGCCAAACTAATCCCCCCTTGTTCGGATTAATTTATGCCACCACCATATGTTGCAGAAATGCTTCATCACTTTCATTATTGTTTTGCAATTATAGGAAAATATTTTTATTTATCAAACCATCAGCTTATTTTTTTTAAACCATACAAATGGTTTTGATGTTATTAGAAAGCAAGTGGTAATTTTTTAAAGTGATTATGATAAAGTTATTACCAAATAACCAAAACATCCTTATCTACGATTCCCATTGCAAGCTCTGCCAGTGGCTCATTCGCTTTTTGAAGCGGTATGAACGTAGGACAAGTTTTACTTACGTTTCAAATAATTCTCAAGAAGCACAAGGCCTTGCAAATGATTATGGTTTAGATTTAGATTCATTGAATTCGGTAATACTTATCAGTAATGGTAGGGTTTACACCAAATCGACTGCAGCTCTCAGAGTAACCATCTATTTAAAAGGGGGTTGGCCGTTGCTTTCGCTTTTACTGGTTTTCCCACGACCACTTCGTGACTATGTTTACGGGGTAATCGCAAGGAACAGGTATCGTTGGTTTGGGCGTTGCGAGAGCTGCTCGATATAGTTTTTAATTTCATCGCTGCTACAATGTATAAGGCAATTGCCTTAAGGGTTCAATACTCTCGGGTGTTACCTTTACCTGAATGGCATAAACCTTTACCCCATTTTTCATTGCACATACAAGTCCTTTTGAGTATTCCGGATCAATGTCCCATGCAGGTGCAAATGCATCAACATCGATTCTCTGAACTATGTAAAGCATGACCACCCGGTAACCCTGCTTACCTGCCTTGACCAGTGTGTTTAGGTGTTTTAGGCCGCGGGTTGTAACCGCATCGGGGAAACGGGCAAAATTTCCATCCTTTAACGTAACGTTTTTCACCTCAAAAAACCATTTCTCAGTATCACTCTCTGCATAAAGGTCGAAGCGGCTATCGTCGAATTTCACCTCATTTTTGACTAATGAAAACCGCGGCAGTTCATTTATCCAATTCTCTGTTAAAATTTCACGGGCAATCGTGTTGGGGTTAGCTGTGTTAATACCAACCCAGCCTTCATTAATCTTGATCATTTCCCAGGTATAGGGTAGTTTTCGGTTAGGGTTTGAACTTTTACTCAGGTAAACCTCAGCACCTGGTTCAAGGCAGCTTTTCATTGAACCCGAGTTTGTACAGTGGGCGGTAACCAGGGTGCCATCATCGAGTATGATATCGGCCATAAAGCGCTTATAGCGCTTAACCAGCTTGCCATGAGTTAGGCTTTGGTTAAATTTCACCTTGTTTAGATTTTAGTGTTAGGAACAGTAGCCAATGAGTAATGTTCAGAAGAGCGATGTTTGTTCTGGGTAGGTGTAGGGCTTTAGCACGTCGGGAACGTTTCGGTTCACATTGGGATTCGACACCAAAGGCGATACCGTGTATGCAGTAAGTAGGTCCTGTTCTATGGGTTTGATGACCTGGGCATACTCGCTGGTTTTCAGACCCGGGTCTAACCATGCTTCCGCTTGATGAGGTTGAAGCATGGCTGGCATTCTTTTTTTTGTGTTGTGAATCTTCTCGAGTAATGGATTTGCAGGTACGGTTATGATGCTGAAGGTATTTAAAATTTCTCCGGTTTCAGGATTTGTCCATGTGCTGTAAATACCTGCTAGCAGCATTAATTCATCGTGTTTAAGGCTAATAAACCATGGGATTTTCTTGCTGCCAGTGTGCTGCCACTCAAAAAAACCGGAGGCGGGAACTATGCATCTGTAACAAAGCGCCGCTTTTTGGAACGAGGGTTTTTCAAGTAGTGTCTCGAATCGGGCATTCAGGGTTTTACTTCTGATTAGCTGGGCATGGTAGTGCGTTTTAACAAAGTGGGGGATTAGTCCCCATTGCATGGGTATTAACCGGTAGCCTGAGTTTTCAAAAATTTTAACAGGAACCCAAGGGTATTCAAACGCCGAAACAAAGTAAAAGGGCTCAATGTGATAGCCATTGTCCAGCTTAGCGCTTAGTAATTTTTCCAACTTATGCTTTTCAACCTGCAAGCTCAGGGTAAAGCACATTTTCGAATTAGATTTAGATATAAGTAAAAAAGGGGGAATTTTTCCCCCTTTGTATGGAAATTATTAGCCTTCAACTTGTTTAATAGTCCATTCCAGGGCTTCCTCAAGCATTTCGGAGGGGGGGTCAGTAATAAAACCATTATCATGCAGGCTTTTAACCATTGAGCGGGAGTAGTCGATATCCTTTTTGGCAATGGTATAGGCTTCATCCCATGTCATTGGTCTGCGGGCCACTCCATCTTTAACCGCCTGAACTGCTACATCGGCTGCTTCAACAGGGAAAACGTCAGCTTCGTCCATGGTAGGAACGATATTATCGGGATTTATGCCGCGTTTTTCAGCGTAATTAGCCAGCGAGTGGGCAGCGGCAATGGCCATGCTATCGGTAATTTTTGATGCCCTCACAAGCAAGGCTCCTTTAAGAATGCCAGGGAATCCCAACGAGTTGTTTACCTGATTTGGGAAATCGCCTCGACCAGTGGCAACTATGTAAGCACCGGCTTCCTTGGCTGCATACGGATAAATTTCGGGAACCGGGTTGGCGCATGCAAAAACAATCGCCTTGTCGGCCATTAGTCTAATCCAGTCTTGCTTAATTGTGTCGGGGCCAGGGGTTGAGAGCGATATCAGAACATCGGCGCCTTTCATGGCCTCTTCCATGGTTTCAATGCAATCGGGGTTGGTCTGCTCACAAATCTCCCATTTGCGGTAAAACCGTTTATCAGCCTTAATATCCTCGCGCTTGCGATGGAGTGCTCCGTGTGAATCGAACATAACCATTTTTTTGGGATCACCACCATCAGCAATAATCAGGCGGGCAATGGTTGTGTTTGATGCTCCGGCACCAAAGTAAACGATTCGGACATCGCTAAGCTTCTTGTTCACGAGTTTTAGTGCATTCAGCAAGCCTGCCAATGTAACGCAGGCCGTTCCTTGGGCATCATCGTGCCAAACAGGAATTAGGCACTCTTCTCTCAGCACGTCGAGAACCTTGTAGCAGTTGGGTTGCGAAATATCCTCAAGGTTAACAGCCCCAAAGCTGTGCTGGCACATCTTAACAAAATCGATTATTTTATCAGGGTCATTCTTGCCATCCTTTCCCCGGCTATCGATACAAAGGGCAACGGCATCAACTCCGCCCAGATACTTCATTAGAAAGGCCTTGCCTTCCATTACACCCAGTCCTCCCGGTGGGGTACAGTCGCCATCACCTAGCACTCGGGTTGAGTCACTTACCACAGCAACCAAATTCCCACGGTTTGTTAGCTCGAACGAGGCATCGTTATGGTCCCTAATGGTAGTCGATATCTTTGATACACCCGGGGTGTACCAAACGTTAAACCAGTTAAAGCCCAGTACTGGTGCTTTGGGCGCTGTTTGAATCTTTCCACCGTAATGACGGTGAGCCTTCTCGCTAAGGTATTTTAAGAAAAGGGTTTTACCCTTGGCTCGTTGTTCTTCGGTCCAGCTCTCGGGGAACATTTCGCCTAGGCGCTCTAATTTGATGTTAACCTTACCCATATTGGTTTAGTTTTAAAATGATTAAGTTGCAGTTTGCAATTTTAATTTTGATACACAAGTTACAAATTCAAATCAAAAAATCGAGTTTTTTCCATATGTTTTATAATACATTTTTGTTGGTATTTTTGATAAAAAAGTGTAGGTTTGAAGTGAAAATTTTCGTTGTATTTTTCTTATTGATGTTTAAACAAAATTCAATATATGAGCGTATTAGTTAATAAAGACTCACGGGTAGTGATTCAAGGTTTTACTGGTAGTGAAGGTACATTTCACGCAACCCAGATGATTGAGTATGGCACCAATGTGGTTGGTGGTGTTACACCCGGCAAAGGTGGTCAGCTGCATTTGGATAGGCCGGTGTTCAATACCGTAGCCGAAGCCGTTAAGGCAACTGGTGCCGATGTTTCTGTAATATTCGTTCCTCCTGCCTTTGCTGCCGATGGTATCATGGAGGCTGCAGCAGCCGGCATAAAGGTTATAGTTTGTATTACTGAAGGTATTCCTACCAACGATATGGTCAAGGTTAAACATTTCATTGCAGGATATCCCCATACTCGTTTGGTTGGACCAAATTGCCCGGGTGTTATTACACCCGAAGAGGCTAAAGTGGGTATTATGCCCGGTTTTATCCATAAAAAAGGTCATATTGGGGTTGTATCGCGCTCCGGCACATTAACATACGAGGCTGTCGATCAGCTCACAAAGCTGGGTTTGGGCCAAAGCACCTGTATAGGAATAGGTGGCGACCCGATTATCGGTACCACAACCCTTGAAGCGGTTAAGCTCCTCATGGCCGACCCCGAAACGCATGGAATTGTGATGATTGGCGAAATTGGCGGTAGCATGGAAACCGATGCCGCACGTTGGATTAAGGAACACGGAACTAAACCCGTGGTGGGTTTTATTGCCGGACAAACCGCTCCTAAAGGTCGTCGGATGGGACATGCCGGTGCAATTATTGGTGGAGCTGACGATACTGCGGCTGCCAAAATGAAAATTATGCGCGAGTGCGGAATTCACGTGGTTGAGTCGCCTGCCCTCATTGGGCAAACCATGAAGGAAGCTCTAAAATAGATTTTTGCAAAACTTTCCATTTCCTTTCTGAGCGAAGCGAAGAATCCTATGCTTTCAATTGGGATTCTTCATTCCGTTTAAAATTGTAAATGCAAAGTATGCCTGCTCCTGTGTTCGATTTACTAACTGTTAGCTGTTTTAATAATTACCGCTTCGGTTCTGCCTTTTATAAGCATTCGGGTGAAAAAGGCTATAACACCAAACATGAGCAACCCAACGGTAATTCTTATCCAGAAATGATGATTATTGAGAAAAATTAATAGCAGAAGCGGAAGGTTCCCAACAACCAGGTAGGGGCTGAAGCTAAAATCTGGATTTAAGATTATTTCAACTTTTTCCTGATTCTGAACGTTTAGGGTTATCGGTTTACTCCCCATACCCAAAACTGTTCTTGCTCTAACTGTGTGAGTGCCCTGGTTTGTTTCGTAAACAATAGTCTCCCCTTGAACAATTTTTCCAATAACCACGTTGTCAACCTCAATCTTCAGCTTCTCTTCGCTGTAATACCTCTCATTTTTGGGTCGGTGTATGACCATTTGGTACATATATATCATTTTATGTATGGTTTCCAAAAATCAGCTTTAGCAGCCTTAGACCAACCATGGCAGCCGAATGGCAACACGTTGCCGTTAAGTTCAAAACACAGCTCGGGGTACTGATCGATGGCAAAGTGCAAGGCTTCCTTCAGCTCAGGATACTTAAAGTTTGGATTTTGAGTAGCCCAGAAAACATCCTCGTTAAACTCATGGTACTTTTTGCTGTGGGTCAGATAATAGTTAATCTTTTCCTTATTAGCCTGAATCGATAAGATAAATGCTGACACTTTTCGTAAAGAGAAGCCCCCATTCCCAATTTTATCGCCCACAATGATTTTTCTGAAGGGTTTGTCTTGAATTCTGTATATCAGAGCTTTTGCTTTTAAAAATAATTTAGGTAAAGGTTTATGGTATTTAGGTTTAAGCAACCATGGCGCTCCAATGTAATCATAATCCTTCTCGCACCAGTCTGTTAGCTTATCAGAAAACACCCATGCGTCAAGCTGATAAATAAGAATATACTTATATTCACTAAATTTATTATAAAAAATCTCGGAAAGCATCAAAGTGTTATAGCCTTCAATTCCCTTAAAAAATTTATCATCAAAACATATGGGTTCCCATGATGGAAACTTATGTTTAACCACAGATTCTATTGAATCCGGACAAACAATTGCTTTGGGGTATCTATTCAGAATTTTTTCGCACTGGAATAGTGATTTAAGTTCGTCTTTGGTTAATTCAGGATTATATATCGG
>CALBBQ010000010.1 GCA_937926785.1 uncultured Bacteroidales bacterium | reverse complement strand
GACCCCATCACCATTGTTCAGGATTTCACCCCCCTTTCTAAGGCCGCTAACCCATACTCCAGGTATGCCTATATAATTGGAATACTCTTTGCCATACTGGGTTTTATAGCTTCACTACTATGGCAGTACAGGCAAATTATTATGGATGCCATTAAAAACAAACACTACTAATATTTAAATGTTTAAAACAGTAAAAGCCGGATTTTATCCGGCTTTTACTGTTTATTATTGGTCATTAATTAATCGGTTACTTCATAGGAGGTTAGAAACAACAGAAAGAATGTAAAAAAGATAACCCCAAAAACCCTTTCCAGCACAGACTCGAACATGAAATTAACAGAAACTATTATATTAAAAAGTAATAGAAGCAAATCTCTATTTCTATAAGCCAGAAAAAACGCATATCCCAGAATAAAAAACAACACTGATAACCCTAGAATGCCTATTCCTACTAAAGTTTGAATATACTGGTTGTGAGCATTGAGCTGTTCATTATAAGCATACTGAATTCCTTTGGTTTTGTAAGTCTTAAGCATCTCATCTTTCACATCTCCAATACCAACACCGGTTAACCATTCTATGCCATAAAGCACGTCTGGTACTGATTTCCATATTTCAAATCGGACTAGCCCTTCGCTCATTAGCTTTTTATCATGATCTGAAGCTGATATATTATTCTCCACAAGTATAGAGCTAATAACAAATCTGATTCTTTGGTTTTTTAAAATGAAGATCAACCCCAAAGTAAAGAAAACAGACAGAACGACCGAAGCAATGAGCTTACCTTTTCGCTTCAGAATCCAGAACATGGCAATAACCAGAACTAAGAATGAAGCAATTATTCCTGCTTTAGAAGATGTAAAAAAAGTAACTACAGTGAAAAAAGTTAGGATGATAAAATTATACACTCTATCGCTGAAAACCGATGCTTGCTTTATTCTTTTTGCAATTATTGCAATTCCAAGCGAAAGGTACATGGAATAGTATGTGGGATGATGCGGTTGAACCAGCAATTCGTAAAAGAAATAGTTATCCCAGGGTACACCCACTGGAACAGGCCTAAAGAACACTCCTACAGGAGTAAAAATAAGCGACCGGTAGAATGCCCGCAAAATAAAGAAAACAGAACTAACAAGTAAGCCCGTGATAAAAGCGTTCACAATTAGACTTACATCCTTCCTATCCCACTTTGAGGGAATAAAAATTATTGGGATGAGAAGCAGCGATATTTTTTGAAATACATCAGACAGCCCATAGCTCAGATTTTTTGAATAGAGTACCGAAATAAAATAGAGTACCCAGAGCAATGGGAACAAAACCAATAGCTTATTCCTGTATTCAAAAGAGAAACGAGTAAAGATTATCAACAGTATCGTTACTACATAGGCAAAACCCAGCGCATACAATGTAAACCTGTAGCTTACCGGTATTGAAAATGCAACAAGCGCTAAAGTGTAAGGGAATAGTAACCTCGAAATATGTTTTAAAGTCTCCATTACGAACTCAATTCATTGAGAAGATTAATGTAATTGCTGGCTCCCCTTTGCGTTGTGTACTTTTGCTCAAATGCCGTTCGTGCATTAATTCCCATTTGTCTCCGGATTCCTTCGTTGAGCTTCAAGTATACAATTGCTTCCACCAAACCTTCGGCATCGCCGGGTTCAACAACCAATCCACAGTTAGATTCAAGCACTATTAAGGCTAATTCCGAACTGCCGGGGGCTATTGCGAGTACCGGAATTCCGGCAGCCATAATGCCAAATATTTTACTGGGAACACCCATTCCCAGGGCCTCGGGCCTAAGAGTTACCAAGCCGCAATGGCAAGCTGTTACTGAATAGGTGTACTCCTGGTTGCTTAAAAAGGTCAGGAATAATGAACTTTTTGCTCCTTTCTCTCCCATTGCTTGCACTAGCTCCCTTTTTCGAATCCCATCGCCGATAAAAACGAATTTTACACCTTCAATTCCCTTCGATACGGCCTTGCCAACGGTTACCAAATCGTTCCATAAACCCATATTACCTGAGAACTGAACCACAAAGTAGCTGGCTAAATTATACTTAACTACAAACGGATTTGTGGCAAACTCAATGGGCGATAAAGTCTTTTCATCCTGCCAAAGGGGAATATTTTTCAGCTGGTTTTGTGCTAAATACGGAACCTCTTCCCTCACCCATTCTTCCATATCGCGACCAATGGCCACAATTCTGTCCGACTGCTTTAGAGCTTGCCTGTGCCAGCGCTTCCACAAACGAATTAAAGGATTTCTAATTGAAACTTTACCTAACCGTATCAAACCATCGGGGAAGATATCCATCAATACATAAATTACTTTGAGCTTTTTAAATTTGGCAATCCTGACTACCAGAATAGCCAGAAATGGGGGAGTGGTATGTACCACAACTGTACCCCTAAACTTACTGAAAATAAGCTTGATAATTACGCTTACCGAAAAGGTAGCAACATTTAAAAGTCGGCCGAACAGGCTATCTTTCCTGAAATTAGTTGATGGCAAGTAGTAGATATTCAAACCCTGGTAGTTTCGGTGTTTAGGCTGCCGCTCCCGGGTAGTATAAGAGGGCTGTGCACACCAAACAGTAATGTCGAACTGGTCTGTTGCAGCAATACGCTCAAAAAGCTTTGTAAACAGATTGGAAACGGCAACCTGGTCAGGATAAAACACCTGGGAAACTAATAGAATCCTTTTAAGGTTTTCGCTCATCGAAAAATATCAAGTATGTTACTCGTAAATATATCGTAGGAATATTCTGAATGATAGTAGCTTAGCAATCTGTTTCCTATTTCTTCCTTGCCACTGAAATTGTCAAATTCCAGTATCCTTTCAACTAACATATCCACATCGTGAGGGTTAGTAAGAAATGGGTAATCCTCGCCAAGCATGTTGGGAATATCACCCACACGTGTGGCAATAACCGGAATTCCCATCGACATAGCCTCAAGAATAACCAGCGGTTGCCCCTCGTTCCACGATGGTAAAACCAGACAATCGGTTTCCATCAGAGCGCTGGTAATCATCTCCCGCTCCGGGTTAACCCGAATACTAACATTATCGGACTTTGTGTCCATTAGCTTCCGGTAAAAACGCTCCTCGTAAACATTTCCTAAAATAGTGAGCTTAAGGTGTTGCAGGCTATTGTTAGCAAAAGCTTTCACCAAATCGCCCAAACCTTTGGTTTCTATTATATTCGATATGCAAACGAATCGTTGTTTATACACCCAATCCCTTTCGGTATGTAACCCTTCAACCATAGATGTGTTTGGAACAACTCTGGTACTGAACCTGTGCATTATCACCTTCAAATCATTTTCAAATTTTTTGCTCAACACAACCGTTGTGTTAAACATAATCAAGTTTAACCTGAGAATTAGCCTGTTAATCACAGACCTTGACACAAATTCCTTTATATCGCCCCTATGGATATGGCCCACCAGCTTTGAACGAAACGAGAATAACCTGCAAATCAGACATGTTGAAAACAACCTCAGCTGACCAGCAAGCGATAGCGGTATGTTAAGGTAAACATAGGTTACCCTATTTTTAATAAGAAACAGAAACAACCTGAAATGCGAGCCCGCCATGTAATGGAATACTCGCTTGAGCCCTTTATGGCTCCATGCCGATTCATCAATGGTTTCAACAATTTTGCCATGCCCTGAGAGGATATCCCGAACCAGAGCATTTACCATGCTAATCCCCGTGTGAGTATTAGGCGGAAAATCGCCAACAATCAGTACATCAACCTCTTTCAAACCGTTTTTGCTTTTAGGAAGTAAACTACATGGTTTAATGGCCAGTTGCACTCAAAATGGCGTCGGTTTATCACTTTACCGCCAAATGAGAAGTAGTGCCGGTAATTATCCTGACTATACACATAGGGGAATGTGCTGCAAGCAACATCAACACCTAGCTGGCTTATATGCCTCAGCCGCCCATAAGGGAAAGCAAAGTGTCTTACTTCGATACCCAGTTGCGCTTCAATTCTCTCTTTAGAGCCCTCTATCTGATGTTTTAAGAAACTGAGCTCATTGCAATTGAGCGATAGGTGGTCGAGTGTATGGGCGCCAATGGTGTGCCCCTCGGCAGCAAGCTGTTTTACCATCTCCCAGCTCATAGGGTTTTTATTTGTAAAAACAATGTCCTTCTTGAAATGCTCCCTGTAATCATTATCTCCATCAATAAAGTTAGGGTTAATAAAAAATGCGGCTTTTATTTTCCAGACGTCAACAACTGGTTTGATTTTAGTAAAACACTCCTCAAATCCATCGTCCCAGGAAAAGGCAAGCAAACACTCGTTTTTTGGAAAAGTTTTATTTTTAATTCTTTGGGCTGCATCCTCAAAATCAATGAAGCCTGCTCCAAGCCTACTCAATCTTACCAGGAGATTGTGAAAGATTTCAGGTGAAGCATTGTCGTTTAAGCTTAGAAAATGTCCATTAAGAATATGAATCCCGGGTTTGGGAGTGGCTTTATACGATAAAATATTTAAAACTTTGTTCCTTAGATAGCTGCGATATTTTATCAACCGGCCATTCATTTACATTAAAGTATTTAAAAACCCCTCAATATTTTCAGCCACCATCTGAGGCAGGTAGCCAAACTTTACTACCTGATTTCTACACACTTCGGAGATCTCAGCCTTATTAGCCCTAACCTTTCCAACCCAATGAAGAATTTGTTGAGCAAAATCTTTAGGATTTTCATCCCAAAAAAAATCACCGGTTACACCTGGAAATAAAAGTTCAATCTCGGGTCCATGTTCATTCATGGCATCGGTTGTTATAACGGGTAACCCGTATGATAATGCCTGAACCATTGAGAGCCCAATGCCACCAGGGTAAACAAACAAATCGGCCTGCGCAAACACTGTTTTCAATTCCTTTCCGTATCGTGGACCTAAGAAATTAACATACCCATGAATTTCAAGTTTATCAACTTGTTGCTTATAACTCCCAATGTTTCCACCACCCACTATGTTGCAGATAAAATCAAGGTTCGTTTGCTTTAATTGCGAAAGTGCATCTATCAAAACACTTAACTTTTTTTCCTTTGTTATTCGGCCTGAATAAAGCAAAACGACTTTATGGTCCGTAGAATTTTTGATTTTCATATCAAACCCGTAATCATCGGAGTTTAGGGCATTTCCAACAACCTTTATTTTGCTTTCAGGGACACCCATTTGAATCAGGTTGTTTTTTCCATGGGAGTTATATGCAAGAATTCCATTGCTGTTCCGATAGATAGTTGACCTTAACCATTGCCCAATTTTACCTTGATTCCCCAAACCAGCATGCGACCACCATACAAACTTTACCTTAGCCAGCTTAGCCCCAAAAAAGATTAGCAAGGTATGTAAATGTCTGAAATCAATTCCTGAACAAACTATCACATCAGGTCTAATTTGTCTCACCGTGTTAAGTGCACCCTTTAAATAGTAAAATTTATGTCCAAAAAGTTTTAACGTAAAGTACTCCTTTTTAATTGAGTTAGGCATCGTGGTGTCCTTTACTCCCTCGTAGTGTGTACCTGCAAGAATACTTACCTCGAAATTCTTATTTTCCGAAATGATTGAAAATGTATCGTGGCGGTAATGCGCCAAAACAGGCTCTATAAATATTACTTTTTTACCTGTACACTGCTTTAACATTCCCGATTACCAGTATTAGCAGAACAATCATAACAACATTGGCAACGATCTCAATTGCCGTATATGCCAGTATAAAATTCTCGAAACTTAAACCAGACAGAAAAGGTAACAAAAAAATCAGCATAAAATAGAATAGCTGCCAAACACTTTGCCAGGCAATTTTATTTATAGCGACAAACACAGAGGTAAAAGATGATGTGATGAAATTCAGAGCAAATGGGAAAACTAAATACTTAGCCATTGTGCCTGAGGGTAACCATTTTTCGCCAAAAATGAGAGTAAAAAAAAACTCCGACCAAAAAAGTATTAACAATATTTCAAGGATACTAATGGCCACCACAATCCATATTAATGGTCTTATCTCATTCAGGAATGGTTTTCCATTCCGGTAGCATTCCGAAGTTTTATTGAGTACCACGCTGGAAAAGGAGCTGGCAATTAATGCAAGGGGTACCGAGAGGATAAGTTTAGTAAGGTCAAAATAACCCGCCTGTTCGGCAGAGTAGTATTTATTAATGAACACAACCGGCATCATGTAGCAAGTTGCGCTCATTACTGCCGGTATTAGGCTTATTTTGGGAAACAGAATGTACTCACTGAGCAGCTGCTTTACTTTCAAACCTAAAGGTAGCTGCAGCCTGTATCCACTTTTAAAAGATTGATAGAATGATACTATGCCATTAGCCAACTGGCCTGCAATATCACCAATCACCAAGCCATTTGAAAATTTTGTGAAAGCAAAAATCGATTGAGCTCCCCCTTCAACCAGTCGGCGACTTAACTTATTTATAGATATGGATTTGAACCGCTTCTTTCGGATCAGCCAAAAGTTTAATATTTGAAAAATACTTAATAAAAAAGTCCCCAGCGGGACCAAGTAAATTATAAATCCTTTATCGTAAGGGATATTTAGTAACTGAAGAAACTTTGAGTGAAAAATTAAAACGATGAGTAAAACTAAGATACTAAATATCAAACTAATGAATATCGATATGTTTACCAGCTGAATGGCATCGGCATCGGTTTTTGGAAGGACAATAGTTTGTTCGTACCGCAAGCTCGATACCACCAATAAAATGCCGATGATACTGATGTAAACCGAATAGAAACCAAAATCTTCAGGTGAAAAGTATCGTCTTAAAAAAGGTTGAAGCAGTATGGGAATGGACTGTGCAATCAGGGTTCCAAACACCAGTATGGAGGCACTCTGAATTACTTCGGTACGCTGTATGTAGGAGAGTACTCGTTTAACCATCTAATTCTTGGGAAATGGAAAAAGTTTGTCAACTGCCCTAACCAAAAAGTATAGGAAAACCAGAGTGAGTATATAAATGGGGATTTTTAAAAAATTCCATTCCCTGTATAAAACGATTAACAGGAAAATCAATATGTTAACAAGTAAAAGTGCAAGATTTAACTGTTTGTGGCTGAAACCTGACAGGATAAAACGCTGGTAGGCATGCTTGCGGTGGGCCTGGCTTAAGTGCTCGCCGTTTCGCCAACGCCGGTAAAGGGTAAGGGTGGCATCGAACCAGAAAGGGGCAGTAATCATCAGCCAGTTGAAAATGGAAAAGTCGAGGGTGTTGTGATAGTGTATCCCAAGAACCACAAGAATAAAACCCAGCTGGGTACTGCCCACATCGCCCATGAAAATTTTGGCCCTGGGCCAGTTCCAGTAAAGAAAGCCCAACACGGCCGACATAAGCAGTATTAGCTCAACGCTTCCGGTAAAAAGATATAGAACCAGCGCAACAGTAATGGCCTCGAGCGAGGCAAAGCCATCGGCTCCATCCATAAAGTTGAACAGGTTGATAAACCATACCATACCCACTATTGCCAATGGGTAGGTAATGTAGGGGGTGCTTAGCACATCTATACCGAGGCTAATGGGTTTACGAAGGCCGCCAAGCATCCAGAAAGCAGCAATAACCACTGCAAACTGTATGATAAGCCTTACCTTGGGGCTCACCTGTATTACATCGTCCAGAAAGCTGATGGCTGCAAGGGCAATACCGGTCATCAATGCCGGATATAAATCTCCATCAATTACATCATTGAGGTAAAGTAAAGTAATCCCTACATACCAAACCAAAACAATTGCCAATCCCCCCCCCCTTGGGGTAGGCACCTCATGCAATCCCCTGCTGCTGGGTTCATTAATTACCCTGTACTTTAGTGCAACACGCCTTACTAGTAAGGTTAGGAGTGTGGAAATAACAAACGATACAAAAAAAAGCAGGACTATGCCTGTACTATTTCCTAACATTCAGGTACCATTTTATGGTTTCGGCCATTCCCTGCCATGTTGTGTAAGGCGGGTTTATTGATAGTCTTTTCAGTGTAAGTGCATTATCAACCACGGCGCTGGAATATAAACGCATGTAAACCCCGGGGGTTAACTTTTTCAGCATAAACAACATCAATCTTCCCGGATGGAATTGAAAAACTCTTTTGCCCAGATGTTGGGCAATAATTTTTACCAACTCCTCAATGGTTACCGGGGTTTGATCCTGTACCAGAACTATTCCTCCTGACCTTGTTTCAATTGCCCTATCGATGAAGGCAGTAAGGTTTCCAACAAAAATTATGCTTCTACTAACATTCACACCCTTAAAAGGCAATAATGGGAAACACGATACCAGTTTAATCAGGCTTAGCATGTTGGCTTTAACGCCTGGTCCATAAACTAATGGGGTTCTGACAATGGTAACAGTAAAATTTTCGTCAGTCAGGGGAAGTAGCTTCTGTTCAGCTATCATCTTGCTTTTTCCATAGCTATCAGTAGGATTGCAGAAATCATTCTCACACCAGGGTTTGCCATTAGCATTATAATCGCCATAAACCTTTACAGAACTTAAAAAAACAAACTGCCTTACCCCATCTGCTTTGGCTTTTTCCGCAACTTTACGGGGAAATTCAGCATTGATGCTCTCATAAACATCAAAACCTATTTTTTTGGTTTGATGAACAATTGCAGCCAGATGGATTACAACATCATATTCCGAGAAATTGAACTCTTGGGGTTTAAAGGCTAATGAATCAACCTCGTCAATCTCCTTGTTTTGGCTATATTTTATGTAACCAGTGCCTACAAAACTATTTTTCCCGATAATCAGTATCTTCATTTCAGGTAATCCTCATATACCATTTTTACGCCATCAGCGAGCTCAATTCTGTACTTCCAGCCAAGGTTAGCCAGTTTGGAAACATCGAGCAGCTTACGGTAGGTTCCATCGGGTTTTGAGGTATCCCATCGGATTTCTCCCGAGAAGCCTACAACCTGTTTTACCATACCTGCCAGCCCGGAAATGGTAGTATCCTTACCGGTGCCTATGTTTAGGTGGGTGTTCCGCACCTCATCCATTCCTTTGCTTAAATCGTTAAAATCAAGGTTTTCCATAATGAATACACAGGCATCGGCCATATCGTCGGAGTGGAGGAATTCGCGGTACGGCTTGCCCGACCCCCAAAGGGTAATTGAAACCGACTTACCCTCCTTAACAATTCCCTGTTTTGCAAGTGCTTGAATTATCAATGCTTCCGGGGCATCGCCAGCTACACCATCAACCGGCAACCTTCCGAAATCATCCCTGATGGCATCCCAATCGTTCTGCTCCAAACATTTAGCCAGGTGCATTTTACGGATAAGTGCCGGTAGCACATGGCTTTTGGCCAGATCGTAGCTATCGCCGGGGCCATACAGGTTAGTTGGCATAACCGATAAAAAGTTTGTACCGTACTGCAAGTTGTACGATTCGCACATTTTGATACCAGCAATTTTAGCAATGGCATACGGTTCGTTGGTGTACTCCAATGGCGACGTTAACAAGTAATCTTCCTTTATGGGTTGAGGCGCCTCGCGGGGATATATACAGGAGCTACCCAGGAAGAGTAGCTTCTTCACCCCGAACAGGTAGGAGGCATGGATTACATTGCTCTGGATTTGCAGGTTCTCGTATATGAACTGAGCCCTGTACGTATTGTTGGCCATAATACCGCCCACGCGGGCCGCGGCAAGGAAAACGTAGTCGGGTTTTTCCACCTCAAAAAACCTGACAACGGCATGGTAGTCGAGTAATTCAAGTTCGGAATGGGTTCTGGTAACCATATTAGAGTAGCCACGCTCTTGAAGCTTTCGCAAAATGGCACTCCCGACCAATCCTTTGTGGCCGGCTACATATATTCTGGCATTCTTTTCCATTACCAAACTCAGCTAAACTATTTTAACTGCCGTTGAACCCTCTCCCAGTCGGCCTTAACCATAATTCTGACCAGCTCCTCAATCCCAACTCCGGGTTTCCAACCCAGCAGGTTAAAGGCCTTTGAGGCGTCGCCCACCAGCAAATCGACCTCGGTGGGGCGAAAGTAGTCAGGGTCAACTTCAACTACAACCCTACCCGTGGCGCTATCGATTCCCTTTTCCGATGCGCCCTTCCCGCTCCATTCCAGCTCAATACCAAGCTCCCTGAATGCGAGGGTGGCAAATTCGCGGACGGTGTGGGTTTTGCCCGTGGCCAGCACAAAATCCTCCGGCATTGGGTGTTGTAGCATTCGCCACATCCCTTCAACATACTCAGGGGCGTAGCCCCAGTCGCGGCGCGCATCCAGATTTCCCAGGTAAAGCCTATCCTGCAAGCCTGCCTTGATTCGGGCGGCAGCCATGGTTATCTTACGGGTAACAAAGGTTTCGCCCCGCCGGGGCGACTCGTGGTTGAAGAGAATGCCGTTGCAGGCGAATAGCCCGTAGGCCTCACGGTAGTTCACGGTTATCCAGTAGGCGTAGAGCTTGGCTACCCCGTATGGGCTCCGCGGGTAGAACGGGGTTTTTTCGGTTTGGGGAACCTCCTGAACCAGCCCGTACAGCTCGCTGGTTGAGGCCTGGTAAAATTTTGTTTTAAGGCCGGTGTCCTTTATGGCATCCAGAAAACGTAGGGTACCTATGGCATCCACCTCGGCGGTGTACTCCGGAACCTCAAACGATACCTTGACGTGGCTCTGGGCTGCCAGGTTGTATATCTCATCGGGTTCAATTTTTTCCAGCAACCGGTTTAGGTTGCTCGAATCGGTCATATCGCCATAGTGTAGAAACATTCTGACATCCTTGTTATGACGATCCTTATAAAGATGATCGATTCGGTGAGTATTAAAGGTTGAAGCACGGCGTATTATTCCATGCACCTCATATCCTTTTTCGAGCAGGAGCTCGGCCAGATATGAGCCATCCTGTCCGGTGATGCCTGTGATTAGCGCTTTTTTCGACATAGAAAAAAATAAAGGTTAAAGGATAAAGAGCTTGTCCGGCTTTGAAGGATTCAAGATTCAAGATTTCAGATTCAAGATTCAAGATTCAAGATTCAAGATTTCAGATTCAAGATTCAAGATTTCAGATTCAAGATTCAAGATTTCAGATTCAAGATTCAAGGTTCAAGGTTCAAGATTCAAGGTTCAAGGTTCAAGATTCAAGGTTCAAGGTTCAAGGTTCAAGATTCAAGATTCAAGACTTAAGATTCAAAACTTGTCCGGCTCTGCCAGATTAAAGGTTAAAAATTAAAAACTTCCCATTCCTGAACGGCATTTAACACTTAAATTCTTACCATAAATTTATGAATAGGAATAGTACCATTTCTAATCGTTCAGCATTCCCTTAAAGAACCCGTAAGTTACTCTGATTGAAATATTTGATGCTGTATAAATATCAATAGATTCGAAAACTAAGTAGCTAAACAAACATTCTACTAAAATTAATTGACTTTATAGCATAATTAGTATAACTTACCTATTCGAACAGTCAAGGTATAATCAGATATCAATGCTATGAAATACAAAAGTTTAAAGACTGAACTGATGGTAAACATACTTGGTATTACCATCGTTATAATGGCTGCCACGTTAACCATTGTGTCGTTAAATAGCATAAAATCGGCGAAGCAAGCGGCAAAAGAAACAAGTTTACTTATTGCGTCAAATGTAACCCAGAAAGTAGGAAATTACTTTGAAAAGCCATTTGAAACGCTGTATAACATAAATATCACTTTTAACTCATTGAGGGAGAACAATGTTAAAAACCGTGAGGTTTACCGCGAAGTGTTGAGAAAAGCTCTTGCCCTAAACGATAAGTACCTTGCCCTATGGGCAATGTATGAACCCAACATGCTCGATGGCGAGGATATGAAGTACAGAGGCGATGAGCGGTTTGATGAGGAAGGCCGATTCGATGTATCGTTTTACAAAAAAGAGGGCAAAATTAGCTTTGAACGGGGCGAAGTAAGTATGTATGATGAGGATTACTACAAAATCCCATTCCTGTCGGGTAATGAGTCGATTCTTGAGCCTTACTTTTACACCTATACCGGCGATACCCAGCAATTTTTTGAGACATCCCTTGCCCTTCCTATAAAAGAGAATGGCAAATCAATAGGAGTTCTAGGGCTTGACCTAAACCTTATGGAGCTATCCGAAAACCTGAAAAACCTAAAAGTATTCAAAACAGGCTACATTTTTATCGCCTCGTACGATGGAATTATTGCAGCGCATCCCAATAGCAAGTTAACCGGCGACACCATATCAAATGTAATAAGCGTGAGTTTAAACGATTATAAAAAAATCATCGAAAGTAACACCTACAGCTCATATACCTCCGGGAGTGGGAACAAGCAAAGCTTGGTATTTATTAATCCAATGAAAATTGGGAAAACCTTTAAACCCTGGTCGGTTGTAGTTGTAGTACCAACAGATGAGGTATACGCCGAAAGCCGAAGGCTAATCATATCAACGCTAATTGTAGGGATAGTTGCCATTTTTATACTTATTTTTATCATACTCTACCAGGCCAATAATATTACTGTTCCCATATTTAACGCGGTAAGCTTTGCCAATACGATTGCCAAAGGTGATTTAACCCATGAGCTGGAGTATAACCGAACCGATGAAATAGGGACACTGCAGAGCGCCCTACTTCAGATGCAGCAAAAGCTTATCGAGATGGTTACTGAATTCAAGAACAGCAGTAGCAGTATTGCCGATTCGAGCATTCACCTGAATGCCACAGCTCAACAGGTTTCGCAAAGTGCCGAAGAATTAGCCTCGTCGTCGGAAGAGCTATCGAGCACCATGGAAGAAATGGTATCGAATATTGAGCAAAACGCTCATCATGCCACAGAGGTAGAGAAGATTTCGCTGGAGCTGGTTACCGATGCCAAAAATGTTAAGGATGCCTCGGAAAAAAGCATGACCTCAATAGGCTCAATTGCAGAGAAGATAAAGATAATAAACGATATTGCATTCCAAACTAACCTTCTGGCTCTAAATGCTGCAGTTGAGGCAGCCAGGGCTGGTGAACATGGCAAAGGATTTGCCGTGGTAGCCGCCGAGGTACGCCGCCTTGCCGAGCGGAGCAGGATGGCTGCCGATGAAATTAACCGTCAATCGGGCGAAAGCGTTCAGATAACTGCAAAAGCCACGGAGTTGCTTAACCAGATAATACCCAAGATTCAGAAAACCACTGAGCTGATTCAGGAGATTACTCATGCAACCAAAGAGCAGCTTACAGGGACAGAGCAGGTAAATAACACCGCTCAGCAGCTTAGCGGGGTTACCCAACAGAATGCAACTATATCGGAAGAATTGGCAGCCAATGCTGAGGAACTTGCAGCTCAAGCTGAGAAATTAATGGAGTTTGCTGAGTCATTCAGAACTGGAAATGAACAACGCAAAAGCGTAGGAATGATAAAAGATACCCCCCATCCCGAACCCACTCGCAAGGATAAAAAAACACCCCATAAGATAGAATCGGGTTTTAAAACGGTGGCAAAGAAATTGGTAAAGCCCGGTGTAACAAAAGAGAGCACAACCAATGAGTCAAAGAAGGGGATTGACATCAAGCTAAAATCCAGTGACGATTCAGAATACGAAAGTTTCTAAAATTAATAAAGGGCTGCATCGGCAGCCCTTTAAAGAATTAAAGTTTCATCATTCCGTACTGAGAAAGAAGCTGGTCCAGATTTTCAAACCTTTTCCGGTAATCGGTTAGTGCTGCTTTAATGATTTCATGCGCCTCATCAACCCCGTAAACATGGGTTATCTCACAATCGCGGTGTGTACCGGGTAAATCCTTGTAGGTTAAGAAGTAGTGTCGTAGGCGGGTAATAATGGCCTCGGGGCACTCATCGATATTACGGATATGGCCGTACACAGCATCGTCCTTAAGTACCGCAATAATCTTATCATCGGCCTGGTTACCATCAATCATTCTAAGACCGCCAATGGGAATAGCGTATGCAAGCAGGTTGCCGTGAGTAATATTCTTCTCGGTTAGCACACAGATATCGAGTGGATCACCATCGCCAGCCAAATCGCTGCGCTGGGTTCTATCTCGAGCAATTTGAGCAACATGCTCATCGCAAAGGGTTTGCGGAATGAAACCATACAGCGCCGGAAGGACATTAGAGTACTTCTGTGGCCTGTCGATCCGAAGGTAGCCGGAAACCTTATCAACCTCATACTTAACCGTATCGGTAGTAACCATTTCGATAAAGGTAGTTACCACATCAGGGGCATTGGGCCCTACATCAACCCCGTGCCAGGGGTGCGACTTATACCTTAACCCCATTAGCCGTCCAATGGGGTCCATAATTCTGTTTGTCATGGTTTAAAATTTAAGCCCGCAAAGGTAATAAAATGAGATGGACTACAAAAGGTTCACCTCGCGTTCCAACTCAATACCGAAAAGTTCTTTGATGGATTGTTGAATTCCCGCTGCCAACTCTAGAATATCAGATCCAGTGGCACCACCATAGTTAACCAGCACCAGTGCCTGCTTATCGTGAACACCGCAATTACCTATCCGCTTCCCCTTCCATCCTGCCTTCTCAATGAGCCAACCTGCAGGGATCTTAACAAATTCACTGGAAAGTGGGAACGATGGAATATCCGGGTAGCGTTGCTTTAATGTTTCGAAATGTGAAATGGCTACTTCCGGGTTCTTAAAGAAACTACCTGCATTTCCGATCACTGCCGGATCGGGCAGCTTTTGGGTTCGAATGCTTATAACTGCTTTTCGAATATTTTGCAGGGACACTTCGCCAAGCTTTTTCAACTCGTCGGCTAAATTTCCGTATTCCAAAACAAATTTTGGTTTTTTGAAAAGTTTGAACCAAACATGAGTGATGACTAGCTTGCCTTTTTGTTGGCGCTTGAAAATGCTGTCGCGGTATCCGAATTCACACTCAGTCGCATTTAATTCTATTAACTTACGGGTAGCAAGTTCTATAGCCTCAACCTTAACAATGGTATCCTTTGCTTCCACACCGTATGCCCCAATATTCTGAATAGGTGCCGCACCAACCAGGCCTGGGATGTGGGAAAGGTTTTCAACTCCTCCTAGATTATTATTAACTGCAAACTCAACAAACTTATCCCAAACCACACCTGCTCCTACACGAAAAACCATTTCGTTTTCATCGTCCTGATGGAGTTGAATCCCCTGAATTACCGGATTAATCACAACTCCCTCAAGGTTTTGGGTTAAAAGCACGTTACTACCACCTCCAATGATAAAAACAGGAAGTTTGTTGTATGAGGCAAAATTTATAGCGTAAAGTACTTTTTCTACCGTATTAGCTTTGGCATAGTAGCTGGCACTAGCATCGATGCCAAAAGTGTTGTATGGTTTTAAGGATATATCTTTCTTAATAACAAACATTTGCCTTTCATTTTCCGAAAACAAATATAACTTTTTTAACCAAATGCAAATGGAAAGTAAAACTCTTTGTTTATAAAACAGCTATAATTGAGTTTTAATTGGCAAACCATTTGAACCAAAATTTGTTAAAATTATTAATGAAACCAGCCTATGCGTATCAGCATCTTTAGCACATCCTACTTTGTAACCGATCAAAGAATACAAAGGGTAACATCAACCCTGAATGAAAACGGCTATTCAATCAAAGTATACTCCAGAAAACATCCTCAACTACCCATCACAAAGAACGATGGAATAAAGGTAAGGTATATCCGCACCCTTTTTAAGAAAGGACCTTTTTTTTACCTGTTCTATAATTTTAAGATTTTTCAAAGGATTCTGTTTTCAAAGGTTGATATTATATATGCCAATGATTTGGATACACTAATGGGTTGTTGGATGGGTTCAGTGGCAAGGTTTAAACCATTGATTTACGATAGCCACGAACTATTTACCGAAGTACCCGAACTTATTAACCGCCCCTTGGTAAAAGCAATATGGCGTATACAGGAAACCTTATTTATCAAAAGAGTCAAAACGGTTATTACGGTTTCAGATGGGATAGCAAAAATATTAGAAAAAAGATACAAGATTAAACCAATAGTAATCAAGAATTTACCCGTTCGAAAAGAAATAGAAGCCTTCCGAGAAAAGCAGCCAACCCTAATATACCAGGGCTCACTGAACATTGGCAGAGGTTTGGAATTAGCAATAGGAATGATGAACTACCTTACATGTTACAGGCTGCTGATAATAGGTAAAGGTGATGTAGAGTTAAAACTCCGAAAACAGATGCTTGACAGCAATTTGTTTGACCGGGTTCAGTTTTTAGGACCACTAGCGCCAGAAAAGCTGCGAACAATTACTCCAACCGCATGGTTGGGCATATCGCTGGAAGAAGATATGGGGCTGAACTACCGGTATGCCCTTCCGAATAAGCTGTTCGACTACATCGCGGCACAGGTTCCTGTGCTGGTAAGCAACCTACCGGAGATGAGAAAAGTAGTAGAAGAGTATGGAGTTGGAATAGTGGCTCAAAGCAGAGACCCTAAAGAGCTGGCCGATCAGGTAACGAGCCTGTTTGAAGATAAGAAAAAGATGAACACCATTGCAGCCAACCTAAAAAAAGCTTCAGCAGCGCTTTGCTGGCAGAATGAGTCGCCAAAACTGGTTAAGGCGATAAACTCCTTAATGAAAAGTTAATAGCCATTAAACGAAACCACTTCATCAGGTTTTTTGCGTCGCTTCTCGCGAATATCGGCAGTTAATGGATAACCTAAGGTAATGATAAGGGGTACTCTTCGGGATTTAGGTATGTTCAGGAGCTTTTTTACCGCTGGCTCATCGAACCATCCCAGCATGCAGCTACCTAACCCTTCGGCCTTGGCGGCAAGGCATATATGCTCAGCAGCAATTCCAATATCGATGAGAGGGAAGGTCTTATCCTTTACAAAACTACCGAAGTTTGAATTCAGGTTTGCTGGCTCCATTACAATTACAATATGAACAGGAGCCTGTTTGGTAAAGTGATTAATCCTTAATATACGGCTGGCTGCTGCATCAGCCAGTTTATTTTTCAACTCGTTATCATCAACAATAATAAAGCGCCAAGGTTGGGCGTTGCATGCCGAAGGAGCCAAACGGGCAGCCTCAATTATTCTGAGTATTTTTTCCTTTTCAACCGGGCGTGTATCGTAAGCCCTGTCGCTCTGCCGGTTGCGAACCAGCTCGTAGAAATACTCGCTAGGGTTTGTAAACATCAGCAATCTGTTTTAAAACTTCGGATTCAACGGTAATTGTTCCCTTTGCGGTTAGGGCGAGCTGGATCATGGCCTTGGCCACATCTTCAGCTTCAATGCCTCTGAACTTTTTTAAAGGGCCTACAAATATAAACCTAAAGATCCGATATAGCCAAATACCCAGTTTTTCACCAAATCGAAACTCTGTACGTTTTCCTAAGAGAAGCGAAGGCCTTACAAATGCAATTAGCTCAAAATTAATCGATTTTATAGCCTCTTCCATCTCGCCCTTGGTTCGTAGGTAAAAGTTTCGGGATTGGGGATTTGCCCCTATTGATGAGATCACGATTAAACGTTTTACGCCTGCAGCATGAGCCTTCTGAGCTACTTCAACTACCAATTCGTAGTCCACCGCTCTGAACTCCGATTTACTTCCGGCTTTTTTCATAGTGGTGCCCAAACAAATGAAAACATCGTCGATATTTGATGCGATAATAAAATCTTTTTGTAATTCGATGACTTTTAACTTTTTGAACTGAACGGAGCTTTGAACATTACGCATATATGCGATAATCTCAGCATAATTCTTATTCTCATCGAGCAGCCTGATAAGGTTTGAACCAACCAATCCGGTACTTCCGAATACTATAGCATTTCGATTCATCTCATTTTTATTTTAATAACAAAATGGTTGCTAAAATGTTATTCGGTACTGAGGTATCACCATTAAACCGATTTGATAGACATACTTGGCCTGGCCGGTTTGCGTATTAAACTTATCACCAAAAATGTTTTTATTATTGAACAGGTTAGTAACCTCAATTGCCCATTCCTGGGTAAACCCAGATTTATTCAACTTATACCTAAGAGTCAAATCGGTCTTGAAGTAATCGCGCAGCTGAAGCTCATAGGCCCGGGTTTTATCCCACTCACGGAAGTACTTATCATCTACCGGGTTGAAAATGGCTGTCCAGGGCGTGGCGCGCTTGCCTCCGCTATAAGCCACTTTTGCATCGAAGCTGAATGTTTTTTTCGATTTTCCTCCATTGGACAGGTTGAACTCCTTTCCGAACAATGCGTTGGCAATGTACCTATGGTTAAATGCGGTACTGTGAGTAACTCCATCGCTACCCTTGTACCGGGATTGAAATAGCGAAGTGGTTAACAGGTAGTAGTACCCCTTGCTTAGGAACCGTTCCAAAGTTAGCTCAAGACCATAGTTAATTCCTGTCCCTCCATTTTTTACATAATCCGGCAGTTCCAAAACAAAACTTGCTCCCTGATTTAAAAGTGAGTAAGAGTTTTGTTCCTTTGCATCTACAGCTGCATCAAAAATATACTGGTAGTATGCCTCAACCTTCAACCAGGTGTTGTGGGCAAAAAGCCAATCGTAGCCGGTAACAAGGTGATGGCTCCGAACAAATGCCAAATCTTTGTTTGGTTGAATGTAAGTACCATTGGTAAGCCTAACCCTACCCAACACTATGGATAGTGAAACCACCTGGCTATGTAATCCATAACCGAAATTGATGGCGCTCCCCTGCGGCAATGCCCACCTTAAAGCCAAACGGGGTTCAAGGGATTTTTGCTTATTCAGGAAAAAGTACATGGCGTGTATTCCAATATTCATGGTCAACGAGTTTGTAGGACGATACTGCCAGTTCAGGTAGGGCTGCGCTAGCCATGCAACACCCTCATCGTTCCTTAGAATTAGGAACATTTCATCGACCTTTTTGTACACACTATCGGTGTAACTGAACGAGATCAGCCTGGCAATGGCACCGGCTTTAAACTGACTTTTTGACGATAAGCGCTTGTTTATGCTAAAGTTAGCAAAGGCTGTGCGTTCAATAAAATCGTTACGGTAGTATGGAAATTTTTGAGAAAAATCTTTAGAGAGTGAATCGAGGACCGTTTCGAACTGGTGAGCGCTAAACGCCAGGGACAGCCTACTTGAAGTGGTTTGGTTAATATTATAGGTATGATTTAACCCTACCACTCCCATATTTGAACCGTTGGTAAGGTCGAACCCTTCGCCACCATAAAAGTCAACCTTATCCTTTAGGGTATCGCGACGGCTATCCCAAATCTGGATATCGCTTAGGCCCCCCAAGCCGAAGATAGAAAATTTGCCAAGCTTTGTTCTTGGGAAATTTACCTTAAACGATAAATCCTGGTAGTAGGGCACGCCCACTGTTCCTAAATCCATACCCAGCATATCAAAAACCCCAAGGGTTGAATATCGGTAATTTACCAGAAACGATGAACCTTTTTGTTTCGATAACGGACCTTCGGCTCCAAACTCGAATCCATTAAAACCTACCTGCCCTAAAAATTCATACTTCTCGTTATTTCCGCTTCGCATTCGTAAATCAAACGCACCCGATATGGCATTACCATACTCGGCTGAGAATGCTCCGGTTATAAAATCGGAATTTTCCAAAAGGTTGTTGTTTAGCATGCAAACCGGACCGCCGGTAGTACCGGTAGCCCCCCAATGGTTTGGATTGGGTATATCAACCCCCTCCAACCTCCAGAGTAAACCCATAGGGCTATTGCCCCTTATGATGATATCGTTACGCGAATCATCGACACCCAACACACCGGCATAGTTGGCAGCCATCCGGGCTACATCAGCCCGGCTGCCGGCATAGCGCTCGGTTTCCTCAACGGTGAAACTTCGGGCGCTTACCAACGAAAAACGGTTAACAGGCTTTTCCTTTTGCGATTCAGCCTTAACCACAACTGCCTCAACAGGAATTGCCAGTTCTTCGAGCTGGATATTTACCACAAGCTCCTTTCCGGTAGTTAGAACCAGATTGGTAAGAACTACCTCGGCATAACCCACATAGGTAACCTTAAGGCTTACCCTACCTATGGGCACATCGACAAAACGATACTTACCATGCTCGTCGGTAACTGTTCCTAGCAGGGGCTCAGAGCTTAATAGGACAACCGTGGCACCTGTTAGGGCTATACCCGAATTTTTATCGGTTACCTCTCCCCGTATGGTTTGAGTAAGCTTTTGCGCATTTACATGAAGTTGAGCAACAAGCAATCCGCAAACCAGAAAAAATATACTTCTCATAGAAAAAAAAAAGAGTTGATTTCTTTGAAACAAAAATCCTTTAAAAAAGCATTGAACCAAAATAAAATTGGATGAAATGGAAAAATTGAACATAAAGACCTAAAAACTTAGAAGTAAAGGTATTAACAATTTTCATTTTAATCATCCTAAAAATTGACTTTCGGTTTTTAACAAAATAAATTGCACATGCTAACCTAAAACCTAATTCTCATGAGAAAAATTGCTTTAATCCTATCAGCAGGATTGCTATTACTGGTTTCGTGCCAGAAAGAGGAGATTTACGAAGATTCATATGTTGTGAATGATGAACAGCTAATGAAGAATGGTGATATCATTCCTGGTAAGTTTATTGTAGTTTTTAAACCTGACACATATAAGGCAGCAATAAACATGCCTTATGAGGAAAGTCAAATTCAGGCACAAAAAAATGCTGCTGCTTTCCTGAGCGACTTTGGAATTCCTGCAAAGCAAATTGAGCAGGTTTATGGAGCAGCCATTTCAGGTTTTGCTGCAGAGCTAAGTGAACTTCAGGTTAATGCGCTTTACAAAGATAAAAGAGTTGCCTACATTGAACCCGACAGATGGGTAGTACTTAATTACAAGATTGAAACAGCAAGCGAAGCCAATAAAGGACAAACGGTACCCTGGGGTATAACCCGAGTTGGTGGATACGTAAATTACACAGGTACTGCAAAGGCATGGGTTATCGATACCGGAATTGACCTTGACCACCCCGACCTTAACGTTAACACTGCGCTCAGCAAGACCTTTGTTCCCAGAACAAAAAGTGCTGATGATGATAATGGACATGGCTCACATGTTGCAGGAACAATTGCTGCAAAAAACAACGATATTGGCGTTGTTGGTGTGGCAGCCGGGGCCCCTGTAGTTGCAGTGAAGGTGCTGGACAGGCGTGGTAGCGGAGCATACTCTGTGATTATATCCGGAGTTAACTACGTAGCTAGTGCCGGTGTAGCAGGCGATGCAGCCAACATGAGTCTCGGAGGTCCTGTTTATCAGGCTTTAGACGATGCTGTACTAGCCGCTTCAAACAAAGGAATAAAGTTCTGCCTGGCAGCAGGTAACGAAAGTACCGATGCAAACCTCAGCTCTCCTGCAAGAGTTAACGGCACATACATCTACACGATTTCGGCCATGGATAACCTCGATAAGTTTGCCTCGTTCTCCAACTATGGTAACCCTCCGATTGACTATTGCGCACCGGGTGTGAGCATTTACTCAACGTATAAGGGTGGAACCTATGCAACCCTAAGCGGAACATCCATGGCATCACCTCATGCATGCGGTGTGGTACTACTGGGTGCACCCAAAACAGATGGTTATGTTTTGAACGATCCCGATGGAAAACCTGACCCAATTATCCACCGGTAACCTAAACTTTAAAATTTAAAAAGGGCGATTGAACGCCCTTTTTTTGTTAATATCCAGCCGCTTGACCATCCTTGCGCGACTCTGAAGCTCCGATGTAAACGCCATTCCTTGCATCGAACATAATTGCCTGGTAACCACCATACCCATCGAGGCTATAACCAATCTTATGCCCTTTTTCCAAAAGTTTCCGGATTTCCCGGTAATCGAACCCCGATTCCAGGTAAACAGATCCGCCATCGGTCATACGTTCGCCTGTTGGCTCTGAACTACCTTCGTGTTGAATACGGGGTGCATCGCCTGCTTCCTGTAGATTCATTCCAAAATCAATCAGGTTAACAATGATTTGTGCATGTCCCTGGGGTTGCATCCCCCCACCCATAACTCCAAAGCTAACCCAAGGAATCCCGTTTTTAGTAATGAAACCAGGGATGATGGTATGAAAAGGCCTTTTCCCAGGAGCATACACATTTGGATGCCCCTCTTCAAGGCTAAAAAGTTCGCCCCTATCCTGAAGTACAAAGCCCAGCCCGGGAGGTGTCATTCCCGAACCCATTCCACGGTAGTTACTTTGAATGAGTGAAACCATATTGCCATCCTTATCGGCAACTGTGAGGTAGATGGTATTTCCATTGCCTAAACTACCAGGCTCGTATGAACGAGCAGCCCGGTTTAGATCGATGAGCTTAGCTCTCTCCCTTGCGTACTCTTTAGAAATTAGCTTTGAATAGGGAATCTTTATAAAATCAGGATCGGTGTAGTAACGCGCGCGGTCCTCAAATGCCAGCTTTTTTGCTTCGATGAAAAGGTGCATGTATTCGGCACTTCCAAACCCCATCGATTTGATATCGAATTGCTCCAGTATGTTGAGGATTTGAAGGGTAGCAATGCCTTGCCCATTAGGAGGCAATTCCCATACATCATAACCTCGATAGGATGAGGATACCGGTTCAGCCCATTCCGAGCTGTGCGAAGCCAAATCGTCATAGCTTAAAAATCCACCATTTCGCTCCATGTACTCATGAATGGTTCGAGCAATTGAACCCTTGTAAAACTCATCGCGTCCCTTATTAGCTATCAGCTCATAGGTATTTGCAAGATAGGGGTTTCGGAATATTTCGCCTTTCGCTGGCGCTTTGCCATTGGGCATAAAAACTTCGGTAAACCCTTCGTACTGCTTTAACCGCTGAGCATTTCGCTGCCAGTAAAAAGCAATTAGCTCCGAAACAGGAAACCCTTCGCGTGCATAGGTAATAGCCGGGCTAAGAATTTGTTTCATCGGTAATCGGCCAAACTTTTTATGCAATTCAAACCAGCCATCCACACAACCGGGAACCGAAACAGGTAAAGGGCCGTAGGCAGGGATACGGTTCAACCCATTAACCTTAAAGTAATCAAGCGTTAACGCTTTGGGCGACCGACCGCTAGCATTAAGTCCATACAACTTTTTTGTTTTGGCATCCCAAACCATGGCAAACAGATCGCCGCCAACACCGCAACCGGTTGGTTCCACTAGTCCTAACATGGCATTTGCTGCAATAGCAGCATCAACTGCTGTTCCACCTTGTTTCAGAATATCTATGGCAACCTGTGTGGCAAGGGGTTGACTGGTGCAGGCCATACCGTGCTGGGCTATAACCTCGGAACGGGTGGCAAAGTTTAAGCCCGTCATTCTATCCTGTGCGAAAAGAATAACAGCAGAAGTTATAAACCCCAAAACCGGAACTAACTTTTTCATAAGCATGAACATTAGAATTTTAAAAAAGCCAACCGTTTGGAGGGTTGGCCTTTCCAGTTATTAGTACCCAAATATATCCTCTAGGGTTACCTTGGTTACCGGCCCATACAGCCTTTCGAGCTCCTGGAAATTCATGTCGGCTTCCCGGCCAAGAATAATGTATGTCTTTGGTTTTCCTTTAACATACTGTTCCTGAAATTTTTTCACGTCATCAAGCGTGTAAACCGGAATTTGTGTGTATAATTTTCTACGAATGTCCTCATTCCATCCCATTCGTTTTGCATTCATGTAGTTAAAAAGTGCCTGCATGTTACGAATCCTTCGATTTCTTATGTCAGAGATTAACGCCTCCTTTGCCAGGTTAAAACCTATAGGATTTATGGGCATTTCGTTAAAAAGTTCATTGAAAGCGTTGAAAGCATCCACCACCTTGTCGTTTTGAGTTGCAATGAAACTCATGTTGATAAAGTATTCGTCAGGGTTTCTTGGTAACATGTAGCTTGAACGTGAGTTATAGGCTAGTCCTCGTTTTTCCCTCATCTCCTGGAATACAATGGCATTCATGCCACCACCAAAATACTCGTTATACAAGGTGACAATCGGGTATAAGCTGTTATCGTACTTTGTTCCTTTGCTCACCGTTTGCAGATACGACTGCTTTGCCTCGTAGTGAGCAAATACTACCCTGTTGCTTTCGGTTGCAAGGGGCTCAAATTTACGGTTAACAGGTGTGGCGTTGAACTTTTTGGGTGTGCGGTGCTCCTGGGCTAAAGTTTTCAGAAGTTCCTTTGACG
Organism: uncultured Bacteroidales bacterium; assembly: GCA_937926785.1. Classification (GTDB taxonomy): domain Bacteria; phylum Bacteroidota; class Bacteroidia; order Bacteroidales; family Tenuifilaceae; genus Tenuifilum. The sequence goes on along the minus strand of CALBBQ010000010.1, from coordinate 33,661 downwards.
TTAAAGGTCCATAGTAAAGTATGGTATGCCGGTAGGAGTTTAAACCCTTAATCAAATCAGTAATCTGTTCTGGTTTTAGGCTATTAAGCTCATTTTCGCTAAGGATAAACCTTTGGGGATTATTCTCACCATAGGTAGCAAAGCTGACTAAGGCATTGAACACTGCCGATTGGTTTTTTTTAGCGTCGTTGCGCGCTTTTAGCTGATTTGCGACGTATGCTTTTAAAGCCTTTTCATCGGGCTGGCAGTCGGTAAGCAACGATTCCATCAAGGATATTGCCCGGGGGGCATTTTCACTTAGGCCGGATAGACTTACCAAAATATCCTCATCGTTTACCGATATGCCAAATGTGCATGCCAAGCGGTAGAATTCCTGGCCAATCTGCTCGGCACTCATTTTGGATGTGCCTAAAAGCTGAATGTAATCGGCAGCGTGTGCCCATAGTGGGTTGCTCGTTCTGCCAAAGGGGTAATAGTAAACCAACCTGAAAGTGCCATTCTCAATATTTTGTTTGTAGAGAACCTCTAAATTCTTATTAAATTTTAGTTTAGTGATATCCTTATTGTAGTCAATAAATACGGGATCAACAGGTGTTACCTTGGTTTCCTTCACTTTTTTGAGGAAATCCGATTCCACATCCCTGTTTATGTGAATAGGAGTAATAGGCGGTTTGGCCACCTTTGCCACATCCTGGGGTTTACCCTGGCGTTTATAAACCACCACGTAGTTGTCGCCCAAATTGTCGTTGGCAAACTTAACAATCTGTTCTTTGGTTATAGTCATTAGCCTTTGGTTGCTATTCACAATATCAGCCCAACTAATTCCATTTAAGAAAGAATTCATCATTAACCGAGCTCGGGAGGGAGCCGATTCAATGGCATTCATTCTTGCTAACTTGTAGCTGTTTATGGCAGCATCAAGCATCCATTCGGGAAACTCGCCCCTTTTCAGCAATTCAACCTGATTTAGCAGTAAATCCCGAACTTCCTCCAGGGTTTGTCCTTTTTTATTCCTACCGGAAAGTTGAAGGATGGAATAATCTGTCATTATTCGGTTAGCAGCAAACGCGTTTAGGGCAAGAAGCTTCTTGTTGATGTTCAGGTCAATCAGACCGGCTTTCCCGTTGTACAAAATTGAGTTTATGAGACTAAGCATGTCTGCATCATCGGATTTAGCTCCGGCAAAACGATATCCAATTACAACGCTTTCGGCTTCCAACCCTACAACATCGTATGACCTGGGTTGAGTAATGGGTTCTTCAGGGATAATCTTAAATTCGGGTAGCTGTTTGGGCTGAAGAGCGCTAAAATACTTGTCCACCACTTTGATGGCTTCGTCGGGATTAAAATCGCCGGCAAGTATAACGGCCATGTTATTAGGCACATAGTATTTATCAAAGAACTCACGGATGTTTTTCATCGATGGGTTTTTCAGGTGTTCAGCTTCGCCCAGGGTGGTTTGCTGTCCGTACGGATGATTAGGGAAGAGCCCCTTCATGAGGGTCTCACTTAGCTTACGACTGTCGTTAGTGAGCGACATGTTCTTCTCTTCGTATACGGTTTCCAACTCGGTATGGAACAGCCTCAACACCGGATGGCTAAAACGATTGGCTTGAACCATTGCCCAGTTCTCCAACTGGTTGCTAGGAATATTTTCCATGTACACAGTATAGTCATTGGAGGTCCCAGCATTGGTTCCGGTTGAACCAATTGCTGTCATCAGCTTATCGTATTCATTTGGAATGGCCAGCTTTGATGCCTCATAGGAGAGGCTGTCAATTTGATGATAAATGGCCGCACGCTTCAGCGAATCGGTTTCGGAGCGGTAAATCTCAAAAAGGTTTTCAATCCTGTCAATTAGTACCCGTTCTTTTTCCCAGTCTAGAGTACCAAAATCAGGAGTACCCTTAAACATCATATGTTCAAAGTAGTGGGCAAGGCCGGTGGTTTCTTTGGGATCGTTTTTGCTTCCAACCCTTACCGCCACATACGTTTGAATACGTGGCTCATCCTTTACAACCGACATGTACACTTTAAGCCCATTGCTGAGCGTATAAATCCTAACTCCCATAGGATCGTTAGGCACGGTCTCATACTTGTACTGCTGCGCAATGCTGTTCATGCCGAGCATTATTAAGGCTAATATCAGCAATTGAGGTTTTCGGAACATTGGTTTCATACTGCTAATAGGTTTAGGTTTACTCTATGACTCCCTAAAAAAAACATGGTTTAACCTAACATATTTAAACTCAGCAATTGCAATTTTATCAAAAATGATATATGTTTATCAAAAAAAAAATCAACCTATGAAGCGTAAGTTAAAAATCAGGCAGAAAATACTGCTGTACATTTTAACTGTAACTGCAATTCTGTATGTTGCCTCTGTGGGATATATACTCCTGCAATCCAGATTAAACATCTTTAACGATGCCATAGAAAAAACAAGGCTAACAGCCAAACTTTCAGCAAAGGAAGTAAGTGCGATTTTTGAAAAAGAACTCGCTATTGTTCGAACGCTTTCCCAGGCATTCACCGTTTACAAGAATTTACCACAGGAGCAATGGAAAAAGCTTTTCCTGGATATGTACATCCCTGTTCTGCGAGAAAACCCGGATATATACTCATTGTGGGATAGCTGGGAGTACAAATCGTTTGTTCCCGGCTACGATAAGGATTACGGAAGGTTTGTAATAACAACCTGGCGCGAGGGTAGCCAAATCAAATGGCTGTACGATGAGCGTAGCATGAACGGCGACCCTCCTATCTATGGAAAATACAAGGCTTTAGGTGTTGAAGCGATATGGGAGCCCTACGTGGATCAGGTTACCAAAGGAAAAGCAGACGTTAAGCTGATGATCACCTACTATTCACCCGTTTACGTGAATAATACCTTCTCCGGAATTGTTGCCAGCGATGTAAGCCTTGAAAGCCTTCAGGAAATGGTGGCTAAGATTAAACCCGTAAAGGGAAGCTATGCTTTTCTGATTTCTAATGAAGGCATTATTGCCGCACATCCCAGCAAGGATTTCATTTACAAAAAGGTTGCCGATGCCTTTAAAGAGGAAAACGAAAAAGAACAGATAACCGAAAGGGTTTCAAAAGGCGAAGAGTTTTACTATATAAAAACCGATGAGCAAGGTAAGCAGCATTTGGTATGCTACTCACCAATATATGCCGGAAAGATTAAATCGCCCTGGGCATTAGCCCTTTCTGCTCCAATCGATGTAATTACAGCAAGTGCAAAAAAAACGCTCTACGTATCTTTAGGAGTTAGCCTTGCTGGTTTACTAATCATTGTTATTGTACTACTCGTAGTATCCGATAACCTTACCAAACCAATAAAACGAATCACCGATATTCTGAAGCGCATGGCAAAGGGCGAGGTTTCGGACGAGCTGAAAGTTGAGCTGAATACCGGCGATGAGATTGAAGAAATGGCTCTTGCCCTAAATACAACCATCGAAGGAATAGGACATAAAACCACTTTTGCCAACGAAATTGGTAAAGGAAACTACACTACCTTCCTGGAGCTGCTCAGCGATAAGGATGTACTCGGCAAGTCGCTCATTCACATGCGCGATAGCTTGAAAAAAGCAGCCGAGGAAGAAGAAAAACGAAAGGTAGAAGATCAGAAACGATCATGGGCAAATGAGGGCTATGCAAAGTTTGGCGAGATACTCCGTCAGAATAATAATGATCTGCAGAAGCTGTGCGACAGCGTTATAGCTGCGCTGGTTAAGTATGTTGGGGCAAACCAGGGCGGGATATTCCTTTGGAACGATGAGGATAAGACAAACCAATACTTTGAACTGGTATCGGCTTTCGCCTGGGATAGGAAGAAGTATCTGACCAAACATATCGAAAAAGGCGAAGGCCTTGTTGGCGCTTGCGCCATGGAAAAGGAGACCATTTTCATGACCGATGTTCCCGACGATTACGTAAATATTACGTCGGGTTTAGGCGATGCCAACCCCCGCTGTGTAATACTTGTGCCTCTGAAACATGAAGACGAAGTGCTTGGGGTTATTGAAATGGCCTCGTTCAAGGTGCTTGAAAAGCACGAGATAGAGTTCATTGAGAAGATAGCCGAAAGCATAGCTTCAACCATACTCTCTGTGAAGATCAACGCCCGCACTAAGATGTTACTGGAGCAGTCGCAAATGCAGGCTGAGGAAATGAAAGCACAGGAAGAAGAGATGCGACAGAACATGGAGGAGCTCCAGGCCACACAAGAGGAGGTTGAGCGTAAATCGGCCGAAATAGAGGAGTTTATCAGGTCAATACATAGCTCTGCCTATGTTATTGAATATGATTTGAATGGTAACATCATTAATGTAAACGACTCCTTTATCCAGCTTATTGGTGTTCCGCGCGAACAAATAGTTGGAAGCCACCATAGCGATAACCTTGAGCTATCCGACGTGCAGAAGAAGGAGTACGGAACATTCTGGGATAACCTTAAAGCCGGTATTAGTAAAAAAGTTAAGTCATCCATTACCTGGAAAGGTAAAACTTATCACTTCCTCGAAACCTATATTCCTGTCAAAGATAGCGAGGGTCGGGTTTACAAGATTATGAAGCTTGCGTTTGAAGACGGTGAGTTCTAGTAGTCAAAAAAATGAGAGCGGCTTAAGGTAAGCCGCTCTTCGTTTTACAACCCAATTAGCTTTTTTACCGGATCGTCACCCCCGAAAAGCAACTTTTCAGGACTCTCAATCATCCGCTTGATATCCATGAGAAATGCTGCCGAATCCTTTCCATCAATAATACGGTGATCATAGGATAGGGCAACATACATGATGGGACGCACCTCCACTTTGCCGTTCACGGCAACAGGCCTCTCAACAATGTTATGCATTCCAAGTATTGCGGATTGAGGATAATTGAGAATAGGTGTGGAAAGCATTGATCCAAAAATTCCTCCATTTGTAATGGTGAAAGTTCCACCATTCAGCTCATCAAGGGTAATGCGGCCCTCGCGAGCCTTGTTTGCCAGCCGTAAAATCTCTTTCTCTATTTCGGCAAACCCCATGGTGTGAGCATTGCGAAGCACGGGAACCATTAACCCTTTCGGGGTTTGAACCGCTATGCCCATATCGATATAGTTTGGTGTTACAATATCGTCGCCATCGATAAAGGAGTTAGTCATGGGATGAAGCTTTAGGGCTTCAACGGCAGCGCGAACAAAAAACGACATCAGCCCCAGCTTAACGCCATACTTTTCCTGGAAATCTTTTTGGTATTTCGTCCTAATCTCCTGAACCTTGCTCATATCCACCTCATTAAAGGTGGTAAGCATGGCAGTGGCATTCTTAGCTGTAACCAACCGTTCACTCACCTTCTTGCGTAGCTGCGACATGCGAGAACGATCCTCGGTGCGTTCGCCTGAAAAAAGAGGAGCTGAAACCTCAACAGCATGGTCAGTCTTTTCAGGAGTGTTCATAACCATCTTTACATCGCTTGCCGTAATACGCCTCAATCCATTTAAAACATCTTCGATACTGAGGTTGTACTCCTGCATAAGCTCACGCGCCAACGGTGTAACCTTAACTTTTTGAGTAGCCTCATCGTTGGGGGAAGGAATAGCTGCAAGCTTTTCTGCATTTTTAGGTCTATCAACTTCAGTTTGTGGTTCAAAAGCGCTTGCCTCTTTAGAAACAGATTTCTGGGTAATCGGCTGTCCTACAAATGAGGTATCAATCCTGCAGCAAACCTCGTTAACCTTTACCATGGCACCCTGGCTAACAAGCAACGAAATTTTACCGGATTCAGGAGCAATAATGGGTAAGGTGGCTTTTTCTGACTCTACCTCGGCTATTTCTTGGTCTTTTTCAACGTTATCGCCATCGGTCACAAGCCAGCGCGTAAGTTCTACCTCGGTAATTGACTCCCCGGGTGAGGGAATTTTTACATCTATCAACATGGTTATTTTCAGTTGTTACATCACTTATTTTCAAAATACTCGTACTGGTTGCGTCTGTCAAAGCGCTTGGAGCCCTCCTCGCACTGTAGCCCGCAATACTTGTTTTTAAGGGCACAGGTGCACGGTCGAAAAACTTTGTTTACAATTTCGGTCTGTTCCATCGCATGAATTTTGCTCAGACCAACAGCCGGACTGCCGCTAGGCATCCTCGAAACCACCTCAAGGGGTACTTTAGCTATTCGGTCCTTAATGAAATTCCAAGCACCCATATTTTGCGGCTCCTCCTGAACCCAAAGCCACTTTCGGGCATTCGGATACCTGTTAAGTATGTTTTCGATCTGCTGAAGAGGGAACGGGTAAAGCTGCTCCACCCGTACCAGGGCAATATCATTCACATCAAGCTCCTCCTTGCGTTGGAGCAGGTCGTAGTAAACCTTACCGCTACAAAGGACTACTCGCGATACAGCACTCTCATCAACATGGTTATCATCAATCACTTCTTGGAAATATCCTGATTCGAGTTCCTGTATGGTTGAGATATTTTTCGGGTGCCGTAAAATGCTCTTAGGGGTGAAAACCACGAGTGGCGTTCGGAAATCGCGTTTTAGCTGACGGCGTAGAACATGGAAAAGGTTGGCAGGGGTAGTTGGGTTAACAATTTGCATGTTGTTACGGGCAGCCAGAGTTAGAAAGCGCTCAATGCGAGCGCTGGAGTGCTCGGGCCCCTGACCTTCGAACCCATGGGGCAGTAGTAAAACCAGACCCGACTGTAACCCCCATTTATCTTCAGCTGAACTTATGTACTGGTCAACAATTACCTGTGCAACATTGTGAAAATCGCCGAATTGGGCTTCCCAAATGGTCAACCCTTCGGGTAGAGCAACGGAATAGCCATATTCAAAACCAAGCACTCCGTACTCAGAGAGAAGGCTGTTGAAAACTGAAAATTTGGCTTTCGCTTCGTTCAAATGTTGCAACGGTATGTACTTATCCTCGCTCCCTTGGATGGAATAAACGGCATGCCGGTGCGAGAAGGTTCCCCTTTCGGAATCCTGGCCACTAATACGAACCGGATGCCCTTCGGCTAAAAGGGTTCCATATGCTAAAAGTTCAGCCATGGCCCAGTCAACCTTTTGCTGGGTATAGCTATCGCGACGCTCATCTATGATTTTCACTAACTTTTTAAAAAGTTCAATCCCATGAGGTTTATGGATGAGAACATTGGCAATGCGGTCAATAACCTCTCGATCAACCCCTGTTGGGGGCGATGTATCAAAATCTGCTCCGGTTGAAAACCGATATCCCTTCCATTTTTCAGGCAAAAACCGACCGATTTTGATTTTAGGATTTTTCTGGGCTACTCCAAAGCGTTCCTCAAGCAAATTATCATAATCCTTACGTATTTCTTGTGCCTCATTTGCTGAGATTACCCCTGCATTTACTAGTTGCTGGGTATAAATGTCGCGAACGTTGGGATGTTTGGCTATCAAATCGTAAAGCATTGGCTGGGTAAAGCGGGGTTCATCACCCTCGTTATGGCCATACTTACGGTACCCCAGCAAATCGATAAACACATCGCGATGAAAGGTTTGGCGAAACTCAACTGCTAGCCTAATCACATGAAGTAGCGCCTCGGGATCATCGGCATTAACATGAAAAACGGGCGAAAGGGTAACCTTAGCCACATCGGTTGAGTAGGTGCTACTTCGGGCATCGGTATAGTTGGTGGTAAAACCCACCTGGTTGTTGAGCACAATGTGTATTGTTCCTCCGGTGCCATAGCCATTCAAACGAGACATCTGAATGGTTTCATACACAACTCCCTGCGCTGCCACTGCAGCATCGCCATGAATTATGATTGGGATCAAGTTTTTCGCATCGCCGTTGTAAGCATCATCAATTCTGGCACGAGCAATTCCCTCGGCCACAGGCCCTACGGTTTCGAGGTGCGAGGGGTTGGGTGCCAAGTGCAACCTTACCGATTTGCCTTTATCGGTTTCTATCGTATTGCTATATCCCAGGTGGTACTTCACATCGCCAAGGGTTGAGTCGTCGTCATAGGCCTCGCCGATGAACTCGGCAAAAATCTCCTCGTAAGGTTTTCGCATGATGTTGGTTATCACGTTTAGCCTACCACGGTGGGCCATCCCTATGATAAACTCCTTTACACCTAACTCAGCGCCATGCTCAACGGTTGCATCTAATGCTGGGATTAGTGCCTCCAATCCTTCGAGCGAGAAACGCTTTTGCCCCACGAACTTTCGGTGGATAAACTGCTCAAAGCCCACAGCCGCCGTAAGATGGTATAGGATATGCTTTTGCTGTTCAGGTGTAAAAGTGGTTCGGTTCAGTGAGTCCTCTACCCTATCCTGAATCCAATCCACCAGTTGCGGTTCGCGCAGGTACATGTACTCAACCCCAATGCTCTTGCAGTATATCTGGTTTAACCGGTCAATAATCTCCGATAAGGTTGCACCCGGCAAGCCAATGAGTTCACCAGCCTTAAAAGGCATATCGAGCATATCAGCCGTAAGCCCAAAGTTCTCGATATCAAGCGTTGGGGTGTGTTTCCGACGAGCTCGTACGGGATTAGTTTTGGTAAACAGGTGCCCTCTCATGCGGTAGGCTTCTATAAGCTTCATCACCTTAAACTCCAAATCGGAAATGCACTCCGAAACCCTTACAGTGTCGGAAACAGCTAAATCGAAACCTAGAAAAAACTTCTGCCACCCTTCATCAACAGAGTTAGGGTTGCTTTTCCATGACTTGTAGAGTGCTTCGATAGTTTTGGGGTCGATGTTGCCCAAGGAATTTTCCATACTAAACAATTTTTGCATTAACCAACATTAAAACTAACCTAAAGTTCAATCACCCGTGGAATTTTGACCTAGCTTTCAGCCAGGGTATCCAAAGAGCTTTTTCTGTTTAATGGTTTTTACCACATACTTGGGAACCATAGATTCCCACTGTGGGTTATCGTGCTGTATGAGATCTAGAACCTCATCGGAATTGATTTTAAGCCACTCCTCCTTAACGCTGCTAAGGCTTACAATCAGATCGTTTTGTTTTAGGTACAAATAGATATGCATCACATCATCGGGAAGCTGCAAATCGTTTATTGTCATTACTTTACCAGTTCTACGATCCAAAGCTGGATAAACGTAAAACTTGGTGCGAGCAGGAAACATTTTTCCTACAGCCTCAAGTAGCCCTCCGGGAAGATTAGCGTAGTAGGATTTATCGAGCACCCGCACAAACGTGGGAATTCCCATAACAATTCGCAGGGTCTTATGCTTAAACCGCCCAAAATACTCCACCAGCTTGTAGAACTCTTTGAAGTTTGATATCAAAACATTTTGTCCCATACCGTTAAGCAGGTCAACCCTGTCTAAAAAATCGCGTTCCTTCAGCTCTCCCTCTTCCATAAGGTTATTTAGTGTAATCTCGCAAATCTGAAGGGTGTTTTGCGGGTTAAAGAGCGCATTCTTTTTAAAATGCGCGTACGATGTCTTAAGGATATCGAACCCCACATAGGTAATTGGCCTGAAGCGGCCCCGAAGCACCAAGGCGTTATTTTTATAGAGCATGTCACCCGGCTCCTGAACATTCCCGTGCCTATCGAAAAAAATGGCGGGGGTCATCCCATTTTTAACAAGCTGAACACCCAGCAGCCGGTTATCCACGTAGCTTAAATCGGGTCCACTCATGCGTGCCATGGTGATTTCAACCCGATCGGCCGATAGGTTATCCATTAGCGACTGCAGGAAAAGGGTTGGATTATTTGAAAAGTAAAAGCATGCATAAATCAGATTTACGCCGAGCGTACCAAGGGTGTACTGCTGTAAAAGGCCATCGTTCTCGTTCAGTCGAACATGAATGACCACCTCGTTGGGCTCACCGGGTTTAGTTAGCTCAAACCTTACCCCTAGCCACCCATGCCCCTGATTATCCTTTCTGAAGTTCAATGTTTCAACGGTGTTAGCAAAAACAAAGTACCGTTTATCAATTGTTCTGCCTGCACCCAATACTTCTGTAAGTTCATCGAATTCTGCCCGAAGCATTTGCTGTAGCCTTTTCAGGCAAACATAACGCCCTGCATCGCCATCGCTGTAGAGGTAATCGCTAAAAACCTTATCGTATGCGGAAATGGTTTTGGCAATTGTACCCGAAGCCCCACCAGCCTGAAAAAATGCACGTGCAACCTCTTGTCCACCCCCAATTTCGGCTATTGTTCCGTAAAATGAGGGATCGAGATTTATGGCAAGGGTTTTTCGTTTGGTGCTTAAAATTTCGCGTTCCATGGTGCGGTTTTGTATAAAATTACAAAAAAAATTGTCGTTTGTTCAAACTATTTTTGGAATATGCTACCCCTGCCTTGGCAGCTAAAAACATTCGTAACTACAGAATAAAAAAGCCCTGCCTTAGGGTGCAGGGCATGAAAAACTATGGCTAAAAACGATTTACTCCACTTTAATGAGTTCGATGCTACGTTTCACAAATCGGCTTAAATCTTCACCTTTCAGCATATTATTTGCCAGCAAGGCTAGATCGATAAGCTGCTTAACCAGCTTGTTATCCTTTCCAAAGCTCTTCAGCACAACGCTTCGCTCCTCTTCCAGCTTATCGAGGTCTTTTTCGGCCTCGGCCAAGGCATCTTTATCGGCCTGGGGTATCTCATCGTCCTTTTTCCCTTTCTGTGCTTTTTCCAGCTCTTCAACCTTAGCCTTTACGGGCTTGATTTTATCGTTGAGTTCATTCAGCTTATCACCCAACTGCTTACTCTTGGCTTCAATAACAGCTTTTACAAGCGGATGGGAAACATTTACCACAAGGTTGCGGCTGCCGGGCATGCTGCCATAAAAACTCGATGTGGGACTCATTGCTGCCATGTCCTTCATTCGGCGCATGAATTCCGATTGGGTGATGACTACCGGGCTGGCGTTTTCGCCAAGTTCCTCAAAGGTAACCCAGTAGTGGTTGTCGGATGGAACCGCTCCCTCAAACACTGCTCTCAAATCGGCCTGTTCTTCAACGGGTAGGCTAACTTCCTTTCTGTCCTCTTTAACAATCAGTTTATCAATTACATCGGAATCTACACGGGCAAATCGGGTGTCCTTTAGCTTAGTTTCCAGAGTGTTGATGAAGTGCGGATCGAGCTGCCCATCCATAAGTAACACATCGTACCCGCGAGCCCTTGCTTCCTCAATGTAGCTATGCTGATCATCCTTGTCGCTTGCGTATAGGTAAACCAGGGTCTTGTTCTTATCGGTTTGGCTATCCTTCACCAGCTTTTCGTACTCCTCAAAGGTGAAATACTTGCCATCAACATTCTTGAATAGGGCAAACTTTTCGGCTCGTTCGTAAAACTTATCATCGGTAATCATGCCAAAGGTGATGAAAAGTTTGAGGTCGTCCCACTTCTTCTCGAACTGTTCACGGTCGTTCTTGAATATCTCCTGAAGCCTATCGGCAACCTTTTTGGTGATGTGCGTTGAAATTTTCTTCACGTTCGAATCGCTCTGTAGGTAGCTACGCGATACGTTGAGCGGGATATCGGGCGAATCAATCACGCCATGAAGCAATGTCAGGAATTCAGGTACAATACCCTCCACCGAGTCGGTAACATATACCTGGTTGCAGTAGAGCTGGATTTTGTTTTTCTGGATATCGAAATTGGTTTTGATGCGTGGGAAATAAAGTATACCCGTTAAATTGAAGGGATAATCTACGTTCAGATGAATGTAGAAAAGCGGTTCTTCCTGGGCGGGGTACAGTTCTCGGTAGAACTTCTGGTAATCTTCATCCTTAAGCTCAGCAGGCTTGCGAGTCCAAAGAGGATTAGTATCGTTAATAATCCTGTCCTTCCCGGTATCGACTTCCTTGCCATCCTTCCACTCCTTCTCGGTTCCGAAGGCAATGGGGATGGGCAGGAAACGACAGTACTTGCGAAGCAACTCCTCAATTCGGGGCTCTTCCAGAAACTCCTTGGAATCGTCGCTAATGTGCAGCACTATGTCGGTTCCGCGAGCATCGCGCTCGGCATCCTCTATTTCATATTCGGGTGTACCATCACAGCTCCACTTCACCGCTTTGGCACCATCCTGCCACGAACGGGTTATAATTTCAACCCTGTCGCTAACCATAAACGACGAGTAGAAGCCAAGCCCGAAATGCCCAATTATTCCGTTAGCCTGTGCCTTATACTTCTCAAGAAACTCCTCGGCTCCAGAAAAAGCAATCTGGTTGATGTAACGTTCAATCTCCTCGGCTGTCATTCCCACCCCACTATCGGAAATGGTTAGGGTACCGGCCTTTTTATCAACCTTAACCCTGACTGTCAGGTCGCCAAGTTCCCCTTTGAAATCGCCCACAGAGGCGAGGGTCTTTAATTTTTGGGTAGCATCAATGGCATTAGAAATGAGCTCCCGCAGAAATATCTCGTGGTCGGAATATAAAAATTTCTTGATGATGGGAAAAATGTTCTCCGTAGTTACACCAATTTTTCCGGTTTGCATCGTTTTACATTTTTAAAAGTTCAACATAACATGTTACAATAATCCATCCGTTACATTCAATTGCAGTGCCACCGTTAAGCCTTGCCTGCATGTTACAGGCAATAAATAACTATCGAACTGATTATCTGCATGTTATTCTAAATACAGTCAAATACTTATTGTGCCATTACGACAACACGCATGCAATTTTGACAGTGTCGACTACAGCTAACTGCTAAGAGAATATGAGCCAGGCAAGGAAAAGAATGACTGAAACAGCCCACAGCACCAATGAAACTTTCAAATCCTTTTTGCACCGGCCAACCGACTGCATGCTGCTGAGTATGAGAATTTGATTATTCACCCTCATTATGGTGTTTTCATCCTTACTGATTACAGCTACCGCACCCATTTTCTTGACATACCCCCCATACTCCTGCTCATCGTGATTTGCAAGCATTATGGCATTTATGTGTGGTTTGATTTTTTTCATCGACTCCAATATCTCCATACCATTCATCAGAGTATTATTTTTTTCGTCGTAAAAAGTGTATCCAATGAGGGCGATGTGGGTTAGGCGTTTGTTCAACTTTGTCTTATTTAAAAAGTCGATGAATTGCTCGCCGTTGGAAAAGGATTTTTTAATAACGGGCTCGTCCACATCAATTCCGTTCAACAGAGTATTAGTCCATTCAATGCTGTAATCAACAATGTAAACCGCTATTTTACTGGCTATTTGTTTAAGCTGGTCCATTTTTACGTTTTAACATTCAGTAAATGTAAAAGTATAAAATTGATTTCTAAAATGACACAAAGCCGGGATGTTTTTCCCGGCTTTGTGAACCATCGTATTGGAATTAGTTAAAAATGGGGAGGTATGAATACTTTTTGGAATACTCCATCATTTGGTCAACATAGCTATCGGGGTACTCAACCCGGGCATCCACAACGCTATCGCCAGTTAGCACGGGAACAATCGTTGGGTTAATGAAACCTCCGTAGGGTGCAATGTTGAGCTTTGCAAAACGCTCAAGCACCTGCTTGTGTAGGTCGTAATCAACCTTTACGGCATAGCCCTCAACTAAAGCCTTTCCGGCCTCAAAATCGCCGGTTGATTTGATACGCTGCACCTCTTTAAGCAGCTGACCGAAAAGTTGACGAAGTTTTTCGTAATCGTTAACTACAAAGTAAACTTTGCCATCGCGCTCCTTGCGCTCAATTACATTGTCGGCCTGGCCCTTCTCAAAGCACCATTTGGCTATGAGCTGGCGATTTCGCATGTGAGCCTGTTCAATGTTCTTGCCAAGCTCAACACGCGTGAGCTGAGTCATCAGCCCATTACGAATGTAGTTGGAATACTGAACTTTTGCTACATCGAGATTAGGGATTAGTCCCAGCTCCACCAGCTTAGGGTCACCTACGTAGTACAGGGCAAACAAATCGGCACGGGTTTCCTCAAGCGGTGAACCGTAATTCTTAAGCTCATCGCCTTTTACCCCTTCGGCCAGCTGGCCCGATCCATGGCCAAGGCATTCGTGTAGGTCGGTATGCAAGCTGCTGGCCAGGTAACCATACTTCTTGTTCAGCTCAATTTCATCGTTCGACCAGGCAAATTCTTCCAGAAACCCATTTCCGAGGGCTGCCTGATCGTAGGCATAGGTGATGTTATCCATGGTTACCGATTTTGAACCATGAACTTTACGAATCCAATCGGCATTGGGCAGATTAATTCCAATGGGGGTTGATGGGTAGCAATCGCCACCCAGCTGGGCCACGGTAATAACCTTTGCGGTAACGCCCTTAACCTCTTTCTTCTTGAACTGGTCGTCGATTGGCGAATGGTCTTCGAACCACTGCGCATTCGCACTGATAACCTGCGTACGACGGGTGGCCTCCTCGTTACGAAAGTTTACCACAGCCTCCCAGCTTGCCTTATAACCAAGCGGATCGCCATAGTTCTCAATAAAACCATTCACAAAATCGACCCTTGATTGCAGGTCATTAACCCAAAGAATGTTATACTCATCAAACTTACGCAAATCACCAGTTTTGTAGTACTCAATGAGCTTCTCTATAACGCTACGCTGATGCTCATTCTCAGCCACTGTGGCTGCTTTCTCGAGCCAGTAAACAATCTTCTCTATTGCAGGGCTATACATTCCTCCAGTTCGCCAAACCTTTTCGGTGATCTTTCCATTTTCCTTAACCAGCTTGGAATTTAATCCATAGGATATTGGGGTCGAATCATTGGGATTTATCATAGATGCATAGAACTTCTCGGCTTCGGCCTGGGTAACCCCTTCGTAGTAGTTGCAAGCCGACTGAGCAATCATATCAACTCCTGCTTCCTGGTTTACCCTTTTGGCATCCACTGTCGGGTCAAGAATGATGGGCGAATACTTCTCGATAATCTGTTGCTTACCTCCCAATACCGCAGGGAAAAGTGAATCGGGGGTTTGGCTTACCAGCTGATCAAAGTATTCTTTACCAAATCCCGGTAAAATCTTGTCGTTTGAGTAGTGATGATGAATTCCGTTTGAGAACCAAACCCTTTTCAGGTAAACCATAAACTGTTCCCACTGCTCACCCGAACGTTCGCCGGCATAGCCGCTGTAAATTGCCTCAAGGATGGAGCGTATGGCAAGGTTGTGTTTATAGTTCTGATCCCAGATTATGTCGCGCCCACACTTAGCGGCCTCGCTAAGGTAGTACACCAAAACTCGTTGCTGTGGTGTTAGATTCTCAAAATCGGGTATCTGGTAACGCATTATCCGGATGTCGGCAAACTGTTCAACTTGCCACTTAAAATCATCCTTTGGTTTGCCTGATTTGCAGCTACTCATTGCAAAACCGGCTGTTGCTAAACAGATTAATGTCATTAGCTTTTTCATTTTATCAATATTTAAGTAATCATTTACTTTTCCTGGTACTAGCGGGTTTATATAAAAAACCGGGCTCTTTGATTTCGACTGGTGCTTTTACAGGTTTTGGCTTAGCTTTGTGTGGGTTTCGCAGGTCCAAATCACGCACATACACCCATCGGTTACCTTCAAGCTTAAACCCATCAAAGGAGCCATCGGGTCCATAATGCTGGAAATCGCCTGTAAATTCAGTGCGCGATGGCGCCAGGTGGTCAAATACAAGCATCTTGCTATTCTCAAGGTATTTTAATACCATGCCCGCCCGGGCATTAAATTCAAACACAACTCTCGATATGCTGTACTTGCCATCCACATTAAAAACAGGTAAGCCGAAAATAGGGTAATCATTGGCGTCAAAGGTAAGTACTTCGATTATTTTTTTTGAAGTAAACAGATTGTTAAAATCATACCCCAAAAGGATATAGGCTGCTCTTCCGTCGGTTTTAAAGTCGGCAAGCTGGTAGTAAAGTGCCGCCATCCATCGGGTTGCGGTTAGCCTTTCGTTTTTGGGATCATTAATGGAATCCCTTCCATCAACCAGCTCAATCAGTTTTATAGAACCATCGTCACGCCGAACTTGCATAAACCCAAAGTAGGAATGATACCCGCCAGGTTCAGGTATATTCCAGGTAAACACCCTAAACTTCGAATCGGCCGATTTTAGTTTACCTATTCGGATAGAATCAAAGGGGTAGTTAAATGAACCCGGTTTCCCCAGAACCTCCTTGAGAAGCCTATAAAAGTATGCATTTAACGAATCCCTGCGTGAGTAGGAAGTTTCAGCCAATATCTGCTTGTAAATCTCACTGATTGCAAGTTCATCCTGTTTTAGCGGATTGATTTCCTGAGCCTGGATTCGAATCCCCGATAAGCAAACCCATAGTAGTAAAAAAAACACCCTCCGTACCATAAAATTAAGCTATTGCATTTAGGCCTTCAAAGATAAGATTAGCGGCATTCTTACACTCATCGTCCGATATGGTAAGCGGTGGCGCTATCCTAACCGCAGTGTTACAGAACAAAAACCAGTCCACTATAAATCCGTTCTTCAGCCCAAAGCTGATCAAAGCCTGAACCCTTTCAAACGAGCCCAGCTCTATGGCCATCATCAATCCAATTTGTCGAATACCAATTACTTTAGGGTGATTTTTGAGGATATCAACAAAAATTTTACCCTTCGTGCTTACATTTTCCACCACTTTGTGGTCGACCAGATAGTTTAAAGCCGCCAGGGCAGCTGCACAGGAAACCGGGTGTCCGCCAAACGTGGTAATATGCCCCAGAATGGGATTGTGAGTTAAAGAACGCATTATTTCACTAGAAGAGATAAAAGCCCCCAATGGCATTCCTCCGCCAAATGCCTTGGCTAAAAGCAAAATATCCGGAATTACCCCAAAGTGCTGAAATGCAAACATGCTTCCGGTACGGCCCATGCCCGTTTGAATCTCGTCAAAAATCAGCAAAGCGCCTGCCTGGGTGCATTTTTCGCGCAGCTTCTTTAAATAACCCACATCGGGTATCCGAATACCTGCTTCACCCTGAATCGGTTCTACGATAACAGCAGCAGTTCTAGCTGAGATTTGCTCCAGGTCGTTCGTGTTGTTGAACTCAATAAAACGAATCTCGGGCAGTAGTGGACGGAAATTCCGCTTCTGTTCCTCGCACCCCATCACGCTAAACGCGCCATGGGTGCTTCCGTGATAGGCATTTCTGAATGCTATAATTTCGTACCGACCCGTGTAACGCTTAGCAAGCTTCAAAGCACCCTCAACGGCTTCGCTACCGGAATTGACCAGGTAAACGGAATCCAGTTTTTGGGGTAAAAATGTTACCAAGCGCGATGCCAGCTCTACCTGCGGTTTCTGCACATACTCACCATAAACCATCAGGTGCATGTAATCAGCCGCCTGGTGTTGAACAGCTTTCACCACGTAAGGATTAGAATGGCCCACATTGCTTACCGATATGCCTGAAATCAGATCGAAATACCTTTCACCATTCGGCCCAAAAAGAAAAACCCCCTGCGCTTTACTAACCTCAAGCAAAAGGGGCGATTCGGATGTTTGGGCAACATGTTGCAGAAATTGCTGCCTCAATGTACTCATTATCAATGTTTATTTGTTGTTTATCATATTCAGTTCGTTTATCAAAGTATCGCGGTAGGATTTTCCTATAGGAATGGATTTTCTGCCTTCGTTGGTACGAACGGTTATCATGTTATCCTCAATGGTATCAATTTTACCAATGTTTATGATGTACGAACGGTGAACACGCTTAAATCTCAAGTTGGGCAACTGATTCTCGATGGATTTCATGGTGAGGTGTATGGTAAACCTATCGTTTATGGTGGTTATAATTACATAGTTCTCCATAGCTTCAATCCAAAGTATGTCGCCATAGCGAACTCTTACCAACGAGTTGTTCTTCTTGATGAATATTTCGCGGTCGTCGTCGAATGGTGAACGCGAGGCATTGTAACGTTCATAGGCACGCGATACAGCTTTAAAGAAACGTGGGAATGTGATGGGCTTGAGCAGGTAGTCGGTAACGCTATACTCAAACGCCTGAAGGGCATACTTATCCTTAGATGAAATGATGATGACCTGTGGCTTCACGGAACCGGTTTCCATAAAGTCGATACCGCTCATTTCGGGCATTTCTATATCCAAAAAAATAAGATGAATATCGTCCTGCTGGCTCTGAAGGAAGCTTAACGCTTCGATGGGATTCGAAAATGAGCGAACCAGGTTTACAAAATCGACTCGTGTAACATAATCCTCAACCAGACGCCGGGACATGTCATCGTCATCCACCAGAATACAGTTCATGTACAACTCTTTAACGGTTAATCTGATACGAAATTACGAAATTAAAACTAATAAATTGCTAACCGGCGATTAATTCGTTAAAAAATCTTTGCTCAATGAGTTTTGAATTCCGAATGCTGGCTCTAAGCCACTCAAGAAGAACCTCGTCACGTTCCTCGTCGGTTAAATGAAAATCGATATTGGATTGTCGGATTTTTTTGGTTAGCTCATATACCGTAAGAGCAACCGAAACCGATATGTTATAGCTCTCGGTAAAGCCATACATGGGTATACGAATGTATTCATCGGCCGAGCTGAGGGCCAGGTCAGATAAACCTGTCAGCTCTGTTCCAAACAGAAGGGCAAACTTTCCGCGGGTTACGTCAAACTCATCCAGCAAACACCCATTTGCATGGGGTGAAGTTGCTACTACCCGATAGTTTTGCTGCTTAAGCTTACGGATTGCCTCAAGAGTTACCTGAGGAGATTCTGTTGAGGAACCGTTCTGATTGCTATACCTATGAAGCGTTAGCCACTTAGAGGCCCCCATGTCCACCTCGGAATCGACCGTAAACCTATTTTTATTCTCAATGATATGAATATCCTGAACGCCCAGGCAATCGCATGTGCGCAGCACTGCGCTGGCATTCTGCGCCTGGTAGATATCCTCAAGAACAACTGTAATGTAGCGTGTTCGGTTCGAAAGCACCTGAAGGAAAAGTTTATACCGCCTGTCTAAAACGAAATTTGACAGGTGATGAATGAGTTTTTTTCTGGTTTCAGCAGTAATTTCCTTCATGGCAAAGCAACCTAACAAAAATAAACAAGGAGGACCAAAATTTGATCCCCCTTATTTAAAAAAAGCAAGAAAAATTATTGAACCTTTCCGCTAAGTTCGCTACCTGCTTTGAACTTAACAACCTTCTTAGCCTTAATGTTGATGGGCTTTCCGGTTTGAGGGTTACGGCCGGTTCTGGCATTTCTCTTAGCAACTGAGAATGAACCAAAACCTACAAGAGCTACACGGTCCCCTTTTTTAAGAGCAGTACCGGTAGTCTTGATGAAAGCGTCCAGAGCTTTCTTAGCGTCAGCCTTGGTAATCTTGGCTTCAGCAGCAATTGCATCAATTAATTGAGCTTTGTTCATAACTGATAAATTTTAGGGTTAATAATAGTTAGTTGACTATCAATGACAAAATTATTACATTTATCAATAAATGCAAGTTTTTTGATAAAAAAATTTGTCACGATAGCCATTTTTATTGGTTTTTTAAAAACAAAAAATTGATACAATGCTAATTTATTGAGATCTTTTTAAATAATGCAACTTTTTTGAAGATGTTTTTTCAACTTTTTTTTCAACACCCTCTTTGCAGATACGAAAAAAGCAAATATTTTTGCAGCGGAGAAATGGCAGAGTGGTCGAATGCGGCGGTCTTGAAAACCGTTGTCCGCTCACGCGGACCGGGGGTTCGAATCCCTCTTTCTCCGCCAAAAAAACGAAGGGGAAAACCTTCGTTTTTTTATTTTGACACCAGCAACAATCCCATTAATCCACCAACTCCCATACTTCCCCACGGTGATGAGGTTATGGGGCACGTTCCGCTGTTGCAACCTATAAAGTAGTAGTATAGGTATCCCAACCCTACACCTCCCGCTACACCCAATATAGGATAGGTGTACTTTTTTCTGTCTTTAATCCATTGAATCCACTTGCTAAAAGAGCTATTCATATCAACGTATTTATATATTTATATACCAACAAAGATAACAAGAGTAATTAAAACTTGTTGGGTATTATTTTGTAATAATTGCTAAAGTTGCTATTTTTGCAAGCCCGATGCATTAAACGGAGAGATGCCGGAGCGGTCGAACGGGGCGGTCTCGAAAACCGTTGACCCGGGTAACCGGGTCCGAGGGTTCGAATCCCTCTCTCTCCGCTAAAGCAGGTTACCCAGCGTACCTGCTTTTTTTTATTTTACACCTCCGGGTCCGTGGGTTCGAACCGAGAACGGCGCAGCCGGACGAGCTCACGAGCCTAGCGAGTAATCCCTCTCTCTCCGCTTTGAGGAATTCAAGCATATGTGATGGTGTTAAATAAAATTCAACGTATTCCTTTTTTTAAACTCATGCTTGGGATTGATTACCGTGTAACAGTGCAAAGATTCTATAAGGTTCTTTGGAATATCCCTTGCGTGCATCGCAATTTAAAGGATTCACACCTTTTCCCGTGGCTAGCGTTTTAATCCTTGGACTTTATTGATATTTAAAAGCTACAGGTTACGGGGATGAACAATAAAGTTCCACCCTTATAAAGTGAGGCCTGACGAAATAAATCTATTCCTATTACAATAACTGCATGTTATGTAAACGGGCATAATACCCATTAAGAGCCAGCAACTCCTCATGTTTACCTCGCTCAACTATTTCACCTTCATGAAGCACACAAATCAGGTCTGCGTTCCGAATAGTTGATAGCCTGTGAGCAATGACTAACGAAGTACGATGCTTCATCAGGTTTTCGATGGCATCCTGCACTAAGCGTTCCGATTCGGTATCGAGAGCGCTGGTGGCCTCATCTAATATCATAATGGGAGGGTTTTTCAGAATAGCTCTGGCTATACTTACGCGCTGGCGTTGACCACCGGAAAGCTTGCTTCCCCTATCACCTATATTGGTGTGGTAGCCATTGGGCGATGCCATGATAAAATCGTGTGCATTAGCAATTCTTGCGGCATTAATCACCTCATCCATGGAAGCATTATCAACACCAAAGGCTATGTTATTATAGAAGGTATCGTTGAACAGAATGGGGTCCTGGTTCACATTCCCCATAAGGTTACGGAGGTGATAAAGGTCATAGTCCTTAATGTTTATGCCATCTATCAGTATTTCCCCTTCTGTTACATCCCAAAAGCGGGGCAAGAGGTCAACCAGGGTGCTTTTACCGGAACCGGATTGCCCAACCAGGGCAATGGTCATACCTTTATTTATGGTAAGGTTGATGTTCCTGAGTACCCAATCGTCGTGGTACTTGAAGCTAACGTTGCGGTATTCAATCTGATGGTTAAAGTTTGTAATCTTGATAGCACCCGCTTTAACCTTGATGGGGTTCTCAGCTGTCAGAATGGAATCAATCCTATCGGCCGAGGCCATACCCTTTAGCACATTATAGTAGGCACTGGAAAACGATTTGGCAGGGTTGATGATCATGTAGAATATCCCGATATAGGCAATCAATGCCTCGGGCCCAAGGTTCCCCTTTCCGGAAAAAATCAGTTTACCGCCATACCATAACACCAATATAACCACGATAGTTCCCAGGAACTCGCTGAGCGGCGAAGCCAAATCGCGGCGGCGCCACATCTTTTTCATCAGCAGGGTGTAAAGGTTGTTCATGTTTTCAAAACGCGATATAACCTTGCGCTCGGCATTAAAGGCTTTTATAACCCTTAGCCCACCAATGGTTTCCTCAATCATGGTAAGGATGATGCCCATCTTGGTTTGCCCCTTGAAGGAGGTTTTACGAAGGTTCTTCCCTACCCGACCGATAACACCGCCGGTTAACGGAAGAATTAGCAGGACAAACAGGGTAAGCTGTGGGCTGATGTAGATAAGACCTGCCAAATGTATAATGATGATGATGGGGTCGCGGAAGAACATCTCCAACGAACGAATGATAGATATCTCAATCTCATTCACATCGTTAGTCATCTTGCTGATGATGTCACCCTTCTTCTCCTCGGAGTAGTAACCCAGGGGCAGGTCAACCACTTTGCGATACAACAGGTTGCGCATATCGCGCAGAACACCGGTTCGTATGGGGGCCAAATAGTATAGCGAAAGGTATGTAAAGAAGTTCTTCAGAAAAGAGGCTACCAGCACCAACACAATAACAAACAACAAAGCAGTAGCTTTGTCGTGGTTAACTATCAGGTTGCTTAGGTAGTAGTTTAAGTACTGGGAAACCCCTTTAGCCGAAAGTGCAAACTCGGGTTTAACCTCAACCAGCGGTACAGTTCCAAACAGAAGCTGCAGAAAGGGGATTAGCATGGCTAAGGAGAAAAGCGAGAAGATGGCTGCAAGAATATTTGATATCACATTTACTACTACATGCCACTTGTAAGGGTATAAATACTTTAGTAATCCGGCAAATTTTTTCATAAAACAGTAAAATAAAACATGGCAAAGGTAAAGGATTTATTTACTTGAATAGCATTGAACAACCATAAATGAATGACATTTAATGCTATTTTATACCTAAATAGGTGAACGGGGTCAAGCTGAGCAGCTCCTGTTTCACTACCATGCTAACATTTAATCCTTCAACAAAGTTCTTAAAGGTTTCCGGTGTCACCTGCTCATTGGTACGCGTAAGCTCCTTGAGGGCATCGTAGGGGTTTGGGTAACCCTCGCGGCGCAGAATGGTTTGTATGCCTTCGGCAATAACCATCCAGTTACTCTGTAAATCATTATTTATGGCATCGATATTAACAATAAGCTTGCCCAGACCCTTGGATATGGAACTGAATGCGATGACCGAATGAGCCACCGGTACCCCGATGTTGCGCATTACCGTTGAGTCGGTTAAATCGCGCTGTAGGCGCGAGATAGGTAGCTTAGATGCCAGATGTTCGAAGACCGCATTAGCCATCCCCAGATTCCCTTCGGCATTCTCAAAATCAATGGGGTTTACCTTATGTGGCATGGCCGATGAACCCACCTCGCCCTTCTTAATCTTCTGCTTGAAGTACTCCATGGAAATATACATCCAAACATCGCGGCTCAGGTCTATCAGGATGGTGTTTATCCGACGCATGCAATCGAACAAAGCAGCCAGGTTATCGTAGTGCTCAATCTGTGTGGTGGTTTGGCTGCGGTGCAACCCTAGGGTTTGATTTACAAACCTATTGGCAAACGTAACCCAATCGATATCGGGGTATGCTGCAAGGTGTGCATTGAAGTTACCTGTAGCACCACCAAACTTGGCTGAGTAGGGAATGTTCTTGAGCTGCTCGAGCTGTACTTCGATTCGTTCAACAAATACACGGAACTCCTTACCCAAACGCGTTGGCGATGCGGGCTGACCATGGGTATGAGCCAGCATGGGGATATCGGCCCAATCGGTGCTTAGCTGCTTTAACCTACTTATCACCTCGTTAAGGGCAGGGAGGTACTCTGAGCTCAGGGCATCGCGCAGCATGGCGGGGAATGCGGTGTTGTTTACATCCTGTGAGGTGAGTCCGAAATGGATAAACTCCTTGTAGTTGGAAAGTGATAGAGCATCAAACTTTTCGCGCAAAAAATATTCAACCGCCTTAACATCGTGGTTGGTGGTTTTTTCTATTTCCTTAATCCGTTCAGCATCGGCATCAGTAAAATTGTGGTAAAGATTACGAAGGGCATCAAAAACCTCACCATTAACGCCCTGTAGCTGCGGTAGCGGCAGCTGACAAAGAGAGATGAAGTACTCCACCTCAACCCAAACCCGATATTTTATCAGTGCAAACTCGGAGAAGTATCTTTTTAATCCCTCAACCTTACCGGCATACCTGCCATCGACGGGCGAAATGGAATGTAGAGCGTGATTATGCATGTCGCTAAATTTTGCTCAAATTTACTAAACATTAAGTAATGTAGAGGGTTTATAATGATATGTTTTAAAAAATGGTAAAACCCACCCGAAATTGCTACTTTAGCCTTGCAAAACCACCTTTGTAAGATGTACCGAATTTCAGCCATATCCTATTTAAACACAGCACCTTTCGCCTATGGCTTAAGGCACTCGTTGGTTTACAACAGCATTGAGCTACTCTACGATTACCCCTCGGAGTGTGCCAGAAAGCTGAAAAAACACGAAGCGGATGTGAGCCTCTTGCCTGTTGGCGCCCTCAGCGATTTTGACTCATACCAAATTATTAGTAGATACTGTATCGGATCGGAGGGACCTGTTCGTTCGGTAGCCCTTATGAGCAATGTTCCCCTAAACCAAATCTCAAAAATTTACCTCGACTTCCACTCCCGGACATCGGTGCTGCTAACCCAAATCCTTTGTCATAAGATTTGGCTCATAAAACCCATCTTTGCACCGCTAAAACCAACCGATAACTACCTAAACCCGGGTTCAAGCGGTGCGGTAGTGCTGATTGGCGATAAGGTGTTTGAAGCCGAAAGGCATTTTAAGCATGTAATTGACCTGTCTGCTGAGTGGCACAAAGCATATCAACTCCCCTTTGTATTTGCGGTTTGGGTTACTACAACCAGCCTACCCGATGACTTTATCGAGGAATTCAATAACGCGCTTACCCATGGTGTGAATTCCATAAAAAGCGCAGTTGATGAGTTTGCTCCGCTTACCATTCCAAAGGAGGAGGCTATTGCCTACCTAAGTAAGAACATCTCTTACACACTGGATGAAAGAAAGCTCAGAGCCATAGAACTTTTTCAAAAGCTCTGCAATGAACTACCAAATTACTAAATTTGTTCAGAAAAATTGATATTATATGAAAAGGAGAAATTTCCTGATACCGCTTCTTCTACTCCTAAGTTTGACCCTAAAAGCAAGTCGCGATACCCTGGAGCAAGCCAAGCTGGTATATAAAATCAATATCAAGGAAAACATCATGCCGGCAGCATGGCGCACCGTGAAGGTTGGTTTTGATGAAGCCCAAAAGCAAAATGCAGATATCATACTCATCCACCTGAACACCTACGGGGGAATGGTTGATGTGGCTGACTCTATCAGAACAAAAATCCTGAACAGCAAAATACCCGTTTGGGTTTTCATTGATAACCAGGCAGCATCGGCAGGAGCCCTCATATCCATTGCCTGCGATAGTATCTACATGCGTAAGGGTGGTAGCATTGGTGCAGCAACCGTGGTTGACCAATCGGGAAACGTGGTTCCCGATAAATTCCAATCGTTTATGCGTAGCACAATGAGGGCAACCGCCGAGGCTAAGGGGTACGATACCATCATCGTAGGGAAGGATACCATTCTTAAATGGCGACGCGACCCCCGCATTGCTGAGGCAATGGTTGACCCAACCATATACATCGAGGGGATAATTGATTCGGGTAAGGTGCTCACCTTCACTGCCGACGAGGCAATCAAGCACGGCTACTGCGAAGGGAAAGCAGAATCGGTTGAGGAGGTTATGGCTAAAGCCGGTGTACGGGAGTACCGCCTGGCCGAGTTTAGACCATCGTTCCTCGACAGAATCATTGGATTCCTTACCAGTCCTATAGTTTCAGGAATTCTAATCATGATTATCATCGGGGGTATCTACTTTGAACTGCAAACCCCCGGGGTTGGTTTCCCGTTGGCCGCCGCAGCAACCGCTGCAATCCTTTACTTTGCCCCGCTATACCTTGAAGGACTGGTTGAACACTGGGAGATACTGATTTTCATTGTGGGAATCATACTGGTCATGGTTGAGATATTCGCCATACCGGGCTTCGGTATCACGGGCATTTCCGGTATTGTTCTGATGGTTGCAGGCCTTACCCTAGCCATGATTGATAATGAAATTTTCCGCGACCCGGTTCGCTTTAACCTGCTAACCATACTGAAACCCTTTGGTATTGTAGTGTTCTCGGTATTTTTAGGGTTAATCGGTGGAATCATGCTAAGCCGCAGGCTGCTCACCTCTCCCCTATTCCCCAACCTGGCCCTGCAAAGCAACCTCACCAGCGAGGAGGGTTTTGTGGGGGTCGATACCAAGATAAAGAACATGGTTGGTGCCGAGGGTATTGCTATTACCACCCTTCGGCCGGCCGGAAAGGTTCAGATTGGCACCGACTGGTACGATGCCATCGCCGAATTCGGTTACATTGAGAAGGGCACCCGCGTAAGGGTTTCAAAAGATGAAGCCGGTCAGCTTTACGTTGTAAAAATAGTTTAGCCATGAAAAACATCACCATTCGCGACTTTACCCCTGACGATTTTGAGGGTTTAAGCGAAGTTTGGCAGCTCACCAACCTGGGTAACCCTGCCCGTGGCGATAACCTTGACATCATCATGCAGAGCATTCAGATGGGGGGCAGGCTGCTGGTAGCCACCAATGAGCAGGGAAAAGTGATTGGCACCAGCTGGATGACCTTCGATGGCCGACGAATCCACCTGCACCACGTTGGGGTGCACCCCCACTACCAGCGCAAAGGCATTGGTAGGCTGCTCACCCGCGAATCGCTCAGGTTTGTGAAAGCCAAGGGCTACCAGGTGAAGCTTGAGGTGCACCGCACCAACCACGCCGCCATTAACCTTTACAAGCAGTTTGGTTTCCAGTACCTGGGCGACTACGATGTTTACATCATTCGAGACTTAAGTGGTATCGACGTTTAATAACTTATTATGATCCACTTCCTTCAGTGCCCTAAAAATTATTATTGCAGCATGATTCCATGCTGCAATAAAGTTATTTCAGACATTTCCTACGAAAATGCTCAGAGTGGCAAGCTTAAAAAAGATTAAAAACTTACCGGGTTGTTCATCATGGGGATTTGGGTAGCGGTGAGCCTGAGCACCTCGCGCAGCTTATCGGTATCCATGTAAACCCGTGGTCGGGTTTTGAGCCCCACCCCAGCACAGTATAGGTTTATGTTTTGCGAAACAATAGCCGCATCCATGGCCGCCCAGGTTAACTTTTGGCTCTCCTCGCCACGCTGAAAACGCGACAAATCGGAAACCATAACCAGAAAGAGCGAGGCCTTGGCAAAGGCTTGCTGAGTTCCCGCCACAACGGCACGGTAATCGCCACTGTTTACAAGAACTAAAGCGTGTTCCTTTGCATCGTAATGGTATGCCCCCTTACTGTTTATGAGGTAAACGTCTATATCCTGCGAGTTCATGGCAGTGGGTGCTGTGCGTTTGCCTTCGGCAGGGCGGTTAATGCCATTGGCTGCCCAAAGCAGGTCGGCCACTTCCTGCAAATCCAACTCTTTTGAATCGAACTCTCTAACCGATGCCCTGCAGGCAAAGGCCTCCATGATATTCTTGCCTTTTATCCGGGTAACCTCGGGCAGCTTGATAATGGACTCAGTTTGAGCATTTGCAAAGGTTGTACCTACGAAAAAAGTTAGTGTTACCAGTCGTTTCATAATTATTATGGTTTTTATCGGAAAATTTTTTCCTTGTTCAGCGCCCTACGGTATGCCTCGGCATTGCGGTTGTGCTCTGCAAGGGTTTGGGCAAACAAATGGCGACCCGAGAAATCGGGGGCAGCACAAAAAAAAAGGTAGCTGTGCTTGTGTGCGTTTAAAACCGCATCAATGGCAACCACCGAAGGAATACGTATTGGCCCGGGCGGTAATCCCCGTTGCTTGTAGGTGTTATAAGGCGAATCGACCTGTAAAT
Source organism: uncultured Bacteroidales bacterium (assembly GCA_937926785.1). Classification (GTDB taxonomy): domain Bacteria; phylum Bacteroidota; class Bacteroidia; order Bacteroidales; family Tenuifilaceae; genus Tenuifilum. Next base: position 6,162 of record CALBBQ010000010.1, on the reverse strand, counting down.
GACGGGTAAGTATTCTCCGGAGGGTAAAATCGCCCACGGCGAACTTAACGGTGGGGTCGGCCTGCAAGGGGATGCCCTTTCGGAGCCGGTTAAGGTAAACGCCAGCTATTATAGGCATCTCCGATTTAATGTTGGTTTCCTCCTCAACAATGGAGGCCAGGGTTGATACCTCAACAGGCGTTAGGCCAATTGCCTCGGACTTTTGCTTACGGTTCTCATTCCAGAAACGGTGAAACTCCTTTTGCATACGGTTAGTAAAACCCAAAGCATCAGTATTCCAGTAAAACTCATAGGTATTTGGAATAAACATGGCCATAAAAGTAGATGGGTTAAAACCTCGGTTAAAGGCAACGGAGTCGGCCAAAAAGGTACTAATAAGCGAGAGCGAGTCAGCCTCGAGCTGGGCTGCAATTCGCTGAGCCAGCTGCTGCCAGGTTCGCAAACCGGTAAAGGTAACCCTCACCGGTTTTTGGTAACCTAGCTTTAGCATCTTAACAATCTGCATGTTGCCCATGCCGGGCTTAATGGCGTAGCAGCCCGGTTTAACAGCCTCGGGGTAGTTGTAGTATCTGGCCACGCGTTCAAATCGCTTTATGTTTTTAAGAACCCCGCTACCCTTCAGAATCGTCAACACATCGTTGTAGTCGGATGATGTAGGGATAAATATGAGGGTTTCCCGGTTTACGTTGGTGTTATCGGAACGGAACGTAATGTAGTACCTACCCAAAACCGCAATACTCACAATTAAACCTATGATTGACAGGATTACTCCGACCCTTATCAGTGGCTTGTTCATACTCAAAAGCTAATAGTTAGAACTAAGATACAAAAAAGCATCGAATTTCAAGGTCAAAATTCGATGCTCCATAAAAGGATATTACAGAGAATGATTTACTTCAGCAGCGCAACCGCGTTTCGAACACGCTCAATGGATTGCTTGAGCTTATCGTCCGAGGTTGCATACGAAAGTCTAATGCAGCTTGGTGAACCGAATGCTGAGCCCGGAACAACTGCAACGTGAGCATGGTTGAGCAGGAACATGGCCAGATCATCGGATGTGCGGATGGTTTCCCCGTTGTAGCTCTTGCCAAAGAGTTGTGAAATCTCAGGGAAGATGTAAAAGGCACCTTGAGGTTTATTCAGCCTGAAACCGGGTATTGATGAGAACCCCTCAACCACCAGATCGCGGCGACGGCGGAATGCCTCGCGCATTTGGCGGGTGTACTCACCATCGGAGTTGAAAGCAGCAACAGCTGCTTTTTGGGCAATGCTGCATACGCCCGAGGTCTGCTGTCCCTGTAGTTTTTCGCAAGCTTTGGCAATCCACTTGGCTGAAGCCGAAAACCCGATTCGCCAACCGGTCATGGCATATCCCTTTGACACTCCATTAATAATTACCACGCGTTCGCGAATGGAATCGAACTGAGCGATGCTTTGATGCTTACCCACAAAGTTGATGTGCTCGTAGATTTCATCGGAAATTACGATAATATTAGGGTGCTTCTCAACAATCCTTGCTATCTCCCTGAGCTCCTCGAATGAGTAAACGCTGCCGGTAGGATTGGAAGGGGAGCATAGCAGTAAAGCCCTTGTTTTGGGTGTAATGGCAGCCTCAAGCTGCTGGGGTGTAATCTTAAAATCGCTTTCCAGTGTTGTGTCGATTACTATGCTTTTCCCTTCAGCCAGCTTCACCAGCTCCACGTAGCTAACCCAGTAGGGCGCGGGTACTATCACCTCATCATCCTTGTCGACCACGCACATGATTACATTCGACAGGCTATGCTTAGCCCCTCCGGAAACCACAATTTGATCGGGTGTATAATCGAGCCCGTTCTCCCGCTTGAGCTTGCCGCAAATGGCCTCAAGCAAATCCTTGTAGCCGGCTACAGGGGTATAAAAGGAGTAGTTCTGGTCAATGGCCTGCTTGGCTGCCTCCTTAACAAAATCGGGAGTGAAAAAATCGGGTTCGCCAACACTAAGGCTTATCACATCGATTCCCTGAGCTGCCAGCTCACGGGATTTTTTGGACATGGCAATGGTTTGCGACTCTTCCAAAGCGGCTATTCGGGCTGATACCTTTTCCATAGCTACGAGATTTAGGGAATTCGAAATTGTTTTACTACCTTTAAGGTCTCAAAAATACTGTAAATTGTAATTACTGTACACACAAACTGCCCAAAAACATTAAATATGTTTGCCGATATCCTAAAAATAAGCATTCCCGCACTCATGGTGTTTCTGGCCGGATACCTTGCCTTGCGAATTCTCATTAAGAGCGAAACGCAACGACAAAAATCGGAGTTGATGTTCAACACCATAAAGGTCACCCTACCCCTGCGGTTACAGGCCTACGAGCGGCTTATCCTGCTCATGGAAAGAATTTCGCCCGAATCGATTATCATACGGGTTAACAAAAAAGGAATGCTGGCAAGCGACCTACAGGCTGCTTTACTTGGGAACATCAGAGCGGAGTGGGAGCATAACCTTTCACAACAGCTTTATGTGAGCAACGAAGCCTGGGAGATGGTTAAAAATGCTAAGGAAAATATTATTAAGCTGATAAATATTTGTAGTGAAAGGGTAGCTCCAAACGACAGTGGTTTTGAGTTGAGCAAAAAGATTCTGGAAACCTATGCTGAACTCGATGTAAACCCGGCCATGCTGGCAATAGATTTTCTAAAGAAAGAAGTTAAAGGCATTCTTTAAACAGCCATAGGCAATCGCCGTAAGGAACACACCTAGCAGACAGATGACTGATTTAATACTGATTTTTTTTATAGCCTTTATAGCAGCAACGATTTCGGGAGCAGCCGGGTTCGGGGGAGCATTACTGCTGCTTCCCGTTTTGACCGGAACAGTTGGTATTAAAGCAGCTGTTCCAATTCTGACTATCGGGCAGATGTTTGGAAATGCTTCAAGAGTTTGGTTTGGCAGACAAGAACTGAAGTGGAAACCAATTATTTTCTTTCTTTTAACTGCAATTCCTTTAACAATTATAGGTAGCTACTTATTCACTGACATCGACAGTAGAAAAGTAAAAATCGGAATCGGTGGATTCCTGATTCTATTGGTTATCTATAGAAGAGTTAATATACAGAAAATAGCCCTTGGCGAAAAAGGTATGCTCATTGGCGGGGGATTAACAGGATTTCTATCCGGGTTGGCCGGAAGCGCTGGTCCACTTGGAGCAGCTTTCTTTCTCGGTTTAAACCTGACAGCAACAGCTTATGTGGCAAGCGAAGCGTTTACAGCCCTGACTATGCACCTAACCAAGACTATTGTTTATAACAAATACTCCTTAATTGGGAAAAATGAGCTATACTACGGACTATTCATTGGTATAGCAATGATTTTGGGCAGCTGGGCGGGAAAGAAAATAATTGAAAAATTATCTAAAGAAAGATTTACTCTTTTGGTGGAATTACTACTGATACTATCAGGTGTACAAATGATTATAACCGGTTAAATAAACACAATAGCTGAAAACAAAAAGTGTAACAAAAGATGTTTTTTAAGCTGAGTAGTTGCCCTCCTCGTTTCTGTCCAAAATATGCCGTTCCAAATTCCTAAAGTTTTACACCCACCCTTTTAGCCGCCAGTTGCCAGTTTTGTCATTTGGGTAAAGCCTGAACTATTATTATCAGTTACATTTATGAAAGATTTTCTTAGCTCCTGAGGGGCGTTGGAAACCACAAAGGCTTTCCCTGCAAAGCTCAACATATCCAGATCATTGTAGTCGTTTCCCAGTGCGGCAACCTCCTCGGGAGGAATATCGCCCAGATGGCAACAAAGCCAGCTTAAGCCTCCTGCCTTTGACACCCCTTCGGGAAATATCTCCAGCCAAATCGATTCGCCATCGAGAGGCGATGTGGCTCTTATCACCTGTAAACCGTTTATCCGTTCTGCTATGCTGATATATCGGTGGATGTTCGAAGGCAATACGGTAAGAACCTGCGAAGCAGGACCAGGGAAAGGTACACCCACAATTAACGGTTGGCAAAACTCGCGGTAAAGCTCAATTCGCCTCAAAAAATCGGGATTGTTATTGCCGGTATCGTAGTAGTGAAAGCAATGGTTCAACGGAATGGGTTCATGCACCATAAAATCGGCCTTCATCTCTATGAGGAGTGATATCACCTCCTGCACCCGGCCAGCTGAAAGTTCATTGGTATGAATGATTGATTTATCACACCATCGAATGATTCCGGCTCCGGATGAGAAAATGAGGTAATCAATCGGGAAATCATCGGGGATAACCTTTGACGCCGAGTAAGGCGAGCGACCGGTGGCTATGACCCTGGTAACACCACGATCACCCAACTTAACTAATGAGTCAATATCGTCGGGGTTAAATTTGCCATCACTTCGCAAAAGCGTTCCATCCAAATCAGTAACAACTACTCGAATCATGAAAACATCTATTGATTGCTACAAATATAACACGATACAGTAGCGTAATAAAATTTGACTCCTCTTATCCTCCACCCACTAATTCATCTCATTGCAACCTGAACTGGCAATGAATTAGTATCAACCCTTAATATACTGTGAACTAAAGGATATCCTTATAGTTATTCTAGAGTGGTAACATGATTGAAGGGCTTTCGTATAAAAAAATGATTAATAAAATGCGTTTTTTCTTGTTAAAATTTAGTTAAATCATTTTTAATTTTCAATTACATTTCATATATTTAAGGTGTAAAAACAATCTTAAACCTGGTAATTATGACAAAAATAATCACATTTAATGAGCTCAGGAGGGTTAAGGATAACCTTCCTGATGGTAGCATGCAGGTGATTGCGGACAGGTTGAACATCAATGTTGAAACTGTCCGCAATTATTTTGGTGGGACCAACTACAAGGATGGAGGAGCAGTAGGATTTCACCTGGAGCCAGGGCCCGACGGCGGAATAGTAACCCTCGACGATACCACCATACTTGATATTGCCTACGAAATTATTTCCAAATCAAAGGAGATGGCCTAAACAAAAACATTTAAAATACCGTAAAAGCAGGAAAATGTTCCTGCTTTTTTATTTACTTTGTAAAAGCATACCCAACACCCATGGAAGAGCTACTTAACACAATTCATCAGGTTGAGGTTAACCATCTGCATAAGCTTCATGACAGGTTAAATCATATTTTTATAGACGTTTCGCTTCCTTCGCATGATTTAAACCACCATGTTAGGGTTTGGCTATTCTGCCGGGGGCTTCTGGTTGAGCTCCATAAAGCCGGCCTCGATATCCCTACTGAGCTGATAGAAAGTGCCATAATAGCCTGTTTTTATCACGACACCGGGCTTACCCAAACGCTTGATGAACAACATGGCTTCCAAAGCGCTCAACTATGCCGTTTGTACCTGAACGCGCTACCAAACATGGAGGAAACACGAAAAATGGCAATCCTTACTGCCATAGAGCTTCACGACGATAAATCGACAAAAAATAAACCGGTTACCAAACCCGAAGACCTGCTTAACCTTAACCTGCTGGTTTCCACAGCTGATGATCTTGATGCGCTTGGATTAATAGGAGTGTTCCGGTATACCGAAATCTATCTAAAACGGGGTATCACAATCCCCGACCTACCCCGAAAAGTTACCCAAAACCTACGAAACCGGTTTACCAGCTTTACAAACGCTTTTTCATCATTACACCGTTATGCCGATAGGCAAAGGCTTCGCTACCGCGAAACAATAGATTTTTTTGCCCGACTCGACTCGGAAATTGCACAGGGGATAAAAAACCAGGATAGCGCCCTTGCCATCATTCAACTACTCGATGAGCAGCTCGTAAAGAAGCACCAAAGCATAGAGCAAACCATTGAATACGCTCTTAACACTCAAACAGCCGGCTATCCGCTACATTTCTTTAACAAGCTGCGAAGCGAACTTGAGGTAACCTCTGCAATTCCTCTAGTCTGATGCAAAATCCGAAGTATGATGTTATTGTGGTTGGGGCAGGCCCGGCCGGTTTGCTTGCTGCCGGGAAAGCAGCCAGCCAGGGAGCTAAGGTGTTAGTGCTTGAAAAAATGGAGAAGCCGGCACGTAAGCTGCGTATTACCGGAAAAGGACGCTGCAACATCACCAATGCTAAAGATTACAGGGATTTTTTTCAGGAAATAGAGCCAAACCCCAGATTTTTATCAAAAGCCTTCGG
>CALBBQ010000009.1 GCA_937926785.1 uncultured Bacteroidales bacterium | reverse complement strand
TTTATATAGTTTAACAATAATATTTCCAAAATCAGTTTGAAATTCTACATATACATTAGAATCTTTATACTTAGAGGTACAACTTGCTGAAAGAAGAAATATTACAATTGTTAAGAATTTATACATTTTAGAAATCATATTCTAAAAATTTAGTTACTGGTATTATTGTGCAAAAATATCAAAAATTATACTTTTGGTGTCAACAATTGAAAAAATGTCATCCGTAAAACAACTTTACTCACAGTCTCTTATTTATGGATTAAGTACAGTGGTACCAAGATTCATTAACTATTTATTGGTACCTATACACACAAATGTTCTAACTAATCCTCAACAGTATGGTGTAGTTACAGAATTTTATGCTTACATAAGTTTCTTTATCATACTGCTCACCTTCGGTCTAGAAACTGGTTATTTTAGATTTATAAATAAGTATAAAGGTGATGATACAGTATTCAATTCATCTTTTTCCTTTGTGCTTGCCCTATCATCTTTATTCGTTATAGCTGCATACTTTTTTTCCGGAGCTATTTCAGATTTACTAGGTTCAAAATATCTTCCTATATATGTAACTACTTCTGCTTTAATTCTTGCTTTAGATGCAATAAGCGCTCTTCCGTTTGCTAAGTTAAGGAATAGTAACAGACCAATCGTTTTTTCTTCAATAAAGATAATAGGAGTTGTCATAAATTTAATATCCAACGTATTTTTCTATTTAGTATTAGACCCTAATTTATTAATAAAGTATATTCCTGATGCAGACATACTTTATTTTGTTTTCTTATCAAATTTAATACAAAACATTGTTGTAATAATTTTAGTATTATACTTTGCAGGAATACCCAGTTTAAAAATAAATAAAAAAATTCTTTCAGAATTATTAAAATACTCTTTTCCTGTTCTACTTGCCGGATTATCTGGAACAACAAACGAAGCTTTCGATAGGTTATTTATAAAATACTTATTACCCAAAAGTGTAGATTCTCTTTACGAGTTAGGTATATATGGTGCAAGTGTAAAATTAGCGGTTTTATTGATTCTTTTTGTTCAAATGTATCGTTTTGCTGCTGAACCCTTCTTTTTTAAAACAGCAGAAACAAAAGAACACAGAACTGTTTATGGAAAATCGCTTAAGTATTTTATAATTTTTTCCATACTTATATCTATAGTAATTTCATTTAATTTGCCTATTCTAAAATTTTTTATAGGGCGAAACTATAGAGAATCACTTTACATCATACCAATACTTTTACTAGCAAACGTTTTTTACGGTTTATTCTTTAATCTATCTTTTTGGTATAAACTTTCAGACAAAACAATATATGGTCTAAAATATACTTTAATAGGATCAGCAATAACTTTTATCTCTAATTTTATATTAATTCCGTTAATTGGAATTTACGGAGCTGCTGTTAGTAGAGTTATAACCTATTTGACTATGTCTTTTTTGAGCTATATTGATGGAAAAGATTCAGGATATATATCTTTAGATACTAGTAATGCAAAAATATATTCTTCATTTCTCTTATTCATAATTCTTTTTTCTTCGCTAATACTTGTTTTTTTAAGTTCAATTTTCGCATTGATAGTTTCCAATATATTTGTATTCCTTTTTATTGCTCTATTAATCAAAAAAGAAAAGATTGACATATGGAGAAAGTAAAAATTTTAAATAAATCTAACTTCAGCATACCTGAGTATGCTACCGAGCATTCAAGTGGCGTTGATTTAAGAGCAAACATAAAAGAACCAGTAATACTAAAAACTCTTGAAAGAGTGTTGATACCAACAGGAATATTTTTAGAAATACCCGAAGGAATTGAAGCACAAATACGCCCACGAAGCGGTTTGGCAATTAAAAAGGGATTAACCGTTTTAAATACTCCCGGAACTATTGATTCTGATTACAGAGGTGAAATAGGAATTATAGTAATAAATTTAAGTAAAGATGAAGTAACTATCGAACCTGGAGAAAGAGTATGTCAAATGGTGTTCTCAAGATATGAAAAAGTTGTATTTGAAAGTGTAGATACCATAAATCAAACCGAAAGAGGTTCTGGAGGATTTGGTTCAACTGGCATAAAATGAAAAAAATAATATTTTTTATAATTATCAACCTAATTTTAAACTCTGCACTATCGCAGAAAAATATCGATATTTTAAATAATCAAAAAAAAGAGGTAGAAGCCAAAATAAATGAAATTAGTAATCAAATAACATCCCTAGAAAAGAATAGAAACGTAACATTAACAGAAATTACCTTAAAAAAACAAAAAATCAAACTTCAAAACGAACTATTAGAAAATCTAAGAGCACAAATATTAACACTAAACACAAATCTTTTAGAAACAACAAAAATAATTGATAGTATTTCATATGTACTACAAAAAAGAAGAGAAGAACTAGTAATAATTTACATTACTTATTTTAAAAAATTAAGAGAAAAAAATCATATTTTACTACTATTACTCTCATCAAATTCATTTAATCAAGCCTATGCCCGTTTAAAAATGTATAAAAATTTATCATCATATTTTAATAAATTATTAATAGAAATAGAAGATGAAAAAAACAGATATGAGAATTATAAAGAGATGTACGTATTAAATATAAAACAGTTAAAGTTAAAAGAAAATGAATATCAAAGAACGATAAGAGAACTTGACATAACCACAAAAAATTTAGAAAATTCAATTAAAAACTTAGAAAAAAAGAAAAATGCTTTAATAGAAGAACAAAAAAGAAATGAAAAGCGCTTGGTATTAATAGATAATGAGATTAAAAGATTAATAGAGGAAAATGCCAAATCACTAAAAAAAATGAGTCCTGAGCGAACAAGAGTATATTCAGAGTTAAGTAAAAACTTCAGGGAAAATAAGGGAAAACTACCTCTGCCCGCTGCAAATGCAACCTTACTCAATCAATTTGGCGAAACAAAGCACCCGGTTTTAAAAAACATATCCATAAAAAACAATGGAATTGATTTAATAATGAAAAGTTCTGAACCCGTTTATTCGGTATTTAGTGGCGAGGTTACCAAAGTGTTTAATGTACCTTATGGTGGATTAGCAATCATTATTAGACATGGAGAGTACTTAACTGTTTATTCAAATCTACTACGAACCGGAGTTAAACCAGGACAAAAAGTTACAATAGGAGAAAAAATAGGAGAATTAATTCAACAGCCCGATAATACGTACATCCTACACTTTGAGATATGGAATGAAAAGGAACCAGAAAACCCACTTCTTTGGTTGAAATATTAAACAAAAAAAGTAATATTTTTGTGTAACTTTTAGAATAAAAGGTAAGTATAAAAAAAATACAATATTAATGATCATGGAAAGGTCAATAACAATACCAAGTAAGCTGGAACAGATAAGTTTAATTGAAAAAATAATAGATGAAATTTCCGAACAGCTTACTATAACTCCTGATGTTTATGGAAAAATCTTAATAGCCACAATTGAAGGAGTAAACAATGCCATAGTACATGGCAACAAGTTCGACCAGAAAAAAAATGTTACTATTACATTTACTGTAACCGAAAAGGAGATATTCATAAAGATAACAGATCAAGGTCCGGGATTCGATCCGAATTCAATACCAGATCCAACAGTACCAGAAAATATTGAAAATATTTCGGGAAGAGGAGTGTTTTTAATGAAAAAACTATCTGATAGTATTAAATTTGAAAATAATGGATCAACTGTAGAATTACATTTTAGAATATAAGATGGCAGTTAGTTTTTCTTACTCAAATGCGTCTATTCAAAAATCGGTAAAAAATAAAAATTCAATTAAAGGTTGGATAAAGGATATAATAGAAAATAACTTTAAAAAAAATCTTGGTGACGTAAACTACCTTTTCACAAACGACACCCAAATACTCGAAATAAATAGAAAATATCTTAATCACGATTATTATACCGACATCATTACTTTTAGCTATAGTACAGAAAACATTATTTCTGCAGACATTGTTATTTCTATTGATACTGTTAGGTCAAACGCTAATTCATTTGGACAGGAATTCGAAATAGAATTAAGAAGGGTAATCATACACGGAATACTTCATGCTTTAGGTTTTGAAGATAAAACCGAAGAACAAAAGAAATCGATGACAGAACTGGAAAACTGGGCTCTAAATCTTTATGCTGAAAAATGGAAATAAATTTTGATGTTGTTGTTGGAGGTGGACATGCAGGTTGCGAAGCAGCAGCCATTGCTGCTAAGATGGGTTCTAAAGTTCTACTTATTTCCATGGATTTAACAAAACTTGCCCAAATGAGTTGTAACCCTGCAATAGGAGGAATAGCAAAAGGACAAATTGTTAGAGAAATTGATGCTCTCGGAGGTTATACCGGAAAAGCTACCGATTTAACAACAATTCACTTCAGAATGCTAAACCAAAGCAAAGGTCCTGCCATGTGGAGTCCAAGAGCACAATGCGATAGAATGTTATTCACTCTGGAATGGCGAAAATATTTAGAATCATTACCTAATTTATTTCTCTGGCAAGATGAGGTAGTACGATTAGTAATAGAAAATGACACTATTAAAGGAGTAGTAACAAAAACAAATCAAAAAGTTACATGTAGGTCCGTTGTGTTAACAAACGGAACCTTTTTGAATGGAAAAATACATATAGGATTAACAAATTTTACAGGCGGACGTATTGGTGAACGAAGCTCTGAAGGAATTACAGAACAACTAATTGATATCGGATTCAAGGCCGGAAGAATGAAAACCGGAACACCGGTAAGAATAGATGGAAGAACTGTAGATTTTTCAAAATTAACAATTCAAGAAACCCAAAACATAGCCAAGTTCTCATTCAATCCAAACTTTAAATCAAACCTTCCGCATAAGCACTGCTATATCGTAAATACTAATCAAACGGTTCATGATATTTTAAAAACGGGTTTTAACCAATCACCATTATTTACAGGAACAATCAAGGGTGTTGGGCCTAGATATTGCCCCAGCATTGAGGATAAGATAAATACGTTTTCTACAAAAACATCACACCAATTATTCTTGGAACCCGAGGGAGTTTTCACCTACGAAATGTATTTGAATGGTTTTTCATCATCTCTGCCAGTTGATATACAATACAGAGCTTTGAAAGAAATTCCTGGGTTTGAGAGTGCACACATACTTCGACCAGGGTATGCCATCGAGTATGATTATTTCGATCCCACTCAGTTAAACCACACACTGGAAACCAAAATTGTAAAAAACTTATTTTTTGCAGGACAAATAAATGGCACTACCGGATACGAGGAAGCTGCAGGTCAGGGAATAGTAGCAGGGGCTAATGCCCACATATCAGCACACAATAAACCAGAGGCTTTCATTTTAAACAGGGATCAAGCATATATAGGAGTGCTTATAGATGATTTAGTAACAAAAGGGGTTGACGAACCTTATCGCATGTTTACAAGTCGAGCTGAATTCAGGATATTAATAAGACAGGATAATGCTGATGAACGACTAACTCCCATTGCTTATAAATTAGGCATGGTATCAAATGAGGATATAGAAAGACTAAAGAAAAAACTTGTGAATATCGAAAAGTTAGAAAAAGAAATTAACTCAATTTCTGTTGCACCCAAAACAATTAATCCATTTTTAGAAAGAATTAATTCAACACCAATAAATCAAAAACGAAAATTAATCGATATTGTATTAAGGCCAGAAGTTACTTTGAACGATCTACTCAAGGAAAACACCTTAAATTACACAGAACATGATCAGGAAGTAGTAACATCTGTTGAAATAAGATTAAAATATAGCGGCTATATAGAAAAAGAAAGACTAATAGCAGATAAAATAAACAGACTAGAGCATATTAAAATACCAAGTGATTTTGACTACAGCACACTCAAATCTCTAAGTACTGAAGCAAGGATAAAACTAAATAAAATAAGACCAGCAACAGTGGGACAGGCAAAAAGAATACCCGGAATTTCACCTAGCGACATAAATGTACTTTTAGTATATTTTGGAAGATAATGTTCCACGTGGAACATTATTTTATTGATAGAAATATAAAGTATTACTAAATAGCATATTAGTTTATTCTACTTAAATTGTTCCACGTGGAACATTAAAAAAGTTGTTAATCATATCAATTTTATAAAATTATATGGAGCGTAAAGAAATATCTGGAAGGTTGGTGAATGTAAAGGAGAGATCTATCTATAATGCCCGATTGATTATAAATGAGCGGGGAGTCATAGAAAGTATAGTTGCATGCGATGAAGCGCCCGAAGTGTTCATACTTCCGGGATTCGTAGATTCCCATGTTCATATTGAGAGTTCTATGCTTATCCCAGAACGCTTTGCCGAAACAGCAGTAAAGCATGGGACGGTTGCTGTGGTTGCTGACCCCCACGAGGTGGCTAACGTGGCAGGCGTAGAGGGAGTAAAGTTCATGATTGATAACGCCAAACGTTCAAAGCTCAAGATTTACTTTGGTGCCCCATCTTGTGTTCCCGCTTCGCCAATCGATGAGTGTTTTACTCCATTTTCATCAAAAGAGGTAGCTCATCTGCTCGATTTGCCTGAGGTGAAGCTTTTAGCTGAAATGATGAACTTCCCGGGGGTAATTAATGATGCCGATGGGGTTACAAGCATCCTAAATGAAGCAAAAAAAAGGGGTGTGCCAGTCGATGGGCATGCGCCCGGTTTAACGGGCGAATCCTTAAAAAAGTATGTCCAAGCAGGAATTAGCACTGATCATGAATGTTTCTCACTGGCTGAAGCAAAGGAAAAGATTGAACTTGGTATGAAGGTGTTGATTCGAGAAGGAAGTGCAGCAAAAAATTTCGACTCTTTGCACCCAATCATCGGATACAACCCGAAAATGGCTATGTTTTGTACGGACGATTGCCATCCAGATGAGTTAGTTAATGGGCACATTAATAAGCATGTCAAAAAGGCCTTGTCGCTTGGATACGATTTATTTGATGTGCTTCAGGTTTCAACTTTGAATCCTGTTGAACATTATGGTTTAAACGTGGGTTTGCTTCAACCCGGAGATCCGGCCGATTTTATTATAGTTGACAACCTGAGGGATCTAAATGTGCTGTCAACCTATATTAACGGTGTTGAAGTAGTGAATGATCAAAACCAAAAAATACCCCTAAAAGAACCGGAATACGTGTTCCCGTGTAGTTATGACTTTTCAAAAATCGGCATCACCTTCAAATCAGGCGAACGCGTAAAAGTTATAGAGGCTATCGATGGGGAGTTGATTACCTTGAAATCATCGGTGGAGGCAAAAAGCAATGGAGTAGATTTAGAAAACGACATACTCAAAATCGCTGTAATAAGCAGATATAACGGAAACAATGTTGCAGCTGGCCTTATAAAAGGCTTTGGGATTAAAAGAGGAGCAATTGCTGCTAGTATCGCTCACGATAGCCATCATATCATTGCAATTGGGATTAATGATGAATCCTTAAAAAAGGTCATAGATTTTATTGTCAAGAATCGCGGTGGTATTGTGTACTGTGATGGTAGCGAGATGTTTGGATTGGCACTCCCATTTTATGGGCTAATGGCCAATGTATCGGCCAATGAAGCAGCTTACGCATATTCACAAATTAATGAAAAGCTAAAAACTGCCGGATGCAGACTTAAGGCACCCTTTATGACCATGGCATTCATGTCGTTATCCGTTATACCTCATTTAAAAATAACACCCGCGGGCCTATTTGATGTAGATGCTTTTAGCTTGACTAGCCTGTATGAGTAAGGTGTTAGATTCAGGCATAAGTAGCCATTTTTTATCATCTCTGCCAGAGCAACCTGGTATTTACCAATTCTTTGACAGCGCTGGGAGAATCATATACATTGGTAAGGCTAAAAATTTAAAGAAAAGAGTATCATCGTATTTCAATCGTACCACTTGGGACTCCGCTAAGGTTCGTACTTTGGTTTCAAAGGTTGTCGACGTTAAATATATTGTCGTAAACACCGAGTCCGATGCGCTGATCCTTGAAAATATTTTGATTAAAAAGCATCAACCCAAGTACAACATACTACTGCGTGATGATAAGACCTATCCCTGGATAGCCATAAAAAACGAACCCTTTCCAAGGATTATAACAACAAGAAGATATGAGCAAGATGGTTCAATCTATTATGGACCATATACATCTGTTCGTTTGCTTAAAGTATTAGTTGAACTAATAAGACAGCTTTTTCCCCTTAGAACCTGCGACTTACCGCTCACTCAAAAAAACATCCAAGCCAACAAATTTAAGCCCTGTTTGGAATTTCAAATTGGAAACTGCCTGGCACCTTGTATAGCAAACCAGAAAGAGGCAGAGTATTTAAAAAACATAGAGTCCATTAAAAAAATTCTTCAGGGAAACCTAAACGAGGTCTTGGAAATGCTTAATGAAGAAATGAACGAAGCTGCACAAAACCTAAAATTTGAAAAAGCGAATATCTTAAAAGAGCGTATAAAATTGCTAAAAAATTTTCAAGCAAAAAGTTCAGTAATTTCCAAAAACGTTGATAACATAAATGTTTTTTCCATAGTTCAGTACGATGGTTTTGTTGTAGTAAATTACATGCGTATTAATAGCGGAGTGCTTATACAATCCTATAACATCCAGGTTAAAAATAATTTAGATGAATCCATTGAAGAAATCTTTTCACAAGCAATCTTCGAAATCTCTGAACGTCTAAATATTAAAAGCGGAAAAGCATTAGTTAATGTTAAACCGGCTTTTGATGTACCAAACTTTAAGTTGTCCGTTCCCCACCATGGCGATAGGTTAGGCCTTGTAAAGCTGAGCATTCGAAATGCAGAGGCATACATTAGGGAGCTTCAAAAGAATGAAGAGAAAATCAACCCACAACAACGCTACTTAAAGTATCTCATGCAACTCCAAACTGACCTACAGTTACCTGACTTACCTGATATAATAGAATGTTTTGATAATTCGAATCTACAGGGAACAAACCCGGTTTCATCGTGCGTGGTGTTCACTAATGGAAAACCCAACAAAAAGGAGTACAGGCATTTCAACGTAAAAAGTGTTGAAGGTCCTGATGACTTCGCATCTATGAGGGAGGTTGTGTATAGAAGGTATAAACGCTTGTTAGATGAAGAAAAACCTTTACCCAAATTGGTAGTCATTGACGGCGGGAAGGGGCAGCTGGCTGCTGCTTATGATGTTTTTAAGGAACTTCGAATTGAAAGGGTACCACTAATTGGAATCGCCAAGCGTTTAGAAGAGATTTACCGACCTGGCGATTCTACACCTATTTATCTCGATAAACGCTCCATGTCGTTAAAGCTGATTCAGCAAATCAGGGACGAAGCACATAGGTTTGGAATAACTTTTCACAGAAAGAAACGCTCCAAGAGTCTGGAAACATCTGTTCTTGAAAGTGTTCCTGGTGTAGGAAAGAGAACCGTTCAAAAGCTTTATACAAAGTTTAAATCGCTTGAAAACATAAAGAGCGCTAAGATAGTTGACTTAGCCGAGGTGGTTGGTGAAAAGACTGCCCATAAGATTTTGCAATACTTGCAAAATAATCAATAGTTTTGCAAAAAATTTGCTGGTATTTATGGATGCCTTTATCACTAATCAAAACAGGTCCAAGTATCTTTTCGATAACTTTTTGGATTTAGCAGCTAAGCACGATTCCATCAGGAATAACGATATAAACGTTTTATTTTCCAAAAAAGATTTTACGAAGGGTTTTACCCAAACCATTTTAATTTCTAAAACTGATAGCAGTTTTAAAACTGTATTGAGTCCTAAACACTTAGCAAAACCTGACAAATCAGATATTTTAATATTCCTACTATTCATTGTAGCCCTGTTAATTCAATCTATTGTTCTAAATGTTTTTTTCAAATATTTTAAAGTGCTTTTACAATCATTGTTTTATGATTTTATAGCTGAAAAAGCTGTGAATGAAAGCAGCATTCCTCAAAACAGCTTGCTACGGTGGATGGAATTACTTAGCATTTTATCTTACTTTTTATCCTTTGCTGTTATTATGAAATTCTTTATCGGAATAGAGTCCGGAAACTCACTTTTCATATTTTCTATAGGTGCATTATCAATAATTGGTTACAAATTTTGGATTTGGTTATACCACAAAATATTAGCGTTTGCCACAAATGCTATTGATTTTATAAATATTCTGCATTTCAAAAACATATTGGCTATTAACATCGGTGGGTTGGTACTTATACCAATATCATTCATCACTTCGTATGTAAATCAGAGTTATCAGATATACTTTGTGTACCTGTGTATATCATTGATTGGAATAAGCTGGCTCTACCGGTATTTTTTATCATTTAAACTGTTTGTCAAGAAAAGAGTTTCATTATTGTATTACATTTTGTACCTTTGTGCACTCGAATTACCACTAGTTTTTGGGGTAATTCACACATTAAGAGCGAATTAGTAATTAATGGTTTTAAAACTGTAGGGCCTTGAAAATCAAAAAAATTGTTATTTCGCAACCGGAACCCCAGAATGAGAAATCGCCATACATGGAGTTATCAGAAAAATACGGGGTTCATATTGATTTCCGCCCATTTATTCATGTTGAGGGGGTAACTTCAAAGGAGTTTCGTCAACAAAAGATTAACATTCTTGAACATACTGCCGTAATTTTTACCAGCAAGACTGGGATTGACCATTTTTTCAGAATTTGCGAGGAGATTCGGGTTACCGTGCCGGAAACCATGAAGTACTTCTGCATAACCGAATCAATAGCTCTCTACCTTCAAAAATACATTGTTTACCGAAAACGAAAGATTTTTTACGGAAACAATACTTTTCAGGATTTAATGGAGATTATACTTAAGCACAAGGAAGAAAAGTTTCTTTTGCCCCTTTCAGATGTCCATAAACCCGAAATACCTAAAGCGCTTTCCAAGGCTAAGATAAAGTATACCAAGGGTATCTTTTACAAGACCGTGAGTAGCGATTTGTCCGACTTGAAACCCTTTCCTTACGATATGATCGTGTTTTATAGTCCCGCCGGCATTAAGTCGCTTTTCGAAAATTTCCCCGATTTTCAACAGAACGACATTGCCATTGGAGCATTTGGCGATACAACCGCGAAAGCAGTGAAAGATGCAGGCCTAAGGCTAGATGTTAAAGCCCCTACCGAAACCTTTAAAAGCATGACCCAAGCGCTTGACGTTTTTCTGAAGGAGCAATCAAAGAAAAAATAAATTTTAAGGGGGGCGCACCCCCTTTTTTTAGTCCATGTTGCTATCATTAAAAAAAAGAAACATCATTCATCTGGAACAAGAGGTGGCTGTTTTGCTTAAGTCTGAGCAAGGTAAATTTTGCTATCCTATCAAGTTAATATACTTAGTAAAGCCTTTGCCCGAAAACGAACCCACCTACAAAGTTTTATTTATTGTTCCCAAACGGTACATCAAGAAAGCAGTTAAAAGAAACCTTGCAAAGCGACGGATCCGAGAGGCATTTCGGGTAAATCAGGGCTTGCTTAGTTGCGAAAATCTCAATCAAAAGCAGATTTTACTCTGTTTTATGTATGTTTCAGCTGAAGTTTTACCCTATAAACAAATTGAAAAATCGGTGGTTACTATTCTGAAACATTTAACCAATACTTAGTACCCATGAGACCGGTGCTTGTTTATATTTCTCGGCTTTTAGCGCATATACCAATACTTTTGGTTAAGATATACCAGATTTTTATATCACCTTACTTTCCGAATAGCTGCAGGTTTACACCAACCTGTTCCCAGTACTCGATTGAAGCCTTAAAAAAACATGGAATTTTTAAGGGATTATGGCTTTCAGTAAAAAGGGTATCGCGATGTCATCCATGGGGCGGGCATGGGTACGATCCGGTTCCCTAAAGGGCTTTCCGCAGTAGTATCCTTATGGTAGTTCCCTTGCCAACTTCGGAATTCAGCACAAAGATTTGGCCCTTGTGATATTGTTCTACTATTCTTTTTGTTAAACTTAAACCAATACCCCAGCCACGCTCTTTTGTAGTGTAGCCTGCTTTGAATATTTCTTTAAAATGTCGTTTTTCAATACCTTTTCCTGAATCTGCAATATCAATTACCAGGTAATTTTTTTCTTCACCGATCGTAATCCCTATTTTTCCGGACCCACCCATTGCATCGATGGCGTTCTTGAATAGGTTTTCGAAAACCCACAAAAGGAGAACCTCGTTACCCTTGGCATGAATTTCTGACCGACTGGGCGCAAAAAAGAACCTAACTGATTCAGGACATCGCTTTTTCTGGTAGGCTATAGCATTTGAAATTATCTGGTTGATGTTAAGCGATTCGAGAGATGGTGAAGATCCTATTTTCGAAAACCTATTGGTTATGGTTTCGATACGTCTCGCATCTTTTTCTAATTCCTTGATAACCTCATCGTCAGAGTATTTTTCCTGTAAAATTGACGAGCATGCCAGCAACGATGAAGTTGGTGTTCCAAGCTGATGTGCGGTTTCTTTGGCCATCCCAAGCCAAATAAGATTTTGTTCCGATTTCCGGTTCTGGTTGTAGGAATAGAACAGAATCAGAATAAAAAATAATACTATAAATAGTTGTATATATGGATAATAATTAAGTTTTTTTAAAGTAACGCTATCAAAATAGTACACATAGTTTTTAGAACCATCGGGCAAGTTGATCTCAATGGGCTCATGTTCATTAAGCATCGATTTTATTATCTTATTAACACTCAACGTGTCATTGACATCGGGAATATCAATGTTCCTGAAGCCAATAAGCTTACCGCTTTCATCGGTTAAAACCACAGGAACGGTCCTGTTGTTCTGAATGATTTCAAAAATTAATGAAAAATCCTGGCAAGAATCCGATTCCGTTGATATGTACTTTACGGCATTAGCCCATAAATCAATCTTAATCCGCTCTTCTTGGGCCAGATGGCTCACAAACTGGTTGGTAAAATAAACCGTTACCGATGAAACGCAAAGCGTGGCTGCTATTAATATCAGTAAGAATCTATTCCTGGGGCTAAGATTTTTCATTTTATTCATTGTTTAGCGTGTCAACCATTTCATCCCATTCAATTCGAACTTCTTTTCTGGGAATGTTTTTAATGCTATCGGATTTTACTTTGCTTTTAGGTGATGAAAAAAACTTCGCACTGTCTGGTTCAACATTACTAATATTACTAATATTTCTTTCAAAGTTTTTTCGGTTTAACCATTCAACAATATAATCCTCATCCTTCCCTGTTATTTTAAAATAAAGGTTTATTGAGCCATCGGTAGATAAATCGCTAATTTTTTTGTCGTTTCTCACAAACTTTCGTTTGAGTACGTTGCCAAAATTCATCCTGACCTGGTATTGGTAGCTGTTCGAAAAGGTGTGTGTGCCGGCAATATTCATGAGAATAACGTTCGATTTTACATCCATGGATGGGATAATTACCTTTTTGTTTTCTATTAATATCTTGTTTTTGAGTGTGTCGAACTCAATTACCTTAACCTGATCGAGATTTAACCAGCTGGACAAACTTTTTATTCTGTCCATCCCTGATAATTTTCCGTTAAATATCTGAATATCGGATTTCAAATTTAGGCTATTGGAGTTAATGTTTCCCTTACTATCGGTGTCAAAACTCAAATCTACCAAGCCTTTAAAACTTCCTGAGAGATTTTGGCTTGTTATATAGCTTTGCCCCCAGTTATCGTATCGTTCAAATAGTTTCTGAATATCGATGTTATATAGCCACATGTTAGCATTGTATCGGTTTCCGATTATAAAAAACTTACCCGATACATTGCCGCCGAAACAGTCGGCGGAAAAGTAGTTCAGGTTAATCGTATCGGTTTTATACCAGCCATTGGCTTTGAGGTTTTCCAGAGCAAGCCTATCGTATATGGCTTTCTTAAAGTTTAACTTTAGGTTTATCGATTTAAAATTTGGTGTGCTGCTTTTTTGGTCCTGACTGGGCTTAATGAACGATGAAATATCATTGTAGTTGACATACGCTCCCCTCAGCTCAATACTGGGGTTTATGATGTTGCTTTGTAACGACTCGATTAACATTTCCTGGTAAAAATTAAAGTTAAAGGATGTAGAATCAAAGCCAAAGCTACCGGTGATGGATAGGTTATTATCTAATTTGGCCCTGCCATTTATTTGAAGTTTGCTTGAAAATATTTTCTCTTTGGAATTGAAGTTGATATCGGAGTTGATTTTTCGTAAAACAAATTTCTGATTAGCACCCCAATTGTAAAGCGATACTAAATTAAACTTTCCGGTTACATTGATGGAATGACCCAATGAGCTGATTTCGTAATCGCCATTAATGGTTCCGGTTGATTGGATGACCATCTTTTTTATACCCTTTAAGCGTGCTGAAAGGATAAATGATAAACCATCAAATGAAATATTTGCTTTAGGTATAAAGCTATAATGATTTGTAAAATTGTTAGTTAAAATAGAATATCCTATTAATTGATTAATGGATAGTTTAGCACTATCGTTGATCAGAACCTTTTCGATGTGATATTTTGCACTGAGAGTATCTATGTTCTGAAAATTGCAACTTGTGCTGATATAGCCATCGAGCCTCGCCCGGCCTCTATAATTTTTCGAAAACTTGAGAAATGGTAAGAACGATAGGGAATTTGTTCTGAATGTATTTGATCTAAACCTAAATTTGGCGCTCCCGCTCTCTTCTTCGTAGTTTCCTTTACCTGATATTTCTATTGAGTTTAGTTTTGCTTTAATGTTGTTTAAAAAAAGTACCTTTCCGTCTTTGTAAAATTCGATAGTTAGCGATATGGGTATCTCTAATTTAATAAAATCCCTAAAGCTGAGCCTGTTTGCGTCAATGCTTGAAACGAGGGATAATTTTTTCGACTCCTTATAGAACTTAACATTAATCCTATTTCCTGTTAGATTAAGGAAACTTTTACCCGATGAATCTTGAATGGCTATTTCGTAGTCTATAATGCTAACTTTAGAAATGTTCAAAATGGTAGCGCTTTGGTCATCTCCTCCGGATTCAATGTTTTCAAGGCTAACAAGATCCGTTTTTATCCTCAAGCCTTTAGCGGATATGCTTTCAGAAATCACCTTGCCAGCTAGTAGCTTAAAAGGTTGAATGGTAACACTCAGTTCCTTACAAAACAGCAACGAATCATTAGCGCCGTTTCGAATGACCTGTAAATTCTGGAAGGTGTATGAAAATCGCGGAAAGTTTTGAATGGTGTTTACTGATACTTTCTGGTACCCGATTAAAAGAGCTTGTTGTTTATTGATTTCATTTGTAATGTAATCTATAACCTTTTCCTGATTAAGGATTAGAATTAAAGTGCCACCAATAAAAAATGAAGATGTAAGAACGAGGAAAGCAACAAATGTCCAGATGAGTTTTCGTTTCCACTCAACCAAAACGCTAAGGATATTGTTTTTAAACATGAGCACTATTTTTTTGCGAAAATATGCTAACTTTCGTACAGATTAAAATTCTATGCGCAGGATTATGAAAGTAAACATCATACTCACTGCTTTACTATCGTTCAGCTGGAATTTGTTGGTAGGGCAGAATGTGGATTCACTTTTACTAAAACTATACCAGGAGCCAAAGGATAGTGCTCGTGTACTTATACTTCAGAAAATAGCTCACATATACGAAACCCAGGAACGCAACCCCATACTGGCAGAAAATTACCTGCTTGAGGCAAAACGATGGGCCGAAGGAATTAACAGCAAATACCTAAGGATGGAGATATATAACTCACTGGGTATTTTGTACCGAAACATTTCAAAGTATCCCAGTGCGCTGAAATTCCACAACGACGCTTTGACTATTGCAAAAGATATAGGCGACAAGCACCAACAGGTTAAATCTCTGAACAATTTAGGGGTTGTTTACCGGAGGCTGGATAACCATGCCTATGCATCCGAATATCATTTGAGAGCCTTAAAATTGGCCGAAGAGATTAAAGACTCTTTTAACATTTCGGTTGCCTGCAACAGCTTGGGTAATATTTTTTCGCTTAACGGCCGTTACGATGAGGCTTTGGAATACTTTAGGCGAGCGTTATTCATTTCGCAAAAATTGAATAACCTGTTAGGTCAGGCCATGAACTACAACAATATTGGAGAAGTATTTGAGTTTAAAGGCGACTACCGAATGGCAAAAGAGTACTACTTAAGGTCGCTCGATATCAACAATAAGATAAACAGCCAGAAAGGGATTGCCATTAACTACAATGCTTTAGGAAAAATTGAGTTATACCAGGGTAACTACCAAAAAGCCCGCGAATACTTTTCAAAAGGACTTGAAATTGATAAGGTGATAGGCGATAAAAAGTTCATAGCCGATAGCTACGTTAACCTTGCCCGAGCAGAAATTAAGTTAAACTACGACTCCCGTGCATTAAACAATGTAAACAGTTGCTTAGCAATAGCCAAAGAAATAAAAAGCCTCACCCATTTCCACCAAGCCCATGAAGTTCTCTCGGAATATTTTAAGAAACAAGGTGATTTTGTGAAAGCACTGGAACACTATGTTCTTTCGTCGAAATACAAGGACAGCGTTTTAAACGAGAGGAACGCCAGACATATCTCAACCATTCAAACTTTATATGAAACAGAAAAGAAGGAAAATGAGATTAAGCTGCTGCTGCAGGAGCAAGAACTCAAACAACGAGAAATAACTAAACAAAAAGTACAAACCTATGCCCTCCTGCTTGTTTTGCTACTCAGCGCATCAATGTTAGTAGCAATATACTTAGCCTTAAGAGCAAGGAAAAAAGCAACCGAAAAGCTTGCACGACAAATTGAAGAAATTGAGCTAAAAAACGTCCTGCTCGAGGAGAAAAACCAGGAAATTGAGCAACAAAAACAGGAAATTGAAAAAAATAAAAATTTCATTGAACAAAAGAATAAGAATCTAGAAGAGGCATACCGAATAATTGAGAGTTACATTGAAAAGATTACCGATAGCATCAGGTATGCCGAACGGATACAGGAATCAATTCAACCTTCGGTTGAAGCAGTTAAACAGCACTTCCCCGACACCTTTGTTTTTAATAAACCCAAAGATATAGTTAGCGGTGATTTTTACTGGTTTCTGCCCAAGGGTAAAAAGATATATTTTGCCCTCGCCGATTGTACCGGCCATGGTGTTCCTGGTGCTTTCATGAGCATCATTGGAATTGATATGATTAATCAGGCAGTTAACCAGAAACTTTTGTACAAAACTGACGACATTCTCTCCTTCCTCGATGAGCAACTGATTAAACGGCTCAGCAAATCAACCAATGAAATGGTATTAAAAGATAGCCTTGATATTGCGGTTTGCATTTTCGATAAAGAAACCTATGTTCTTGAGTACACCAGTGCCTTGATTCCCATGTTTCTTCAAACAAATAACCATGTCGTAGAACTGAAACCTGATTTTGTTACCTTAGGCACCAAAATTACTACTGGACCCAAGAACTTTACTGTAAAAACAGTAAAGCTTACACCTGGCGACTGGCTATTCCTATCAACCGATGGGTATTTCGATCAGTTGGGTGGAGATAATCATAAAAAGTTTATGCGTTCGAGGTTTAAAGAACACCTGCTGCTTGCATCGAATTTAAACGGAGCAGAAAAACAAAACTACTTTGAAAGCACTTTTCTGCAATGGATGAAACGAAATGAGCAAATAGATGATGTACTTTTATGGGGTATAAAATTCTAAAAAAGATTTCCAATAGAAATGTTATTCTCACAATCCTAAACGTTTTGTTTCTGGGTTTTTCAAATGCCCAGAGTATTTCTTTATCCGATTCACTAGTCGTGGGTTATCTTTCTTCTCAAAACTTCCAAAAAATTGACAGCTTAATCCAAAAGACTAATGTAAATCAAAAATATTTCAGTGGATCGCAAACCCTTCTCACGCTTGCCATAACCAACTCATCGTTAGAAATGGTTAAGTTTCTTGTTGAAAGGGGTGCCGATGTAAACGTAGTTCTTAACACCATAACCCCTCTTATTCAGTGTGCTATCTACGATAAGGATACAATCGCAGAATATCTCATAAAAAACGGCGCCCTGGTCGACAAGTACAACATTCAAAGGAATACACCATTACTTTACTCTGCGAGGTTAGGTAGTATCAATACACTGAAGGTTTTTACCAGGTATAGGGCAAACCCATTTTTTCGAAACTTCCAGAACTATAACTCTTTAGAATTTGCCGAGGCTTTTGATAAAAGAGAGGCCGCCGAACTACTAAAAGATTACATGGTACAATACTCAAAAGGGATTTATCCCTCCTGCTTCGACGGTCCTCATGTTGAATGGATATCTAAGCGAAAGGCTAGGGTATTTTATCTGGTTAACGATAGCCTGCAGTCCAAAGTTTACATAAAATTTAGAAATTTAAGAGCCACCGGAGGATCCCTAAACTTTAAAGGTTTTCATGAGAACGACACATTGCAATATAAATATGTCAATAAGATTGTTAATAACAGACAAATAAATTATACGTTTAATCAAAAGTCTAAAATTTTTGCTGTTGGTGATGTCCATGGCGAATACGATAGTTTGGTTAAGCTCCTGATAAATAGTAATGTTATTGATAAAGAATTTAATTGGAAATTCAACAATGGAATGCTCATTTTTATGGGCGACCTGGTTGATAGGGGGGATAAGGTAACAGAAGTCCTTTGGCTTGTGTATCGATTATCCAATCAGGCAGCTCAAGAAAAGGGTAGCGTTCAAATACTTTTGGGAAATCATGAGTTGCTGGTTTTAGCCAACGACAACCGCTACATTCATGAAAAGTATCAACTACTAACTAGGGGAAATAGGATGTCGTACTCAGATCTATTTGACAAAAATTTTTTTCCAGGTTCATTTATTCGTGAGTTTAAATCGGCTGTGATTGTAGATAGCATTTTGTTTGTACACGCAGGTTTATCGCCCGCATTGCTATCAGAACGAATTCCTATAGATAAAATGAACCTGATACTCAGATTCGTGCTTAATCCAGAAAGAGTTTCTTTAACCATTGATGCTGACGAGGCTTTAAAATACTACAAGCTGCTGATTTCCGATGTGGGTATTTTTTGGTATAGACGATATGTAGTTGAATCGCCTTCAATATCAAAAGCACCAACCGAAGAGCTGGAGAGAGTCCTTAAAGCCTATGGCGTAAAGGCAATGGTAATTGGTCATACGGAGGTGGAAAGTATCAAGCCAGAGTATAATGGTAAATTATACCCAATAAATGTTCCTTTTGCCAAAAAGGGAACAAAAGCTCAAGGGTTACTTATCGAAGAGGATGGTACATTTTGGCGTTGTGATATTGACGGACACAAAGAGCGCTTATCACATAATTTTATGCCATGAAGGGTTTGATGTTAACACTTTACATTTTTCTGTGTTTGGTAGGTTATGGCCAGAGTCAAATTTTTATGTCTGACGATATCCTGGAAATTGAAATCATAGCCGATTTAAGAACCCTATTTAGAGATATTAATCCTGACAAGGCTCAGTATCACGATGCACTTCTTTACTATATCTACTCCGATAGCGCTTATTCCATACCTGCAAAAATTAAAACAAGAGGAATCTTTCGGCGCGACCGGAGTAATTGCCGAATCCCCCCCTTGTCAATTAAACCCCAAATGGCAAACGACCCCCTGTTTAATACTTCACTTAGAATTAAGCTGGTTAATCCCTGCATGAATTCGGAAAGGTTTCAGCAGTATTTGGTAAAGGAGTATCTGGCCTACCGCATTTACAATATCTTAACCGATTACAGCTTCAAAGTTCGTTTGCTAAAAATTATATACATTGATAATAAGGGAAAATACCCCAACTTCATAACCTATGGTTTTTTAGTAGAGCCGGTTAAATGGTTGGCTCAACGCCTTAATGTTACAGAAGTTGAAACACAAGGAATCATTCAAAACGCCACTTACCGTCCGATTCTGGATGTCATGACGATGTTTCAGTACATGATTGGGAATACCGACTGGTCGGTTCCAAAGCTTCACAATATAAAATTGTTCTACTCTGATTCGCTCGCATCTGTTATTCCAATTGCCTACGACTTTGATTTTTGCGGATTTGTTGACCCACCCTACACAAAACCGCCCGAAATTATACCTATTAGAGATGTTACTGAACGTTACTATAGAGGTAACTGTCGTAGTCAGCATGAAATACAATATGTTATTGAACATTTTATGACTAAAAAAGAAAATATTTATGCTTTGATAAACTCCGACACTCTCTTAAATAAACGGAATAAAGAACAGATTATTAATTACATAAACAGTTTTTATCAAACCATTTCCGATACTAAAGCCATAAAAAAGGAATTCACTGATAACTGCCGAAATGAATGATTCTCCGTCACGGCCGGATATTTCAAGGTTCAGAGCAAGCATAATTGTTTCTGCCCTTTTTGTCTTTGCACTATGGATTGTTAAGGCGCTGGAAATGATTTCCGGTAATCCTTACTATAAATTCGGTCTTCTACCCAGAAACCTTAAAGGAGCTAAAGGAATTTTTCTAGCGCCACTTATTCATTCTGATTTTAATCATCTGATTAATAATTCTATATCAATTTATATATTATTAGTTGCATTAGTTTACTTTTATAAAGACCTATGGTACAAAATTTTTTTTCAGAGCTGGTTGTTAAGCGGAATTATGGTATGGATTGGGGCAAGGCAAAATTACCATATAGGGTGTAGCGGCCTAGTCTATGCTTTGGCATCTTTCATTTTTTTTAGTGGGGTTTTTCGGAAAAATACCAACCTAATGGCCGTATCGTTACTGGTTGTATTCATATACGGAGGCATGATATGGGGTGTTTTACCCATATTTCACAAAATCTCGTGGGAATACCACCTTTTTGGTGGAATAACAGGAATGGTGCTAAGCCTTGTTTACAGAAAAGAGGGTCCTTTACCGCAAAAATGGGAATGGACTGAAAGTTCTGAAGATGATAACGCTGATGAAGATTTCTACTGGAATGATGATGTTAAAGACTCAGGAAAGAGTGAAGTTTAATTTGATTTTATATATTTGTGTGTTTTAACAAAATTATCAACCTATGGCAAAGATGAATGAAAATGACTTTAGCACCAACAACATCAACCTTGTTGGCTTTGGAACTGAGATCAACGGCGACATAAACAGTACCGGAGATTTGAGAATAGACGGCACTCTAATCGGAAACTTGAATATCAAGGGAAAAGTTGTGATTGGCGAAACCGGAAAAATAAAGGGAGAGCTGGTATGTAAAAACTCCGATATTTCTGGTGTGGTGGAAGGTAAGGTTACCGTTGAAGAACTACTGTCTCTAAAATCATCTGCCCGTATAAATGGCGATATTTCTGTTGGGAAGCTAGCAATCGAACCCGGATGCAGGTTTACCGGTTATTGCTCAATGCTTGGAATGGACAAAGAAAAAAAGCCTTTTGAACCAGAGTTGAAATAGGCATGCGATTAACCTTGAACATAAAATTTTACCTATCTTCCCTTTTGTTATCAGTTTTTCTTTCCCTAATAGTAGCCACATTCGGTTATAGCTGGAAATTGTTGGTTGTACCAGTAATTCCAGCACTAATAAATGTGGCTGTTTATTCCTTTTTGCTTTCTAATTGGTTTCTGAGAAACCATCAGTTCAACGTAAAGTTTTACTTACTTAAGGCTATTAGCTTGATTTTAAACACCATCATGTTTTTTGTTGTTTTTTTGAACGGAACAGAGAACATTAAACTATGTATTTTTGTATATTTGATATCGTATCTGTTTTTCCTTTTTCACTTTACTTACTTTGTAACCAAAGTTTTAAAAAACAGTGAGACTCATTGCTAAGCTAACGGCTGCAACATTAATCCTTGCTCTCCCAACAAGAGCATCGTTAGCAATTGTTCCTGAAAAAACAGAACACGAAAATCAAAGTAAGTTTAGCGCCTCTGAGTTTATATTTGAACACATAAGCGATTCCTATGAGTGGCATATTACTACGGTTGCACATCATCACATAACCATTCCCCTTCCGGTAATCCTATATAGCAAAGAAAAGGGCTTTCACATATTTCTTTCAAGCAAGTTCCATCACGGTGAACACGAATACAAAGGATTTAAACTGGTTACCGAAGGAAAGCTTAAAGGAAAAATAGCTGAGGTAGATGAACAAGGCCATTTGGACGAGTCGAAACCGCTGCCATATAATTTTTCGTTGACGAAAAATGCCTTTTCTATCGTTTTAACTTGTTTGTTGCTTTCAATAATCTTTATCACCGTTGGCAACCGATACAAGGCACATCCCGACTCGCCACCTAAAGGGTTACAAAACATATTCGAGCCCTTTATCATATTCATACGAAACGAGATTGCTATACCATCGATAGGAGAAAAAAAGTATGCCAGGTTTATGCCCTTTCTGCTTACCCTGTTCTTTTTCATCTGGTTTTCCAACCTTTTAGGTTTAATACCCATATTTCCCGGCGGAGCCAATGTAACAGGCAACATTTCGGTTACCATGGCTTTAGCCTTGTTTACTTTTTTTACAGTTAACCGAAATGGAAATAAAACATACTGGAAACACATTGTAAGCCCTCCAGGCATTCCGGGATTTCTGAAACTCCCAATACCCATTATGCCCATGGTAGAGTTTATAAGCATATTCATAAAGCCATTTGTACTCATGGTCCGTTTATTTGCGAACATACTTGCCGGGCACATGGTTGCAATAGTGTTCCTTTCTTTAATCTTCATTTTTGCAGCTATGAATCAATGGCTAGGGTTTGCAGTTGCTCCAGTTTCCTTGCTGTTTTTGGTTTTCATGTCCTTGCTGGAGTTACTGGTAGCCTTAATTCAAGCCTATGTATTTACGTTACTTTCGGCTCTTTATATCGGAATGGCTACTGAAGAACATCATTAATAACTTAAACTATAAAATGCTATGAACACACTAATCGTTTTACTACAAGCAGTTGATGGCGCTTCCATTGCAAAAGCCGCTATAGCAATTGGAGCGTCTATAGTTGTAATAGCTGCGGCGCTTGGCATTGGAAGGATCGGAGAAACTGCATTAAAATCCATTGCTCGTCAGCCCGAAGCCTCAGGCGACATTCGGACCAACATGATTGTATCGGCTGCGCTCATTGAAGGTGTTGCGTTTTTTGCCCTCATCCTGTGCATCATTGCTTTGTTTAACTAAATCATTAAATCATGGGCCTGGTTACCCCGGATTACGGCCTCTTGTTCTGGGCGCTGCTCTCTTTCGGGATACTACTATTTATCCTAAAAAAGTTTGCTTGGAAACCCATACTGCAAGCTCTTAAAAACCGCGAAGAAAGCATTGCCCGCTCAATGAGGATGGCCGAAGAAGCAAGATTAGAATTGGCCAAGCTTCAGCAAGAAAACCGGCGAATGGCTGAAAAGGCTCGGCAGGAACGCGAGCGTGAAATAGCCGAAACAAAAGTTTTAAGAGAAAAATTGCTTGCCGAAGCAAAAGAGCAGGCTCGTATTGAAACCCAAAAAATGCTTGATAAGGCCAGGGAACAGATTCTCTTAGAAAGAGAAGCGGCCAGAAAAGAACTTTATGAGTCTGTCGCCTCTCTTACAATTGAACTTTCTGAAAAAATACTTAGAAATCAGCTGAAGGACAGAGAACGGCAGCAGGAATATTTAGAGCGACTGCTTGACGAAATGCCTAAAAATTAGAGATGGAAACAGGAGCAATTGCCAGTCGTTATGCCATTAGTTTTTATGAGTACCTCTTAAGCAGCAAAGAGCTGGAACGGGTTTACCCTCATGTTAAAAAGTTGATCAACCTGCTGAGATTACACCCTGAACTTAGAATTGCACTCTCCGATAATAGTTTAAGCATTGAAGAGAAAATAAACCTTCTCAACAATCTGTTTAAGGAACCAATCCATACGGCACTGAAGAACCTGATGTCATTACTGGAACGGAGAGACAGATTAGAGTACCTATTCCAAGTTCTGCTCATTTTTAGGAAGAAATACCTTGAATCTAAATCAATTCTGGATGTAGAGCTTGAGCTACCGTTCGAGTTAGAATCTGAAAGCCTGGCGAGCGTTAAAAATAAAGTTAGTAATGCGTTAAATTCATCCTGCGAAATAGAAATTAGATTTAAACCAGATCTAGTTGCAGGCTATGCATTATTGATAAACGGTAAGATTTATGATTCAAGTGTAAAAGGCCAGTTATCAGAAATCAAAAAGTCATTACTCAAGAAAAAAATTTGAAAATAGGGAAGCCATGTCAGGAATTAAACCTTCTGAAATAACACAGCTCATCAAAGATGAACTTGCAGGGATTAGCACAAAGGCCAAATTTGAAGAAACGGGATTCGTTTTACAGGTAAGCGACGGTATAGCACGCGTATTTGGCTTGAATAGTGTTAAGTCGAATGAGCTGGTAGAGTTTGAATCGGGAGTGCGAGGTATTGCTTTAAACCTTGAAGAGGACAACGTGGGAGTTGTGCTGCTGGGACCTACAGAAAAGGTAAAAGAAGGGGATAGGGTGAAACAGCTGAACGAAATAGCCTCAATTCCAGTTGGCGATGGACTATTAGGACGTATAGTAAACACGCTTGGCGAACCCATCGATGGGAAGGGACCGATTACTGGTAAAACTATTTTACTTCCGCTTGAACGAAAAGCACCTGGGGTAATCTATCGACAACCGGTTACTCAACCTATTCAAACCGGAATAAAGGCTATTGACTCAATGATTCCCATTGGAAGGGGGC
This sequence comes from uncultured Bacteroidales bacterium, assembly GCA_937926785.1. GTDB lineage: Bacteria > Bacteroidota > Bacteroidia > Bacteroidales > Tenuifilaceae > Tenuifilum. The sequence continues at coordinate 44,231 of CALBBQ010000009.1, read as the reverse complement.
AGCGAGAGCTTATTATTGGCGACCGCCAAACAGGAAAAACCGCCATTGCCATTGACACCATCATTAACCAGCGAAACAACTACCTGAAGGGCGATCCGGTTTACTGCATATATGTTGCAGTAGGCCAAAAGGGCTCAACGGTTGCAAGCATAGCCAAAACGCTGGAAGAGTTTGGTGCCATGGAATACACCATCATTGTGGTTGCCACCGCATCGGATCCGGCTGCCATGCAGTTCTATGCACCCTTTGCAGGTGCTACTATTGGTGAGTATTTCAGAGATACAGGACGTCATGCCCTGCTTGTTTACGATGATTTAAGCAAACAGGCTGTTTCGTACCGCGAAGTGTCGCTTCTTCTGCGTCGGCCCCCAGGGCGCGAGGCCTACCCGGGCGATGTGTTTTACCTACACTCTCGCCTTTTGGAGAGGGCAGCCAAGATAATTGAGTCGGACGAGATTGCAGCCAACATGAACGATTTACCTGCTGCTCTCAAACCCTTGGTAAAAGGAGGGGGGTCGCTTACTGCGTTACCCATTATTGAAACTCAGGCAGGTGACGTGTCGGCCTACATCCCAACCAACGTGATATCCATAACCGATGGACAAATCTTCCTTGAGTCGAATCTGTTTAACAATGGGATACGACCGGCCATTAACGTTGGGATTTCGGTATCGCGTGTGGGAGGTAAAGCCCAGATTAAGTCCATGCGTAAGGTTGCGGGAACTTTGAAACTTGATCAGGCCCAGTACCGCGAGTTGGAGGCGTTTGCTAAGTTCGGTGCCGACCTTGATGCGGCAACTCTTGCCGTGCTCGACAAGGGCGCTAAAAACGTTGAGATTCTTAAACAGGGTCAGTATCAACCCCTACCAGTTGAACTGCAAGTTGCAATCATATATTGTGGCACCAAAGGGTTGCTTAAAAACATACCCGTTAACCGGGTTAAGGATTTTGAAAAGGATTTTCTGGAGCGGTGTAAGCTCTTGCTTAAGCATGAGTTAGAACAGATTGCTATGGGTGATTTTACCGATGAAGTTGCCGAATCCCTTACCCATCTTGCGGAAGAGGTTGCTAAAAACTACATTGAATATAAAAAGTAGCACTAAATGGCCAATCTGAAAGAAATTCGAACACGAATTGCTTCGGTTGCTTCGACCAAAAAGATAACCAGTGCCATGAAAATGGTTTCTGCTGCCAAATTCAAAAAGGCACAGAACAGTGTCTTGCGCTTCAGACCATTTAACGATAATATAAACAAGATTTTGAATTTTGTTATTAATAGTAGTATTACAAATAAAAATGTTTATTTTACAGATAGAAAGCAAGTTAAAAAAATATCTATACTCTTAATCACCTCAAACAACAGCATGTGCGGCGCATTCAACTCAAACATAGTTAAACATGCTGTTTCCACTTATAGCACACTTAAGAGCAAGTACCCTTCTGCATCGATTGTATTTTACACATTGGGGAGAAAAGGAGAGGAATCGCTCAGGCGTAAAGGTTTTACGGTTGCATCTCTTAACCACTCATTACTGGATAAACCCACCGTTGAGTTAACCAAAGATATCTTTACAGCTCTTTGTAATGAGTTTTTAAGTGGAGAGATAGATAAGGTGATCCTTGTTTTTAATAAATTCAAGAATGCAGCCACGCAGATACAAATTGATGAACAGTATTTGCCGATAATCTACAAAAAGTCAAAAGGTAAGAATTTTTCAGTTAAACCAATAGTTGAACCCAACCAAGATGTATTAATCGATAGGCTAATTCCATATTTTCTTCTAAACCAGCTTCACTCGGCTATACTGGAGAGTATTGCAGCAGAACATGGTGCAAGGATGACGGCCATGCATCAGGCTACAGAGAATGCCTCTTCGATCTACAACCAGCTTATCCTTGAGTACAATAAAGCCAGACAAGCCGCCATTACGAAAGAAATACTTGAAATTGTTTCGGGTGCAAACGCCTTAAAGCAGTAAAAGTTGAGAAATCCGTTTTACTTTTTTTATTTCCCCGCGTGATGGGATTTAAGTTTTGTATGTTTTTCTATTTCTGCAATAGCCTCCGAAACATTAATAATATAGTCGCCCAGCTTTTCAGCTTCGTTAAACAGATCGCTGTATATGACGCCAGTCAGGTACTTGTACTTATTCGTTTCGATATTTTGGATATGCTCTTCCTTCAGAATGGTTCTGAACTCATTGATTCTGTTTTCAACATCGTACACGGGACCGAGATTAATGGATGCGTATTTTTGGCTAACCTCAAGATTATCTTTCATGATAGCAAATGCCTCATCCAGCAAATCGAACATTTTGTTCATATTATCGCGAATCTCCTGATTAAACCAGATTTTCTGATCCCGCTTACGTTTTAGCGTTCTAGCCAGCGAGTAGTTGCTATCGGCAATAGATTCTATCTCACTAATTATCCTAAAGAGCGCTTGCAGTTTACGAGAACTCTCGTCGCTTAGTTCATAAGTCGATACCTTGTTTAGGTATGTGGCAATCTCCACTTCAATCCTATCACTGATACCCTCGTACTTCTCAATTCGCTGGTATATATTCTCGAACTCCTTGTCGTTGGTTTCGCTAAAAAGTTGGCGAACAAAGCCAAACATCCTGTGGATGCGCTTAACATAAGTTATCACCTCTTTATGTGCTTGAACAAGTGAAAGTTCTGCGGTTGACATCAAGCCAATGTTTATGTGAACCAGCCTAAACTCTTCATCCTCTTCTTTCTTAGATGGAACAATCCATGTTACCAGTTTTACCAGAAGTGGGGTAAACCAAACAAGGATCAAAGTGTTGATTAGGTTAAACGAGGAGTGAAAGATACTAAGCGCAAAAGGAATTTCATCGGCGCTGGTAAAGGGTGACCTGCCTGTAATATTTTCAAGCACCCCGGCAATGGTGTGTGTAAACGGGTAGAACACCAACAACATCCAGATAACCCCAATTACGTTAAAAAAGAAGTGAGCTCGGGCCGCCCTTTTGGCCGAAACATTTCCTATGATGGCAGCAATGTTTGCTGTTATGGTGGTACCAATATTTTCGCCTAGAATCATGGCGGCAGCCACCTCAAACGAAATCCAGCCCTGGTTACACATTACAAGTGTAAGGGCCATGGTTGCGCTTGATGATTGGATGATCAGGGTAAGCAGGGTGCCTATTCCTAAAAATAGCAAAATAGAAAGAAAGCCTAAGTTGCTGTAGTTAGAAAGGAAATGGAACATTTCCGGATTTTGGTCGATGCGCGGTACGGAATTCTTTAAAAATTCGAGGCCAAGAAAGAGCAATGAAAACCCAATTAATGCCTCACCGCCAAACCTGAGACTCTGTTTTTTTGAAAATAGCAAGGGAAACCCGAGTCCTATCAACGGAATAGCGATAAGGATGATACTAAATTTGAAGCCAAGCAGAGAGATTAGCCAGGCCGTAATAGTAGTACCAATGTTAGCACCCATTATCACCCCAATGGATTGGACAAGGGAAAGCAAGCCTGCATTCACAAAGCTTACAACCATTACAGTAGTAGCCGACGATGATTGAACAACGCTGGTAACCAGAAAGCCGGTTAAAATACCCATGAAACGATTCGAGGTCATCGAGCCGAGTATGGCGCGCATTCTTTCTCCGGCCACCTTTTGGAGCGACTCGCTCATCATCTTCATGCCATACAAGAAAAGGCCAAGTGAGCCAATGAGGTTTAGAAGATCAAGAAGTCCGTACTGCATGTTATACGAATTTCCGCAAAGGTAAATTTTAGTGGTTTAATTTGAAAAATAATCCCGAAATTCATTCGGTTTATTCCTTAAACCAGTAACAACATTCCGCATTTATTCATAATATTGCCAAAGTAAAATTTAAGATTGATGTTTCATTTAATAGCGAGGTTTATAATTAAAAGGCGCTTCCTGCTCACAACGGTATTGCTGCTTATAACCCTTTTCATGGGATGGAAAGCTTCCCAAGTACAATTATCTTACAAACCAGCCCCTCTATTGCCAAAATCCGATAGCGCCTACATTCAGAACCAGCGCCTATCCAAGCTTTTTGGCAAGGGAGAAAATATTATGGTTATCGGTGTAACCGATACCCTTTACTTTAGCCAAAACCATCTTGCCGCATGGCAAAATTTATCAAACCAACTTTTAGGTATAAATGGCGTTGAAACCGTCTTTTCTGTTCTCGATATAATCACCTTAACAAAGGACACCATTAGCAGAAAGTTCGTCCCACAACGCCTTACCTTCAACCCCCAACTATCCAATCCCGATTCGCTTTCCAGTATTGTAAATCAGCTTCCGTTCTACCGCGGGCTTTTATATAACCCCAGTACCAAAACATACCTAATGCTTATCACGCTGAATCGCGAACGCATGATGCAGGTTGATAGGATTAAGGTAATCAATCAGATTTTGGATGCTGGTAAAAGGTACGAACAAGAAACGAGAAACATTTTACATTACTCCGGCTTGCCCTACATAAGGGCGGTGGTGGCTGAAATGATCAAGTTTGAAATGTTCCTGTTTGTTGGGTTGGCCGTACTTGTAACCACAATCATTCTTTTGATACTTTTCCGCTCATTTAGGGTTGTGGTTATTTCTTTGTTAGTTGTTGGAATAGCAGTGATATGGTCGTTGGGATCACTTACCCTCTTTGGCTTCGATTTAACGCTGCTCACCGCAGTTGTTCCTCCTTTACTTATTGTGATCGGGGTACCAAACTGCATATATCTCATAAACAAGTACCACCACGAAATTTCCCACCACCAGAATAAGATTAAAGCGCTTTACAGGGTTATTTTCCGTATAGGAAGTGCAACTTTTCTCACCAACCTAACCACTGCGCTTGGCTTTGCTACTTTTATAGCAACTAAAACCCAAATATTAAGGGAGTTTGGAATAGTTGCTTCGCTGAATGTAATAGCGATATTTTTGATTTCACTCATTGTTATTCCTTTCATACTAAGCGTAAGTCCCACCCCCAAAGCTAAACATCTGCTACATCTCAACAGAACATCCTTTAAGCATGCTATTTCGCGAATTGTGGTCACCACTTACTATCGTAGGCGGTGGGTTTTTGGCATAACCGTGTTAGCCATACTTATAGGAATAGTAGGAACATCTTTTCTACGTGCAAACGGTTACATGGTAGACGATGTTCCCCGTAACCATACGGTACAAAAGGACTTGAAGTTCTTTGAGAGGAACTTTACCGGAGTAATGCCCCTTGAGGTTATTTATAATACAGGAACACCCAACGGTTACATGAACTACTCGATTTATCAACGGGTTGATCAACTTCAAAACAAACTGGCAGACCATGCTGAACTTTCAAAACCATTTTCAATTGTTGAAGTAGCCAAATTCGCACGGCAAGCATACTATAATGGGAATGAGAATCAGTACCGATTACCCGGGCCTTTCGAGAGAGCCTTCATAATGTCATACATACCAAGGAGCATTGGGGTGAGCGACATGTACGCCCGAATGGTTGACTCCACCGGGCAGTATGTTCGAATCATGTACAACGTTGCAGATGTGGGCTCCGTTAAAATGAAGGCGTTAATCGACAGCATTCAAAGCGATGTTGCTCATATTTTTGGCGACGAAGCGTCAAATGTGATGGTAACTGGTGCTAGTGTTATAACTACAAAAGGCATCCAGTACCTGGTTCACAGCTTAACATCAAGTTTACTATTAGCCATACTTCTGATATCGGTTGCCATTGCCTGGCTTTTTCGAAAAGCTCGTATGGTTCTTTTTGCCATCGGCATTAACATGATTCCGTTACTGCTTACAGCAGCAACCATGGGATTTTTGGGCATAAATCTTAAGCCAAGTACGGTAATTGTCTTTAGCATTGCTCTTGGGATAGCCGTTGACAACTCCATCCACTTTTTATCAAAGTACAGGCAGGAGTTACACCGAACCGGATTCAACATCAAGGAATCAATTTTTCATGCCATACGCGAAACGGGCATCAGTATGATTTATACTTCGCTGGTACTGTTCTTCGGTTTTGGTGTTTTCATTGCCTCTCGCTTTGGTGGGACTAAGGCCTTAGGCATTTTAATTGCCATTACTCTGCTTTACGCTGTGGTAACGAACCTATTTGTGCTTCCTGCAGTTCTTAAGCAGTTCGATAAGCCCAAACCCTCACAACTACCGGACGATGAACTTGTTATGGAAATGAGCTCGGGTTTTGATGATGAAGATTAGAACGAAATAAAAGAAATCAATTCACTTATGCATTCTTTGGATACTCTTAACCATCTGGTTGCAGATGCAATAAGCAACTTTAGGTTACCCAATGAACCCAGAAATCTATACGAGCCCATATCATATATTTTGGGAATGGGTGGCAAACGAATTAGGCCCGTACTAGTATTGGCCGCATGCAACGTTTATTCCGAGGATGTGACTCCAGCCATCCCTTCGGCTTTAGCGGTAGAGATATTCCATAACTTTACATTAGTTCATGATGATATTATGGACAACGCTGATAAGCGACGGGGATTCGAGACTATCCACAAGAAATGGGATTCCAACATCGCAATTCTTTCTGGTGATGCCATGACTGTATTGTCGTATCGGTTGCTAGCACAGGCTGACCAAACCCATCTTAAAAATATTATTGAAATATTCAATGATTTTGCGTTGGGTATATGTGAAGGTCAGCAAATGGACATGGACTTTGAAACCACAGAAATGGTTGACAGGCAAAGCTACCTAAGAATGATAGAGCTAAAAACCTCCATCCTGTTAAAAGGGGCCCTTCAAATTGGGGCAATAATTGGCGGTGCCACAAAATCCGATATAGAAGCCATTGGAGAATTTGGTCGATCAATGGGTATTGCCTTTCAGCTACAGGACGACCTGCTCGATTGCTTCGGGGACGAAAGCACATTTGGTAAACGCATAGGCGGTGACATTGTAGCATCGAAAAAAACGATAATCACCATTCTTGCGGCCGAGAAACTCACAGGGGAACAGCGCAAAGGATTTATTGATTTGTACAACCAAAAATCCACCAATGAGCAACAAAAAATCGAAAAAGTCATGGACTATTACCATAAACTAGCCATCAAGGCAGATGTAGAGCGGCTGATAGATGATTACCTGGAAAAGGCAAAAGAATCGCTTGATGCTCTTGATGTTGATGATAAAAGAAAAGAGGTGCTTAGGCAAATACTACACAAACTAGGCTCCAGAAATAGTTAAAAAATGCGAATGGTTGTTTGTTTAACAAAAAAATAAGCCAAAAGTATTGACAAAAGTAAATCTTTAGTAAATTTATCTATAAAATTAACCTTTTAACCCACACAAGTTATGGCTGAAAAAGAAATTAAATATTTAATACCTTGGGATTTCACCCCGGTAGCTGAAAATGCTTTAAAATACGCAATAAAGTTGGCTAAACTAGCAAAAGAACCCGTTCAAATCGAACTAGTTCATGTTCTTCAGAGTGGAGGGTTATTCTCAAAGGGTAAGCTATCGGAACAGGAAGCCAGCGAAAAAATGGCCGAAGAACAGAAAAGAATTAAAAGCGAGTACGATGTTGAGGTTAAAACCCACATCTTGGAGGGTAGCATTTTTGATACAATAAGCGAGTTTGCCAGCGAAAGCAATGCCGAGATGGTAATAATGGGAACCCATGGTATTAAGGGTGTTCAAAAGCTTACAGGTAGTTGGGCCTTAAAGGTTATTGCAGGCTCCGAGGTTCCCTTCCTGGTTGTGCAGGACGAACCCATACCGGGTAAAAACTTTTCGCATATTGTAATGCCTGTGGAGTTCAGAGATGAAGACAAAGAAAAGATTCAGTGGGGAATAAGGTTTGCTTTACAGTTTGGTTCAAAAATACATGTCATTGTACCCAACGCTTTCGATTCCGGCGTGCAAAAGAAGATAAACAACAATCTGGCATTTGCGAAGATGCACATCGAATCGTATGGGCTTGAGTGGGAGGTTCACAATGCTGCAAAAGGAAAAAGTTTTCAGGAGGAGATTGTAAATCTTGCAATAGATATCGAAGCGGAGCTGATATTGATTATGACCACGCCAAATATTGATTTAACCGATTATGTATTTGGTGCTCAGGAACAGTACGTTATAGCTAACAGCGCAAAAATCCCAGTACTTTGCATAAATCCCGGAACGTTGAGTATTTAGCAAAGGTTTTGCTCAACCAGTTTATCCAGTAGATATTTAACATTACCATCAAAGGCTATAATCTTTGGTGGTATTTTTTTATTTTCTAGCCCATAGCGATAGGTTTTATCATAGTATTCAAGTACAATTCTTATGGCCTCGGCCATATTTCCGTCTTGAATAAGTTTAATGCATTTTGCGGCTTTTTCTAAACCCAATCGCTTTTGGATTCGGCAAACCGAATCTATTAAATGTTTTGAGTCACAATGCGTGTACTCATCGAGTAACCGGTTAATCCGATTCTCAACGCTTACTTCAATTGCAACGGAGGGGCTATTTGACATTCTCTCATAGAATGCTTGAGGAATAAAAACTTTTCCTATGCTTATGCTTTCATCTTCAACCCATATTGGCTTTTCGGGGTTTTGTTTTCGAATCGCATCGAAAAGTAAGTTTTCAAAGTGCTCTGTTGACGGTTGAGCGGGTTGATTAATCCAGCCAAAAGCCGATCCTTTGTGATTTGCAAGTCCCTCCAGGTCAATTACCTGCTCTCCTTTCTCTTTAAGCGCTTTTAGAATTTCAGTTTTTCCCGAGCCTGTCATTCCACCTAATACAACCAACTTGTAGGGTTTGTCGAAGTAAGCCTGGACGAACCGGCGGTATGATTTGTAACCCCCGATAAGGGTTAGGGGTTTATACCCCACAAGTTCAAAAAGCCAGCTCATACTTGCGCTACGCATGCCCCCGCGCCAGCAGTAAACCAAAATGTTTTTTTGCTGGGTTTGGTTATTAATTTCGTTTATAAAGTGAACCAATTTAGGTCCAACAATTTTAAGCCCTTGCTTAATTGCTTCCTGCCGGCCCTTTTTAATATATGTTGTACCTACAGCAGCCCGTTCTTCGTCATTGAATAAAGGAATGTTAATGGCCGACGGGATATGCCCTCGTGCAAATTCGGATGGGGAACGAACATCAACAATAGGATATTTATCAATTAGATAAATAAACTCATCTATACCAATTGTTTTACCCATTTTTAATCTTCCAGCAAATTCCCAAGAATTGAATTGTTCTCCTTGCCTCTGTTTTTGCCGTATGGAGCAAGAGCCTGTATCAGTTTTTTAATGGGCATAGATTGTAGCCAAACCTTTCCGGTTCCCGAAAGCGTTGCCAGGAATAAACCCTCGCCTCCAAACAGCATGCTCTTTAAGTTTCCGCTGGTTTGAACATCAAAATCGATAGATGTTTCAAAAGCAACAACGCAACCGGTATCAATTCGTAAGGTTTCGTTGTTCAGGGTTCTCTCAATAACCGTTCCCCCGGCATGAACAAAGGCAAGGCCATCTCCGCTTAGCCGTTGCAGAATAAAACCCTCGCCTCCAACGAGGCCTGCACCGAGTTTGCGGTTAAAGTAAACCGAAATGCTGGTGCCCAATGCAGCGCATAGGAACCCGTCCTTTTGCACTATCAGGTTGCCTCCGACCTTTGATAGATCGATGGGAACAACGGTTCCAGGGTAGGGTGCCGAAAAAGCCACTTTTCTTTTCCCTATACCCCGGTTGGTGAAGTGGGTCATAAAAATCGATTCACCTGTAATGGCACGCGCTCCGGCAGATAGAAGTTTTCCTAAAAAACCCGAGCCCGGGTTAGAACCATCGCCCAGCTTGGTTTCAAATTCTATACCGTTTTCCATGTAAACCATAGCGCCGGCTTCAGCTATCACTGTTTCGTGAGGGTCCAGCTCAATCTCAACCAGCTGGATGGATTCGCCAAAAATTTTATAATCAATCTCGTGTGATTTCATATCGGTTTGTTTTTTAATTCAAAATAAATTATATCTAAATAATCACTTTAATTTTGGCCTATACTTTTCGTTTTCATCATCGTAAATGCTCAGGTAACTCAGGTAGCGCGAAGGGGCAATTTCGCCTCTATCAACCGCTTCAACAACCGCACAACCGGGTTCATGAACGTGGGTGCAGTTGTAATACTTGCACTTGTCGGAAATTTTAAACATTTCGGGGAAAAAATGATATAGCTCATTCTTATCGATATCTACCAGGCCAAAGCTTTTTATACCGGGAGTGTCGATGATGAAACCGCCAAAGCTAAGTTCAAACATCTCACTAAAGGTGGTGGTGTGCCTACCTTTCAGGTGAGCGCTCGATATTTCGGCCGTTTTGAGGTTTAATCCCGGCTGAATACTGTTTATCAGGGTTGATTTGCCAACTCCAGAATTTCCGGAGATTAGGCTAACCCTGTCTTTAAGTATTTCTTTAAATAAATCAAGGTTATAACCTGTTTTGGCAGATACTAATAAGCATTTATAACCAATGGGTTCGTATATCGATATGTAGCTATTGAGCATGGCTTTATGTTGCTCTGCAAGCAAATCGATTTTGTTAAAAGCAATTATGGTTGGAATGTTGTAGGCTTCAGCCGTTACCAGGTAGCGATCAATAAAAGCCAACTGGGTTTCGGGCTGGGTAATGGTAACCAACAGTATGGCCTGGTCAATGTTGGCTGCAATGATGTGCGCTTCGCGCGATAGGTTGGTGGCCTTGCGGATGATGTAGTTTTTGCGTTCGTGAATCGCAGTGATTAAGCCCGTTCCATCGGGCCTGGGTTCCACGGTTACCAAGTCGCCTACGGTGATTGGGTTGGTAGTTTTAATCTCGTTCAAGCGAAGCCTGCCGCGGGCAACGCAGTCAAGCACGGCTCCCCCCTCAATGCGTACCCGGTAATGACTACCGGTAGTTTTTAGCACCAGCCCCTTTTCCATAGAATACGTTTATAAGCTTTCGCTTATGGGTTTAAACCCGTTGCCCAATATTTCGTTAGCATCGATTACGGTGATGAATGCGTTGGGGTCAATTTGCCGGATGTAATCCTTGAGCATGTGCACTTCGCGCCGCGATACATTTGTGAAAATCATTTTCTTATCGTGACCTGTGTACATACCCTGAACGTTGATAATAGTTCCCCCTCTTTCTATATCGTGGATAATCTTGTTTTTTACCTCTTCGTACCTATCGGTAATGATAAACAGCGCCTTGTCGTAGCTAACCCCTTGTATGGTCATGTCAATCACCTTTCCGGTTATGTAGATAACCACCCAGGAGTATAAGGGTATCTTCCAATCCTGGAAAGCAACCAGGGCTAACAGAACAATGGTTGAATCGACATAAATCATGAGTTGACCCAAAGGCAAGCGGGTGTACTTGGCTATCACCATAGCAATAATATCGGACCCTCCGGAGGTGGCTTTGGACTTAAAAATTAACCCTAATCCAAACCCGATGAGAACACCGCCGAACACCGACGAAAGGAGGACGTCGTCGACCAGGGGATCGTAACCTAACCCAAGGTGGAGAACATCGATGAAAACAGAAGAAAGCACAAAGCCCACTACCGTTTTGACACCGAACATCGGGCCGAGTACCCGAATGCCAATAATGGTTAGGGGAATGTTAAGCAGCAAGCCAACCGTACCAATTGGCAAACCATCGGGTGCCCAGGTAAACATACCGCGGGTAAGGTAGTGAACTATGATACCGATACCGTAAACACCACCGGGTGCAATGCGGTGAGGATCGATAAACAGTACAAATCCGGCAGCCAGTATAAAAGAACCTACAAGGATTAGCGCGTATGCTTTAAACCACTCCCTGCTGAAAAGTTTTTCTTTTGTTACGTAAGTCATGGTAGTATCAGATTATATTCGGTTGAAACGGTCAATAACCGTGTTAATTTTACTTACAACGGTTTCGGGTTCAATTCGGTTTAAACAAGCATAATCTTTCCTAAAACAGGCTTTGTTTCCGTAAATAGAACAGGGCCGACAGTAAAGGTCAATTTGTACCGCATTGCCAGCGTTCTGTTTCCATCCGTAGAAGCCAGCAAACGGGTGGGTTGCCCCCCATATACTAACAACCGGAGTGTTGACCAACGACGCAAAATGCATGTTTGCAGAGTCCATGCAAACCATCACATCGAGGTTTGAGATAATTTTGAGCTCATTCAGTATGCTATACTTACGTGCAATGGATAGTGTGTTAGGATACTTTTTTTCCCAAACCTCAAGCGTTTCCTGCTCTTTCCCGCCTCCGCCAATTAGAATGATTTTATTGGTTTTTGATGAGGCCAATAGTTCAACCACACGCTCCATTTTATCCAGGGGATAAATTTTGCCTTTGTGCTTAGCAAAAGGCGCAATGCCAATCCAATGTTTATCTTTATAACCCAGGTGGATGGTGATGTTATCGGGTAACCTGGCCTCGCGGAACAGGTAGTCGAAGCTATCGTCGATGGTATAGCCTATTTTCTTTAGGGTGTCCATGTAACGCTCCGGGGTTGTTTTAAGCGGTTTGAGTTGCTTATTCCGCAGGCGAACAAGCCTACGTTTCTCTTTTCGACCCTTATCAATAATGCTTACCTTTTTAACCCCCGATAGCCAAAAGAGGTTCCGTAAAATTTTGCTGCGTATAACATTGTGAAGGTCTATAACCGCCTCGTAGCTGTCGAGTTTTTTTAAGTCCTGGTATAAACGGAAAATGCCCAAAAGCCCTTTATGTCGAGCTTTAGTGTTTGCCTCAAAAAATAGCATCCCAGGGAGTTGATTTATAATATCGCGGGCAAAACCCTGCGATACAAAGGTTACCTGAACATCGGGGTGATTTTTAACGAGCGACCAAATGGCAGGTACGGTCATGGCTACATCACCGATAGCGCTGAGCCTGATAACCAGTAACTTTTTTGGAAAGGTTTTATCCGTTAGATTTTCCTTTTGCTCCATACAGTACAGGGTTAAGCGAGGGATCGTTGTACATCTTCATCTGCTTGTAAACCTTCATGTACTTACGCCCATGCTCAATATCGCTGAGCAGCTGATCGATGGCTGTTGATAAATCAACCCTTTGTTCAAGCAGAATGTTAAGCTTCTTTTGGCAGCTTTCAATGTGCTCCTTCGATACATCAGTTCGCTTTACTTCCTGCTCCATGTGGTAGATTTTAAGGGCAAGAATCGATAGTCGATCGATGGCCCAAGCAGGACTTTCGGTGTTTATTGTAGCATCGGGGAGGGGTTTTATATCCTTGAATTTTTCAAGAAAGTAGCTGTCAATCATTTCAACCAGATCGGTACGGTCCTGGTTTGACTTATCTATTCGACGCTTAATCTTAAGCGCCTCAACGGGATCGATATTGGGGTCGCGTATGATATCCTCAAGGTGCCATTGCACAGCATCAATCCAGTTTTTGGTGAACAACGAGAACTCAATGGTTCCCGGTTCATATGGTATGGTTGGCTGGGCATCTACGTTATCCATGGTGTGGTAGTGCAGGGTGCAATCCCAAAAAATCTTGTTGCAAAGCTGGCTGAACTTCATCGTCTTCATTTTTTTATTAAACACCTAATTTACAAATATTTTAACGATTATCTGGCATTCTTACAATTCGGTAGAGCTTATCGGCACGACGAACCTTTTCCGGGACAGAAATGGAGCATTTAATCCCTTTTGGGGAGTATTCGGCAGGTTTTTCATCAACGTGTAGCTCTTTCACTACATGCTCAATAACTCCGGTGGTTGGTCCAATGATAAGGATTTTGTCGTTCAGGTATAGCTCTGAGGCTTCGACGGTAACTTCGGCAACACCTAGTTTTGAGAAGTAGTTGGTAATTTTGCCCACATACTGTTTACGCTCAGTGGCAATGTTACCGTATGCATTGCTCCACTCCCCAAGCCTTCGGCCAAGGTAGTAACCATCCCAAAAGCCACGGTTAAAAACAGTGGACAAGCGTTGCATCCAATCGTCAATTTTTTCTTTACTGTATAAGCCTTTGCATACTGCTTCAATCGCCTCGTTGTAGCATTGCGTAACGGTTTTGACATACTCCGGTCCTCGAGCGCGCCCCTCAATTTTAAGCACGCGAACCCCTGCATCAAGAATTTTATCGAGAAAGTTGATGGTGCACAAATCTTTGGGCGACATGATGTACTCGTTATCAATTTCGAGTTGTGCACCAGTTTCGTTATCGGTAACGGTGTACGAACGCCGGCAAATTTGCAAACAGGCACCCCTATTCGCCGAAGAGTTTGCCTCGTGCAAGCTAAGGTAACACTTGCCTGAAATGGCCATACACAAAGCACCATGGGCAAATAGCTCAATTTTGATGGGCTTACCCCCTGGTCCGGTTATGTTTTGGGAGTGTATGTTTTGGTAAATGACCTTTACCTGTTCCAGGTTCAGCTCACGAGCAAGAACAACCACATCGGCCCATTGCGAGTAAAACTTCAGAGCATCGGTATTGCTAATGTTAAGCTGAGTGGATATATGAATCTCCATGCCCTTTTGCCTAGCATATAGCATGGCTGCCTGGTCGGAAATTATCAGCGCGCTAACACCTGCTGCAGCTGCTGTGTCGATAATCTGCCGCATGTCCGGAATGTCGGAATCATATATTACCGTGTTAACGGTAAGATAGGTTTTTACATTATGCTTTCTGCAAATGCGAGTCACTTCGGGTAAATCGTCAATAGTAAAATTGATAGATGATTTAGCCCGCATGTTCAGATTACCCACCCCAAAGTAAACGGAGTTTGCCCCTCCCTGTATGGCTGCCATGAGCGATTCGAAATTGCCTGCCGGCGCCATTACTTCAACATCCTCGCGTTTTAGCATCTGCAATTTTTTTGCAAAAATAGGAAAATAAAGTAAGTATGTGGTGTTAAACCATGGTGTTCAGATGAATCAATATGGAAATCAATTACCTGTGGGGCACTACCTGCTTTCAATGAGGTACCCTGAAGGGTCAACCGGAATTCCTTTTATTCGAACCTCATAGTGAAGATGAGGGCCTGAGGTACGACCCGTTTTGCCGGTATAGCCAATAAGTTCGCCCTTTTTTATTCTGGACCCTTTTGAAACAATAATTTTTTCGAGATGAGCGTAAACCGAACTCGATCCCTCCTGATGTTCAACTATAACGTAGATCCCATAGCTGCGGTTATATTCAGTTAGAACCACCTTCCCACTCGATGCAGCATAAACCTCAGCGCCTCGTCCCGATCCAAAATCAACCCCATTATGTTTGATAGGTCGACCAAGCGTTGGGTGGATCCTTAGACCAAAAGGAGAGGTGATCTTTGCCAATCGTTTAGGGACAGGGATTAGAACCGGTATGCCATCCCTAATGCTATTGTCGGCTTTTAGAGTAGTTGCGGTTTCGGAAGATATTTTGTTTTCTGTATTAGCCGATGTTTTTGCAGTTGACTCTGTTTTTTCAGCCTGGGTATCGGCGTTGTTTTTGGCAACCGGGTTTTCCTTTATCCTTTCAGGAATTTTGAAACCCAACGTTTTGGCAACATTATTCTCATAATCGATCATATCTTGAACAACCTGTACTTTTTCGGGTTCCTTTTTTTCGGCAAAGTGTTTTTTTAAGCCGGTCATCTGGCTATAGAACTCGAGGTACTCCTGTTCCATCTGTTTCAGTTCGGCCTCGCGTTTACGCACAAACTCCTGGTAATCCTGTTCGCGTTCTCTTTTATACCGTTCAAAATCGGCTTCAAGTTTTTTCTTGCCCTCATCCTGACCAATAACCATATTCGTAAGGGCTACAAAAACTGAAAGGAGTAATATTCTTCGAATCATGTCAGATGTTTTTCTTTTTACAAGGTATCAATAACTTTGCCAAGTTAAAAAAACAGAACCAAAATCGCTACTTAACAAGAAAATAGATTTTTATGAAACCTACACTACTTATTCTAGCAGCCGGAATTGGAAGCCGGTATGGAGGGTTGAAACAAGTTGATGGCCTGGGGCCTAATGGCGAAACCATTATCGATTACTCGGTGTACGATGCCATTAGGGCTGGTTTTGGCAAAGTGGTATTTGTGATTAGAAAGAGTATCGAGAAAGATTTTCTCGAGGTTTTTGGTAATCGGTTCAATGAATCGGTAAAGGTTGAGATTGCCTTTCAGGAGCTCGACATGCTACCCCAAGGATTTACTGTTCCCGAGGGTAGGGAAAAACCCTGGGGAACTGCTCATGCAGTTTGGGTTACGCGTCACCTTATTGATGAGCCATTTGCAGTTATTAATGCCGATGATTTCTATGGATACGATACCTTCAGGGTTTTAGCCAATGAGTTATCAAGACCAGACCTGAATAAAGGAAGCTACTTCATGGTGGGCTATAAGCTGGGCAATACCCTATCGGAACAGGGTGCTGTTTCGCGTGGAATTTGTTCAACCAATGCCGATGGTTTCCTGCTCGACGTGGTTGAGCGCACTCACATTGAACGAACCGGCGGCGTAGTCAGCTATAAGGACGAAAGCGGGAATCTTGTTCCGGTTGATGAAAACGTACCCGTTTCCATGAACTTTTGGGGATTTACGCCCGACTTTTTTGAGTACACCGAAAAGCTTATGTCTGACTTTTTCAGTAACCAAATTGGAAACGTTAAGGCAGAGTTTTACATACCAACCGTGGTAAACCGTGCTATCAAGGAGGGTTTTGCGCGTTGCAAAGTGCTGGAAACGAAAGCCATGTGGTTTGGAGTAACCTATCCGGGCGACAGACCCCAGGTGGTTGCAAAGCTAAAGGAACTTGCTGATAAAGGGGAATACCCTTCACCATTATGGTAGGGAAAAAGTGGTCTGTAAAGCTATTGATGTAGTGGTTATCGCATTCTATCAATTCATAATATTTTACATTTGCCACTAACCAAAAAACCAAAAACCAAAAACTATGACGTTTGCAACTATCGATTACATCGTATTTGCCCTTTATGCCTTGCTTATAGTGAGTCTTGGCCTTTGGGTATCGTTCCGGAAACGTGAATCGGAAACCAATTCCGGCGATTACTTTTTAGCTGGCAGGGCTTTACCCTGGTGGGCCATTGGGGCATCGTTGATAGCATCGAACATCTCTGCCGAGCAGTTCATTGGTATGTCGGGGTCGGGATATGCCATCGGGTTGGGTATCGCATCGTACGAGTGGATGGCTGCTTTAACGCTAATTCTGGTAGCCCTGTTTTTTCTACCCATTTTTCTTGAAAAGAAAATATTTACTATGCCCCAATTCCTTGAGGTAAGATACGACAAGCGCGTAAAAACCGTAATGGCCGGATTTTGGCTGCTGGTATTCGTGTTTGTGAACCTGACCTCAATCATCTACCTAGGTGCTTTGGCCATGCAGCGTATCATGAATATTAACATGACCTACGCCATAATTGGGTTAGCATTTTTTGCGGCCCTTTACTCCATTTACGGCGGCCTAAAAGCCGTTGCGTGGACCGACGTGGTACAGGTGGTGTTCCTGGTAGGTGGCGGAATGGTTACCACATACTTTGCTCTTGACTACCTGAGCGATGGACATGGCTTTATAGCAGGTTTCAAGGCATTGCTGCAAAAGGCGCCCGAAAAATTTGATATGATTCTTGAAAAGGGTAAGCTGATGATACCCGATGGAAAGGGTGGACAAAAAGATGCTTACATCGATTTGCCGGGGATTAGCGTGCTTATTGGCGGTATGTGGGTGGCAAACCTTTACTACTGGGGTTGTAACCAGTATATCATACAGCGGGCCCTAGCCGCTAAAAGTATTAAGGAGGCTCAGAACGGGCTGGTTTTTGCCGCCTACCTTAAGCTTCTGTTGCCATTAATTGTGGTAATCCCCGGAATTGTAGCATTTGCATTGCAGGCAGATATTACTAAATCGGATGAAGCCTACCCATGGTTGCTCCACAACTTTGTACCAACAGGTGTTAAAGGATTGGCGTTTGCAGCACTGGTAGCTGCCATAGTTAGCTCGCTGGCCTCCATGATGAACAGCGTTGCCACCATTTTTACCATGGATATTTACAAGGAATATTTTAATAAGTCGGCTAGCGAACATCGATTAGTATCCGTGGGACGTTTAGCCAGCTTTATCGCTTTGCTCATAGCTGTATTTATTGCTCCGCAGCTCTCGAACCTGGATCAGGCATTCCAATACATTCAGGAGTTTACTGGCTTTGTGAGTCCTGGTGCTTTGGCCATCTTCTTGGCGGGATTTTTCTATAAAAAGGCATCCGCAAACGGGGCACTTGCTGCCGCGCTGGGAACATTTATCTTCTCTCTTCTTTTCAAACTTTTCATGCCATCGCTTCCGTTTATGGACCGTATGGGTATAGTTTTCCTTCTCAGCCTGTTGTTAATATGGATTTTTGCTCGAATTGAAGGGAACAAGGATCATGAAAAGGCCATTACAATCTCGACAGATATGTTTAAAACCAGCAAAGCCTTTGTTATCGGTGCAGTAGGAGTTATTGCAATTTTAATTACATTCTACACCATTTGGTGGTAATTTGTTTTTTTCAACATTGAAAAGGGTGTCAGTTTTTTTCCGACACCCTTTTTTGTTCCCATTTTTTGAGGGATGTTTAGTATTTTGCCGTTGTACTGCCGCTAAAGTACTTTACCTCTTTACCCAGTATGTCGCTTAGCAAAACATCCGCCAAACGGCTGGTTCCAAAGCGGAATAGGCCAGGGTAAAGCCACTCTTGACCTAGCACTTGCTCCACAATGGTGTAGAACAGCAAAGCATCGTATGAGTTTGAAACACCACCGGCGGGTTTCATTCCCACCTTACGCCCGGTTTTATCGAAATACTCCTTAATTGCTGTGCACATAACGTAAACCGACTCAGGCGTTGCGGCTGGTTCAAGTTTTCCTGTTGATGTTTTAATGAAATCGGCTCCGGCTTCCATGGCCAGAAACGATGCTAGCTTAATATCGTTGAATGAGGGTAATGCTCCGGTTTCGAGAATAACTTTTACCTTGGCATTCTCAGCAATTTCTTTAATCTGTTGCAGTTCGCTGAATGCTGTGTAGTAATCGCCTTCAAGGAATGAGCCAACTGAAATAACCACATCAAGCTCATCGGCTCCTTGCTCAAGCGCCATCTCGCATTCGGAAAGTTTTATCTCTAAAAACGTTTGAGATGCCGGGAAACCTGCAGCCACCGATGCAATTTTTACATTTGAGGCAGTGAGGTTTTCTTTTACTGCGGAAACCAACGAGGGATAAACACAAATTGCAGCCACATTGGGCATCCCCGGGAAATGAGAGGGGAATTTGCTAACCCTATCGGCAAATAGTTTTCCGCGTTCGTAACCATCGGTGGTGTTCAGGGTGGTGAGGTCAATCATGCTAAAGCAACGCTTTAATATTTCAACATCTCCCTTGCGTGCCTGCGCAACATCCTTGAACTTTTTGATGGCCATTTCCACTTCCAGGGCATCGACCTCAATATTAAACTTATCCTCAAATGAAAGCTCCATATAGGTATTTTTTAATGGGTGGATACAAAATTACAACAATTTGGGGTTTTGTTGGTGTCGTTCGCCGTCGCGCTCTGTTTTTTTATCGATACTTTCCAGCAGGGCTTGGTTAAGATTAACCCCGGTTTGATTTGCCAAGCATATCAGCACAAACAGAATATCGGCCATCTCGGGGGCGGGGTTGTGATCCTGTTCTCCTTTTTTGAACGACTGCTCGCCATACCTTCGGGCCATTATTCGGGCTAGCTCGCCAACTTCCTCCATAAGCAGGGTCATATTGGTAAGCTCATTAAAGTATCGGACGCCTTTGGTCTTTATCCAATCGTCAACCAGCTTCTGGGCATCATCGAGGGTAAGCTGTGTCATAGATCTCTGTTTTTGGAATCAATTATTATAGTTACAGGACCTGAATTGGTTAGGCTAACATCCATCATTGCACCGAAAATACCGCGCTCTACATGCTTGCCGGTTAAGGTTTCCAACATTTGGATAAAGTTTTCATAAAGCGGTATGGCAATTTCGGGCGGCGCAGCCTGAACGTAAGAGGGCCGATTACCCTTTCTGGTTTTGGCATGAAGGGTAAACTGGCTTACCACTAAAAGTTGGCCATCAATATCCATTACGCTAAGGTTCATAACCCCATCGGTATCGTTGAAAATCCTGAGACGAGTAATTTTACCCACCATCCACTCCAAATCCTCAATGGAATCAGCATGTTCAAATCCAACCAGGATAAGTAACCCTTTCCCTATTGAACCGGTAATGTTACTGTTTACTGAAACACTGGCTTGGCTTACGCGTTGAATAACGACTCTCATATAAAAACACCATAATTACCGGAGCCTAAATTACGAAAAAACAAATTATGGTTTAGGTTGTTATTTATGAGTAACATTAAAATATCAGAAAATGAAAGCGTTATCATTACTAACAGCACTCCTGATTACATCTGTGGCATGGTCGCAGGAGTTTATTGCCGATGTCAGTAGCACCACCCTGAAATGGAATGCCAAAAAGGTTTCCGGGGAACATTACGGAGAGGTTAAGCTGAGGGAAGGGAAACTGGTTATTCGAGATGACCAGATTGCCGGAGGCAACTTCGTGGTTAACATGGAAACCATTACCTGCGAGGATATTAAAAGTCCGGAATGGAACAAGAAGCTGGTTGACCATCTTAACTCCGACGATTTTTTCAGCGTTGCAACATACAAGGTTGCTTTACTTAGCAACATCAAATCAGAAAAATTCATTAATAACAGGGCAAAGGCGACAGCCGATTTAACAATCAAAGGAATTACAAAGCCTATATCTTTTGAGGTGATTCGTAACGGAAACGTCTATACATCGAAGATTACAGTTGATAGAACGCTCTATAACATTCGTTATGGCTCAGGAAAGTTCTTTCAGAGTTTGGGTGATAATATGATTTACGATGAGTTCTCCCTCGACGTAAGGTTGGTGGTTAAGTAAAACTACCTTACCAAGCAGTTGATAAAAAAGTAGATGACAGGTAGGGTGGCAACACTCAGTAAGGTGGACACAAATAGATTACCGGCAGCAAGCTGGTAGTTTGCGCCATACCTCCTGCTCATCACCACTATTATGGTTTGACATGGCATAGCCATTTGCATGACCAAAACCGTGAAAGCCTCCCGGGAAATTTCTATTCCTACGAAACGGAAAAACCAAAAGTATGCCAATCCGATAAGAACCGGAAGCAAAATCAGTTTATTTAAGCTTAAGATGTATATGCTCCTGTTTTTAACGGATTGCCGTATTCCAACTCCGGTTAGCAGCGCACCGATGTAAACCATAGATAGGGGACTGGTTGCTTTTCCCAGCCCATTAAGTGCATCGGTCAGAAATGTAGGAATGTTAATGTGTAGAGCAGTAATGGTAAAGCCCACAATCAGCGCGAAAGTGTTTATATTGAGCAGGCTTTTAAAGCCACTTTTGTTCTGACCAGAGCTTAACCGATAAATCCCGTAGGTAAACGTAACCGAGTTGGAAGCAAGCTGGTATGCTGCCGCATAAAAAATACCAGCCCCACCCGGAAATAGAGCGTCGAATAGCGGGTAACCCAGAAACACGATATTACCAAACATGGTGTGGAGCGTATGTATGGTTGAGTCCACCCCGTTTAAGCCCTGAAGCCTTGACGAGGCTGTTCCTGCTAAAAGTGCAACAAATAGATTCACAAAGGTGAATCCAAAAACCAGGAGACCATTAATCAGCAGTGCCGGATTACTCTCCATTCTGGCGAATGTGGAGAAAATCAGGCAGGGGAGCGTTATATCGATGATGAAACGAGCCAGAAAGTCGCGGGTATTTTCCTGGATAATCCCCTTGTATGCTCCAATGGCTCCAATTGACATTAGAACACCAAATATTAGGAGTTGGTGAATGATTACTTCTGACCCCATGCTTTTATAATATGCAACAAAGGTAGCTAAAACCGATAAGCCTTAAAATTTTTGGTAATAACAGCACGACCCTGTTGACTTTTATCATCGATTTGTTTACTTTAGTAATACATTTTGTACCCTGGAAAAAATATTTCCCGGCAAACAGCACGATAGCTTGTGGTAATCAAAAAATTAGCTAAACTTGCACTTGTCTTTAATGTTAAACCCTAAAAATACAGAAATCAAAAAACAAGAAAACATCTTAATTTGTCTTGTGATGAAGTCAAAGAAAGATTTTCGGAAACCCGTAAAGAACGATTCTTTCGATTCCGACGAGCTGAAGAGAGCGAGAAAGCTGAAACCTGTTAAAAAGGAGAAAAATGTTAAGCGCTCTTTGTATGATGAGATTGATGAGTTCGAAGATCTTGATGAGTTAGAAGATCTAAGAGATTCGTTTGATGACTATTACGATGATGCCTATGACGAAGACGAATAAGTGCTGAAAATAGATAAAGAAATGTTAAGGCTGAACCCCAGAGTTCAGCCTTTTTATTTTATCCTTTCACCACGCTTTTGTCTTTAACATAAACAGGACGCTCAATGGCCTGGTCGAGCGAAATGAAAGTTTCTGTCTTTGAGATTCCCGGTATGTTCTGAATGGTGTTAACCAAAACATCCATCAGGTGCTCATTATCGCGGCAGAATATTTTAAGCAGAAGGGCATACTCTCCGGTTATGAAATGGCATTCCACCACTTCGGGCATCAGCTTAAGCGCTTCTATTACCCCGGCATACTGGTTGGTAGAGACAAGCTGAACACCAACAAAAGCACAAACATCAAAACCAAGCGCTTTAGGCTTAACCACCATTCGGGAACCCGCAATAATTCCGGCATCTTCCATCTTTTTAACTCGTTGGTGAATAGCAGCACCTGAAATTCCACACTCTCGGGCAATTTCTAAAAAGGGCATTCGTGCATTCTTTACCAGGTAGGACAGTATCTTCTGGTCTATGGCATCAACTTTATACTTTTCCGACATATAAGTTACAATGTGTAATTAAATAAAGCATAAAATTAATGCAATGGAATTTAAAAAGCAAATTATGTAACAAATTTTTATTTCAGATGCTTTGGATACAATAAAAAAGCGGCTTTAGCCCCTTTGTGGCCTTACCAGGACTCGAACCTGGATTTAAAGTTTAGGAAACTTCCGTTCTATCCCTTGAACTATAAGGCCAATTACGGCGCAAAGTTACTACTTAATTTGCTTTTTTGCAACAGGTTTGAAATGGCTGAACCTTTTGTTTGTCAGAAAACCTTTAGCGGCCTATACCTTCTTTATCCTTGCAATCAAGCACTAAGTTTTTTAAAAGCTCTGGTTTTATGCATGCTATTTATGGAAACACAAGGAAAGTTAGCAATAAAAAATTTAGCCCGGAATTTTTTTTTTCGATGAAAGAATGGGGGAAAGGGATGGAAAAAATCTCGTTCGATACTAAACATGAAGTTATCAAACCTGATTGCAGAGCTTTTTTGCAGGAGAATTTGTATGATTTTTGTCTACACTTCTCAAAGAAATCTTCTGTTTAGGTTCAACAGTTAACAAGCAAAATGAGGATGGGAACAAAACCGAGCTAAAGCCC
Organism: uncultured Bacteroidales bacterium; assembly: GCA_937926785.1. GTDB lineage: Bacteria > Bacteroidota > Bacteroidia > Bacteroidales > Tenuifilaceae > Tenuifilum. The sequence continues at coordinate 20,701 of CALBBQ010000009.1, read as the reverse complement.
CCTTATCCATACCCAGGCAACACGTTAAACGTATCAATACAAACCATGCCATTAAAGTTAGCGGTGCAACGATAAAGCCAGGAGCCTTCGATTTACTTTATACATTGAGGTATCCGACAACAAAACATAGCTTAACGGTGAAGAAAAAACCCGTTCTGGTGTGGGGGTAGGAATTTAACACAATTATTGCATTAAAAGTGATTTTCTAAATCGGGATAACCCAAAATAAATCCATTGGTTCGCTCTTTTTAAGAGTTTCCAATGAATAATTTGGGTTTAAGCGCTTTAACGATGGCCGCCGGGGACAGTTTTAAAGAAATATTTGGAGATGAGCGAGCTTTAGTTGATTTAGCAGCCCATTCCAAAGGGGGAGTAGCACAACAGGGGAAAAAGAGATAAAAAATAAAAGGGCGTTTTAACGCCCTTTTCTCATCATTTGAATCCTTTGAGCAATGATCTTCGTGCGCTATCCTGTTGCGCCGATGTCATCCCTCTGTGGGGGTAGATGTTCTTTTCCCAGTCGCCATACATTGGGTTTGGAAGCAAAACGAAACGTTTTCCAAACTCACTCTTGTACGCTTCAACTGCAGGAAGACCCCAGTTGCCGGTTCTGTTTTCAAAAACTTCCGAAAAATCGTTTAAGTTATCGCCCACAAGCAAAACAACTTCATATTTCTCCATCACCCTTTCGCGGCGCGCCTTTTTGCTGCTTTCGTTATCTCGTAGGAGCAGGAACTCTGGCTTGGCAAAAGCAAAGCCTAAAGAGTCGAGATTGCGAAGGGTGGCAACACTTTCGTTGGGTTTTCGGTTACTGATGTAGAAGAGGGTTATTCCGAGCGAATCGCAAAGTCTGCTGAACTCTACTGCGCCAGGAAGGGCTTCGGCTTTTCCAAGTTGGCTCCACTCATTCCAAAAATCACCCGAGAACTCTCTGTTATCTATTATCTCTTGTGCCTGAAATCTGACGTTATTCAGCATAGTTTCGTCAATATCAACTATAACCGCTTTGGGTTTCGGTGTCTTGGTTTTTGATAGCTGCCTTAACCTTTCTCCGGCAATGTTGAAACCCTGATAGTATAACGCCCTCATTTCGGGAGAGTTTTGATACCAGATGGTAGCATAAATTAAATGGTCCTGATTAAAGGTTTTCTCCTCCTGCTCTGGTTTACAGGAATGAAGGGAAATCGAAATGGCAAGAGCCGTTAACATTATACGATGTTTCATATCGAAATAGATTTAAAGTGATAGTATCAGCGTAACAATAAATGGAACCAGAACGGTTAGAATGATACCATGAACCAGTGAGGGGATAGCATACTCTTTGCCCGACGATTTCGAGATGATTGGCAGTGTGGTATCCATACTTGTTGCTCCACCCGAACAGATAGGTGCTAATTTTCCGAAATACACGGCAATTAGCGGAGCCAACAGGAGGGTAATAATTTCCCTGATAACATTTGAGAGCAACGCTACAACACCCAAAGCTTCGCTGTGCTGGTTTTTGATGATTATGCTTGATAGGCTGTAGTAACCATATCCCGCACCAACAGCCATAAGCTCCTTCAAGCTAAAACCTGTGATAAGCAAGGAGATAATCCAAACCCCCAGACCAGTACCAACTATTGTAGCAACAGGAATGATGAGTATTTTAATGTTCATGGTTCGGATGGCTTGCAGTGCACGATTGTCTGAACCTATGCTGACACCCACCAGGAACATCAAAATGTATAATGAAGCAGAGCTATAATCAATGGACACCAGCCATTGGTTTAGCGGTGTGTAATACCCTGCCATCAGCCCTAGTGTGAAGAAAAAAAGTATGGTTAAGCTACCTCTCAAGTTATTTACTTTTAAAGAAAATTCTATTAACAAAGAATCCTAAGAGTATGCTTCCCGTCACGGCACCTACCGAAACCAGTAATGCGGTTATCCCTATTGAATTCAGCGAGCCCATGATTTGCTGATTCGAACCGATGCTTACACCCATCATGAAAAGCAAAAGGTAGATGGCATAGGTAATAAGTTTTTCATTCGCAGACATCAGCTTTTTACGTCGCCTCAACAGGAAGCCAAGTAGCATACCTGCACCCATTATACCAATAACTGTAATCAATACTTTTTTTTGGCAATTATAGCAATTAATGTGATAAATTTGATATGAACTCACATGGCGAATTTTTGTTTAAGATAAAAAAGCTACTGTATGTATCCCGATTACCACATGCATACCCGGTTTTCCGATGGGCATCATACCCACGAGGAGATGATTTACTCTGCCGAAGTTTCGGGATTCACAGAGATTGGTTTTAGCGATCATATCTCGCTTAAACCGGTTGGTTGGTCCATGGATTTAACCCGTATCCCTGAACTTATCGATACCATGAAACACATTCAGCATCGTTCCAGCCCTCTAACCGTTCGGTTTGGAGCCGAAGTTGATTATATACCCTCTTTGGCAGGAGATACCCGAAAAATACTGCAAGCACTTCCGCTCGATTACGTGATTGGTTCCGTTCATTTTATTGATGACTGGAACTTTGACACCGATATCAACGGGTATGAAACGATTGACATAAATAATTTTTACCGAACCTACTTCCGCCTTATTTCGGAAGCCGCCCAAAGCCAAATATTTGATATTATTGGCCATGCCGACCTTGCAAAAAAATTTGCGGTGTACCCAACTTTCAACCTGAATAAGCTATACGAGGAAACGGCACGGGTATTCAGAGAAAGTGGAGTTGTTGTGGAGTTGAATACAAGCGGAAAGAATAAACCCTGCGCCGAGTTTTATCCCTCGGTCGATTTCCTTGAAGTCCTACACCATTACCATGTTCCCATTACACTTGGTTCCGACGCTCACGTTGAGCAGAATATTGGTCAACATTTTGAAGAAGCCGTAAACCTCCTGAAGTCTATAGGATACAAGGAAATAGTTACCTTTAAGCAACGCAAACGCTCTTCAGCTCCTCTTTAGCTTGCATTAGTTAGGGTTAATTCATAGCTTTGCCCCCTTTGCGTATCCCAATTTGAACTATTTATGAGCAAAATTGAAACCGATTATCTGGTAATAGGTTCAGGCATAGGCGGGCTTAGCTTTGCCCTAAAAGTTGCCGATTATGCCAGGGTTACTCTTGTTACCAAGGATAGGCTCGATGAAACCAACACTGCATACGCTCAGGGCGGCATAGCAGCAGTAACCTATGACCCCGATACGCCCGAAAAACATATACAGGACACGTTGATATGCGGCGATGGACTTTGTAACGAGGAGGTGGTGCGTATGGTAGTGAATGAGGCACCTAACCAGATTAAGCAGCTGATTAATTGGGGGGTGAAATTTGACCGTAAACCTAACGGCCAGTACGATTTGGCTCGTGAGGGTGGGCATTCGGAGCATCGCATTCTTCATTATAAAGACAATACGGGTTCGGAAATCCAAAGGGTACTAAGCAATAGGGTTCGTCAGCACCCGAACATAACAATCTATGAAAACTACTTTGCTGTTGATATTATCACGCAGCACCATTTAGGGCTGGAGGTGAAACGGGGCAACCCCGATATAACCTGTTTTGGAGCTTACGTGTTGAACCTTAAAACACAGGAAGTTCACACATTTCTGAGCCGAATTACCGTTTTGGCTACCGGAGGCACAGGAAACATCTACAATACTACCACAAATCCGCCTGTGGCAACAGGCGATGGGATCTCTATGGTTTACCGCGCCAAAGGTCAAGTTGAGAACATGGCCTTTGTTCAGTTCCACCCCACGTCGCTCTATAACCCCGGAGAGCGTCCATCGTTTCTGATTACCGAAGCCATGCGAGGTTTTGGTGGAGTGCTCAAAACAATCGATGGTAAAGAGTTCATGCATAAGTATGATGCTCGCGGCTCACTTGCTCCCCGCGATATTGTTGCCCGTGCCATTGACAATGAGATGAAGGTAAGGGGCGACGATTTCGTTTACCTTGATGTAACCTTCATGGAGCCCAAAGCGATTATTGACCATTTCCCTAACATCTATCAAAAGTGTCTTTCTATTGGTATCGATATCACAAAGGATATGATACCGGTTGTTCCAGCTGCCCACTACTTGTGCGGAGGAATTAAGGTTGATACAAATGCCCATTCCACTATTAAACGCCTTTATGCCGTAGGTGAATGCTCCTCTACCGGCCTTCATGGTGCGAACAGGCTTGCCTCTAACTCGCTTATTGAAGCAATTGTATATGCACATCGTGGAGCTTTGCATTCCCTTGAAAATTTAAAGATGTATGAAATAAATTCCTCTATCCCGGAGTGGAATTATGCCGGAACGATTCATAACGAGGAGATGGTACTTATTACCCAAAGTTACCGCGAAATGCAGCAGATCATGAGCAGCTATGTGGGTATAGTACGTTCTAACCTACGTTTGCAAAGGGCATTTACCCGTTTAGAAATACTTTACCGCGAGACCGAGGAACTCTATAAAAAATCGATTCTTACTCAAAAGCTTTGCGAGTTGCGTAACATGATAAATGTTGGATACCTAATTATACGGGCTGCACAGGATATGCACGAAAGCAGGGGACTGCACTACTCCATTGATTATCCCAAGCAAAGCGGGCAAGAATTCTAGAAGGTTGGCGCTGAGGCTAATAAAATAAACATCTTTCATCTTCATCCTTTGGATATTATTCACATGTTATTGGTTTGGTTTCCTATTTCATAAGTTTTCCCTTTTACCCTGTAAACCAATTTGAAGTTAAAGATACCCTCTTTAACTCTTCCGGTTTTCCTATTAAATGGCATCAGGTTTACCACATTGATTTTGAACCAATAAACCCTCTGATTTGTTTGTAAAGAAAAATCAAACTGCCATGAGGAAAATTATTCTTGCATTAGTAGTCACAACGTTTGCAAATTTGGCGCAAGCACAAGGGAACCTATTGTCACAAAAGGTTTCTGCCTTGAGTTTTTACCAATTGCCCTATAATTATAGTGAGTTAGAGCCGGTAATAGATGCGCTTACCGTTGAGATTCACTACAGCCGACACCACAGATCCTACTTTCAAAACTTCGTGAAAATAGCAGAAGAACTGAAGATATCAGATCTTACCTTCAACGAAATGTTTGGAAAAGTATCATCCTACCCAGCCGGGATTCGTAATAATGGTGGTGGTTACTTTAACCACGTGCTCTATTGGGAAATTCTTAAACCTGGAAACAGGAAGAATATCAGCAAATCGCTTAGCGATGCCATTATCCGTGATTTTGGTTCGGTTGATAATATGATAAACCAGGTAAACGATGCATCGCTTAAGCGCTTTGGAAGCGGTTGGGCTTGGGTGGTTGTTGGAAATTCAGGAAAGCTCATGGTGTGCTCTACCCCCAATCAGGATAACCCCCTGATGGACGTTTCTGATGTTAAAGGTGTTCCCATCGTGGGAGTGGATGTTTGGGAGCATGCTTACTACCTAAAATATCAGAATAAGCGTGCCGAGTATGTAAAAAACTTTTGGGAATTGGTGAACTGGGAGGTGGTTTCTGCTTTGTATGAGGAGGCTATATTACAAAAGTAAGTCAAAATTCCATAGAAAACTTAAAAAACCCTTTGTCCAGAATCCAAGGGTTTTTTGCCATTTCGCTGTTTCAAAACGATGAGCCAATCTATCTTTTCAACATTTTTCGAATTATTGTCCCGTTGTTCCCCTTTAGGGTTAACATGTATATTCCGGGTTGAAGTTCCGAACAATCAATCCGAGTATTCCCATTAATAACAGCCTTACTATACACAACTTGTCCAATAAGATTGCTGAGGGTTAGAGTGTAGTTATCGGATAGCGGGTAATCAACCTGAATAAAATTGGAGAACGGGTTGGGGTAAACCGAAACCTGTTTAAGTGCCTCGTTTGGTATGGCGGTAGCAGGTGTAACCAGGTAGCTGCTTAAGCTGCTTAAAACGCTTTGCCCTTCGGCATCGTAGGCTTTTATGCGATAGTAAACCGTGGTTTGTGATGGATTTGCCGGAATGGTTGCTGAGTATGCACCGCTTCCATTCATCATTTGTATTTGGTTGCTTTGTGATGCTTCAGTAATACCCCAAAGCAGGAATACGTTACCAAGCCGACCTTCGGGGTCGCTTACGTTCGCAGTTACGTTTACCGCATCGGTTGAGGTTGGGCTTATCGGGCTATGTGCAATGTTGCTGATAGCCGGCAGCTGATTTTGGCCAACAGAAAAAGAACTGTTGTAGTACGATGTGTCGCTGGCGTTATCTATTGCTGAAATTCTGAAAAAAATGCTTGTGGGATTTGTTTGTGCAGGTACGGGTGCCGAATATACGCTTTGATCTGCCTGCATTTCGTATGAATTGCTTAGGTTGGCCGATGAGTACCCCCAGCTAAATATGGCTTTTGAAACGCTTCCATCGGTGTCGGATATGTTAGCTGAAACGGTAATTGTTTGTCGGGTAACCGGAGAAGCGGGGGTTACGGTTACATCTGAAATGGAGGGTTTAACGTTTTGGGCTATGCTAACATTGATGGTGAACGACTGAATGGTCTCATTCATGCCGTCGCTCGCTTTTAGTGAAACAGAATGATTGCCAACATTAGCCTGTGACGGCGTTCCGCTAAGCGTTGCAGTTCCGTTTCCGGTTTGGGTTAGGGTTAGCCATGCAGGATGGGAAACAGCTGAAATGGTAATAAATGAACCATTACCTCCGCTAGCTGTGATCGTATAGGTATAGCCTACACCAACGGTTGCTGTGGTTACAGGGGTGCTTGTGAATGAAATTGGGGTAGAAGTACCCCAGATAAGCTGAGCGTACTCCGGGTGGTCGATAAACGGGTTGCGGTTATGCTGGTAGTTAGTGTAAATCACATTGTTCCTGTCAATCTCTTTTTGGCTTACAGGGTCCTGCTGGTGCCATTTAAGTAGCAGGTTGATGTACCACTGCTTGTAAGCAGGATAGCTGGTTCCATCTAGTATTGCCTTCGCTTCCGTATTATATGTAGCCCAGGTTGGAATCAGGTTTTCGTATCGGGTAGCCATGTAAAAGTAGGTACGGGCAAAATCGCCCTTGTACTCGTCAATGGGTTCAAACACGGTTAAAGTTGATCCCGATGCGGTTGAGGTGCCTAGTTTGCTACCGTTAAGCGAGGTCCAGCTTACCGTGGATACTTCGGCAAAAATATAGTTGCTACGGCGGTTGTTAACATATCCATCTGTGGGATAAAGATGGAATAGATCGGAATACATGGGACTTGCATCGTTAAACCAGCTCTTAGGGAAAGAATGCTCCCGGTTGTAACAGTCACCCTCAGAATTATATGTACCACACTGGTTCGTAACGAAAGTATATTCATAGGGTGGGGTTTGACCTGGTTTATCGGAGTACATATCCCAAACCTTACCGTTGCTTTTCTTATCGGTGTACTGAAAAGCAGCCCATAGATCATTATAAGAAATCACGGTATGATTTTTAATAATATCGTAAAGCGCCGTTTTAAGCTCTGCTCCGGTTTTCCCCTCCGTTGAGGAGTAGTACCCGTCGGGTATTTGAGCTAAAAGGCCGAGCGCAAAGACGAGTGAAAGAAATAAAACTAAAATTGTCCGTCTGGTAAAAATCATCACTTCATGTTTTAGTTATAAATAACAAAATCAACCGGGTGGTCGTGTTCCGAAACAGGAACCGAATCAATCAGCTGAAACTCGTAGGCTACACCTACCTTTACTGCGTTGATGAGTTTAGGTAGGGTTCGGTCATAAAACCCCTTTCCTCGGCCAAGCCTATTCCCTTTTAGGTCGAAAGCAACGCCGGGAATAATTGCAAAGTTTATTTCTTTTGGGTCAACCAGTTCTCCTGTTTTAGGCTCCATGATGCCAAAACCTGAACTTTTTTGAAGATATTCAACCCCTTTGTAAAGTCTAAACTCCAGCTCATCGCCCACAACAACCGGAAGCACAATGCGCTTTTGCGCAGCCCACTTTATTACAAAATCGTGCGTATCAATTTCGTCGGGGAGCGACCAAAAAGCCAGTACTGTTTTTGCAAGTCTAAACCGCTCCATGCTTTCAATCTCAGCAAAAACTTGCTGAGCCTTGCGTTTAGCATCAATAGGGCTTAACGAAAGCCTGATGCTTTTAATGGTTTTACGGATGTTTTTTTTCAGTTCTTTGACTTCCATAGTTCCCTGATACGGAAAAAGCCAAATAAAAGTTTTTAAACTATCGGGTGGCAAAGGTAGAATTAATATCAATGGAAAAGGTTAAATCGGAAAATGCGCGATAGTATTTTCCAGTAAAGGCTTGTGTAAATTTTAACCGGAATGGGTACCAGGTTCTGAATAAATGTAAATCGATATAAGTTGAAAAACCAATAGATTGTAATTTGTCAGTTAACGTTACAATTGAATTATAAATGATGGTTTTATACCGATTTTCGGCAAAATCGGAAAACAGGTTTAACGAAACTCGCTTGATATAGACCAGTGAGCTGATATTTAAATCGGGGTAAACGATGGGAAGTGTATAATCAATACTTACTCCATTATATTGAACTGACGGCATGTCCACGTAACCCCTAGGGAAATTAACCTTATTATTCAAATAGATGTATTTAATGCTCTGTGATTGTGTATTTAGTGTAATACTTAAACCTTGATTTACCATTATGCCAGGGAGGTAAAACTTAGCCTTGCCGAACCACAGGTTGGGCAGGTTGTTGTAGTCCCAGGGTGTGGCTAAAATTCCGGAACTTATTAAAAATCCATATCTGGGCTGCAAATCGCGATGCGCCATTCGGCGAAGAGAGTAGTAAACAAAACCGAATTCGTTTGTGTACAAGCCGGATCGGTAGGCATTTTCGCTTTCATTATAGAGGTAATCATTGGTAAACACCAGTTTATTGTAGAGTTGTAGGGAAGATAAGTACAGACCTCCACTAAAGGTGTATGGAATATATAATCCCAGCTCTGCTCTCTTTCGAAAATCCCGGTTCAAAGGGTATAACTGCGTAACACGGTATAGCCAGGCAGGGCTATCAGTTTGCTCTACGGATAAGTTTATCACCGGCCATAGGCCGCTGTAGCTTAAGGAAGCGAAAAGCAGATGGGAGTGGTTGTACCCGTAGCCAGCGTTGATCTGTGTTGTTCCGGTTAGGTTTTGTGAAAGCAAAGTGATACCGGGAAAAATAGGATTTTGACTTTCGATATCTGAAGGGTCACTCAAGGGTTTCATGTAAACCGGGAACCAGCTGTGAACATTGAATAATGGCTTTAGACCGACATAATCATCGGTCTTATAGTTAACAACATCATGAAAATCATTTAGTATGTGTTTATTTATTTTAACAATATGATTAAATGAACTAATACTGTCTAAAGTGTATCTGTTATGTAAAATATCTTTTACTTTTGAAATTCGATATCCCCCATATGTGTAGTGAGAAAAAATCAGGTTACCATTTTTTCCTGCAGGAAAGGTTGAATTTTCAGGAGTATTTTGCAAAATATATAGTTTATAATCCGATAAATCAAGTGAATATATATTTTCAGTGAAACCATCAGTAAAGGTGAAAAAAAGATTGTTCTGGTAATATGAAATGGAACGGATATCGCGGAACTTTCCATCGAAAATGTTTTCGAACCTAAAGGTGGAATCAATACGAAAAATCATTTTACCATATTTAGTTACCGCAACACCATAAATGTTTGAATGTTTGGAATCAACACAAATTTCCTGAATTTCGTACCCACTTTCAAAAGAAAAAACTCTTTCAGTATCACCATTCATTGAAACTCTTGTAAGGTAATAGTTTCCTTCTGCTGTGTATTCCAAGCAGTAAATCTTGTATGTAGCCCCATCGTAGGCTGGGGAGAAAAAGCGGCCTGTTGTGATCAGCTGTTCCGATTTGGTGTGAAGGTTAAAAACTTTAATGTCGTTAAGACTTTTCCATTCCCAACGTGAGTGCGGGTGGAATTCTGCCCAAATAATCAGGCTGTCGGTATAATTGGGGCGGCCAACCACATAACCTGTGCTGACTATTTTTGATATTTCTCCATTATCTGTTGTGTAGGCAAAAAATGGTGTTTTTGTAAGTGAGTTAATATATGCAATTGTAACAGAGTCATTTACAGGGAAAGGATAGAGAAAACTTTGATAGCCGTTGGAACCGGGTTGAACCTGGGTTTTATTATGGTGTTTAAGGTAGTCGTTTCTCCAGATGGAATCGTTAAACGCAAACGCTTTTTGGAAAATATTTTTACGCGAGAGGCCGGTTTGTTTTTTCAAAGCAAAATAGGTGGGGAACAGGGTAAATGGGTACCTGCCAACAAATCGGTATGTATTGGGTATAACTAGGTTTCCGTATTTTTGGTTGATGTAGTGGGTAAGCTGGTAGCCAAATTGGTAATGGTTAGGAACGTAATCCTTATACGAACCAAGTAGCCACTTGTCGTAGCTGTAGCTTTTTAGTCCCGAGTTAGAAAAAGCGTAGTAATGCTGAAAAAAGTTAGCCGAACGACCTCTACCAGAATATGAAAAATGGGTTTCGGCCCAAACGGCATCACCCTCAAATATCCATGGATTAACCATTGCCGAAGCCAGGCCCACGGCTTGCTGGCCAAGCAGCCATGAGGCAAGCTTTACGGTTCCAACATTCAAGGCGTATAGTTGTTTAACGTGACGCATCTCATGTATGCTAAGCGTTTGGTGCCACATCGAGGCATCATTACCGGCATCGGGTTGGGTAACAAGTTCCATGCGGCGGGGCGCCCAGGCCACAAATCCATTTGACAGAACCGTGTTGGGGTGGAGTACTACATCCATTCTCTTTTTGCCAATGCTATAATCAGTATCGTTAAGGCTATCAGATAATGTTAACGAGGAAAGGAATATGTTTGCCATGCTGTCGGCTTCAGCAGGAAATATAAGTCGGATATTTTGAAATTCTTTTTTCTTCCACTTTGTATTAAAAGGTTCTACGCCTGTTTGATAGTATTGAGCATATAAAGCGAAAGTTGAAAATAGCAGATGTAAAGTGAATGTGAAAGTAAATAGTTTAAAACGTCTGATAAACATTGATATCTATTTTTTTAATATTTTTATGGTTTTCTGTCGGCCGTCCTTTAATATCACTTCAACTAAAAGAAAACCGGAAGGGAATGAGGATAAATCGATGTCGATTTTCTGAGAATCAGCGTTTGGGTAAATGCTCTGCAGCTTGTTTCCAAGAATGTTGTAGAGGTTAACTGCTTTTACAGGAGCACTTTCAGGAACTTGAAGGGTAAGCATTTCGGTTACCGGGTTGTTGTAATGAAGCGATAGGCTGTTTTTCTCGGCTTTAGCCGACGATGGTGCTGATGAGTAGGTTACCTTCATCACCAATGGAATATGGTCGGACATGCCGTACAGGGCATTGGCAACTTCGGCCGGAACGCTCATGTTGGCAGGTGAGATTATTGAGCTATTATAACGGTTCCCATCTTGTCCCAGTGCTTGGTAGCTGAAGAACTTAATGCCCTTAGCGCCGCTCAGTACTTCGCTGGAAGTCAGAATAAAATCAAAGCGGTCGTCGAAGCCCCCGGTTGAGAAGCAACCCTCGTTTGCTATAGTCCGTGTGGATTGGGTATGAACGTTTCTAAAGTTGTAGTTGGCGTGCCATTCGCCCACCTTGTTCAGCGGGTCGTAGAACCTGAAGCTGTTTGGCCCGGTAGGAGTTGTAAAGGCAACAAAAGCCCCTTCGGAGGCACCGTAAAGGTTCATATCGCCGGAAATGATAACATTGCCTTGGATGTTTTTTGTGCTGATGTAGCTCATTATTGCGTTGGCAGCAGCTGTTCTTTGGTTGGCATCGGATGATGTGCTGCCAGCCTTAAGGTGAGTAACAAAGTGGTAAAGGAAGATGGTGTCCGCGTTTGCTAAACCCGCGGTTTTCAGGTAAAGCTTGTACACGTTGGTTTCACGTGGCGAAGTGGGAATGGCATCCTGCCCTTTAAGCTCCACTTTGTCGGAGTTGTAGTAAATCATGTTAACCAGGAAACTACCGCTAAAATTTGCACGTTTGTAGTGAGTTACGCCATTTATGTTCAGGGTATTGGTTTTTATACGCTCCACGCTTGCAATGGCGTCGTTTACCTCGTTAACTAGCAGTATATCGGGTTTTACATATCCCAATATGGTTCTCAGGTAGCCATCTTTTGAATCTACATTGTTATTTGTGCTATTGCAATCGCTGTAAATTTTATCGTAGTACATCAGGTTGTAGTGCATTACAGTAAGGGTATCGGCGTAGGAAAGCCCCGATATCACTATAAACACTAAAATCCATATACTCCGTACCCGTTTCATTTACTTTTTTTACCCTGAAATGGTTACTTTATACCCCAGCTTCTGCAAAATTGAGGCCACTTTCTGTTTAATCTCGCCTTGGATAACTATTTCGCCATCCTTAACAGTTCCACCAACGCCACATCGGGTTTTCAACAATTTGCCAAGCTTTTCGAGTTCATCATCGGGTCCTGAGAATCCTTTGACCAGGGTAACACATTTACCACCCCGATTCTTACGCTCAATTCCAACTATCAGGCGTTGTTTTGATGGCGGAATAATTTCTTGCTCCTTATTTCCTTCAACCTCATCTGGGTTGAAATCGGGATTTGTGGAGTATGCAAAGCTAAGCTTATCTTTCCAGTCCATTTCAGAATAGTATTTTGAATAGATACAAAACTATACATTTTTACGTTTTCACAGGGATAAAGTTCTTTAGTTCTTTAACTACCACTATTAGGTTTGTGGGAAAGTGAAATTGTAATGTAAAATGTTCTACATTTGCTTGGTTTAAACCCGCTAAAAAAATTGAACTAAACAAACAGTCATGATAAGTTTTCGCAAAGCCAACAACATTATCGGATGGGTAGTGTTTTCCATTTCGGCAATAGTTTACTTACTTACCATAGAGCCCACAGCAAGTTTTTGGGATTGTGGTGAGTTCATAGCAACCGCTTTCAAGCTTGAGGTGGGTCATCCCCCGGGGGCGCCATTATTTATGATGATAGCCCGTATTTTTTCGCTATTTGCGCCCGATGTAACCAAAGTGGCCATGATGGTTAACGTAATGTCGGCGTTGGCAAGTGCTTTTACCATTCTTTTTCTTTTCTGGACTATCACCCATTTAGCCCGAAAGCTCATTGTGGGAAATTCATACGAAATGAAAGTTGGGCAGCTAATAGCGATAATGGGAAGCGGAGCTGTTGGTGCACTTGCCTACACTTTTTCCGATACATTTTGGTTCTCGGCCGTTGAGGCAGAAGTGTACGCCATGTCGTCGTTGTTCACAGCTTTTGTTTTCTGGGCCATACTTAAGTGGGAGGAGCAGGCCGATGAACCACACTCAACACGTTGGCTCATTCTAATTGCATACGTGATGGGGCTTTCAATTGGGGTTCACTTGCTGAATCTGCTTACCATCCCGGCAATAGCGTTTATCTTCTACTTTAAAAAATTCATGGCCACCCGAAATGGGGTGCTGGCTACGCTTGCAGTTTCGGCACTTATACTGGGAAGCATTTTGTACATCATTATACCGGGAACATTCAGGGTAGGATCGTGGTTCGATTTATTTTTTGTTAACTCTTTGGGTTTGCCATATAACTCCGGATTGCTGTTCTACTTTGTTCTGCTTTTTGGCGCTTTAGCATATGGTATTTATGTTACACACAAGAAGGGGAGAGTAATACTAAACACTCTACTGCTGGGCATTACCGTAATTCTTATAGGTTACTCTTCCTACCTCATGATAGTGATTAGAGCTTACGCCAATCCTCCGATTAACGAGAATAACCCTTCGAATGCCTTTTCACTAATCAGCTACCTGAACCGGGAACAGTATGGTGATAGACCCTTGATTTACGGGCAGTACTATAATGCACCGGTGGTAAATGATGAGGACTCGGAGACCTGGATCCCAAAGGATGGCCGGTATGTTAGGTCATACTTAAAAACTAATTACGAGTTCGACGATCGATTCAAAACCCTTTTCCCCAGGATGTATAGCCCACAGAGCGATCATGTGGCCGAATACAAGAAATGGGCAAACATTCAAGGTCGTCCGGTAAGCGTTAAAACCCGTGATGGATCAATGGAGACCCGTTATGTTCCCACCTTTGGCGAAAACCTGCTGTTCTTTTTCCGTTACCAAATTGGGCATATGTACATTCGTTACTTCATGTGGAACTTTGTTGGCCGGCAGGATGATGTTCAAAGCCATGGCGGGGTCGAAAACGGGAACTGGATTAGCGGGATAAAACCAATTGATGCCATATTCCTGGGTAACCAGGACAAGCTTACCGACGATATGAAGAATCACCCGTCGCGCAACACCTATTACTTCTTGCCCTTAATCCTTGGATTGCTAGGAATATTTTACCAATTGCAGGTAAAAAGCGATAAGAAGAACTTTTGGGTAGTTTTCATGCTCTTTTTCTTAACGGGCATTGCCATTGTAATGTATCTGAATCAAACACCCTTGCAACCCCGTGAGCGCGATTACGCCTACGCCGGATCATTCTATGCTTTTGCCATTTGGATTGGGCTGGGAATACTTGCTGTTTTTGAATGGCTCAAAAAGAAACTCAGCGAAGCATCTTCGGCTGTTGCAGCAACTGCAATTTGCATGGTAGTACCTGTGATAATGGGCTATGAGAATTGGGATGACCACGATCGTTCGGGCAGGTATATTGCCCGCGATTTTGCTTACAACTACCTTAACTCATGCGAACCCAATGCAATCCTTTTTACCAATGGCGATAACGATACCTTCCCGCTTTGGTATGCTCAGGAGGTAGAAGGCGTTAGAACCGATGTCAGAATAGTCAATTTAAGCCTACTTGGTACGGATTGGTATATCGACCAGATGAAGAATAAGGTTTACGATTCAAAACCCCTACCCATATCGATGAAGCACGACCAGTATGTGATGGGTACCAGGGATATCGTATATATCATTAACAGACTGAACCAACCCTTTGAGCTTAAGCCCCTCCTGGAGTTTGTACTTAGTGATGACCCCACTAAAAAGTATAAGATTCCAGGCGAAAAACCCATTGATTACTTGCCCACTAATACAGTTAAGCTAACTGTTGATAAACAAAAAGTATTATCAACAGGAACTGTTAAGCCTAGCGATGCCTCACTTATTGTGGATAGCATGGTATGGACCATAAAAGGCCAATACATTACTAAGAGCGCATTGGCAATACTTGATATTATTGCCAACAACAACTGGGAGCGACCCATATACTTCGTATCGCCTTTCGGCGATGGCGATATAGGCATTTCGGAATACCTGCAGCACGAGGGTTTTGCCTATCGTTTGGTTCCTATCCGAACCAAAACAAACGATTTTCTTAATGTTGCCCGAATAGATACCGATATCCTTTACGACCGATTGATGAACCGGTTCCGATGGGGCCGTATGAACGAACCAGATGTGTTTATCGACCATAACATACAGCGAACGTCCGTTGTTCTCAAGTTAAGGAATACTTTTTCCCGCCTGGCTAATAAGTTGATTGAAGAAGGAAAGAAGGACTCTGCAATAAAAGTCCTGGACAAAATCACAGAGCTTATGCCACATCCGCGTTTCCCTTACGATTTCTTTATGTTTGGAATTGCAGAATCCTACTATAAAGCCAACCAAGCCGAAAAAGCCAACAGGATAGTTCTTGATTATGCAAAAGTAAGCGAGCAGAAGCTAAGGTATTACCTCTCACTTTCTAACGATATTAGAAGGTACTATGATGATGATATCCAGCTTACGGCTCAAACCCTACAGGAACTGGCTTCCATTGCAAATACTTATGGGCAAACCGATGTAACCAAGAAACTTGAAAAGCTGATGCAATCTGCGGTATCGTTCAAATGATTTTTAGCAAAAAAATGTTAGCATTTCCATATGGAAATTGTTAACTTTGAAATAGTAAACCGATGTTTTATGACTGAGAATATTGGTGAAATTGTTCAGATAATAGGACCAGTGGTTGACGTTGCCTTTCCAAACAAGGAAAGCATGCCCGCTATTTACGAAGCGTTGGAGCTAAAACGCGACGACAACTCTGTGCTGGTATTAGAATGTCAGCAGCATATTGGCGAGGGCACGGTACGTACCATCGCCATGGATTCCACCGATGGTCTATCCAGAGGTCTGAAGGTGCGTGCTACCGGAAAATCCATTACCATGCCGGTGGGTAACCAAATCAAGGGACGCCTGCTTAACGTGATTGGCGAAACAATCGATGGGCTCCCTCCGGTAAACCGGCATAGCAACTACCAGATTCATAGTAAGCCCCCCAGGTTTGACCAGCTGAGCACCGAAAAAGAGGTGCTATTCACCGGGATAAAGGTGATAGATCTTTTAGAGCCATACTCAAAAGGTGGTAAAATCGGTCTCTTTGGCGGTGCAGGTGTAGGCAAAACCGTAATCATCATGGAGCTTATTAACAATATTGCTAAGGGCTACAGCGGGATGTCGGTGTTTGCCGGAGTAGGAGAAAGAACCCGTGAGGGAAACGACTTACTTAGAGAGATGATAGAGTCCGATGTCATCCGTTACGGTAAGGAGTTCAAGGAATCCATGCTTAAAGGATCATGGGACCTAAGTAAGGTCGATTTCAATGAAGTAGAAAAATCGCAGGCTACCCTAATATTCGGTCAGATGAACGAACCTCCCGGGGCGCGCGCATCAGTTGCGTTATCCGGACTGACCGTTGCCGAATCGTTCCGCGATGGCGGTGAGGATGGCCAGGGTCGCGATATCCTTTTCTTTATTGATAATATTTTCCGATTCACCCAAGCAGGTTCCGAGGTGTCGGCGCTACTCGGACGTATGCCCTCGGCTGTTGGTTATCAGCCAACCCTGGCTACGGAGATGGGTTTGATGCAGGAGCGAATTACATCAACCAAAAAGGGATCAATTACCTCTGTTCAGGCTATCTACGTTCCGGCCGATGACCTTACCGACCCGGCACCCGCCACTACATTCAGCCACCTGGATGCAACCACCGTATTGGACCGAAAGATCGCAGAGCTGGGTATTTACCCTGCCGTGAACCCCCTTGATTCCACTTCACGTATTCTAACCCCTGAAGTGGTTGGAGAGGAGCACTACAATACTGCTCAACGCGTAAAAAATCTTCTACAGCGGTACAAGGAGCTGCAGGATATTATAGCCATACTTGGTATGGATGAGCTATCGGAGGAGGATAAGCTCGTTGTTCACCGCGCACGACGTGTACAACGGTTTCTGTCGCAACCCTTCCATGTAGCCGAGGCGTTTACCGGCATTAAGGGTGTGATGGTCAACATTAAAGACACCATAAAAGGTTTCAACATGATTATGGATGGCCAAGTTGACCAGTATCCTGAGGCTGCCTTCAACCAAGTGGGAACCATTGAAGAGGCTATTGAGAAAGGTGAACGAATGCTGGCCGAAGCAAAAAAGTAAACCCCTATGATCTGTGAGCTATACTCGGTTGATAAGCTCTTCGAGATTGAAGATGTTTACTACGTTCAGGTTCCCGGTACCAAGGGCTCGTTTGGTATTTTGAAAAAACACACCCCAATCATTTCGTCGCTGGAACCTGGTGTGGTGAGAGTGGTTCGGAACGATGGAGCAGAGCTGTTCTTTGATATCCCTTCAGGAGGCTTTTTGAGGGTTGAAAACGATGTGGTTTCGGTGGTATCGGAGGTCATCACTCAAACATATTAGGGCATGTTTAAACCAGGAATCGTTTTTGGTATGCTGGCAACCTTCATGTATAGCTATACTGCAATGGGACAGCAAAAAATCACTTTTCCCGCTAAGGATGGTTTAGAGGTTACAGCCGATTTGTTCTACCGGGCTTCCGATGTGCCCTACGTAATACTTTTCCATCAGGCCAGGTATAGCCGTGGCGAGTACCGGGAGATTGCTCCCCGAATTGTAAACCTTGGATACAACTGTCTGGCCGTTGATTTACGCTCTGGCGGCGAGGTGAACGGAATAAAAAACGAAACAGCCCAACGTGCCAAAGAGAAAGGTTTACCTACCAACTATACCGATGCAATTGCCGATATGGAAGGTGCTATTAACTATGTTAAGCGGCAAACAAATAACCCCTTTATACTATGGGGTAGCTCCTATTCAGCATCGCTTGTGTTAATTCAGGCCTCAAAGGATTTACGCACCAAAGGCGTGGTTGCCTTTTCGCCTGGCGAATACTTTTCTCCAAATGATTTTGTATCAACAAAAATTTCTGATATATCGGTGCCCGTGTTGGTACTCTCTTCGAAAGGAGAATGTGAGGCCGTTAAAAGCCTTATGGGGTCGGTGAAACGACAGAGCCTGGTTACACAATTTTGTCCTTCCGAAAAAGGACGACATGGCTCAAGCGCCCTTTGGGCAAACAACCCCTCGAGCAACGATTACTGGTTGGCCATTACCATGTTCTTCGGGAAGTTGAAGTAGCTTTTACCTATTTCATAATCAGTTTATTCAGGAATTCTGGAGAATCGTACGATGGGTTAAAATCCGGGTTCGTAACCATTTCCCCTGAGATATAGTTGGCATACCCTTTAATAAACTGGCGTGGAAGGGTGTATCGGTACTCTTCGGCTTCATCATCATATTCGGGAGGTTCTTCGGATAGGATATTCTCGATGTAGGCGTTCAGCCCCTTTTCGCGAACCAAAGCAGCGTATTTGTCAAAGACACTCCGGGCAATGCCAATGATGACTATATGATTCCCGTAGGGTTTATAGATGTTGTGTTTATACAGAAAATCGAGTTTATCGTTGGTTACCTGTTCGGCCGAATTGTGAAACGATTCGATATACTTAAACCCTTCTTTAACTATTTTATCGGCAACCTGTTTCTCGCGGGTGTAGTGTATGAAGTAGTGATGACTTCTGCTCTCGGGATGATCAAAAATAAAGCTAAGCACCTGTTCCTCCTGGGTAACGGTTGGTTTAACAGGAGTTTCGAAACGGACTATTTTTTCTAACTGCCGATCGACTAAGGCCATGAAAGCCTTTTGGTTTTCAGGATTTTTCCGGTTAAGGTATAGGAGTAAAAGGCCTGGGATTTGGTACCGAAGCGTAGATTGAGCTTTCTCAGCATTAAAGGCAGATGTGTAACCGTTACTAATCAGGTAGTTCCATTGCTTTTCGCATAGACGATCGAGAAGGGTAGTTATGAGTTCCGATGTTTCAGTCTTTTTCTCAATCTGGTTAATTTTTTCAAGGTAGAACACATCAAAGATGCTAGGGTATTCGAGGAAGTAATCAACGTAGCTGGTAATTATTCTTTTCAACTTTTCTGGTCCGTTTTCAAACTTTTTGGTCTTCTCCTCGATATATTCCTGGCATTCCTCGGCAAAATCTTTGATACATTCGTTAATAACGTCGGTAACATCTTTGAAGTAGTTGTAGAGGGTTGCATAGGAGTAACCAGCCTGATCGGCAATGTTTCGAACGCTCATGCTGTCGATGCCTTCGCCTTTAAGGATTTCCTTGGCTGCTTCAATAAAGTAGCCACGCATTCGTTTTTCTTTCAGAAGCTTATTACGCATCGTGCAGCAGTGTAAATACAAATATAGTTAACGATGTTAAAAAAGTAAACACTGTTAACCGTAAAACGATCAATTAATTATCAAAATATCATGAAAAATCATTCGTAACGATTTAAATTTAAAATGTTGGATGAAAATTTGAACAATAGTCATGTCAGACTAATTTTACAAACACGGCAAAACGAAAGAATAAGGTTTAAGTGAGACTTAGGCTGGGTAAAAAAAGTACTTTTGCCAATCCATTTAATAAAAGCGATGAATACTACTAAAAATATGGTAAACTGGTATGCGGTGTACACCAAACCTCGAAACGAAAAAAAGGTGTACGCTCGTTTGGTTGAGAAGGGAATTGAAACCTTTTTGCCATTACAGAGAAAACTCAAGCAATGGAGCGATAGGAAAAAGCTGGTTGACGAACCGATTTTCCGCTCATACATATTCGTAAGAATTGATTCCAAACGTTACTACGATGTGCTTAACACTGTGGGTGTGGTCAGATACGTGACCTTTGAAGGTAAAGCTGTTCCCATTCCTGATAAACAGATAGAACAGGTAAAGCAGCTCTTGGTTCAGGATATTGAGATTGAGGCAGTAGAGGGGCAGATAGAACCTGGTGCACGCGTTGAGGTCAGATTTGGATCATTCAAGGGTATTGAGGGAGAGATGGTTGAGCACGCAGGCAAAAAGAAAGTAGTAATTCGTATTGACCATATCAGCCATTCGCTTTTGGTTACCCTACCTACAGAGTACGTTGTGATAAAAAGGGAATAAACAAAACAGGGCTAACAGCCCTGTTCTGGTATAAGCGTTTCATCATCAATTACTCAAAGAGGAAATCTAAATCATCGCCCGGATAGACCTCGCGGGTGGGTTGTCCCTTTTTAAATATTCGGGCCGGCTTAGGACCAATTAGCGAGAACTTTACATCTTCCAGCAGGATCATGGTGCCCTCACGGAGTCCTACGACGTAAACGTGTGGGTCCATCTCGATAAACTCGATAATTCGTTGCTCGCGGGTTTCTCCGGCATGGCCTTCGGGGTTGGCATCGAGGTAATGGGGGTTAATTTGGAAGCGAACCAAGCTAAAAGCGCTAAAGCTATCGGGTTCA
>CALBBQ010000008.1 GCA_937926785.1 uncultured Bacteroidales bacterium | reverse complement strand
CAATGATTTCCTCTTTCAGAACCCTGGCCTTGCCCTTGACCCCGCCCTGCTCCCGAAGGCTTTCAACCACCGTGTATACCGCATTCTTCTTTAGCCTGGTTACAAAGTACCCCGACTTGCTGGTCCAAATTGCAAGCTATAAGCATATGCACCTTGAGCCCGCCTTTCTTTTTGCCATCATTCTTGGGGTTGAGGCCTGCACCCTTGAGGATATCGCTGAATAGCCGAATCGTCGTTGAATCTATCAGCAGTAGCTCCTTGAACGTAAGCCCAAGGGTTCGGCTGTCCGACAAATTTTATTTCCTTATTTTTGTCCATGTTGTGGTTTATCTCGCAAAAACAAACTTACAGCATGGGGTGAAACCTTGGGAGAGTAACCCCTTATTTATTTTTTAGTCGTTCAGTAGTGAAATACTATAAACGATTATTAGAGATGTTAATGGCGGAGGATAAAAATTGAAAGAGGCACAAAGGTCATGGATTAAATTTAGAGATAATGAGCTTTTATTAGCAAGTGCAATGGGAAAAGAGGAACATGGGAGAGGTGGGACTAGCAAAATATAGCTTGGAATTGACTAAAATTCGGTTAGTTCAAATACATAAGCTATTAACACCAGATACATAATAAAGATTGCTAACACGCAATATATCCGGGATAGTGGGAGTTTGAAGTTTTCTGCCCCGCAGAAGCTTATGCAACGGCAGACAGTGACGAAGCCCGCAATCCCTTGGTACTGGCCATATGGTCACCGTTAAATATGACACGGTTCGTCGAACAGTCTCACAACACTCTAATACCCATTTTTTGCCAGATATCTGGGTCAAGTTTTCAACATTAAACTTTTGAGCCCTCGCTATCCAAACACATTCGATAAACATAGTGTCCAAACATTTACCCCCTTTTTTTGTTTACCTGATGAAACTCAACTAACCATTAACAATGAGCACAAGTAAAAAAATTAACCTTTCAAAAGACGAAATACTCAACGACTACTACATTGCGCACCTTAGTCGCACTATCAGCATTATGGGGCGTAAGGAGGTGCTTACCGGTAAGGCAAAGTTTGGAATCTTTGGCGATGGCAAAGAGCTTGCACAGATTGCCCTGGCAAAAACATTCAGGGACGGCGACTGGCGATCGGGTTACTACCGCGACCAAACGTTTATGATGGCTGCCGGGCTGTTCACAGCCGAAGAATTCTTTGCCCAGCTCTACGGTCAAACCGATATTACCCTCAATCCCGGCAATGCAGGCAGAACCTTCAACAACCACTTTGCCACCCGAAGCCTTAACCCCGATGGTACATGGAAAGACCTTACCAAGCAAAAAAACAGCACCCCCGACATCTCTCCAACCGCAGGGCAAATGCCTCGTTTACTTGGGCTGGCATGGGCATCAAAGCTGTTCAGGCATAACAAGGAGCTGTGGAGCTTTGAACAGTTCAGCCGTAAAGGTAACGAGGTGGCCTTTGGCACCATTGGCGATGCCAGCACATCGGAAGGTCATTTCTGGGAAACCCTTAATGCTGGAGCGGTTCTGCAGGTTCCCATGATAGTTGCCGTATGGGACGATGGTTACGGGATATCGGTTCCTAAAGACTACCAAACCGCAAAAGGCAGCATTTCCGAACTGGTTAAGGGTTTTGAGAAAGGTGATAAAGATGTAAACGGCATATACATATACAAGGTTAAAGGATGGGATTACCCTTCGTTAATAGAGACCTTTACTTTGGGAGTGGAACGTTCCAGAAGCGAGCAAGTTCCGGTACTTTTCCACGTTACCGAGATTACCCAGCCCCAGGGCCACTCCACATCGGGTTCGCATGAACGCTATAAGTCGCCGGAGAGGCTTGAATGGGAGAAGGAGTTTGATTGCAACCTGCGTTTCAAGAACTGGATTATAGAAAACGGACATGCATCGGAGAAGGAACTTGCCGAGATTGAAGCCAAAGCGCTTGCCGATGCAAAGGCAGCCCGCGATAAAGCCTGGGCTGAATTTACCAACCCCATCAAAAAGGAACGCGACGAACTGATCAAGATTATCGATAACCGCTCGTGCATGTGCAAGCGCGAACACATCGATAAAGTGGGGATAATCACCGAACAGCTGAAAGCCATTCCTAATCCCATTCGCAAGGACAACATGAGCGCCGCCAAGCGAATACTCAGGCATGTTTGTTCCGATTGTTCCATACGCGAGAAACTACAGGCCGACCTTACGGCATGGTTGGAACGGAATATGAAGGATGGGTACGACCGCTACAGCTCTCACCTTTACTGCGAAACCGACCGGGCAGCATGGAAAATAAAAGGGGTTCCGGCTATTTTCAAGGACGATTCGCCCATGGTGGCCGGTCGCGAAATACTCCGCGACAACTGGGATGCACAGTTTAAAAAGAATCCCTTACTGGTGATATTTGGCGAGGACGTTGGCGGGATTGGTGGTGTCAACCAATCGTATGAAGGACTTCAGAAAAAGTATGGCGAGCTGAGAATTTCGGATACCGGCATTCGTGAAAACACAATACTTGGGCAAGGCTTAGGATTAGCCCTGAGAGGCATGAGGCCGGTGGCAGAAATACAATACTTTGACTACCTGCTATATGCCCTGCAAACCATGAGCGACGATTTGGCTACCCTCCGCTGGCGTACCAAGAGCGGACAAATGGCACCGCTTATCATTTCAACCCGAGGGCACCGGCTTGAGGGGGTTTGGCACGCAGGTTCTCCCCTGAGCATGGTAATAAACTCCATCCGCGGAGTTTACGTTTGCGTACCCAGGAATATGACCCAAGCTGCAGGATTCTACAATACCCTGCTGGAGGCTGACGATCCGGCATTGGTAATTGAGCCTCTAAACGGCTATCGACTAAAAGAGCGTCGTCCCGAAAATATCGGAGAGTACAAAATTCCATTGGGGGTTCCTGAGATCCTCAGAGAAGGAACCGATGTTACCCTGGTTACTTACGGGAGCTGTGTGAGAATTGCACAGGAAGCGGTTGAGCAGCTATGGGAATTTGGCATTTCAGTAGAGCTGATTGATGTACAAACCCTACTACCTTTTGACATTCCAAACCTGATCCTGGAATCAGTTAGAAAAACTAATCGCGTGGTATTCTTCGACGAAGATGTACCCGGAGGTGCAACCGCATTTATGCTTCAAAAGGTGATTGAGGAGCGTGGCGGATACCAGTACCTCGATTCACCAGCCAAAACAATTACTGCAAAAGAGCATCGTCCGGCCTACACCACCGATGGCGATTACTTCTCGAATCCCAATGCCGAAGATGTTTTTGATGGCATTTACGAGCTGATGCACGAGGTAAATCCCAAACGATACCCTAAACTGTGGTAAAAAATAAAGCCCGGGATTGTCCCGGGCTTGGTTTTAATGTATAAAAACCAGTATTACTCCGAGAAGACTAAAAACCAAGAACCCTCCTGATAAATAGCAAACTCAACAGTGCAGCTGGTTGTACTGCCATTCACCTTTTGCTTTAGAATAAACTGAACTTTAACATTTGCAGGGAAATTTACATCTTTAATGATATGCTGATTGTAGTTGTTATCAACAAAACCGGTTGAACTGTTCACCATCATATCAAGAACTTCGTAGTTAACCAGCAATCGGCTATAATCAATAGTAATTTTATTTCCAATACCATCCTCTCTTACAAAGACTCTATTAACCCCTGTTTTCCTAAAAAATTCATACTTAACCTGGTCTTCAACTACCCCGTTAGAATCAGAATTATTGTTTGATCTCTTAAATGCATCAACTTTCCTGTTAATTGTGTACCCCAGGGAAACCTGAACTAAACTATACTTCTTCCAGGGATACTCCACACCAAGATTAGTAAATGACTGGGAGTACCTCGCAGAAAGTGTAAAACCGTGGGGAAAATAGTAGTTAACCCCAAGATTTAACCCCAAGCTAAGCTTGCTAAAATGATGCTGGTTGTAAAAGATGAACTCATCGATTTTACCTGTTCCATCCTTGTAAACCTCTGTTTTCCTCTCTTTCTGGTTTGAATGTAAGAGGAAATCGAAGTGAGGTCCAAAATCAACAGACACCTTGGGAAAGTTATAGGAAAAAAGAATGGGAACTTTTAAAAAATCTTGCTTAACATCATTTGAATAGTAGATGTCTTTGTAGTAAATGTTAGTAATATCGGAATTCATGAATGCCTTTGACTCATAGATTGCTTCAAACCTGAAACCAACAGGTGCTTTTCTTACATATTCAATGCTAATCCCACCATGATAACCGTACTTGTTAGTAAAACGATTTGTTTCCATACCTTTTACGGAAGACAAATGCGAACCGACTTTTACCGTATAATTAAGTGGTAATTGAGCATGCAATCCCATTTTGCAGATTAAAATTCCAATAGCGAGAAGAATTATTTTTTTCATTTGAGGTTGTTCTTTTACTTTATTTACTGATATTGGTTAGCTAAAAAAGTTTAAACTACGGTTCAAATTTTACATCTACCTCCTGTTTTTGATCATCTTCAACAAGGATGCTCTGCATTTCCTCGGGGCTATAGCGTCGAATTTTAAATCCGATGGTTGCAATAAACACGCTCATGAAAGGGCTTATGATATTAAAAAACGCATAGGGTGCGTAGCTAAAAGTGGGAACCCCAAGCACAGCGGCCTGAGTGGCCCCACAAGTGTTCCAAGGAATAAGTACCGATGTGACAGTTCCGGAATCTTCGAGGGTTCGGCTTAATAGTTCGGGCTTGTAGCCACGTTTACGAAACGTTTTAGCAAACATCCTGCCGGGTACCACAATAGAAATGTACTGGTCAGAGGCCGTTACGTTGAAAAACAGACAACTTGCAACCACCGAGGCTACAAGGCTTGCCGTTGACTTCGCAAAGCGAATTATGGCCTCCGTTATCTTAACCAACAGTCCTGCCGACTCCATCACCCCGCCAAAAATCATGGCTGTCATGATAAGCCATATAGTGTTCATCATTCCTGCCATTCCCCGTGTGGTAAGGAGCTCGTTCATCTGAGGATCGCCAGAGTTAATGCTTACCTTTCCGTACATGCTCTTCATCACAGCAATGTACCCGGCCTCGGCGTAGTTACCGGTAACACCTGAAACCTGTTCGATTATATGTGGTTGAAAAATGAGTGCAAAAACACCACCCATCAACGTTCCAAACATGATAGAAGGCAATGGGGGCATCCTTTTAACAATCACAACGATCAGGAAAATGGGTACAAGCAAAAGCCAGGGCGTGATGTTAAATGTTGAGGAAAGAGTGCTTAGCGTTGACATCAGATCAACTGCACCTTGTGGTTCATACCCAATGCCAATGAACAGAAAAATGATTAGAGTTATCAGTAGCGACGGTATGGTGGTTATGGTCATGTACTTCACGTGGGTAAACAAATCGGTGCCCGCCATGGCAGGCGCCAGATTGGTGGTATCGCTCAATGGCGACATTTTGTCACCAAAGTAAGCTCCCGATACTACTGCTCCGGCAATTATGGCATGATTGTAGCCCAACGCATTCCCAATGCCAAGTAAGGCAACACCAATGGTTGCCACAGTTGACCAGGAACTGCCTGTGGCTAGGGAAACCAATGCGCAAATTACTACAGTTGCAAAAAGGAAAATTTTAGGGTGTAAAATTTTCAAACCATAGTAAATTAATGTTGGAACCACACCACTGAGCATCCAGGTTCCGGCCAAAGCACCAATCAGCATTAAAATTAGCATGGAAGGCATGGCAGAGCCTATCGTTTTAACAATTATATTCCTGATGTGCTGCCACTTATACCCCAGCCTGATGGCAATGATCGATCCTATAGTAGAGGCTAATAGTAGTGCAATCTGGTTGGCGCCGGAGAGGGTATCGTCACCAAAGTAGAGCACATTAAGTGTTAGAAAGAGGATTAAGAAAACTATTGGAATTAGTCCGTGCAGCAGTTTGGGCTCCCGATTCATTTCATGAAATTTTGCCGAAAAATAGCAAATAATATGCCCTCTAAAACCGCTACAAGCCAAATGCATTAAAATTTTAAGAAAAAAAACACATCAACTTAATAAACTTGGCATATTTTTAGCAATAATTTATAGAAACAGAAAGGAGGGTGATTATGGCAAAGGGAAAAGAGATTGATATTAACCTGTTTGACATCAAGATTAAGCAAATACCACCCAAAGCCGGAAGGGTACTAATTGCTCAACCCTCGCTAAATGACCCTTTCTTTAAAAGAACGGTAATCTACCTGATTGAGCACGACCCAAATGGAAGCATGGGGTTCATCGTAAACCGGAAGCTGAACATTAGCCTGAGCGATATTTTACCTGATTTTCCGGATGTTGATGTTAATGTTTCAGTTGGGGGTCCTGTTAGCCCTGAAACCATAAACTTTCTGCACACTTTTGGTGATAAAGTGCCCAATACATACCCCTTGGGGAATGGAATCTTCATGAACGGGGATATTGGGGCCATCAAGTCGCTTGCCCTAAGTGGCCAGGTTAATGCTAAGAATCTTCGGGTATTCATCGGGTATTCGGGTTGGGGGCCTAAACAGCTGGAGAACGAGATAAAAGAAGGCTCGTGGGTTGTGGCAAATTTCCCTCAACTTGACGTAATAAGGGGCATTTACGACAACTGGTACTTTGCCGTGCAGCAGCTAGGTGATAAATTTAAGGTTTGGACTATATACCCTGAAAACCCAACCCTAAACTAGTTCCGGAAAGGTAGCTGTGTTTAGTTCCCGGCTCAGGTGCCTGCTCACATTATTAAAGTATCGGTTGTTGCCTACACCCAGAACCCAACGTATTCCACTAATGGCATTTGTTAGGAACACCTCGTCGCAGGCGGTAAAAATCTTTGGGTTTATTGCAACATTTGAGGATACCTGGTAACCCAGCTTTTGAGCCAAATCAATAACCACCTGCCTCATTACGCCGGGAATACATCCTTCGCCCAGGCCGGGCGTGAATATTTCCCTATTCTTTACTACAAATACGTTGGACGATATGCTTTCGGTTACCCGTCCATACTCATTTAAAATAATGCAATCGTCCAATTTCCTTGATTTACGGTATAGCCCTGCCTTAACGTACAGTAAAGCATTGCAACTTTTTACGGGCGATAGCATATTAACCGGTTTACGAATATCGGGGTAAAAATCCACAACTAAACCCTGTTGGTTAAAGGGGAAGAATCGGAAATCGAGGGGTTGACTTTCAACCATCACACATACCTCATTGCTTTCGGGAGTGTACAGGCCGCCACCGTTCCGGAAAACCGTTACCCTGACCCGAACGCTGCCAAAGAATCGGTTTTTATTTAGCAGCTTACCAATTACTTCGCTTAGCTTGTCCTCGGACAAATAGTAGGGCAATTCCATTTCGAGCACCTGTAATCCCCTAGTCAGTCTTTTGTAGTGGAGCGAGAGGTAGCGGGGCTGAGTTCCATAGCAGTGAATGGATTCAAACAAGCCATCGCCATAGCGAAAAGCCCTGTTGGTAGAATGCACAACAGGATTGTCGGCAGGTATAAACTCTCCGTTAAGCCAGATGTAACTTTTTGTAGGCATAGTAACTACAAAGATAGCTTACCGGCACGAAAATCGATGGCCAACCTGAACAAATCGGGTTGCACCCTCTTGTATGTCAGCTTTGTGGGAATGTCATTAAAAGCCCGAACCTCTTCAATCTCGCTTGGCGGTAATTTGCCCAGTTCATCAACATCAACGTAAAACATTCGGGCATAGCTGAAGGCACCATCGATCTCAACGGTATAATCGAACAGGGGCTCAAGTCGGTAGGTTTTGGCGCCGGTTTCCTCATAAAGTTCACGGTGTGCAGCATTAATGGGTGCTTCACCCATTTCGATATGGCCACCCGGCAACTCCCAGGTAGTGCGTTGCCTATTCCGAACCCATAGCCACGAGCCATTGTAAGAACAAAGCATGGCTACCAGCTGAAGTTGCTCATCTGCCAGCCAGTTCCTGTGAATGGTAATGGTTGCCTGTGTCATCAGGAATCACTTTATCACAAACCCAACTGTTTGAGAAAGAAAAGAAACAGTTTTGGACTGATTAGAATGGGGTATATGAAACCAAACACGGCTCCTACAAAGTGTGCATCGTGATTTATGTTATCTCCGCCCCTGCGACTCATGTAGTTTGAGTAAAGCAGATAAGCCACGGCAAACATTATTCCGGGGATGGGGATGATTGCCATCAGGTAGAGCTTTGACAATGGGCTAAAGAAGATGCTAAAGAAAACGATTGCGGAAACCGCTCCCGAAGCGCCAACACTCCGGTAGTAAGGGTTGTTGCGTTGCTTATGGAGCGTGGTTAGCGATGAAACCACAGCTGCGCCTATGTAAAGGATGGTATAATGTAAGGTCACGGAGCCGATACTACCAATGGCCTTTAGCTGTGAGAATATTGATTCAACTTGGCTACCAAAGGAATACAGCACTATCATGTTGACCAGCAAATGAATAAAATTGGCATGAACGAAAGCATGGGTGAACAACCGGTACCACTCGCGTCGGGTAATTGTTACATACGGACTTAAAAGCAACTTTTCAAACAGAATGCTGTTGCCAAATGCAGCAACCGACACGATAACGGTTACTAGTATGAACCAATAGGTCATTTGCCAAAAATGATGAGAAAGATTAGCTCCTTGAGGAGCTCGCCATGGTCGGTAGAGCCATTATTTACACCTTTGGAGCGCATATCGTAATCGCTCAGCAGATGGATAATTGACACGCATCGACCAGCAGAATAACGCTTGGCGGCTTTCTCATATTCGGAGACAAAAAACTCGTTTACGCCAAGTTCCTTGGCTACAGCCGATTTTGACTTGTCGGACAGTAGGTGATACCTCAAAATCTTGAGAAAATACTGGTAGATAGCCATGATGGTAAGGACAAACGGATTAGCATTAGGGTTTCGTGCAAAATGCTCGGCAATCTGAATTGCTCTGGAAAAATTCATCTCACCAAGGGCTTTGGTTAGCTCAAAGCGGTTAAAGTCACGGCTAACACCGATATTCCTCTCAATATCAGCCGACTGAATCTGCTTGCGGTCAGGGGGCAGAGTGATGATTAGCTTTTCCAACTCGTGTGCCAGCCGGCTGAGGTCGTTACCAACGAACTCAGTAATCAGGCTTGCTGCAACAGCATCAATTTTAACCCCCTTTCCCTTAAGATAACCGGTTACCCAATCGGGTATTTGATAATCGTAGAACTTTTTCGATTCAAAATATACCCCCTTTTGCCTGGCCAGCTTTGCAACACCCGAGAGTTTATCGGAATGTTTCTTACCATCGCCCGAGGACTTGTAGCAAACAACCAGAATAGTAGAAGTTTGAGGAGCCTTTAGGTAAATTTCTAAATCGGCAATATTTCGAATACCTTGAGCCTCCTTCACAATGACCACCTGGTAGTTTGACATCATGGGAAACCTGCGTGCAGCATTAATCACGTCGGCAATTGACACATCGCGACCGTAAACCACAGTCTGGTTGAAGGCCTTTTCGGCTTCGTCCAGAACATTGCTTTCTATGTACTCAGCTATCCTATCGATGAAGAATGGCTCATCGCCAGTCAGGAAGTAAATGGGTTTGTATATCTTGTTTTTAAGTTCATCTAGGATGAAGTTAAAAGTATCAAGGGTCTGACTCTGCTTGGCCATAATGCGCTTCTAAAATCTCAGGTGCTTTACCGATTCACTGTTGTTGATTAACCTGGTAAGCGACTCTATACCGATTTTAATTTGCTCTTCCACAAAGAGAGAGTTCACCTTCTGGTCGCTTTGTGCGGTCTTAACCCCCTCGGAGATCATGGGCTGGTCAGTAACCAGCAGCAACGCACCGGTGGGAATCTCGTTGTAAAAACCAACGGTAAAAATAGTAGCCGTTTCCATATCGATGGCCATGGCCCGGGTGCGACGGAGGTATTCCTTAAAGTTATCATCGTATTCCCAAACTCTTCGGTTGGTGGTAACAACAGTACCTGTCCAGTAATCGCGGTTGTGGTTACGAATGGTAGAGGAGACCACCCTTTGCAGGGTAAATGCCGGTAAGGCGGGTACTTCGGGTGGCATGTAGTCGTTTGATGTTCCCTCGTGCCTGATGGCAGCAATGGGAAGGATGAAATCGCCTACCTCATTCTTCTTTTTCAGGCCTCCGCACTTGCCTAAAAACAGAACAGCTTTAGGTTTTACTGCGCTGAGAAGATCCATTATTGTTGCAGCATTTGGGCTACCCATGCCAAAATCGATCATGGTAATACCATTTGCCGTTGCACAGGGCATGTTGGCATTCGGGTTAACTATAGGAACATTATGATAATTGGCAAAGTACTCCAGGTAACTTCTGAAATTGGTTAATAGAATGTGTGTGCCAAAATCTTCAAGTTTTTGACCGGTATACCGGGGTAACCAGTTCTCTACAATTTCCTCTTTTGTCTTCATACTATCAATTATTACAATATTCTACGTATCCGATTATTTTGGCAAAGATACGGCTATTCCATCAATGTAAAAATAGTGTTTTTAAACATACTTGCTTCGGAAACTCAACACTTTTAGTGAATTATTCTGACAGCCAGCCATCTCAGAGTTTTTTTTTGGTGATGACCTATAACGTTTTCGGAAACGTTACATCCTAAAAAGTTCTATTTTTGCGCTATGGACTCCACCAAAAGAATAGCACTGAATTTTCCTCCATACGAATTCAAAACAACCATACAGAATGGTAGCGAGTTCATTTTTGACCGTAACCGAAAAAAGTACGTTCCTCTAACCCCAGAAGAATGGGTTAGACAGAACTTGATGTCATACCTTGTTGAATATCAGCATATACCAATTGGGTTGATTGGGATTGAGGTTAGCTTCACCTTCAACGAGGTAAAGCACAGAGCCGATTTGATTGTCTATAGCAAAAATGGTTTGCCCCTACTCCTGGCAGAATGTAAAGCGCCAGAGGTTAACATTACAAATGCGGTTATTGAGCAAGTAGCCAGATACAACTATACATTAAACGCCGAGTATATGCTTGTAACCAATGGATTAGCACACTATATTTTCAGGAATACTACAAAGGGAGAGTGGGATATCCTGAGTGATTTTCCAAACCTAACCGAAAAATTATAAACCTATGAGCTATCTGGAACAATATTTCGAAACATTCAGAAGGAACATCGTGGGGATTGATGCCACCTATAATACCATTTTTGGAGAGCAGAAGCTAATATATGCCGATTGGATAGCCAGCGGAAGGTTATACAAACCCATTGAGGAAAAGATGCTGCATCTTTTTGGCCCAATGGTGGCTAACACTCATACCGAGAGCAGCTTCACAGGTAAGTTTATGACCGAGGCTTACCATTATGCCCTGAAAGAAATCAAACGTCACGTTAACGCGGGGCTCGATGATGTAATTGTAACCTCGGGGTTCGGGATGACCTCATCGGTAAATAAGTTTCAGCGCATTCTTGGGTTGAAAAACAGAAGCTTTGTTTTTCAGAATCCAAAGGAGCGCCCGGTGGTATTTGTATCGCACATGGAGCATCACTCCAACCAAACCTCATGGTACGAAACAATAGCTGAGGTTGTGGTGGTTGAACCCGATGAAAACCTTCTGGTCAGCCCCCAAAAGTTACGTGAGACGCTTAAAATGTATCAGGACAGACCGATGAAGATTGGGTCGTTCACTGCGTGCAGCAACGTAACCGGTATAAAAACGCCCTACCATGAGCTGGCAAGGATTATGCACGAGAACGGTGGTTTATGCTTTGTCGATTTTGCGGCCTCGGCTCCATACGTTGAAATCAACATGCACCCGGAAGATCCGTTGGAAAGGCTCGACGCCATTTTCTTTTCGCCCCACAAGTTCCTGGGTGGGCCTGGTGCTTCGGGAGTGTTGATATTCAACTCTAACCTTTACAAAAACCGCGTACCCGACCAACCGGGAGGTGGTACCGTTGATTGGACAAATCCTTGGGGTGAGTATAAGTACATAGATGATATAGAGAGGCGAGAGGATGGTGGCACTCCGGGATTTCTGCAAGCCATCCGTTCTGCTTTAGCCATTAGGCTAAAGGAAGAAATGGGAGTGGAAAACATCGGAAAACGAGAGGAAGAGCTAGTTCACTTAGCTATCAATAAACTAAAAGGTATAAAGGGGCTTCACATTCTGGCCGACAACTGCTTAAATCGGATTGGTGCCATATCATTTTACATTGATAACCTGCACTACAACCTGATTGTAACCCTGCTAAGCGAACGGTACGGCATACAGATGCGGGGCGGGTGCGTTTGTGCCGGAACCTACGGGCATTTCCTGCTTAACGTAAGTAAGGAACAGTCGCACCGAATTACCGATCTGATAAACAAAGGCGATCTTTCCGAGAAACCGGGTTGGGTTCGGTGGTCGTTACACCCTACTACCACAAACCATGAGGTGGAATATATTGCCCAAGCCATTTCAGAAATAGCCGAAAAGGGGAAGATTTGGGAAAAGGACTATACCTACTGCAAAACCACCAACGAGTTTTGCAATAAAAACCCCGAAGCAGCAGCATTATGGAAAAACGTAAAGGAGCATTTTAAACTTTAGCTCTTAGGGAGGCGTGGTTTAGGATTAAGAAGTTGTAACATGGCCTCGTCCTCCCAACCCGTTCGGGTTTTAAGCCAGGCTTTTTTAATCCCAACCATTTCAAAGCCCAAATTAGTAAATAGCTGTAGGCTAATGGTGTTACTTACCGAGATATTGACGTATAGCTGATTTAGCTGTAACACCTCAAAGGCATAACCTGTGAGCACCCGCAATGCTTCAGTAGCGTACCCTCTTCGACGATTCTCCCTATTGGCAATAAGCACCCCCACTCCGGCCCGCAGATGGTAGGGTTCAAAGTCGAAAAGATCAACCAGGCCTACCGGAACATTCATCAAGGAGTTTTGATCCTTGGCTTCAATAATCAACCGGAGCTGCTTGGTCTCCCAGATGTCGTGGTGCGAAGTTTCGATGTACTTTTTAAGCAAATACCTGGAAAAAGGGGTAAGGGTATTACTCACCTTCCATATCTCCATATTGTTCTCCCAGCTGTAAAGGAGGTCCACGTCTTCGGGCTCAGGAGCCCGAAGCTTTACGACCTGGTTTTCCAACAAGTAGCCCGACATCACTTCTTTTCCAATTTAACCAGAATGGCATTAGGAAAACCTAAGGAATTGATTTTTTCAAGTTGCTCAGTGGCTGTAGCCCTATCGTTAAAAGCACCAAAGTAGTAACGGAAAATTCCATCGCTTCCTTGCTCCTCGGTTACGTAGAACCCTTTAAAAAAGTCTGGTGTCAACGGAATCTCGCTGGTGGCAACCAGTATGGTGAAAACGCTCTGCTTGGTGATGAGGTTCTTGCGCATGGCAGCAACAAGACGCTGCAGCTCATCTTCGTTTACCAAAGTAGCCTTGGATAGGCCCAAATCGATCAGCGTATTCAGGTGTTCAATGGCATCGGACTTGGTCTTGTAAACACCCATGCAGGTTAGGCTCCGTGAACCGATGATGAACTCGCGAAGACGGATATCAAATGTTTTTTCGACATTCTTAATTACCTCCGATGGTAGCTTGTCGTCGATTGGAGCCAGAAGTATGGTATAGCTGGAGCTTTGGGGTTTTAAGTGCTCGGGCACATCAACATACTCAATTTTCAGATTCTTATTGGGGTTAAACACCCTGATACTAGCCCTTCGGTTTAGCTTACGGCCATGGGGGTTATCGGAACCATCGGGATTGGTGTTGGCAGCAAAGCTGACCAGCGAACCCATACCCCTAACCACAAAGCGTTTTTCATCAATTCCTTTGTTTACAAGGTATTCAACCACAGCGTTAGCCCTGCGGGCCGAGAGCATCAGGTTGTACATTGGCGACCCCTTGCTATCGGTATGTCCTATCACTTCGATATATAGGTCGGGGTAATCTATCATCAGCTTGTAAACCTTTTCCAGCTCAAAAAGGGCATCGCGTTTAAGGGCGTAGCTATCAAAGTCGAACAGTATATAGTTGAATTTTATCACATCGCCGGTTGTAATGGGTTTAGCATCCAGCCTGATGTCCAATGGATATACATCCTGGTTGTAGGTAACAGGGATATGAACGCGCAAGGGCGACATGGTATAGAATTCGCTGGTGGCCATCACGGTGTACCTTCCGGGGCTTACCCTGAGGGCAAAACTTCCATCGCTCAAAGGGAATGCCATTGCTACGGTCATGTTGGCAGTATCCTTAACCAGCACGGTAATGCTATCGGACTTGATGTCGGCATTATCGGAAAGGTAAATTCTCCCCTGAACATCAATGCTACGAGGAACATCGGGCGGATAAATTTTCACCTTGTAGAGTTCATAAAAGGTGGACTGGTCGGTCATGGCCATAGGCATTACGCCGGAAAGGGAGTCGAGGGGGAAAAAGTAGTACTCATCGTCGGGGGTATTAAAGGGGTATCCCAGGTTTATGGGCGATGACCAGTTTTTCTCATCCAGCATCCTGCTGTAGAAAATGTCAAACCCACCCATGCTGTTGTGCCCCTGTGAGGCAAAATACATAGTTCGGCCATCGGGGCAAAGCACAGGCGAATCCTCGTTATATGGGGTGTTAATTTGGGGGCCAAGGTTTTCAGGATTGCTCCATTTGCCGCCAGGTAGTAGCTTGCTTACGTAAATATCGGTACCGCCATAACCACCTTTCCTGTTTGAGGTAAAGTAGATGCTGTTCCCATCGGGCGATAAAGTGGCAAAGGTTTCCCAATCCTTAGAGTTAATGGGAGCAGGGAGTTTCTTTACCGGTTGCCATTTGTCGTTGACCAGCGTGGAGTAGTAAAGGTTGCCGGATGTAATCTCGTTTACAAAAATTATCATGTAATCACCGGTATGGTTCAGGGCGGTGGTGTATATCTCGCCCTCAACCCTTAGGTCTAAGGTGATATTCTGGGGTGCTTGCCAACGGCCCTCAACCATTCTGGTGTAGTAAATGGCGGTGTAGAATTTTTCCTTAACGGTAAACACCATAACCTGCCTGTTACCAGAAATCACCGGGTAGTTACAGTTCTTGTTACGCTCGGGGAAAACATCCATGTGCTCTGTTTTTAATGCAATGGGGCGCGACACGAAATCGCGTGAAACCTCGCAGGCCTTAATTTGCTGGTTCACATAGTCGAGGTTGTAAATATCCTTAACGTCGAGGGTTTGTTTGAACTTGTTGAAGGCTTCGAGCGCATTATCGAATTTAAAGTTTACCATGTATGCCTGGCCCAGGTAGAAGTATGCCTGGGGTGGAGCACCGCTTTCACGATAGTATCCCTCGCGGTATTTCAGGTTAACATTTCTAGAGGCCTTTTCAAGGTAAGGGATTGCTTTATGCTTTAATCCGGGGATGTTCAGGTAGCACATGCCCAGCTTGTAATGTATGTTAGAGTTTGTAGAGTCAAGCTGATAAAGTTTCTGGTATAATGGCAGCGCTTCCTTGTAATCTTGCAGAAAAAAGTAGTACTCTGCATCATTAAAGAATTGCTTGAACATTGGGGCTTGAGCATGAGTTGGGTATAATTTCATGCCCATGGCTATAGTCAAAATCAAGAAAGCGTATCGTTTAAGCATAGTCATAGATTTCATAAATGTAAATGGTTAAACCCGAAAAACATCTGCTAAGCAAATTTAGCACTTATTAACGAAATAAACTAATGTTCAACCGATTGGATTGTAAAAAAGTGTAAAAACTAAAGGCTGCCCCATTGGGCAGCCTTTAGTTTCATTTGGGTAAAGTTTAGCATTACACTTCCCAGGTGTCGCCGCTATTTAGCAAATCATCAACCGATTTAATCTTAGCGGTTTTCATAACCTCGAGCACCTGGTCGCGAACATTATCGTCGTAGGTGGAATCCTTAACGTTGCGGATTACTCCCAATGCAACCGGATAATCGGGGTATTCCATGTTGGCGAGCATCATGTGAACGCCGGGGTTGGGGTTATAGGCATCGTGTACCAGGATATCGTCCATGGTAAAACCACCTTGCCCGATAGTAACCACCTTAAGACTTAAGCCACTAAGGATTAGACCCTTGTCGCGATTTTTTCCGAAAACCATCTTTTCGCCATGGCGAAGAACGATTACGCGATCATCGCGGTACTCTCTGTCGGTGATGTAATCGTAGGCACCATCGTTAAAGATAACGCAGTTTTGAAGTATTTCCACCACTGAGGTACCATCGTGCTTGGCTGCCTCAACCATAATTTCGGCGGTAAGTTTAACATCAACATCAAGCGAACGGGCAAAAAACTTACCCTGTGCTCCGATAACCAGTTCACCCGGGCGGAATGGATGTTCTACGGTACCGAACGGGGAGGTTTTGGTAATTGCCCCCAGAGGTGAGGTGGGTGAGTATTGCCCCTTTGTCAAGCCATAAATCTGGTTGTTGAACAGCAAGATGTTGATATCAATGTTACGTCTAACCGCATGAATGAAATGGTTACCACCAATGGCAAGAGCATCGCCGTCGCCAGTTACCTGCCAAACGCTGAGGGATGGATTAGCCACCTTAACACCGGTAGCAATTGCCGAGGCGCGGCCATGAATGCCATGGAAACCAAAAGTGTTCACGTAGTATGGGAAACGGCTCGAGCAACCAATACCGGAAACAAACACGTAGCGTTCCAGGTTGTACTTGAGCTGTTTGGAAACCTCCGGCAATGCTTTTTGAACAGCACTCAGAATGGCGTGGTCGCCGCAACCCGGGCACCAACGTACTTCCTGGTCGCTTTTAAAATCCTGCGGGGTATAATTCATATATTGTTCGTCCATGGCTATTTTTCCTCCAAAATTTGGTTAAACATTTCGACAAGTTCCGCCACGGTAAATGGCAAACCCTGAACCTTATTGTACTGCAGGTAGTTGAACTCCTGCACATTCATACGAAGATAATTTGCAAACTGTCCCATGTTGAGCTCACACACTAACAACTTTTTGAATTTTGCAAAAATATCTCTGGTGTTTTTAGGAAGCGGATTGATGTAGTTGAAGTGGCAGAGCGAAACCTTTTTACCGCTGGCACGCATCTCGTTAACCGCATCGTAAAGGTGGCCATAAGTACCACCCCATCCAATAACCAACAAGTCGCCTTCAGGGTCGCCTATCACCTGCTGTTCAGGGATGAACTCCTGAACGCGCTGAACCTTAGCGGCTCTGATATCCACCATTCGTTGATGGTTAATGGGATCATGCGATACAGAACCTTTCAGGAAGTCTTTTTCCAAACCGCCCACCCTGTGAGCGATGCCTTTCTTACCAGGGAAAGCCCAGCCACGTGCAAGGCGCTTATCGTCGCGGGCATAGGGCATGTAGCCCTCAGTGCCATCGGGCACAATGGGAGGTTTAATTTCGGGATAATCCTTCATGCTGGGTATTCGCCAGGGTTCAGAGCCGTTAGCGATATATCCATCGGTTAAAAGTAGAACCGGTGTCATGTGCTCCATGGCAATTTTGCCGGCCATGAAGGCATAGTCGAAACAGTTGCTGGGGGTACTGGCAGCAATCACAACCATGGGAGCCTCACCATTTCGTCCCCAAAGGGCCTGCATTAGGTCTGATTGCTCAGTTTTAGTAGGTAAACCGGTTGATGGCCCGCCACGTTGAACATCAACAATAACAAGAGGTAACTCTGTCATAACGGCTAACCCCATAGCCTCTGACTTTAGTGAAAGACCAGGGCCGGAGGTGGTGGTAACCGCAAAATTTCCTGCGTAGGAAGCACCTATAGCGGTACATATACCTGCAATCTCATCCTCGGCTTGAAGGGTCTTAACCCCTAAATCTTTACGCTTGGCCAATTCAATAAGAATTTCAGTGGCCGGAGTAATCGGATACGAACCACAGAATAGGGGTAATCCAGCCTTCTCAGCAGCTGCAATAAGCCCCCATGCGGTTGCTGTATTGCCGTTAATGTTGCGATACTTACCTTTAGGCAGGTTTGTAGCCTGTTTTACTTTGTAGGTGCTGGGAATAGCCTGAATATTTGCGGCGTAGTTGAAACCATCGCGTAAAACTTTTTTATTAGCTTCAACAACCTCAGGCTTTTTGGCAAACTTCTTCTCAAAAAACTTTTCGGTAAAATTTAAGGGTCTGTCGAATATGTAGTAAACCATACCCAAAGCGAACATGTTCTTGCTTCGGGTGATGCTCTTGTTATCCAAACCGCTATCCTTTAGGCTCTCCTTGGTAAGGTTGGTTATGGGGGCAAAAATCAGCTTGTAATCCTGAAGGTTAAGCTCACTAACCGCATCAAAGGTTTTGTAGCCTGCGCGCTGATAACCCTTCTCGTTAAACTGGTCGGCATCTACAATGATTAAACCACCACGCTTTACCCATTTAGCATTGGCCTTAAGCGCTGCAGGGTTCATAGCAACCAGCACATCGCAGTAATCGCCAGGGGTATTAACCTTTCGATTGCCAAAGTGCACCTGAAAACCAGAAACACCTCCGATGGTGCCCTGTGGGGCACGAATTTCCGATGGGTAATCGGGGAATGTGCTCACATCGTTGCCAAATAGTGCCGATGCATCGGCAAAAAGGGTTCCGGTAAGCTGCATGCCATCGCCGGAATCGCCCGAGAATCGGACTACTACTTCGTCCAGCTCTTGGACACTCTTTTGTTTATCCATAAAGATGCTGTTTTGTTTAAATCAACCTAAATTTAATAAAACATTAATATTCAGGTTGTTAATTTGGTTAGAAACTGTTTGTTTATGACACAAAATTAGGCTTTTTTATACACAGCAATCGTTTTAAAAGATATTTTACGGCATGTTTTTGGAGTTTTTGGTGGTGCTTCCCACTTTGTGGCAAGTACTAACGCAAATATTTATCGATCAATCTTTTAATTCTTTCATAGTGAGGCCCTTCCCAGTAGATTTGCCCACATCCTGTGCACCTAAAGAATTCCTTGTAAATGCGGAATGTGGTATGGGGTATCAGATTTTTGATGTGTTGCTTGTCAACCTGATGAACCTGACCATTACAAAGCGAACACCTTGAAAACGGGTTAAAGTAGGGTTTCAGATTGAAATAGCCAGCTACTTCCTCAAGCTGTTTTGCGGGGTCTGTACTTCGCAGGAAGTATCCCAGAACGGCTGCTCCGTTTCTCAGGATTCCCTTATCGCGGGTAAGTATAATTCTACTCTCATCAGCTGATATTCCGATTATGGCATCATCGGAATAGTTTGGGCAATAACTCGTATCAATGCCTAACAGACGAAGGTACGCGGCCAGCCTGCCAAGATGAACATCGAGCACAAACTTAGGCGGGTTGGGATATTTAGGATGCAAAGCCCCCTCAGGGTAAGGGATAGAATCAAATTTTGGGTAGCATGATATTAAGTCCCCCTCAGCAGGTCTAAAATTGAAGTTTACAGCCTGGCTGTTCACTAAAACCAGAAACACCTCAACATGCGGAACACCTTGCGACTCAATCAAATCCTTAACGGTCGGTTTACCCCAAAATCCAACCCGATTATCGGTCTGTCGCCTGGCATGGGGTAGAAAATCGTTAAGGCTTCCGTAAAACCTTACCTTTATGTACTTTCTGAACTCCTTAGGCACGTTTGCGGTTAGTATTTTATAAATTTGCAATAAATTACGAAAAGATATGGCAATAATCAAACCGCTGAGAGGATTTACCCCAAAAATCGGAAAGAACTGCTTTATAGCTGAAACAGCAGTTATTATAGGTGATGTTGAAATTGGCGACGATTGCAGCATTTGGTACGGTGCCGTTCTGCGGGGCGATGTGAACTCCATCAAGATTGGGAACCGGGTGAACATTCAGGATAACGCCGTGCTGCATACCACCTACCAGAAAACCACCATCAACGTTGGCGATGATGTTTCAATTGGACATGGTGTTATACTGCATGGTGCCCAAGTGGAGAAAGGCGCATTACTTGGCATGGGCTGCACTGTCATGGATAATGCCAAAATTGGAGAGGGTGCCATTGTTGCGGCTAACGCACTTGTACTAGAAAACACAGCTGTAGAGCCCTGGAGCGTTTACGCCGGAATTCCGGCAAAATTTGTCAAAAAGGTGGACCCAGAGCTGAGTCGGGAAACGAACGAGCGCATTGCCCGTAACTACCTTTTTTACTCGGAATGGTATAAGGAAGAAAAGGGTAAAGGATAAGGAGCTGTGGTCTAGTGCAGGCCAAAAGAGTTTAAGGAATAGTTTAGCATTT
The DNA here is from genome assembly GCA_937926785.1 of uncultured Bacteroidales bacterium. GTDB lineage: Bacteria > Bacteroidota > Bacteroidia > Bacteroidales > Tenuifilaceae > Tenuifilum. Next base: position 71,545 of record CALBBQ010000008.1, on the reverse strand, counting down.
ATCTATCTGTTATTTAACTTGTTAGTTCTTTTCTAGTTTTTTGGGCGAAAACAAAAGTAATTCAAGTAGCTAACCCTGTTTTTCCAACGCTTTTTTCAGGAACCCGGCCGTATAACCACAATGTGATAGGGCTATCTCTTCGGGTGTGCCGGCACATACGACTTCCCCTCCTGCGGCACCCCCATCAGGCCCCAGGTCGATGATGTAGTCGGCGGTTTTAATTACGTCCATGTTATGTTCGATCACGATAACCGTATTCCCTCTATCGACCAATTTATTGAGCACTTCAAGCAACACCCTGACATCCTCAAAATGAAGACCAGTAGTTGGTTCATCGAGGATGTAAAGGGTTTTACCGGTATCGCGTTTGGCTAGTTCTGTTGACAGTTTAACACGCTGGGCTTCGCCGCCAGAGAGCGTTGTGGATGATTGGCCAAGCGTGATATAGCCTAAGCCCACATCCTGAAGGGTTTTCAGCTTTTGGTATATTTGCGGAATGCTTTCAAAAAACTCGACTGCCTGGTTGATGGTCATATCCAGTACCTCGCTGATGTTTTTTCCTTTGTACTTCACCTCAAGGGTTTCGCGGTTATACCTTCGGCCAAAGCAATCGGGGCACTTAACGTAAACATCGGGCAAAAAATTCATTTCAATCACCTGAACACCCCCACCCTTACAGGTTTCGCAACGGCCACCCTTTACATTGAAGGAGAATCGGCCAGCCTTGTAGCCCCGGATCTTGGCATCGGGGGTCAGCTCAAACAGCTTACGGATGTCAGTAAATACACCTGTGTAAGTCGCCGGATTGGAACGCGGGGTTCGTCCAATGGGCGACTGGTCAACATCGATTACCTTATCCAGATTCTCAAGGCCAGTAATGGAATCGTGAGCCAACGGTTGGGCATAGGAATTGTAGAAGTGTCGGCTTAAAGCCGGGTAAAGGGTTTCATTGATTAGCGTTGATTTTCCACTACCGGAAACACCCGTTACGCATATCAAGGTACCCAGAGGAAAATTCACGGTAATGTTTTTCAGGTTATTTCCCTTTGCCCCTGAAATGGTGAGGTACTTTCCATTGCCCTTTCGACGTCGGGCGGGGACAGGAATTGCCAAGGTTCCGTTAAGGTATTGCGCAGTAAGTGAATTTGAACGAAGGATTGCAGCAGGCGTTCCAATAGCCACCACCTTACCTCCATGCCTGCCCGCCCTTGGCCCAATGTCAACCACGTAATCGGCAGAACGAATCATCTCCTCATCGTGCTCAACCACAATTACGGAATTTCCCGCATCGCGCAGCTGTTTCAATGAGTTAATCAGCTTAATGTTATCGCGCTGATGGAGGCCTATACTTGGCTCATCCAGGATGTAAAGCACATTGACCAGCTTAGAACCAATCTGGGTGGCTAACCTAATTCGCTGGCTTTCGCCACCCGACAGGGTTATCGCCCCCCTGTTGAGCGACAGGTAACCCAATCCCACATCGAGCAGGAAACGAACCCGTTCCCGAATCTCCTTCAAGATTTCAGCGGCAATGGTTCTTTGCCTGGGAGCTAATCGTTCTTCCAAGTTTTGAAGCCATTCCCACAAATTCAAGATGTCCATGGCAGCCACATCGGCTATGCTCTTCCCATCAATCTTGAACCAAAGCGACTCCTCACGTAAGCGACTACCGTTACACTGCGGACAAACCACTTCTCTGACAAACTGGGTTGCCCACTTTTCCCCTTTCCCATTCAACTCATCGTTTGCCTGATGGTTCTGAACATAGCTTATAACACCTTCAAAACTCAGGAAGTACGATGCATTTACCCCCGCTCCCGGATGCTTAAGTTTGAATTGCTCCTCGGAGCCATACAGAATTACATTTAAGGCCTCGTCAGGAATAGCCTCAATGGGATCGGCAAGACTAAAGCCGTACTTTGAAGCAATGGCCTCAAGCTGCCAAAACACCAGCGAGTTCTTGTACGGCCCAAGGGGCTGAATTCCACCTTTTTTAATGCTATTCTTAGGATTGGGGATAATTTTGGACACATCGGCCTCAGTAATGTAACCCAATCCGTTACAACGAGGACATGCCCCTTTGGGTGAATTGAAACTAAAGGTGTAGGGTTCCGGTTCATCGTAGGATATGCCTGTTGTAGGACACATCAGGTTACGGCTAAAGTAGCGTGCCTGATTACTATCCATGTCTAAAACCAGAATAGTACCCTTCCCTACACCCATGGCAGTGTTGACGGACTGTTTCAATCTTTTAGTTTCGCCCTCGCCAACCCTCAACTTATCGACAATCAGTTCAATGTAATGCGTTTTGTAGCGGTCCACCTTCATGGCTGGCCGCAACTCCATCACTTCACCGTCAACCCGGATGTATAGATATCCCTTCCGCCTGTACTGTTCAAAAAGTTCCTTGTAATGACCCTTCCGACCACGCACCAAGGGTGCAAGAATGGCTGCCCGTTTATCGGCAAACTGTTGGTTAATGAGATTTATTATTTGCTCATCGGTATAGCGCACCATCTCCTCGCCAGTGTTATATGAGTAGGCTGTAGAGGCACGAGCATAAAGTAACCTCAGGAAGTCATAAATCTCAGTGGTTGTACCAACCGTTGAACGAGGGTTATAGCTTGTGGTTTTCTGCTCTATGGAGATTACCGGGCTTAAGCCAGATATCTTATCAACATCGGGGCGTTCCAGCGTGCCTAAAAACTGGCGGGCATAGGCCGACATGGTTTCCATGTAGCGACGCTGACCCTCGGCGTAAATGGTATCGAACGCTAAAGATGATTTACCACTACCGCTGAGCCCTGTTATCACTGTAAGCTTATGGCGGGGTATGGTTACATCGATGTTCTTAAGGTTGTGCACACGGGCACCCTCAACAGTTATGTCACCTTCATCGCTATCTTCTATGGTGTGTTCAAACTCTTCCTGAACCATTACTAACCTTTCTTATACGCAGTTTCGCGAAATCCTTTACTGGGAATTTTGATGCTATACGATTTGCCCTGTTTATTACTCAGGTAGTTGTCCCTCAACCAGGGATTGAACATCTTGAGGAGTTTATAGTTGGTGTCAAACTTACGGGCAAATGCAGCTATACTGGTAATACTGGAATCAACCCGAACCTCGGAAAACTCCAAAGGGGGATACAAATCGGATTTATCTAGAAAAAATCCATACTGTTTTGGATTTTCGAAAATCACCTTAAGGGCTAAAATCCGGTAAATATATCTCCCGGTTTCGTCGCCTAGAACCATATCGTAGTACGAATTGCTGTCTTGTCGGTCAATTTGTTTGGTTATTCCATTCATTCCGAAGTTATATGAAGCAGCAGCCATAGTCCATGTTCCATACTTTTCGTATGCTTTTTTCAGGTACTGGCAGGCAGCTTCGGTCGATTTTTCGATGTGATATCGCTCATCAACCTCTCGATTAACTTCAAGCCCATACTCCTTGGCAGTGCTCTCAAGCAACTGCCAGAACCCTACCGCCTTAGCCGGAGAGATGGCTTGGGTTAGACCACTCTCGGCCGCTGCCAAATACTTGAAATCATCGGGAATACTATTCTTTTTAAGGATTGGCTCTATTACCGGAAAAAAACGATTTGCACGCTTCAAAAGCATTACCGTTTGTGAGTGCCAGAAGGTATTCACTTGTAGTTCCCTATCAAGCGACTCCCTAACATCGAAATACTCAAGCGGTACTTCTTCGCCTGCAAAGGTTAGCCGGTCAGGAATGGGGATGGGAAAAATGAGCGATGTCTGGTATATGGAGTCGTGCCAGGGATTTAGGTTTCTGTATTTTTCGAATCCGGTTTTTAATCCAGGTCTAAACGATTGGAGAAACACCAATATAGTTATGACAATGGCAGCCAATCCTAAAAGCATGTATTTTTTATTTACCATCTGGATCTGTTTTTCTATTTAACGTCAACCGAATCTTTTTTGTTAACCGGAATCACAAAAATACAATATAACATTGAAGCTCATACTGGAACTACGATAATATCCTCAGCAACCAAATTTAAGTCCATGTTGATTAGCGACTTAGGTTCTGTTTCGATAGCCTCCGAGCTGCTTTTAACATTAAGTTAACATTGGGGTTATAATTAACAATGAATTAATATTGACATAGCTAATTTTGCTAAAACAAAATGTTTTATGAAACACGTCACAGCACTTTCTTTTGTAATGGCTCTTCCTTTCTTGTTGTGTGCTCAAGATTTTAACGATTCAGTTTTGTACCAGCAGAATCAGAAAATCCTCCAGCTATTGGAAAACAACCAGGTTTCAACTCAAATTTTTTTGGGCTACCGTTACTTTGAGGAGGGGAATGGAAATTTTAATGAATTTTCGGTTAAAAGAGGGTATATTACCTTTCAGAAACGTCTAAACAAATACCTTGGAGGGCGAATCACACCCGACCTTACGGTGGATAAGGAGGGTGATGGCGAGGGCGATTTGGAAATGCGCTTAAAGTATTGCTACATTGAACTGAGGGAAGATGGCGATTTCGGAATATTCTCTAAACCTTCGCTTTTGGTTGGGGAGGTTCCCACACCATGGATAGAATTTGAGGAAAAGGTTAATGCATACAGGGTTGTTGCAAGTCAGTACCTCGACGACATGAAGTTTTTTTCCTCGGCCGATTTTGGGGTAACCACTTCGGTTCTTGTGGGGGGGACCATTGATGATGACTACCAGAAGAGAGTCAGTAATGCCTACCCGGGGCGCTACGGTTCAATTGCAGTGGGTGTTTTCAACGGGGGTGGCTACCACGCCATAGAAAAGAATAACAATAAAACCCTACAATGGCGTTTAACCATCCGACCATTCCCTGAGAGTGTGCCTGGTTTTCAGATTTCTTATGTAGGAGCTCATGGGAAGGGGAATACCAATCTTTATCCTACATGGGAAACTCAATCGGGAGTTCTAACCTTTGAATCACGCAGGCTGGTTTTCACTGGCCAAGTATTTAATTCGTTAGGTAACCATGAGGGCTCGTTGACCGATTCCCTGGGAAACTCCTTTAGGGCTAAGGGATGGAATACCTTTGTCGAATTCAAGTTCTGGAATGACCGGATGAGCATATTTGGCAGCTACGGACTGTTTAGATATACCGATAATGCTGGAATCGAAACAGAAAAAACAAGAGAGATACTGGGTGTGGCATACCACATCTACAGGAAGAATAAGCTGGTAATCGACTTTAACAGGGGGTTAACCAATGGGGTTTGTAAAGGGGTAGTTGAGCTGATGTTCGAGTTAGCATTGTAAACTATAAACCAGATGAAACCGGAAAAGGTTGGCTAAAGTGCCAACCTTTTCTGGTTTATTGTTTCCGGTTAAATTAAAACAGTCCCGATATCACACCGTTATTGTCAACGTCAATTCGTTCGGCAGCAGGCTCATCGGGCAATCCGGGCATACGCATAATCTGCCCGGTAATGGGGATGATAAATCCGGCTCCAGCGGCAATTTCAATTTCCCTAACGGTTACCACAAAATCTTTTGGTCTGCCCAGTAGGTCGGGATTATCGGAAAGCGATTTCTGGGTTTTAGCCACACAGATGGGGAACTTGTCGAGGCCCAGTGAGTAAACTTTCTTTAAATCCTCCCTGGCCTGGGCAGTAAAGTCAATGGCTTCCGCCCCGTAGATCTTTTTGGCCAGGGTTTCTATCTTCACCTCGGGGGTCCAGGTCCAGTCGTACAGGGTTTTATGCTGGTACGGACAGTTCATGGCAAGCTTATTCACAATTTTTGCAAGGTCAATGGCGCCCTCGCCGCCTTTGCCCCAAACATCAACCTCGGCTACCTGAACATCCATCTCCTTGCAAACAGTTTTTATGTACTCAACCTCCTCGTTGGTATCGGTGGTGAAGCGGTTAATGGCAACTACGGGGCAAATGCCAAAGAGCTTCATGTTCTCGATATGCTTCTGAAGGTTGCCAATGCCATTCTTTAGTGCTTCAACATCGGGTTGGGATATCTCTTTAAGCGGTTTACCCCCATGATATTTTAGTGCCCTAATAGTTGCAACCAGCACCACAGCGCTTGGCTTTAATCCTGCGTACTGGCACTTGATGTCGATAAACTTTTCGGCTCCAAGGTCAAAACCGAATCCTGCTTCGGTTACCACGTACTCGCTGAGCGACAGGCCAAGCTTGGTAGCTAAAACAGAGTTGGTTCCCTGGGCAATATTGGCAAATGGGCCACCATGAATAATGGCCGGTGTTCCCTCAATGGTTTGAACCAGGTTAGGCAGAATAGCGTCGCGCAGAAGGGCGGCCATGGCTCCCTCGGCTTTTAGGTCGCGGGCGTAAATGGGTTTTTTATCATAGGTATATCCTATAAAAATATTGCCCAGCCTGCGTTTAAGGTCATCCATGTTTTCGGCAAGGCAGAGTATGGCCATTACTTCCGAAGCAGCCGTAATATCAAAACCCGTTTCGCGCGGAACGCCGTGCGAAGTTCCCCCAAGCCCAACTATGATGTGCCGCAGCGAGCGGTCGTTCATATCCATCACCCTTTTCCATTTAACGGTTCGGGGGTCGATACCCAGGGAGCGTTTCTTGCTTTGTATGTTGTTATCAATTAGGGCAGCAAGCAGGTTGTGTGCTTTTTCCACAGCGTTGAAATCGCCCGTAAAGTGGAGGTTGATGTCCTCCATAGGGAGTACCTGTGAGTATCCGCCACCGGTTGCCCCCCCCTTAATGCCGAATACAGGACCAAGCGATGGCTCTCTAAGCACCACAGTGGTTTTCTTCCCTATCCGGTTTAAACCCTGTGCCAGGCCAATGGATACCGTAGTTTTCCCTTCGCCGGCTGGTGTAGGCGAAATGGCCGATACCAGTATCAGCTTATTCTGGGTGTACTTCTCCTTGTCGATGTACTTCAGGGGAACCTTAGCTTTATACTTCCCATAGGGGATTAGGTCATCCGTGTCGATCCCCAGCATACCGGCAATCTCGGTAATGGGTTTCATTTTTGCTTCGTGGGCTATTTCAATATCTGACTTCATATGTAAAGATTTAGGTTTTCAAGTTGACCATCATCTACATCAATGTAGATTTAAAAATAAATCCCATTCAGGTAACAAGTTACTGTTATTTTTGTTTAAAATCAACCTCAACCCTAGGGCTTGTACTTTGCCATGTTGAGAATGGATTGGTAGTTGCGAAGGTTCATCAGCTCATTCAGATCCATATCCTGGTTCTTTTCCATGAATCGATCAACAATCCGATAACCTAACCAAACCGCTGCTCTGCCCGGCGATTCTTTTGGGAAGCCCGAAGTAAACGGCGCGTCGTTAACCATCTTGTTAATATCTAAGGTATTGGTTGAAAACAACAGCTTGTTCTCGATGAGGTACGTCCACATAGCCGATTCGTTGGATATACACCATTTGTATTGCTGTGGCGTGAAGCCGAAGATGAGCGAATCGGGCTGATGGGGCAGCATCCGTTTGGTAAGGTACATGATTTCGCCCTCGTAGATCATGTTTGACAACAGGTTGTTGACCGAATCATGGAAAGGGAATGCGCTATACAGCCAGGCCCTGATCACATCCGACGAAACCTTATCGGGATGCATTTTGCGCTGAAGGTAAACAGGTACTCCCAGCAAGGTGTACTGAACGGTATTTCTACCCAGGTATCGGTCTAACCCCACCGCCACAATGCTGTCATCAATAGCAAGAGATAGGTTGTAGCCAGAGATGTAGGTGTAAACCTTTGGTACAGGTTTGTCCGGGAAAAAGTAAGCATATCGGGCAAATGCATCCTGGAGTTCATTCTCAAAATCGGCATTTGCCGGGAAACGCTCTGCTACCATTCGGTAAGAGTTACGCACCATCGTATCAGTTAAGAACATCCGAAGGTAGTGGTAAAACTCCGGTGAATCCGATTTTCCAATCCTAATTATTCCCTGCGTGAAAAGCTCGGAAAACGCAGGATGGCTTTGATGCAACTTGCAGTATCCCGCCTCAACACTATCAACATTGATATTAAAAAGGTACTTTTCAAAACGATGAATTGAAACCGAGCTAAATCCTTCTGGAATACGAACCGAGTCGAACCGGTTTTGCTTACAAGCTTGCAGGGTAATTGCTAACACTACTAAACCTAACCAAGTGCTTCTCATTTCACATAGATTTAAAAGCCATTTCAAAGATAGTAATTGTTCCCTGGGGATTCCATTTTTTACGAAGATTAGCTTTTGGCATCGGTTAATAACTTGTTAGTAAACAAAACCGGATTGTGAAAAAACACCTGACGAAAACGCTTCGGGTTGGAAGGCGTAAAGGCTACCTTTGTGAACTGAAAAATAGGAAGCAATGGCTGGAGACAGAAGCAAGACGAAAAAACCATACACACCGGTTAAACCCATTGGCGCTGAGCTGGGTAAGGTACCCCCACAAGCTATTGATATAGAGGAAGCCGTTCTGGGAGCCATCATGGTAGAGAAAGACGCCATTATTGTGGCCAGCGAGATTCTGAAACCGGAATGTTTTTACAAAGAACACCACCAAATCATCTTTAAAGCCATTCAGGATTTATCGACCCGGCTTGAACCCATCGACCTGTACACGGTAACCGAGGAGCTTCGCAAGCAGGGCGTACTCGACGAAATTGGCGGTGCCGCATACATAGCCCAGCTTTCATCCAAAGTGGGTTCCGCGGCACACCTGGAGTATCACTCCAAGATTATTGCTCAAAAGTATATCCAGCGTGAGCTCATACGTGTGGCCACCGAGATTGAGAAACGCTCATTTGAAGAAGATGTTGATGTGGAAGAACTGCTCGATTTTTCGGAAATGGAGCTATTCAAGGTGGCCGAGGGCAATATCAAAAGCGACACCCAGCCCATCAGCAATATTGTTGTAAAAGCGTTCAAACAGATAGAAGAGGCAAGCAAACGCGAGGACGGGCTAAGTGGTGTTCCTTCAGGTTTTATAAATCTGGACAGGTTAACCTCAGGCTGGCAAAAGTCCGACCTTATCATTGTGGCAGCCCGCCCCTCGATGGGGAAAACCGCTTTTGTGCTAACCATGGCACGTAACATGGCGGTAGAATATGAGGTACCCGTGGCCTTCTTCTCCCTCGAAATGTCAAACATCCAGCTGGTTAACCGCCTGCTGGTTGCCGAGGCACAGATTCCCTCGGAAAAAATTCGAAATGGGAAGCTAACCCAGGACGAATGGACGCAGCTAACGGTAAAAACCAAGCAGCTGGCTGATGCCAAAATATTTATCGACGACACCCCCGCCCTATCCATCTTTGAGCTGAGGGCTAAATGCCGTCGCCTTAAAGCACAGCACAACATTGGAGTGGTAATTATTGACTACCTGCAGCTCATGACCGGTCCGGCCGAAACCAAGGGTAACCGCGAACAGGAAGTTAGCACCATATCGCGTTCGCTCAAAGCTATTGCAAAGGAGCTTGATATCCCCATAATTGCGCTGTCGCAGCTGAACCGCTCGGTGGAGACACGCGGGGGAAACAAGCGCCCTCAACTATCGGACCTGCGCGAGTCGGGGGCCATTGAGCAGGATGCCGACGTGGTTGTATTTATCCACCGCCCCGAGTACTACGGCTTTACGGTGGACGACAACAACAACTCAACCCTTGGAATTGCTGAGATAATTGTTGCCAAGCATCGAAACGGCGCCGTTGACGATGTTAAACTGCGCTTCCATAAGGAAATGGCAAAATTCGAGGATCTTCTTGATGACGATGCAGGATATATACCTGCCTCCATTACTCCAAACTACACATCATCGGCTCCGGTTACGTTCAGCTCAAAAATGAACAACGACCCGGTTGATGATTTTCCCTACAACCCATCAAAAGGTTTAGACAGCAATATACCGTTCTAATACCAGCAGCTAAAGATACTCTTTAATCTCTCTCAGATCCCTCACCTCAAAGGTTACCTTTATCCGGTGAGGGGTTTTGCTTGGGTTAAAGTAAATCTGATCCATGCCAAACTTTTTTGCTCCAGCAATATCTATCTCCAGATCATCGCCTACCATAATGCTTTCATCTTTACGGGCATTCGCCTTAGAAAGGGCATAAGCAAAAGCACGCGCATCGGGTTTATGATAACCCGACTGTTCTGAAGTCACAATCCATTGGAAATACTTGGCAATATGGCTCCGTTGGAGCTTTGGCAGCTGTACTTCCTGGAACCCGTTTGATATAACATGCAACTTATACCTTTCCGAAAGGTACTCAAGAATCTCCCTGGAACCGGGTATCAAAGTGGTTTTCAGGGGCATAACATTCAGGTACTCCTCACCTATGGTCTTAGCCAGCCGCGGGTTAACCAAACCATAATCCTCCAGCGTAGCCTCAAAACGCTTATACCGTAAAACCTCTTTGGTCATCTCACCTTTAAGGTATTTATCCCACAAGTAATTGTTTTTCTGGTTAAAGGTATTGATAAATGTGGGAAGATCTGGGAAAACAGTGTCCAACTGATGCTCAAAAAAGATATCCTTCAGCGCATCACGCATGTTCTGCTCAAAATCCCATAGCGTCCGATCCAAGTCAAAGAACACATGCTTATAGGCGTTGTGCTTGAAAAAGAAGTTTAGAATCATTTGCACTGTATTTTCCACGCAAAAATAGATGAATTTCTATTATCAACTTTGATCTACATTTTATGTTCAAAAAAGCATTCATCTCTTAGTTCAATTTGATAAATTGCAGGGAATGCTAAATTCTGTTATTTTATTAACAGATGATTTTATAATCGCTATTTTTGCAGAGCTATAAAAAATTACCTATGAACTCAAGCAAACCAACCATCAAGGTGATGATGATTGATGCAGCCAGCGGCTTTTACAAGGTTATCCGCTACAATGTTGGCGATTTCTTTGGGCCCATCGATTTAGGAATCCATCTCTCACACAAGCATAACAGTCTGAACATTGGAGTGGGTTTACTGGCAGGTTCCATTTTTCCGGGTTCCAACAGGCTCATTGTAAATGGTATTTCGCCATGCTGGCATGGGTTCTACATATCTTCCATGGGAGGAGCGGGACTCGTGTTCGATAACCTTGGGATAAACATGTTTTCAATAGTAGGAAAGGCAGCAGCACCATCCATACTCTACCTGAACCGTATTCATGGGGAAGAGATAGAGGTAGAGCTGCTACCCGTTCGGCCACGCACCATATGGTCGCAAGGGCGGGGTGGTGTTTACGCCATGATGCAGCATGCACTCGACACCTTTGGCAACCGGTACGAAAACGAACCACGGGTACTGGCAACGGGACCGGCATCGCTATACACCGATTTTGGAGCAATTGCATCGGCTCCCATTCGGAAGGGAGAGATCACTTATGTTGACACCTGGGCTGGTCGTGGGGGCTTTGGCACCAAGCTGGTGCAACAGCATAACATCGTGGCGATCATCTACGGTGGTACATATATCGATGAGGACTTCCGAGACCGAACCGTAGCCGATAGCTGGTTTGAGGATCGCTACCAGAAACGTCTGGCCGCCAAGGATATGGAGGCAACCACCAAGTACCGATTCGATCCCAAGTTTGAAACCGGCGGTACCTTTGGCGTGAACTACGCCACCATAAAGGGCGATATTATGGCCTTTAACTACCGGACCATCTACATGACCGAAGAGGAAAGGCTGAAAATTCATAACGATTTTATCGTTAACCACTACCTTAAGCAGTTTAACGAGGAAACCATTAAAACCAAACAGCAGCGAACCTGCGGGGAACCCTGCGGGGCGGTATGTAAAAAGATGCACGGCGAGTTCAAAAAAGATTACGAACCCTACCAAACCATGGGCCCGCTATGTGGCATATTCGACCAGCGTGCGGCTGAGAAGCTGAACCACCATGCCGACATGCTAGGTTTCGATGCTATCTCGGTTGGAGGGGTACTATCGTGGCTCATGGACTGCATGGCCGATGGACTCATTGCCCCTGAGGAACTGGGAGTCAAGCAGGTTCCGGTATTCACCCCCGAAAATTTTAGTATCGTTGAGGATTCCTTGCATAATGCCAACATCGGCATAGCCCTACTCGACCAGATGGTAAACCCCAACGGCGCCTTTCACCTGCGCGAAGGAGCCCGTAAACTGGCGCGCCATTTAGCCCGTCGGAAAGGTACTGAAGTTCTAGATCGGTTTGTTTACATTGGCTTTGCACGCTCCGGTTGGATGGTGCCCAACCAGTACTGGACTCCGGGCGTCCTCTCGCCCATGGCCATCATGGGCAAGTACTACATGTACTACGGAAAGGATTTTCTCCCTCCTCGTGAGCTGGGTAAGCAGAACGCCAAACGCATGCTCAACGAGCTGGTTATGGACAACCTGGGAATGTGCCGATTCCACCGTGCTTGGGCAGAGGATATTCTTCCTGAAGTAATTGAACAGCTATACGGACTGAAGGAGAAGTTCAGCCGATCGGTGCTACTTACCGCAAGCCGGATAAACAGCCGCAATGCCTCTATCTTTTGGGAAAGCGAACGAAACATCGATTTCATCTACACTTTCCTAAAAAAGAAGAAGGATATTGATGGCATAAATAGCCCTGAACTTGAAAAATGGATTAAATATTTTAATGAGGACAAGCGGGCTGCAGCACTTGATTTTTGGTACGAAATCCATAAAGGTATTCATGAATCGCTTTTGGAATTCCACTAATTGTTAAATTTTGGAAAAAAAAGATGAGAATCTTTCGGCGGATACTCTTTGTCATCTTGCTCGTAATCATTGCCATTGCAGCGTTCCTTTACTGGGGAACCTACGAGGAAGGGGTAATGGCAGGTAAAATAATACGCATTAGCCAGAAAGGGGTAATCTTTAAAACCTACGAGGCCAAGCTTGGGCTTGAGTCGTTCGGAGCTCTTAAGGGCACCAGCCCCATTGCCGAAACCTTTGATTTCTCCGTTGAGCGCCGAAACAAGGAGTTGATCAGGCAGCTCGAGGAAGCAGCCCTAACCGGCGAAAGGGTTAATGTTCACTTCAAAAAACGGTACATCAGGGTTCCGTGGCGGGGAAACACCAAGTACTTTGCTTTTAAACTTGAAAGAGCAGGCGATCATTGATACTCTTCGTCAAAATTCAATTAGGTATCTTTCTTTCCTCTCATTTGAATGCTGTTCAGCGCGCACCGGGTTATCGGTTTCAAGGAATGAGGTCTGAAACCAACTAGTTGCTTAACAAACATATCTCTCCTGCTCTGTTGGATTTATGCCAACACTCATTGGATTGGGGATAACTATGAAAAGCGAAGCTAATTCTTAAGTTTAAAGTAGGAGACCATTTGTTTAAGTTGTTCAGCCTGAGCCGTCAATTCCTCAGAGCTAGTGGCAAGCTGTGTTGACATACTGGCATTCTGCTGAGTCACGTCATTAAGTTGCTGGATTGCATTATTTACCTGTTCGGTTCCACTGGATTGTTCTTTACTGGCAGCAGTAATATCCTGAACTAGCTGAGAGGTACGCTCAATCTCGGCGACAATCTTGGATAACCTATCACCAGCATCTTGCGAAACGCTGACCCCTTTAGATGAAAGGGCTTGGATCTCATCAGCAGCCACCCTGCTGCGCTCTGCCAATTTTCTTACTTCTGAGGCAACCACAGCAAACCCTCTGCCATGTTCACCAGCCCTGGCTGCTTCAACGGCTGCATTTAGGGCAAGTATGTTAGTTTGAAAAGCAATATCATTGATAATCGATATTTTTTCAGCAATTTTTTTCATTGTTTGGGCGGTATCGTTGGTAGACTTATTCCCAATTTTTATTTCCTGAACCGCATTAATCGTTATTTTTTCAGTAAGAAGGGCGTTCTCAGCATTTTGTTGGATATTTGAAGCGATTTCTTCCATTGAGGCCGACACTTCTTCGGTTGATGCAGCCTGTCGGTTTGAACCATCTGAAAGTGTCTGCGAAAGAGAACTTATTTCGTTGCTTGCTCCATTAATTCCCTCTGCACCTTGCAAAATTTCTTTTATCATTACATTCAATCTTTCCCCCATGATTTGAAGGTTCCGAATCAACTCACCTATCTCATCGTTGCTGCTCGATTCAATGTTCTGTCTGAGATCTCCCGCAGCAATTTTCTTGGCAAACTCAACACACATCCCAATTGGCTTTTTAATCATATTGGTGAAAACAAAGGCGAAAAGAACTGCAATGAACAAAACCAACAAGTACCCACCAAACGCTTCAATGATTGATCTGGAAGATATGGAAATGGTTTTATCAGCAACTTGTTGTGTTACCCGCATTCCCTCCTCTGCTACTTTATAAAACTCCTCAAGCAGGTGGTTTGATGAGGATCTGCGCAGGTCTCCTAAAACTTTAATTCTGGCTGCGTACTGCTCGTTCAGAGCCCTTAGTTCAGCAGCTCGGGAGGGGGTGTTGGCTATTATTGCATTATTAGCAGCTTTCTTTCGGTTCAGCTCAACGGTCTCTGCAAGTAAGGTTTCATATTCGTCCAGAGCGGCTTGAGTAGATTTCACCGAGTTAGAAAATTTTGATAATGAAGGGTACTTAGCAATCAGGTTTTCAGCCTCTTTAAGATAAATTCGCAAAGTATCAAAATGTTTACGACCTTCGTTTAGGTAAACTTCATCCTCAGTATATCGGTATGCACGCTGGGCATACATAGCCTTTTGAGCAGAAAAGGCTATTTTGTTAGCAATAACGGTAAGCGGAAACGACTCCTTTGCCAACGAGTTTGCCATTCGGTTAATTCTGAAAAAGTCAAATATGAGTACTAATCCTAGGATACCAAACAGCAGCATCACCAAGCCAAACCCTATAGCCAGTTTAGTACCGATTTTGTAATTGTTCCAACTAATACTCCAAACGTTTAGGTTATTCCCAAATTTACAAAATTTTATGGTGCTGAGAAAACAAAAAAATAAAAAAGGCTGCCCCAGGCAGCCTTTCTCAGTATCTTGGAAACTTTTAGTATTCCCTACGTCCACCACGGTTTCCACCACGATTATCGCGGTCGTAACCACCACGGCGCTCACCACGGTCAAAACCTCCGCGGCGCTCACGGTTAAAGCCACCACTACGAGGCCTATCGGCCTTGGGTTTTGCTTCCGATACACTGATTACCTTACCGTCGTACTCAGCACCGGTAAGTTCTTCGATAGCTGTGCGAGCCTCATCGTCGTTAGCCATCTCAACAAAGCCGAATCCTCTCGAACGCCCTGTTTCCCTGTCGGTAATTACTTTGGCCGATGTAATCTGGCCGTACTCTTCGAAAAGTTGCCTTAGGTCGTCATCGTTAATGCGGTAACTCAGACCTGACACGTAAATGTTCATAAACTTAATTTAAATTGATAATTGATAAAATTGTTTGTTTAACTGAGGACTGGCTTAACTAACTGAACTTTAACCGGGAATCGGCACGATGCGGTAAATTTCGGAGTTGAAGCGTTGCTCAATTCGTCACAAAGGTAAGCGAATTATTTTAACAATGCTACTTTACAAGAAAATATTTTGATAAATCCGTGATCTAACTGTTAATTAAAACTAAATGATTTTTTTTCAACTAAACCCATTAAATATCAGAAAGCTAAAAAAAGAGGGAGCCCGATTTGAGAGCTCCCTCCTAAAGATATTTGGTATTACAAAACCTTACCGGGTAGCATTCTCGAGCCTACGCATTATGGAGAATATGAAGATGGCAGACAAGATACAGCACACGATGAATATAGTCCAAAGCTGCCAGAGTTCAATCCTTTCCCAGAAGAAACTACCCACAAAGAGGAGTTTATTACCTATTGCAGTTGCAAGCAACCAACCACCCTGCATTAAACCCTGAAAGCGCTGGGGGGCAACCTTAGATACAAACGATAGCCCCATAGGACTCAGGAATAACTCTGCTATAGTCAAAACCAGGTAGCTGCTGATTAACCAGTAGGGCGAAACCCTGCCCCATTCGGTTAGTCCCTGCGCCTCAATGGTTTTTGGAGCAGTTAGATGTAATGAGGCTAACAGCACTATCACAAAGCCTATAGAGGCAATTATCATACCTATGCCAATCTTTTTTGGGGTCGATGGTTCCATGTTACGCTTATTCAACCAAGCAAAGGCACCCATTACCGGGAAGGTGAGTACCACAATGAACAAGGGGTTGAACGACTGGAAAACTTCCGGGGCTATTGGGTTTGTTTGCCCGTAGTTCTGTACCTGGTAGTAGGTGGCATACCCTAAACCCAGAAACATCAGCAAACCAACTATCCTTTCGCGCACCTCTTTACGGCCAAACATCATAACTAACCCAGCTATGGTACCAATAAAGGTAAGCATTGACCATAGCTGAAAGAATATGTTGGTAAAGGGTCCTACCTCTTTAACCGTGTAATCGCGGGCAAAAAGGGTAAGGGTTAACCCGTTCTGGTGGAACGACATCCAGAAGAAGATTACCACCACAAACACCAGCAGCAACGAGGTAACTTTTGGTAGCTCCTCCTTGGTGGACATCATAAACATCATAGCCACAAAGCCAAAGAACAGGCCAATGGCAAGGCCAAGAGCGACCTCAGCACCAAGAAGCCAGAAAATTACTCCGGTTATGGCAACCAGCAATACAGGAACAATTATGTTCATCAAGCTTTTCTTGGTAAATAGTGAACCTGCTGCGGGAGCAGCGCTTACCTTTTTCTCCTTGTTGGGTAGCTGCTTATTAAAGATAATGTACACTAGCAGCGATATTACCATTGCTCCTGCAGCAATGCCAAAGGCCCAGTTATAGCCTCTGGAGAAGGCTTCAATATACCTATGGGCAAAATCGGTCAGCTGTTCGGTACCGGCTACAGCTGCACCCGAAACTTTGCTGGCCAGGCTCTCGAACTTGGCCAGACTATCAGGATCGGTAACCTTACCATTCAGAAAAGCGTGACAAAGCGAAGGCAAACTGGCATCGTGCTCAAAGCCCTGGCTGCGAAGGAACCAGTTACGAATGCCGGTGGCTACAAATGGAGCAAAGAAAGCTCCAATGTTAATGCCCATGTAAAAAATCATAAAGCCGGTGTCGCGCACCTTGGAGTACTGCGGATCGTCGTACATTTGGCCAACAACCGCCTGAAGGTTCCCCTTAAACAATCCGTTACCAAATGCAATGGTAAAGAGCCCCAGCAAAGTCATGTTCAACGACATACCTGGCATGGCAATCATGGCATAGCCTCCAAACATAACAATGATGCCTAACAGGATAACCGTTTTATACCTGTTTGTAGCATCCGCTATTAACCCGCCAACAAGAGCAAGCGCATAAATGGCAAAGTAAAACCAACTGTAGTACCCCCCGGCTTCCTCAGCGGAAAGGCCATACTTGGCTTGAAGGAACAACACCAGGATAGCCATCATGGTGTAAAAGCCAAAGCGCTCACCCATATTGGAAAAGAACGCTACCAGCAAACCTTTAGGATGATTTTTAAGCATAAGATATGGTTTTGGTTTATCTTCTTTTTTGTTAAGATTGACAAAAATAGTATTTTAAGGGTTATTTCCAAATACTCAAAAAATGTTGTATAATGTTTTTGTAAAGCTTATTTTACTAAAGGCTAAAAGCATTTATGGCTTTCAGGTTTTAGTTTGTAAAACACACCGGTTAATCATCTTAAATATTACGTAATTTTGCCAAGCAATCCCGGTAATACCATGAAAATCTTCAGGACCAACCAGATAAAAAGCATTGATCAGTACACTATTGATCATGAACCTATTACCTCCATCGACCTGATGGAGCGTGCAGCCACAGCTCTCTTTAACTGGTTCAGGAGTAAGTACCATAAGAACAGGTGCATAAAAATTTTTTGCGGACCTGGCAATAATGGTGGCGACGGGCTTGCTCTTGCCCGTTTGCTTACAAATGCGGGTTACAATGCCCTCTGTTACTACCTCAAATCGGAAAACTACAGCCCCGATTTTTCAATAAATCTTACCAGGTTAACGGACATTTCGTCATCGGTTACCTTAATAAAGGACAAAAAAGATTTTCCGGAACTTTACCCTGACGACCTGGTTGTTGATGCACTTTTTGGGACCGGCTTAAGCAAGCCCATTGTGGGTTTAACTGCTGAGCTTATCCATCACATCAACTTATCAAAATCGACAAAGATTGCCATAGATATACCCTCGGGCCTATTTGGTGAGGAGAACCCCAATCCTAACCCGAACCCGGTTATTGCAGCAGATTTCTGCCTGAGCTTACAGTTTCCCAAGCTTTCGTTTTTCATGGCGGAAAATGAACCGTACGTGAAGAATTGGGTGGTGCTTCCCATTGGTCTGCATCCTGAAGCTATTAAGCACACCCCTTCGAATTTTTTCTATACAACCCTACCGAGCATAAACACCGATTTCCAGAACCCCACGCGCTTTGCCCATAAGGGCAATTTTGGCCATGCACTGGTTATTGCAGGTTCGTATGGTATGATGGGTGCTGCATGCCTAAGTGCAAAAGCAGCGGTTCGAAGCGGAAGCGGACTGGTAACCATGCACGTTCCCAAAGCCGGGTACACCGTTGCTCAGATAAATGTACCGGAAGCAATGGCCAGCATCGATAGTTGCGACAAGCATCTCACGGAATTCCCTAATTTGGAAAAATACAACGCCCTATGCGTTGGACCCGGCATTGGAGTTGAGCAAAGCACAAGGGAAATGCTTACAAAACTTCTAAGCATTGCCCGGAAACCCATAGTGATTGACGCTGATGCACTCAACATCCTATCGGATAACATCTACCTGCTGGAGAAAGTAAGCACTCAGGTCATTCTAACTCCTCATCCCGGCGAGTTTGATAGGATTTTCGGAAAATCGCAAAGTAACTGGGAAAGGATGGAGCGTGCTATTGATATGGCTAAGAAATACAAGGTGATAATTGTGCTTAAAGGTGCATATACCAGGGTGGTTTTACCAAACGGTAATGTACATTTCAACTCCACCGGCAATCCGGGTATGGCCACGGGCGGTAGCGGTGATGTGCTTAGCGGAATAATGACAGGATTGCTGGCCCGTGGGCTTCCTCCAGAAGAAGCAGCCATCACTGGTGTATACATCCATGGGCTTGCCGGCGACATAGCCGCAGTCGATTTTGGACAAATTAGCTTGTGCGCCTCCGATATCCTTAACTATATTTGTAAAGCATTCCAACACATCAGCAAAAATGAAGATTAGAATTCTAACCTTACTATTGTTAGCCGCTGCTCTTACTGCATGCAACAACAAATCCATTCGGGTTAGCCCCGTTGACAATGATCGCTCGAATGAAACCAATGTATTCTATTCCCTTCCACGAACCATAATTCATGTAAACGTTTCATGCATTCAGAGTCAGTACATACCAGGGCCCTATGCAGCCTATGCAAAAAAATATTTAGGCATTGAGGGTGTGAGCACAAGTGAAAAGGTTGAATTTACAATTGATAAAATTGATTTCGAAATAGCCTCCGAAGCTGATCCAAAAGCCGTTTTTGCTGTTTACCCAGCTGCCAAGGGCTATGGTAACTACCTCAGCCTAACCCATGAAGGGCTTATTCTTCCGATTACCCAAAGTACTACAGGTAAAACTTTTACCATGCCACAGGAGCAAAAGTCCCACGAAGTACCATTCAAGGATATATCGATGAGCCCTTTCATTACCGAGGAGAGCAGCACTTTTTATGGACGCACGCTGCGCGATAGCGTTTACGTTAGGGTTCCCATCCAACGGACCCTTACCGTGGAGCGCAATTTGGAAGAGAAAGCAAAAGAGGCCTCCGATTTCATCTTCAACCTCCGAAAGAAACGCCTCGACTTTCTTACACCCGAAGTGGATCATCCCTTCAGTGGCGATGCACTACAGGTTATCCTCAAAGAAATACAGCGACTCGAGGACGAATACCTGTCGCTATTTATAGGGAAAAGGTACACCTACCGTTACATCCAAAGTTTTAGCTACGTGCCTTCAAATGCCGATGGAGAGAGCTCAATACTTTTCCGATTCTCCGATAGTAAGGGCATACTACAACCCAACGATTTATCGGGTAGGCCCATCATTATTGAACTAGATCAGCCGGAATATCCCGAAGGCTTTGATGCGACAAAAACTAAAATTGAAACATTCGCTGAAAAGGCGAAACTTGATAGGTTCTACTACCGAATACCCGTCAACACCAATGTTCGTATTAATGACGGCAAGCAACAACTTGCTGTGAAAAGGGTAAGTATTTACCAGTACGGTATTCTCACGCAGCTACCAACAAACTACCCTGGTAAGTAGGTTAATGGGATGCGGCATTTAGCTTGCTTACGAATTTTGCCCTGAAATCTTCCCATTTTTGGGTTTTATAGGCATTGCTTTCAATGAAGGCCAGAATGGGCTCCAGCTGCTCAGGAGTCAAATACCCTGCTATAAAGGTTATCAGGTTATTATCCTCGTCCATGAATACTATACTGGGATACGATAACCGACCCTGAAGTAGGGCTACTGCAAAATCGTGGGGTGTTCTTTGCCCTTGCCCCTTATTTTTAAAAACCTGTCCCTTGTAGGTAATCTCCTCTCGCCCCTCGGCATTAAACTTCACTGCATGAAACCTGCTTGCCAAACTGGACGCTATAACCGGATTTGAAAAAGTGTTCTCATCCATCTTCTTACACCATCCACACCAGTCCGTATAAACATCAATGAATATTTTGCGAGGCTGAGTCTTGTTAAGAGTAAAAGCCTCCTCAATGCCAATCCATTTTACCCTAACAGCCTGCTGGGCAGAACTATTTTGAATTCCTATTGCACCCACCAATAAGAGTAGCAAGGGCAAGTTGATGAATAATCTGTTTACCATACCCGAAAATTTTCACAAACATATAAAACAAAATTCATGCAATTTAGTTAGGCCGATTAAAATATATCACCTTAAAGCAACAATACCCTTTGCTGGATAACCAAAATAATTTAGTTTTGAGCATCACCTTCACACTAAAGATATGAAGAAAAGGACGTTTAGCGATAGACTTTTAAAAGGTATCGAAGTAGCTGGGAATGCCCTCCCCCACCCTGCGGCACTATTTGGGTTGTTTGGGTTGATAACCATTGCATTATCGTTTATAGGTTACCACCTGAACTGGCATGGAGTCAACCCGGCAAATGGTGAAATGGTAAGAGTAGTAAACCTCTTTTCAAAGGAGGGGCTGCATCGCATTTTGCTCCAGATGGTGGATAACTACACAGGTTTTGCTCCATTAGGCATAGTGATGGTAGCCATGCTTGGGTTAGGCGTTGCTGAAAGTAGCGGGTTAATTAAAACTGCCATTAACGAGTTACTCCTGAAAGCCCCTCAAAAGTGGATCACTTTTATGATTGTGCTGACAGGTATCCTATCGAACATGGCATCGGATTTGGGCTATATTCTGATTATCCCTTTGGCCGGAGTAATATTCCATACTCTGGATAGGCACCCTGTAGCAGGCATCTCAGCGGCTTTTGCCGGTGTTAGCGGCGGTTTCAGTGCAAATCTTTTGATTGGCACCATCGATCCGCTGTTGGCCGGACTTTCGACAGAAGCAGCAAGAATTATTGATCCAAACTACTATGTAATGCCAACGGCAAACTACTACTTTATGGCTGTTTCCACCATTATTATCGCCTTTGCAGCCACATGGGTTACGCACAAATGGATTGAACCCCGTTTGGGTAAGTACACAGGCAATATAGAGCCCGAAAAGATTGAACAGATAAAACCCTCTGAAATCAGAGGCCTTAAGGGAGCTTTAGGTGTGTTCCTGGCATGGTTGGTTTTATTCATAATTGGGCTGGTACCTGAAAATGGACTGCTTCGTGGGCCCGACAATACCGTGCTGCACTCACCCCTCCTGAAAGGTTTCATTGCCGTGCTATTCCTGATGGCCTCCACCATGGGTATTGCTTACGGTTACCTTGCCGGCACATTTAAGAAGCACGACGATATTTTCAAGGGCATGAACAGCAGTTTTAAGAGTATGGTAGCGTTTTTGGTGTTGGTGTTCTTTGCTGCACAATTCGTTGCATGGTTCCGATGGAGCAACCTGGGTTTGCTGATAGCAATTAAGGGTGCCACCCTACTTCAAAGTGTCAACATGGGACTGATCCCTTTGGTTATTCTTTTTATTGTATTCTCTGGTTTCATCAACCTTTTTATGGGTAGCGCATCGGCAAAATGGGCAATCATGGGACCGGTTTTCATTCCAATTTTCATGCTTCTGGGCTACTCGCCCGAGCTGTCGCAAGCGGTATTCCGCATAGGAGATAGCATTACAAATATCATTTCGCCCATGATGAGTTTCTTTGCGCTTATCATTGTGTACTTCCAAAAATACGACGAGAAGGCAGGAATCGGAACCATAATTGCCACAATGATACCTTACACCTTAGTATTCTTTATAGCTTGGACCCTGCTCATTATTTTATGGATACTACTCGGCTTACCGCTTGGCCCTGAGGCAAGCCTCTACTACCGTGCATAGCCCGTTTTTCGGTCAAAAATGCTGGAACAAATAAATACATTATCCGTTTAAGAACAAATAAACGCTTGCGGTATGGATATCCTAAAAATAGAAAAAAGGATTGACTCGCCAAAGGTTGTTGCCGATGGCGAAAAGGGTTACTTTGAAGTAGCGGGAAAATCGCTGCCCGAAGATGCTATCGAGTTCTACAAACCATTAGAAAAGTATGTTCTGGCATATGTTTCGGCCCCAAAACCCAAAACCATAATCAACCTCAAGTTGGAATATCTTAACACATCATCATCAAAAAAACTACTCGACATTGTAGGATATTTTGAGCAGCTACCTGCTAAGGGTTTCGAAGTTGAACTAAACTGGTACCACCGCGACGATGATCAGGACATGATTGATGAGGGTGTAGAATTTGCCCACATGACCAGCCTTAAGGTAAATTTCATTTTAGAACAGTGATCCTATGCGCTACAAATTGACATTGCTGGCCTTATTATTAGTAATAACCCCTTTCCCAAAAAAGCTGCTTGCTCAAACTGGAACATCGTTAACCAGCAAGGAGCTACAGGAGAACCTTGCCAAAGCCAAAGAGCTGGAAAACAACGGCGACTTGAATTCAGCCCTATCAATCTACACAAAAACCGCTACTACCTACTGGGTAAATGGCAAACCTACCGAGGCTAAAGAAACCTTCCTAAAAGCGGCATCGGTTGCCGAAAGGCTTGGAAACCTGAATGCCCAGAAGGTTATTTACACCAACCTGGGTATGCTGAACGTAGACCTTGAAAAATACACCGAGGCTATAGGATGCTTTGAGAAAAGTTTAGCCATAGTTCGAAATCAGAAGAATAAACCTGAAATTGCATCAACCCTGATTAATATTGCCAGCGCCTACAAAGAGCTGGATAAACCGGATAAAGCGCTTGACTACGCCCAGCAGGCAAGCACCATCGCTCTCGAGATAAACGACCCAAAACTCCTTAGGAACACCTACTCCATTCTTGCCGAAATTCATGAGGCACTAGGTAACTCGGACAAATCGGCTGAGTACTTTTCCCTATACACCGCATTTACCAGAAAAATTCAACGCGAAGAGCAGCTCAAAAAGGAAGCTCAAGTTCAAGAAATAGTGGAGCAAGCCAAGGGTGAGCTACAAGCCATTAAAACGGAGAAAGAGCTAACCGAACAGGTGCTTAGCGAAAAACAGAAAGCGCTGGAAACTGTTTCCGATAGCCTCTCCCGAATTGAAGAGCTAACCCGTGAGCAACAGCTACAGATTGACCTGCTGAACAAGGAGAAAGCATTGAGCCAAGCAAAGATTAAGAACCAGCTGCTTGTCCGCAACATATTCATTGTAATATTTGCAGCAACCCTTGGTATGCTGGGACTAATCACCCATTACTATATACAAAAGAAGCGTTCAAATGAGCTGCTTGCGCAACAAAAGGCCATGGTGGAAGCCAAAAGCCAGGAACTTTTGGTTGCATTGCAGCAAATTGAAAAGCAAAACCGAGATATTACAAGCAGCATTAACTACGCTCAACGCATACAGCAAGCCCTACTTCCATCATACGAACAACTGGTGAACACCATACCCGATTCGTTCATCATGTTTCGGCCCCGCGAAACGGTTAGCGGCGATTTTTTCTGGTTCAGTGCATACGCCGGGCAAGGTATCGCCATGTCTCAACAAAACAGGTACATCATAAACTTACCCAACGTTTCGCACAATGAGTGGGGCTTCCTGATTGCAGCAGTGGACTGCACCGGTCATGGAGTTCCGGGTGCCTTTATGTCGATGATTGGGTTAAACCTGCTCGATGTTATCGTGCGTAGCGGGGTTGTTCAACCTAACCTAATCCTAAACGAGTTGCACATGCAGGTGCGGCATCTGCTAAAGCAAGAGAATAACGACAGCCGCGACGGAATGGATATGGCACTCCTACATGTAAAAGGGGATGGGAAAACCATCGAGTTTGCCGGGGCAAAAAACCCTGTAGTGTACATCGCCAATAACGAATGCCACATGATAAAAGGCGACCCCGTTCCCATTGGTGGGTTACAGAAAGAGGCCAAGCGCGAGTTTACCCTGCATACCATCACCATTGATTCCCCCACATGCTTTTACCTTTACTCCGATGGGTATATCGATCAGTTTGGTGGCCCGGAGGGACTAAAGTTCACCTCACAGCGGTTCAGAAATCTGCTCCTAGAAATACACCAACAGCCCATGATCATGCAGCAGGAAAAGCTTGAATCAACCTTCGAAGATTGGAAAGCCAATGGTTTCGGGCAGGTTGACGATGTGCTGGTAATTGGGATGCGATTAACCCCAAAACCCATTGTCACAACCTAAAATATTCATGGTTTTGCTAAAATTTTTATATTTGTATTAAGATACTATGAAATGAAAAAACATCAGCTTATACTCTTTGCCATTCCGTTTTTCTGTCTCCCCGCATCAGCACAAAATGCGCAACAAGATAACATATATGTTAATGACAGAGGCGAAGTTTTTGTGAAAGCCGATTCGCCGGTATACTTCTTCATTAGCCCCGAGAACCAGCCAAACCAGAAAGTAATGATTCCCAGCACCGACAAGGCTGCCAACCCCATGTATTTTGATGGCGATGGCAAGCATTACCTTGTTTACGAAAGCAAAGGGGAAAAAGTAAGATATCTGATATGGGCCGATGGGGTTGGCCCCAAATCGAGCCTTAAGGTTTCATCGGGACTGCTTTTCAACCACATGAACCGGATTTATGTGGAGAGCAGGGCTACCTTTGCAGTAAACGCCATCGACACTAAATCGGGAGTTCAACAAACATTCTACTCCATTGACGATTTACCCTTTACTACAGCCAACGAAGGATTCACTGTTGAACGAACCGGAGAATACATCATCAAAATTTTTGGAATCGACAATGTTGGAAACATTGGTGACACCGTTAGCTATAGGGTTGTGGCAGCCCCGGATGTAACGTTTAAGATAGACAACATTTACTTTGAAACTGCCAGCGCCAGAATTACCGGGAACTCCATTGAAAATCTTAAGGAAATAGTTGACATCCTAAAAAACTATCCGGAGCTTTACGTTGAGATAAACGCCCATGCTGACACCCGCGGGTTGAGCGACTACAACCTGGAACTTTCTCAGAAAAGAGCTCAAGCTGTTGTTGGATACCTTGTATCGAAAGGGATTTCATCAGTCCGACTTAAAGCCAAAGGCTTTGGCGACTCAAAGCCGGTTAACGAATGTGTTAAAGGAGTGAACTGTCCGGAAAACCGACATCGTGAGAACCGCCGGGTTGAGTTTCGGTTCTACCTGCCCAAACAAAAACCCTAATGCTGTTTGAAATGAAGAGATTTGTACTTGTTGCTATACCACTGGCCATTTTTGTCAACCTGAGCCTACTTGGGCAAGAACAGAGCCCAAAAGCGTTTTACATTGATTCAACGGGAAAACTATTCGTTTCACCACAAGTTCCTGTACACCTCTACATGGGAACTAAGCCCAACGGAACCGATGCCGTTTTGCTCCGCGATGCCAGCAAAAGTAACCAATCCTTAGCATGGAATGGAACTGGGCCCCAGCTCATGACCCACATGGACTTATATCAAGGACGAAAAATCAGGTTCGAGCTGTTTGCCGATGGTTTACCTCCACAAACTTCAGTAATTCCCAAAAACATAAATGTACTTCAGCTAAAGGATGCTGTGATTATCAGAGGAGGGGCTATTGTAGAGCTTAGCGCTGCCGATGAGGCATCGGGAACTGATAAAATTTACTACTCAGTTAATGGTTCGGAGTTCACCGAATACACTCAACCCTTAAATCTTACCCAGGATGGCGAGTATGAAATCAGGGTTTACGCTACCGATAACCTTGGGAATCGTGAACCCGAAGTTTACCGCAAGCTAATTGTTGATGCAACACCGCCCGTAACCGAACTCACCATTAAAGGTGATAGGTACGAAGATATACTTTCGGGCAGGGCGGCTCTTACCCTCTCCTCCACCGACCGTTTTGGGGTTGAAGCCATCCATTACATGCTCGACTCATCGGGTAACTGGTTAAGGTACAGCCAGCCCCTGCAGACCGCATCGATTAAGGAAGGCTACCATACCCTTGCCTGGTATGCTACCGATAAAGCCGGAAATGTTGAAAAAGCCCAATCATACACCTTCTTCATCGATAAAACCCCTCCTCTAGTTGTTGAAGAGATTGAAGGAAATTCCTACATGGTAGGAACCCGTGAATTCTCCTCTGGCCGAAGCCGGTTAAAAATTGTAGCTGTTGATAATAAAGCCGGAGTTAAGGAAATTTACTACTCACTCAACAACGGCGAGTTTAAACCATACGAGAAACCCGTTCTGCTGTCCGATATTCTTGGAACCGTAAAGCTAAAAACCTATGCCATTGACAGGGTAAATAACCGAAGCCAATCCGATGCCAATGCCCAATCGTTTACCATGCCTACCATCGATATCACAGGTCCGGATATGAGTTACAGGCTCATAGGCCCTCAACTTAAGCTGCGCGATACATTATGGATTGGCCCAACTACTAAAATAGAATTACGCGCTACCGACAAGGAAGCCGGGTTAAACCGCATTGAATACGTACTTAACCAAAACCAACCCACCCGGTACTTTGAACCATTCACTCTAAAAGATTACGGTTACTACTCGTTCAAATGTACCGCATACGACAATGTGGAGAACCTCAACTTCCTGAACTTTGAGGTTGCAGTTGATAATGTGGCACCCGAAATATACTGGCACTTTAGCGTAACACCAATTGGCCAGATGGTTTTCGACAACCAAACTGTACCCGTTTATCCGTCGAACGTAAGGTTGTACCTCAGCGAATCGGACAACCTCTCAGCTCGTAACTCCATTCAATATTCATTGAACGGAACAAAAATCCAAAACTACTCAACTCCAATCGCCAGCTTCAGCCAGGGTATGAATGAGCTAACCATCACTGCAACTGACGAACTTGGCAACAGCCGGGTTGAAACGGTAAGATTTTTTATAAAATAGTTAAAACTGCTATTCTGAATTCAAAAAAATTGTTTAAAACAGCCTTCTCAATCTTAATCATCCGTCAGTTTTGAATGTTGCTGGTTGCTTTGGTAAACCTCATCAACGGCATCGTTCTCCTTTGGCAGCTCAAAATGCTTCTCTTTAGAAAGATCAACGTTGACAATAACAGCAGGAATACTAACGGAAGTAACCCAAACAGTACCATTACGGTAAACATATAAACCGCGCAGATTGTCCCAGTAGATGTTGAGCCTGGGGAAATACACCCACCTACGATAGAATGCCATTCTGGGCGCCCAGTAAGGATGGTAAACCACCACCCTTTTTGAATGGTTTTTTTTGTGTTTAAACACAACAGCTTTAGTCACAGGCTTTGTTCTTTGAGGCCTTTGAGCAAATGCTGAACCAGAAACAGTCATCAATGCCATTAACGCAAAAGCAACTATTGATGCACACTTTTTCATGGGAATCAGATATTAGTTTCTATATAGACATACAATGCAAGCTAAAAACACCCTATTCGAAAATTTCAAAGAAAATAGTCATAGAGGTTTTACAAAAAGGTAATTCTGAGTTAACCATGCCACCTGAACAGCAAAGTAACTTTGCTGAAAACAAATTGATGTATGAACCTCCGTAGATTCTCAATTCGAAGGCTTTTAAAATTTACAGCCTTTTTAGTGGTATTGTCGTTAATCGTATTCACTTCGATATTCTTCATTCAACAGCAAAACGCCCAGCACGACAGGGAGGCATTACTAAACCTGGAGCATCTCCATCAAAACAACATCAGCCTTCAAAAAACCCGCGATGATTTTCTTTTTCGCGACTTGCAGAGTAGTGAGCTATACCGATACGGTTACTCCAGAGCCACCACACAGCACGACAGCCTGGTTAGAATGATCTACAAGGAACTGAAAGAACTGGAGAACCGATTTGGAAACAACCAAACCATTAACATTAACACACTGATTTCAAAATACGACCGGCAATTCCGCGATTTGAAAGAGCTTGTGATTCAGCGTGGTTTCAGGGACTTTGGGCTGGAAGGGGAGCTGAGGTCAAAAATTCACCAGGTTGAGGAAAATGTGAACCAACTAAGAGATTACCGATTAATGAGCCATATGCTCATGCTCAGAAGACACGAAAAGGATTACATTATTCGACGCGACTCATCTTACATTGTGAAATTTGAAAAGGAACATGCTGCTGCCCAAGCCTATGTAGAAGAGAGGTATAGCTCAAGGGGGGCAGAAACCGACAAACTGCTCAACGATTACAGTAAACTATTCCACGCCTATACCGAGATAGACAGACAAATAGGCCTCAATGAGAATAAAGGAGCCCAGGCAAAGCTGAAAGAGCTATCGCTGGGACTTGACAGAAAGATTAACGCGTTACGAGTAGAACTCACACAAAAGCTTAAAACCAACAGCCACCGGATCTATGTTACCATGCTGGCACTGATTCTGATGACCTCAACCCTCTTACTTCTTATCCTTGCAAAGATTGGCAAGCACATCACCAAAACCCTGAAATCAATTCAACACACTCTAAAGAAAATGGGGAAAGGGGAGATTCCTGGAATAATCAAAATAATTGGGAAAGATGAGTTTAGCGGCATTGAACAATCCATTAATGAGCTTTCCGTTGCACTTCAAAACACCCGAAAGTTTGCCGAAGAGGTTGGAAACGGTAATTTTTACAGCGAGGTGAATGTGTTTGGCAACTCCGGCGAAGTTGGTTCAAAGCTGCTGGAAATGCGCCAAAGACTCATGAAGGTTGCCGAGGAACGCGAACGCAACCTGCACGAAAATGAGCAGCGGAACTGGCTTAACGAGAACCTGGCCACCATGGGTGAGATACTCAGGGTTAAGTACGAAAATATTAATGAACTCTGCTTTCAGTTCATCAGGTTCACCGTAAAACAAACGCAAGCGCTACA
Source organism: uncultured Bacteroidales bacterium (assembly GCA_937926785.1). Classification (GTDB taxonomy): domain Bacteria; phylum Bacteroidota; class Bacteroidia; order Bacteroidales; family Tenuifilaceae; genus Tenuifilum. The sequence continues at coordinate 42,086 of CALBBQ010000008.1, read as the reverse complement.
AGGGGGTGTTTACATAAAAAAATCCGACGATGCCAAGGGTGGCGAGCATATTGAGCTAGTGGCCAGCTATGCACTTGACAGGCGCAAGTACCTAAACCGCACTCTCGATATTCACGAAGGGCTTCCCGGGGCATGCATTTACGAAAAGGATATCATCTTTGTAACAGATATACCAAAGGATTATACCCATATCACCACTGGTCTTGGCCATTCCAATCCATCGTGCCTGCTGCTTGCACCGCTGGTAACCGACATGAAAGAGATTCTTGGTTGTATTGAGATAGCCAGCTACCTGGTTTTTACTCCCATCCAAATTGAGTTCGTGAAAAAGGCTTGTATCAGCCTTGCATCGGCAATCAGGTTCAACGAGATGATTGCATTTAACGAACGGATTATTGCTGAGATGAAGCAGAAAAACATGGAACTGCTTTCCAGCGAAGAAGAGCTGAAGCAGAACATGGAGGAACTCAAAACCATAAGGGAGGATATGGAACGACGCGAGCAAGAGTTATCCAGGGAAATCAAGGAGCTCAAACAAATATTGAAAGATTACGAAAACGAGATGTTGATTCGCGATTTAAGGAATTAACTTTTCCTGAATTGATTTAAATCATCGCCTTCGGGGTTCATGCATCATGCAGGGAACCCCTTTTTTAATAAATAGCTGTTAACCGCTTTAACCTAATATCTCTTAACCCATTTTAACAGTCATTGAAAAACCTAAGGAAACTTTTTTTGTTATTTTTGTATCCTGAGTTTCCATTGCAAAATTACACGATGAACGAAGAACTAGCATGTATAGTTAACCGGGTGCACGAGCTGTATACCAGGTATGGTATCAAGAGTGTTACTATGGATGATGTGGCCAGACACCTGGGTATATCCAAAAAAACCCTCTACAAGTATGTTACCGATAAGGACGACCTGGTTGACAAGGTCATCGACTTCGAGATAGAGATGCTAAATAATGGCATGGAATGCAAACAGAAGCAAAACTTGAATGCCATTGAGGAACTATTAATTGTTAGTAAAATCTTAAACCAGAAAATGAAAGGGCTAAACCTGGCCACCCTTTACGATTTAAGAAAATACTACCCTCAACATTACGAAAAGTTCACGAAGGCCCGTCGCGACAAGATGTACGAAAGCGTTATGGCTAACATTGAGAAAGGGCAACGTGAAGGCCTATACCGATTGGATTTGAACCCAAACATCATTGCCCGAATTCAGATTTCCCGAATTGAAAGCCTGATTGATAACGATATTTTCAGCATTGAGGAGTTTACCTCCGATAAATTTTTCTATGAGATATTCATATATCACATCCGAGGAATAGCCAACCAAAAAGGCATAGAGTTCCTGGAGAACGAGCTTAAAAACTTTGATATTAACGACTTAAACTTTATACAAGCAAAATGAAACAGAAAAACATTGTCTTACATGCATTCTTTGCTTTCTGCCTTTCACTTAGTATTAACGCGCAGGGGCAGCAAGGTAAATATTCCTTTAGCTTAACACAAGCTCAGGAATATGCAGTTTCAAACAACCTGCAGCGCAAAAATGCAGCGCTCGATGTAGAAATTGCAAAGAAAAAGGTATGGGAAACAACCGCGCAGGGGTTACCACAGGTAAGCGCAGGGGTAGATTTTCAGTACATTCTGAATGACCTGCCCAAGCTAACTTTCCCTGGCCAAAACGGACAACCCGTTGAGATTAAGGTGGGCGAAAAGGCTAATGCAACTTATAGCATCACCGTTTCGCAACTGGTTTTTAACGGCCCGTACATCGTGGGGTTGCAGGCGTCGAGAGCCTACAAGGCCATGTCGGAACATGCCCTTGCCAAAACCGATCAGGAGCTGAAAGCAAATGTAACCGCAGGTTACCTTACCGTTCTGCTTCTACAAGAAACAACTTCAATAATCGATTCCAGCGTGGCAAACCTCAAGCGTATTGCCAACGATACCGAACAGCTACAAAAAAGCGGTTTTGCCGACAGAACTGCAGTTGATCAGGTTAAGGTATCGCTCTCGCTGGTTGAAAACTCAGCAGCTGAAACGCGTAAGCAGCTGAACACTGCATACAAACTTTTAAAACTTCAGCTTGGCCTACCCGATAGCATTACGGTTGAGCTAACGGATAACCTACGAACCATGATCGGTAACTTTAACCCCTACGCTACTGCCCAACCATTTGACCCAAGCAACAATATCAACCTTAAAATACTTGACAACCAGGTAGCTATAAGCAAACTTCAACTCCGCCTAAATCAATCGTACTTTTTGCCAAGCATTTCGGCTTTTGTTAGCTTTCAACGACTTCACAAGGAACCGCAAATCAACTTTACCCCAACGGCATTGCTTGGTGCTAAGCTTACCCTTCCGATTTTTTCCAGTGGGATGCGAATTTCCAAGGTGCAACAGGCCAAACTGGAGCTGTCTAAGTCGGTTAACACTTACAACCAGACCCGCCAAAGCATTGAAATGGATTACGCCGATGCAAAAGCCAACCTGAGCGTTGCATGGGCAAAATACGAAGCCCAAAGTAAAAACAAAGAATTAGCAGCACAAGTACTTGAGGAGTACCGAGTTAAGTACAAAAACGGAACAGCCTCGCAGCTCGATGTGATTCAGGCAAACGACAAATACCTGCAAGCTGTAGGCAACTACCTGGCAGCCATTGTCGAACTCATAAACGCTAAGGTTCGACTAGATAAGGTAACAGGAAACATCTAACTGGAAATAACAAACAAACTTCATACCATGAAAAGGATAATTTACACGCTGATAGCTTTCACAACCCTTTACGGGTGCAATACACAGGAATCGCCCGAGGCGCTCAAGGCAAAACTTGCCAAGCTCAAAGAGCAATCTATCAAGCTTAACCATCAAATTAAAGACCTGGAAAGCCGCATAGCCAGAATGGACACCCTTTCCAACGGAAACGGTTACGTAAAAGTGGTTGCCGAGACACTAACCCCATCTCCGTTCTACCACTACTTTACCGCCAGCGGTAAGGTTGAGCTGGAGAATGAGGCCTCAATCAGCCCCGAAACCAACGGACAGGTGAAACGAATACATGTTTCAAAAGGACAAAGAGTTCGTAAAGGCGACCTGTTAATATCGCTTAACACCAGCATCATAGAGAGTAGTATTGCTGAAGTAAAAATTGCTCTTGAACTGGCAACCAGCGTTTACGAAAAACAAAAAAATCTTTGGGAGCAGAACATTGGCTCAGAGCTACAGTATCTGCAAGCAAAAAATCAGAAGGAGAGCCTGGAGCAGAAGCTAAGAACACTAAACGCCCAGCTCGACATGTCGCTAATTAAAGCCCCATTCGACGGAATTGTTGATGACATCTACATTAAGGAAGGGGAATTGGCCTCGCCGGGAAGGGCTGTGGCATACATGCTGAATACCGAAAAATTGAAAATTGATGCCGATATCTCGGAAAGCATTTTAAACAAGGTTCATGTTGGTGATAAAGTTCGAATTGAATTCCCCACCTTCCCCGAACTATCGATTGAAGCCCCTGTATTCAGAATTGGTAACATGGTTGACCCAAAAACCAGAACGGTAAAGGTAGAGATTCACTCAACCAACCCCAAAGGGGCCATTAAACCCAACCAGATTGCCATGCTATTCATCAACGACTACTACAATCCGGAGGCATTAAGTGTTCCTAGCATTATTCTTAAACGCGACACCAAAGGTACCTTTCTGTTTAAAGTTGAAAAAACCGATTCGAAGTATGTTGCCACCAAGGTTTACGTAGAAACAGGAGTTGCGTACAACGACCGAACGGTGATAACCAAAGGACTTTCCGCTGGCGACAGGGTCATTGTGTCGGGCTACAACATGGTTAGCAATGGCGTTCCGGTACAGTTGACAAGCAAGTAGAAATCAACCTTAACCTTTCATCTGCTTTGACATGGATAAAACAAGTATAACCAGAAACTTTGGACCTACATCGTGGGCGCTGAAGAACAGAAATACCGTTTTCCTGCTATCATTTATCGTTGCACTTTTCGGTATAATAGCCTATAAGGGTTTGCCCAAGGAGCTTTTCCCAGAGGTTTACTACCCCACCATTATGGTTCAAACCATTTACCCGGGTAATCCGCCGGTAGATATCGAGAACCTGATCACCCGCCCGCTAGAAAAAGAGCTGGAAAACGTAAAGGGACTTAAGAAGCTGTCATCGTCATCGTTGCAGGATGCATCGATGATTCTGGTGGAGTTTAACACCAATGTATCCATTCGCGATGCGTTGCAGGAGGCAAAGGATGCCGTTGACCGCGCAAAGAGCGAGCTGCCAAACGATCTGCTCTCTGACCCCATTGTAAACGACATCGACTTCTCGGAATTCCCCATCATCAACATTAACCTCTCCGGCGATTACTCGCTTCAGGAACTTAAGCGATTTGCTGAACACCTGGAGGATGAGATCGAAACCATCCCGGAAGTTTCCAAAGTTAACGTACAGGGCATCGAAGATCGAGAAATAGTGATTGAGGTTGATATGGTTAAGCTGGAAGCCCTGGGGCTAAGTTTTACCGATATAGAGAATGCCATCCGGTTCGAGAACGTTTCGATGTCGGGTGGCGATATCCGTATTGGAAAAACCCGTCGTTCAATTCGTATTATAGGGGAGTTTGAAAGCATCAAGGAGATTGAGGCAATCTCGGTTAAGCGCGAGAAGGACCGCACCATTTATCTGCGCGACGTTGCCGAGGTTAAGGACTCCTATAAGGAGGCAACAACACTAGCCCGATTGAACGGGAAACCAGTTGTTTCGGTTCAGGTGGTCAAAAAAAGCGGAGAGAACCTGCTGAACGCAACCGATAAAATATTTGCTATCCTTAAGCAATCGCAGGAATCTAAAGCCATACCAGCAAACCTGGAGGTAACCATAACAAACGACCAAAGCGATATCATCCGCAAGCAGCTATCGAACCTGGAAAACAGCATGATACTTGGAGTAATCCTGGTAGTGCTTGTTCTTTTCTACTTTTTGGGTACCCGCAACGCCATATTCGTAGGCTTATCCATTCCCCTATCCATGCTCCTATCGTTTATAGTCATTAACCTGATAGGATACAAAATCAACATGATTGTCCTCTTCTCGCTCATCCTGGCGCTTGGTATGCTTGTTGACAATGCCATAGTAGTGGTAGAAAATATCTACAGGTTTGTTGATAACGGGTATAAACCATTTGATGCGGCACGCCTTGCTGTGGGGGAAATCGCAATACCCGTTATTGCATCAACGGCCACCACGCTGGCGGCATTCCTACCCTTAGCCTTTTGGCAGGGTATCACCGGTGAGTTCATGAAAAACCTGCCTGTTACGCTGATCATTGTGCTAACCTCATCGCTGGCAGTTGCCCTTGTGATAATTCCTGTAATAACTGCAACATTCATCAAGCATGGCGATGAAATGCACGACAATACACCGGACAAACGTAAAGCAAACCGAACCGCAGCTATACTAGCAATTTTCGCCCTGATCTTTTATATTGCCGGGGCCTATCTGGTGGCTAACCTTTTAACCATTCTCGCAATAATTGTTTTTCTGAATGCTTTTTTCTTCTATAAAGTTGAGCGATGGTTCCGATACCACTTTCTGGTTTGGCTTGAACAGGTCTACACCAAAACGCTTACCTACAGCTTGTATGGTCGGCGTCCGCTTTGGATCACCATTGGTTCTTTCTTCCTCCTTATCTTCACCATAATTTTCTTTGGATTCCGGAACCCTGAGGTTAAATTTTTCCCCTCGAGCGACCCCAACTACATCAACATCATTGCAGAACTTCCCATAGGTAGCGACCTTACCGCCACCGATTCTATCATGATGCTCATTGAGCAGGATATCGATAGCATCCTTGCACCCTGCAGGCATTCGGTAAAATCGGTGCTCACTACCGTAGGTAAGGGCGATCCCGAAAAGTGGACATTAACCGGTTCGCAATACAACAAGGGCTTAACAACCATTACCTTTGTTGACTTTAAAGATCGTGCAGGAGTGAACACTTCCCAGGTGATGAGACAACTGAATGACGAACTGCTCAACAAGTACCCGGGAGTTAAACTATCAATAACCCAGAATCAGATGGGCCCTCCTGCAGGAAAGGCAATAAATATTGAAGTCAGCGGGCAAGATTTTGAAACCCTTATCACCACGGCCGATTCAATAATTAGCTACATTAATACATACAACATAGCCGGCATTGAAGGGCTTAATATTGATATCGAGTTAGGAAAACCAGAACTGATTGTAAAAATTGACCGCGATAAAGCCCGCCGTTTTGGGCTAAGTACTATGCAGATAGCATCAACCATCAGAACCGCCATATACGGAAAAGAGATTTCGAAGTTTAAAGAGGGTGAAGACGACTATTCCATCCAGCTCCGTTATGCCGACAGGTATCGGTACAGCCTGGCAGACATAATGAACCAGAAAATCGGTTTTATGGAAGAAGGGCGAATGATTCAAATCCCCCTTTCGGCTGTTGCCAGCTTTGAGTACTCAAACACTTACGGCTCAGTGATGCGCAAGGATAAAAAACGTGTTGTCACCATTTACTCCAACGTGATTAAAGGTTTTAATGCGACAAATATCAACAACCAGCTAAAGATGATCCTATCTAACTTCGACATGCCCGAAGGTTACAACGTTTCATTTACCGGTGAGCAGGAAGAACAGCAAAAATCCATGGAGTTCCTTACACGGGCCATGCTAATTGCTCTGGCTCTGATATTGCTAATTCTGGTTACCCAGTTTAACTCGCTCATCAGGCCACTGATTATTATGACCAGCGTGCTGTTCAGCACCATTGGAGTTTTTGGCGGGTTAGCAACATTTAAAATGGATTTTGTGGTGGTGATGACTGGCATTGGGCTGGTTTCGCTTGCTGGTATTGTGGTTAACAACGCCATTGTACTCATCGATTACATTGGCTTACTGAAAGAACGGAGACGGGTTGAACTAGGACTTCCCGAAGGCGCTTTCCTTCCGGTTAAAGACGCAACAGAATGCGTGGTTACCGCCGGTAAAACCAGGTTGCGTCCTGTTCTTCTGACTGCCATAACCACCATACTTGGTTTGATACCCATGGCTATAGGCATGAACTTTGACTTTTACGGTGCGTTGAGCCAATTCAAACCAGACCTTTACTTTGGGGGTGATAATGTGATTTTCTGGGGCCCGATATCGTGGACAATTATCTTTGGGCTAACCTTCTCAACGTTCCTTACCCTTATCATTGTCCCGGTGATGTACCGATTAACGGTTAACCTTCAGAAAAAATTCATGATTTGGACTGGTCAGAAAGATAGGTTGCACGACTAGCAGTTTCATGTTCTAACAAAGAGGGGTTTATGCCCCTCTTTGTTTTTTTAATACCACCCATATCATTTCAAAATATCTTGTATTTTTGCAAGTTGCAAAAAATCAGATTAACCAATGGCTTTATTCGAAGAACTCAGCGAACAGGAAATAATCCGTCGGCAATCACTTGAAGAGCTGCGTAAGCTGGGCATAGACCCCTACCCTGCAGCCATGTACCCGGTAACCCACAACACAGGCGATATCCTAGCCGATTTTGAGAACATGTGCGCAAACCAGGCCGAGGTATGCATTGCCGGCCGGATTATGGCTCGTCGTATCATGGGTAATGCTTCTTTCTTTGAGCTACAGGACGAGAAAGGCAAGATTCAGGTTTACGTGAAACGCGACGACATATGCCCCGGAGAAGATAAAACCCTGTACAACACCGTGTTTAAAAAGCTACTGGATATTGGCGATATAGTTGGTATCAAGGGATTTGTTTTCCGCACCAACATGGGCGAGGAGTCAGTTCATGCGCGTGAGCTAACCGTTCTGGCGAAGTCAATCAGGCCCTTACCAATTGTAAAGGAGAAAGACGGGCAGGTGTTCGATGCGGTAACTGACCCGGAGTTCCGCTACCGCCAGCGCTATGTTGACCTTGTAGTAAACCCCGGAATACGCGACGTATTCATCAAGCGCACCAAAATAATAAACACCATGCGCGATTTCTTCAACTCCAAGGGCTACCTTGAAGTTGAAACCCCAATACTACAGCCCATCCCCGGTGGTGCTGCGGCCCGCCCCTTTGTAACACACCACAACGCCCTAGATATACCGCTCTACCTGCGAATCGCTAACGAGCTATACCTAAAACGATTGATTGTAGGTGGCTTCAACGGAGTTTATGAGTTTGCCAAGGATTTCCGGAACGAGGGGATGGACCGTACCCATAACCCGGAATTCACGGTAATGGAAATATACGTGGCCTACAAGGACTACTTCTGGATGATGGATTTCACCGAGGAGATGCTGGAACGGGTAGCCCTGGCGCTTCATGGGACTACCAGAATCACCTTTGGCGACAAGGAGATCGACTTTAAACGCCCCTTCCGTCGAATGACCATGACCGAAGCCATAAAACAGTACGCCGGCGTTGATATCACCGGCAAAACCGAAGAGGAGCTGAGAGCCATATGCAAGCAGCTGGATATTGAGGTTGACGAAACCATGGGTAAGGGCAAGCTGATTGATGCCATTTTTGGTGAAAAGTGCGAGGAGCACCTGGTTCAGCCAACCTTTATTATGGACTATCCCATCGAGATGTCGCCGCTGTGCAAGCGCCACCGGAACAACCCGGAGCTAACCGAGCGCTTTGAGCTGATAGTTGCCGGCAAGGAGCTCTGCAACGCCTACAGTGAGCTGAACGACCCCATCGACCAACTGGAGCGTTTCCAGGAACAGCTTCGCCTAAGCGAGCGTGGCGATGATGAAGCCATGTATATTGATATGGACTTTGTTCGGGCACTGGAGTACGGCATGCCCACCTGCTCGGGCATGGGAATTGGGATTGACCGCCTCACAATGTTCATGACTAACCAACCCTCCATACAGGATGTACTGTTCTTCCCGCAAATGCGCCCCGAAAAGAAACCCCAGAAGGACCCCGCCGAAGCCTATGCCCAAAAGGGCATCCCTGCTGAATGGGTTCCGGTTCTGCAAAAAATGGGGTTTAGCACCGTTGCCTCGCTGAGCGGCGCTGCAGCGGGTAAGCTCTTTAACGACCTTTGCGGCTATAACAAGAAAAACAAGCTGGGCTTGGCAAACCCCACCATAGACGATGTAAAACATTGGGTGGAGTAAACAGTATAGACCTAATTCGGAGTTATAGGCCTAGTAAAGCTAGGCCTTTTCTATTTCGCGAGGGTCTAGGGCATCGCGCAAACTATTGCCAAGAAGGTTAAAAGCCAGCACAATAAGCATCATGGCAAAGCCGGGTATTAACGCAAGGTATGCCTTGTCCATGATAATGTAACCGTAATGGTCGCGAATCATGGTGCCCCAGGAGGGTGCCGGGGGTTGAACGCCAATCCCCAGAAAGCTCAACCCTGCCTCGAGCAGGATGGCTGTGGAAAAGTTACTGGCTGAAACAATTATCACCGGAGCCAGAATGTTTGGCAACACATGGCGAAAAATGATCCGCCACTTTCCCAGGCCTAGCACCTTAGCCGCCTCAACATACTCCTTCTCTCTCACGCTCAGTACCTGTCCGCGAACCACTCGAGCCATATCTACCCACATGGTAAGTCCCACTGCCACGAAGATTTGCCAAAATCCCTTTCCAATAACCATAGTTAAAGCAATAACCATGAGCAATGTGGGCACCGACCACACCACGTTAACCAACCACATGATGGCATCGTCCACCAATCCACGGGCAAAGCCCGCCAGCGCCCCCAGGAAAATACCAATTACTAGGGCAATGCCCACGGCAATAAACCCAACCGATAGCGAAATACGGGCTCCAATAATCAATCGGCTTAGCAAGTCGCGGCCAAACCTATCGGTTCCCAAAAGATATCTGCGGGTAACAAGGTTTTTCTGCAGAACCACTCGTTGAGCATCGGTAACGCTAATCTTTGTCAATTGTCCATTCTGCTGAAATACAGTAATAGTATCGGTTTCTACTCTAAACTTATTTTTGGGATCGAGCCGAAAAAGCAGTTCCGGCAGGCTAAACTCATGAACAATAACATCGCCATTGGCATCAGGGTTAAACTCGGTGGCAAAAACACTGAATCCATGGAAGCGGATACTATCAACAGGAATTTCCACGAAACCGGATTCCTGCCCGTAAACTAGTTTACCAAAAAATCCCCGATGCTTAACATCGTACTGTTTTAGAGCACGAAGAAATTTTACTTGAGTGCCGGGCCTGAGCGTAGCCAGCTGCAGGTGTTGGTTATTTGCAAAAGGGGTGCTATCGGGAGCAATAGCGTAGCCCAGCATGGCTATGAGGGCAACCATAGCGATAAAAATTATTGAAGAAACTGCCAGCCTATCGGCAAGCAGCCTGCGCATGGCAATACGCATAGGTGAGCCGCTACGGGAAAGCTCTGCTAATCTATCGTTCTTCCTTTCCAAGTTACTCCGATTAGTAATCCGGCTATGGCCGAAAAAGTTATGTATAACGGGTAAATGAGCTGTAAAGGTACAAAAACCAGCAAGAGCTTTTGCTGGTGTGTTTTAAACAGAAAGGTGGATAGGAATACGAAATCCGTAACCATTTTTACGAGCCATAACGATAAAAGCACACCTGACCCAACAAACCCTGAAACTGTAGCAAAAAGCAGCAAAACTATCCAGAAATTCAGGGCAAAAACCAAAGAAGCAAGCAGAATGGTATCAATATCTGTATAAGCAGATGCCTTTGAGGCCCAACGAGCACGTCGTTCGATAAAACCCTTGAATCCTCCCGTAAATGAAGTTTCCACAGCCAAATGCTGCAATGCTTTAAAACCTAGCCTCAAACCTGGAATGGTTTTGGCATGGTGAAGTAGAAACATGTCGTCGCCCGATGGTACATCGGCCCTAATAGTACGCTCGTCAACCTTAATCAAAGATCGCTTAATGGCCAAGTTGGCCGAGGAGGCAATAACGGGCCTTCCCATACCAAAGGAACCGGCCGAAACGGCCATAAGCGCAGCATAGTCTAACGCCTCGAACCAAGAAACCACACTTCTGCTACTCGCCAAGGGTTTCACATTTCCCTGCAAAAAATCGATGTAATCCATCTGTGCAGCAATGGTGCTAAGCCATTGTGGAGGGTGAGTGCAATCGGCATCGGTAAAAACAATTGTGTTAAACTTAGCCTGGGATAGGCCCAATAGAATTGCCTGCTTTTTACCAAATCGATTCTCTCTTAGCTTCAATAATTTTATAGGTAACTGTTGGGCATACTCACTCAACAGCTCTGGGCCGCAATCGGTTGAGCCATCATCAACTAGTATGGCCTCCCATAAGTGATCAGGAAAATCCTGCGATTGGAGCGACCCAAGCAACCCAGGCAAGCTCTCGGATTCATTCCTGAAGGCAACTATCACAGAGATTCCATTTACTTCCTGAACAGCCACACCCTCATCTCCCACCCAGTTGTTGCCCAGCAACCCTAATAATAGCCAAAGTATGGCGAACACATAGAGCAAAACTAGTATGAATGAGAAACCTATCATTGCTTACCGACGAATTCAACCATTCTTGCCCCAGCTAAAATAATTTCTTCTAAAGGTCTGGCTACGTTAAGACGCACCCAGCGAACCTTTGCGGAGCTGAAATGTTCACCCGGAATCACAGCCACCCCTTTGGCGTGGTAGAGATCCGATGCAAACTGAAAGCCATCGGTAAAGGGTTCGGGCAGCTTAGCCCAAATAAAACAACCACCATCAATTTCAGGAACTGTGAAACGCAAATCTAGCAGAACCCGCTTTAACTCCTCGAAGGACTCCTTCACCTTTTGCCTGATATCGGCCATATACTCGGCACCGTAATGGTTACAGGCAAGGTAGAGCGCCAAAGCCTGCTGCATAACGCTTGGTGCGCAAAGGCCTATATAATCATGAACAGCCCTGATGGCCTTAGCATGCGAAGCATGATGGAGAACATAGCCTACCCGCCATCCGGTAATACACAGCGATTTGGAAAAGCTGCTTACTATGAATAGCTTCTCGAACAGCCTATCCAAAGGAATATAAGGTTTGTCACTAAAATACAATTCCTCATAAACCGAATCGAACACCACAAAGAAATTGAGCTGTTCAGAAAGTCCCAGTAGCTGGTCCATTTCACTCTTTGTCCAGACCTTACCAAAGGGGTTGCCAGGTGAACTGATAAAAACAAGTTTAACCCCATTCTGCCTTATCACCTCAGCCAGGTTTTCAAAATCCACGTGTTCATCGTTAACCAGAGGGAATGGTATAAAATTTTGACCAAAAATACCCGGCAACCGGCTGTAGCTTTCGTAAGCAGGATCGAATGAGAGAACGACGAATGAACCTCCTAGAATGGTCATTACATAGGTATATACCAGCGAAAGCCCCTCGGTGGCCCCTTGAACGATCAGTAAATTTTCGTGGTCAACGCCATAATGCTGTTCAACCAGCGACCGGAGTTGTAAGTTTCCTATTCCTGGCGCATACTGGTGGCATTCTGAGGTGGCTACATCTTTTAAAATGCCTATTAGCGCTTCCGGTGGTTGAAAGCCAGGAATACCCTGGGCAAGGTTTATACCGCCATTTGTCTTTACCAGATTGCTGAAGTAGCTTATGAAGGAACCCTCAGGTTTGTTATGCATAAACTCCAAAATTTCAGTATCACATTTACAAAATTGCAACTAAATTGGTATATCATGTAAAAAGCGATGAGTTAAATTGCAAAGTTTACCTAAATTTGCATGCAAACAAAATCATGAAGAACATGCGTTTTAAGTATTTTTTGCTGATTTTAAGTATTGCTTTTATTTCAGGCTGCACCAGTAAGGACACCGTTGTGGTGAGCGTTAAAATAACAAGCCCCGAAAAGGATGTTTTAACATTAAGCAGAATTGAATTTAACAAGACCATTAAGCTCGACTCCGTGAAGATATCGGCAGGCGAAAGCATAAAACGATTCAAGCTGAAGCAAGGCGAAGAACCAGAGTTCTATGCATTCAGCACAAAAGACGGGAAAGCAATAACAATTCTTGCTTCGAAGGGGGAAAGAATAAACGTTACAATGGATTTGAGCAAGGTGCTCGATTACCAGGTTAGCGGTTCAGAGGGATCGAAAAAGGTACAGTGGCTAACCAAAACCTTTTCAAAATCGAAGTCTAAAGTGGATGAGCTAACCAAGAAGTACTTAAATGCTGAAAGCAATAGTGAACGCGAAGCTATCAACAAGGAATTTGAAATGGAACGCAACAGGGTGAAGGAAGAGCTGAGCAAATTCATCTGGGAAAACCCGATGTCAAAGGCAAGCATCATGGCGCTGTACCAAAAGTATAACGATAACCTTTACGTTTTCGATAGCTCCGACGACCTGCTACTCATCAAAATGGTGGCGTCGGCATGGAAAGTAATCTACCCCGAGTCGAACTATACCAAAGGAATGCTCGAAGACATTAAAAACATTGAACGAGCTATAGCCAATGCGAAGTTTCAGAATCTCATCCAGAACGCTGAGATGCCCATTCCCGACCTCAACATCCCCGACAAGAACGGCAAAAACATTTCGCTTTCATCGCTTAAAGGGAAAGTTATTCTTCTGGACTTCTTCACCAGCGAGAATACCGCCAGCCTGCTGGATAACCGTGAGCTGATTGAAATTTATAAGAAGTTCAAATCTAAAGGATTTGAGGTTTACCAAATTTCGTTTGACCCATCCCGCGATGGTTGGCTAAACTACATCGACAATGCCAACCTACCCTGGCTTTGTGTCAGGGAGGAGGACCCGACCAACTCAAAAGCAGCAATCTTTTACAACGTGCGGCAGCTACCCGCCAACTATCTAATAGGCAGAGACTTCAATATTATTGGTAAAAACCTTTACGGCGCTAATCTTCAGAAAGCTTTGGAAAACTACCTAAGTAAGTAAAAAGCCAATGAGCCAGGGTAAAAAGATTTACTTTGCATCGGACCTGCATCTGGGACTTCCGAACCAGGAGCAAAGCCTGCCGCGCGAAAAGCTATTCAACACCTGGCTCGACTCAATTATGAACGATTGCGCTGAACTCTACCTGCTTGGCGACATCTTCGATTTTTGGTTCGAATACCGTCGGGTTGTACCCCGTGGGTACACCCGTTTTCTTGGCCGTATTGCACAGCTCACCGATGCGGGCGTACCGGTTCACTTCTTCACCGGCAACCACGACGTGTGGATGTTCGACTACTTTAGCAAGGAGTTAGGCGTGGAGGTCCACCACGAACCCATCGTAAAAGAGCTGCTTGGCGCCAGATTCCTGCTTGCCCACGGCGATGGCTTAGGCCCAGGGGATTTGGGCTATAAAATACTCAAGGGAATATTTACCAGTCCAACGCTTCAATGGCTCTTTGCACGCCTGCACCCAAACTTTTCACTTTGGTTTGGCAATCAGTGGAGCGTTAGCAGCCGTTACTCCAAGGAGATAACCCACGTTTTCAGAGGTGAAAACGAGCAAATTACCAAGTACTCCCGTGGCAAACTGGAGCAGGAACATTTTGATTTCTTTATTTACGGGCATTGGCACTCGCCAATCATCTACCCGCTCTCTGCAGAATCAAACCTGGTAATTCTTGGCGATTGGCTGGTGAGTAACACGTACAGCGTATGGGACGGGCAGGAATTCCGGCTCATGCGCTATCAACTCAATGCCCCCCATGAGGTATTGGCAACGGCCACCACTTCAACAAAACAGACCAAATGAACTTCTTAGCACATCTCTACCTCTCCGGCGATGACGTTGAGATTAGGCTAGGAAATTTTATTGGCGATTACGTTAAAGGAAATCGCCTAGGGAACTACCCCGCTGGAGTTCAGACTGGAATCATGCTTCACCGAACGATTGATCACTTTACCGACAACCACAGCATTTGGAAGGAGTGTAGGGAAATTCTGCGTCCCAGCTATGATCGCTGGTCGGGGGTTGCTACCGATGTGATGTTTGACCATATCTTGGCCCGAGAATGGGCTTCATACTCCAATAGAGAGCTGAAAGGGTTTACAAGGACCTTCTACTTTCAGATGCTTCAGCGATACCACATGCTTCCAGCAAGGGTAAGGGGTTTTTTGCCCTTTATGGTACAAAGCAACCGGCTGTACTCATACAGCAACAAGGAAGGCATTATCCGTGCCCTTGAAATCATGGGAAACCATACTACCCTTCGCGGAAATCCAAACCTGGCAATAGAACTCGTATACGAGAACTACTCAACCTTTAGCACCGGCTTTAGGCACCTAATGGCCGATCTTAGTGCTACCTGCAGGAAATACCTCGAATCCCACTAGTAAGCGCCATACCGTTCAGCATCGAACTTCAGAAGAATGAACACCATGATGGTGAAAGCCCACAGCGACGATCCCCCGTAGCTGAAAAATGGAAGAGGGATACCTATCACCGGCACCAGACCAATGGTCATGCCAATATTAATCGCAGCGTGAAAAAACAGGATTGACACTACCCCGTATCCATAAATGCGGGCAAAATGCTCGGTTTGTCGCTCTGCAATTTTTAGTAACCGAAGTAAAAACGAAGCGATTAGAATTACCACAACCGTCGATCCTAAAAAGCCCCACTCCTCGCCAACTGTACAAAAAATAAAATCGGTACTTTGCTCGGGTACAAAATTGAACTTGGTTTGGGTTCCTGACAGGTAACCTTTTCCCCAGAAGCCTCCAGAGCCAATTGCAATTTTTGACTGGTTTACATTATACCCCCAACCCAACGGATCGTTTTCAATACCCAACAAGTCATTTATGCGTTTCTGATGGTGAACATCGAGCACACGTTCGAAAACATAATCGGTTGAAAGGGAAAAACCTACAGTCACCAGCAAGAACAAAGCCAACAGGTAAACTATCTTTAAGCGATTGGCATAGGCATAGATCAACCCTATTAAAACACTCAGCACTAGAGGAACCAAAAGTATTACAGACAAAGAAACTTTCAGATGGAAAAGCACTGAAACCAGGTAAATCAGTAAACTCACCCCACCAGCACCAAGGGTTATTCTAAAAGCATCCTTGTACCGACGGGTGTAAAAAATGAAAAGAAAAACCGTTAGAACAAAAAGAAATATGAGCAATGTAGATGTGTTGTATATTAAAGTGAGAATAAATAGCAAAACCAGGAACGCTGCAAAGGCAAGAACCCAACCTGGTAAACCCTCGCGGTAAAGCACCAGTATGAGTGAACCAAAAACCAACGCCGAACCCGTATCGTTCTGCATGAGTATTATACCAACAGGGAAACCCAGTACCAACCCTACTTTAACATACGACCACAACCCCGAGAGTTTAAACCCGTAGCCACTCATGAGTTTAGCTAAAGCTAATGCTGTGGCGACCTTGGCAAACTCAGCAGGCTGAAGACCAAACGAGCCAATGGGGATCCACGACTTTGAAGCATTAACCACCCGACCGAATATCAGGGTGGCAAGTAATGCCAATACGATTAACCCATAGAATAGATAGGCAAAGGCAGGGTAGATGCGATCGTTGGAGTAAACTATAGTAAACGCCATGAGGAAAGCAAAGCCAATCCACACCATTTGCTTTCCGTACCGTTGACTGAAATCGAAGATGTTACGATGCTCATCGCTCAGAACAGCCGCATAGATGTTTAGCCATCCCATTACAACCAGCATGATGTAAAGGATGACAGCTATCCAATCGAGGTTCCGGAGTATGTTACTTTTTCTTTGCACGTCGGTCGAGCAATTTAGCTTCTAATATATAGCGTTCCAAATCGGGGCGTGTAATGGTATCCTTCAGATACTTCTCAATCATTAGGCTGGCAATGGGCGCAGCCCACGTAGCACCAAAACCGGCATTCTCAACGTAAACCGAGATGGCAATCTTAGGGTCTTCCTTTGGGGCAAACGCAAAGAAAACAGAGTGATCGGCCCCATGTGGGTTTTGTGCGGTACCGGTTTTCCCGCAAATTCTGACATCGGGCAGGGCTGCAATACGAGCAGTACTGCCGCTGCCCGGAGGCCCATTCACCGCTAAGTCCATACCCTCAATTATGTAATCGAAATACTTGGGCTCAATGGAAGTGTAGTGCTTTTGGCGATAATCCGAATCGATGGACTCACCTTCAATTGCCTTAACAACATGGGGAGCAACATAGTATCCCTTATTGGCAATGGTGGCAACCAGGTTTGCCATCTGCAAGGGTGTTACGGAGAGTTCTCCTTGTCCTATAGCCAAGGAAATGATGGTTAGCGAGTTCCACCCACCCTTGCGGAAGTACTTATTGTAGAAGGCTACTGAAGGAACTATCCCTTTCAGCTCATGGGGTAAATCGATATTCAGCTTATTACCGTAACCGAACGACTCCACATGTTTTTTCCAAACCGAGAACCCGTTCTCAACCGAGCCAAACTCCCGTTTATCTATTATATTTCTGAAAACATGGCAGTAGTATGTATTACAGGAAACCTGGATGGACTGAATGAGGTTTACCGGCGACGGATGGTTGTGGCACCCCACACCCCTACCAATGGTATAACCGCCATAACAGCTATAGCGTGTTTCAGGGAAAAGCACCCCTTCCTGCAGTCCAATTAAAGCATTAACCACTTTAAACGTCGACCCGGGCGGGTACAGCGCCATAATTGACCGATTGAATATGGGTTTGAGCGAATCCTGCTGAAGAAGTTTAAAATTTGTGGCTCTATCGCGACCCACCAGAAGCTCAGGATTGTATGAAGGACTGGAAATCATGGCAAGCACCTCGCCCGTTTTGGGTTCAATAGCCACAATGCTGCCTATCTTATTTTGCATAAGTTTTTCACCGTATTCTTGCAGGCGTGCATCAATGGTACTGGTCAGATTTTTCCCGGGTACTGCAACGGAGTCGAACTTTCCGTGTTCATACGATCCCTTTATGCGATTGTGCACATCAACCATGAAAATTTTTATACCCTTTTTTCCTCTAAGCTCCTTTTCGTACGAACGTTCCAGCCCACTCACCCCGATATAATCGCCTGATTGGTAGTAGGGCTCTGTTTTGATAGTTCCATCGTCCACTTCGCCCACATATCCAAAAAGGTGGGCAGCAATAGGTAGGGTATATGAGCGAACGGTACGAGGTTGAACCTCAAATCCTGAGAACTTGTACATTTTCTCCTGGAAACGCGCAAAATATTCCGGGGGTATCTGTTTAATGAGGGTTACCGCCTTCCTGGGAGAGTATCCCTTCTGTTTTTGGGCAGCAACAAACGCTTCCCGCACCTGATCAACAGTCAAACCCAGCAAAGATGCAAACTCTAGTGTATCAAACGGAACCACCTGCTTTTTGACCATCAAAAGGTCATACACGGGCTTGTTGGTTACCATGGGGAATCCGTTTCGGTCAAGAATAAGCCCCCTGGCCGGATACTGGGTGATATACCGGAGCACGTTGTTGGCTGCCGAGAACTTGTAAGAACTATCGATAACCTGAATGTAGAAAAGCTTGGCGATTATGATTACAAAAACCGCAACAATAATTACTGCAACCACCAAACGTTTATTGCTTTCAACCTTAACAGCCACTATGCTACCCTTTTATTACGTGTTCGAATCACCTCAATGATGAAAATGAAAAATGATGACAGGACTGTACTCAGCAGAACCCGCAGGAGGGTTAGAGCAAAATGGCGCAAGGTAAACGCTTCCAGAAAAAAAATGAAGGCATGATGTATGAATACTGCAACGATAACGTAAACTAAGAACCACTCCATGGAGGTATTTGTCATCTCAGGGGCACCGCGTTCATCCTGAATGGACCGAAAACTCCACCGTTTTAATATCAGGGGCCGCAGGTAAGCCAAAACCAGCATGGCAGAGGTATGAAGACCCAGTGAGTTGGAAAAGTAATCGGCTATAAAACCCACCACAAATCCAATGAGCAACAACAACCAACGAGGCGTGTTATACGGGAGCAGTAAAAGGATCAGGACGTAAACGTAAGGATTGGCATAACCCATCAGGTTTATATTGCTTAACACCAGAAACTGAAACAGGTAAAGGATTATGGCTAATCCAAAGTATTTGAAAAGATCCTTGGTCATTGCTTTACACTCTGTATTTGGTTAACCTCGTCATGCGCTCTGGAATTTACCAGGTAAACGTAATCTATCGACTTAAAGTCGGCAAACAGTTCCACCGTTATTTCCATAAAGCTGCCATCCTTATTGAAAAAATCCGTTACCCTTCCAATTGGTATTCCCTTAGGGAATATTGTTGAAAAACCGCTTGTAATTATCGTATCCCCAACAGCCACATTCACATGCAAAGGGATTTCATCGAGTATCACCCTCCGGTAATTTCGGCCATCCCAGGATATCGCACCAAAAGAACCCGATTTCTTGTGCATAGCCGATACCTTAATGTCGGTATTAAGCAATGAGATCACCGAAGAATAGCTTTGATTAGCATTGGCAACAATCCCAACCACTCCGTTGCTACAAATAACCCCCATACCCTTGTACACACCTTTTCTTGTTCCGGCATCGAGAATGATGTAGTTATTGCGACTATTAATCGAGTTATCAATAACCTTTGCCGGTACGTATGAGAAAACACCAACGGTGTCAGTTATCTGCCTCGATGCATCGGCATAGGCCTGTAGCTTTACCCGGTAGCTCTCAATTTCATTTCTGAGCCTGGTATTCTCGAGGGTAAGCAAGAGGTTAGTCCGCCTAAGGCTAAACAAATCGGTAAATCGCGAAGCCTGTTGATGCCAAAAGCCGGTTATGGATAGGGTAACTGAACCCACCTGTGCTTTCTGATAGTATGTTGTGTTAAAGTAAAGAGAGAGCGATATCCCAAGCAGCACAAGGAATAGCAAATGGCTGTAAAGCCGCTTTAGGATCTCGTAGATATTATTCATAGCGCCAGGCGGATAAACATACTACCTCATCAGGAATGGGAAATCGAGGTTCTTAAGGGCGATGCTGGTTCCCCTTGCCACGGCATGAAGGGGATCCTCAGCCACATGGAAAGGAATGTTGACCTTTTCCGTAAGCCTTTTATCAAGCCCACGAAGCAGGGCTCCACCGCCGGCAAGGTAGATCCCCTTTTGAACGATATCGGCATACAGTTCGGGAGGTGTTTGCTCCAACACGTTAAAAATGGCCGACTCAATCTTTGATAACGATTTATCCAAACAGTATGCTATCTCTTGATACGAAACGGGCACTTCAATGGGCAGTGCGGTCATCAGGTTGGGACCTCGTACCACAAAGTCGGCTGGAGGATTTTCCAGGTCCGGAAGTGCCGATCCCACGTTTATCTTGATATCCTCTGCAGTACGTTCACCAATTTTCACATTATGCTGCTGGCGCATGTAGGCCTGAATATCTGCGGTAAAACCATCGCCTGCAATACGTACCGATTTATTGCAAACAATACCGCCAAGCGCTATTACAGCGATTTCAGTGGTACCACCACCTATGTCAACAACCATGCTGCCCTCGGGAGCCATCACATCCAGTCCTATACCAAGCGCAGCAGCCATGGGTTCATAGATCAGGTATACATCCCTGCCCCCTGCATGCTCCGATGAGTCGCGAACGGCACGTATCTCCACCTCGGTACTTCCACTCGGAATACCAATAACCATTCTTAACGAGGGGGTAAATATTGGGTTTTTGGTATTAATCATACTGATCATTCCCCTGATCATCTGTTCTGCCGCGTTAAAGTCGGCAATAACGCCATCGCGGAGCGGGCGAATAGTTTTGATGTTCTCATGGGTTTTACCGTGCATGGCTCGGGCCTGCTCCCCTATGGCTATCATCTTACCTGTTGACTGGTCTATGGCCACGATTGATGGCTGATCAACCACAATCTTATCGTTGTACAGAATGATGGTGTTAGCTGTTCCCAAATCAATTGCCAACTCCTGAGTTAGAAAAGAAAAAAGTCCCATATCGCTTAACAGTTTATACTTTTAATGTTTGAAATGTCTTACTCCTGTAAAAATCATGGCAACACCATTGGCATTGCAGTAATCGATGCTCTCCTGATCCTTTACCGAACCGCCAGGTTGAATTATGGCCATGATTCCGGCTTCCCGGGCAAGTTGAACGCTGTCGGGGAATGGGAAAAAAGCATCGGAGGCCATAACTGCACCGCTCAAATCGAAACCGAATGTTTTTGCCTTTTCAATGGCATGCCTTACCGCATCAACCCTCGATGTTTGACCTACACCACTGCCAACCAGCTGGCGGTTCTTAACCAGCACAATTGCATTAGACTTGGTGTGCTTAACTATTTTGTTGGCAAAAAGCAGATCGGCAACCTGATCGGGGCTTGCAGGGTGCTTGGTAACCAGCTGCAGGGCTTCGGACGATTCGGTGGTCATATCGCGTTCCTGCATGAGCACCCCGTTCAGCACTGTTCTGAAGGTATGAGGTGGCAAATGTGTGCTTTTCAGCTTAAGCAGTATTCTGTTTTTCTTCTGCATCAATAGTTCGGTTGCATCGGTAGTGTAACCCGGTGCAATAAGTACCTCAAAAAAGATTTTGTTGATCTCGCCTGCGGTTACTTTATCTATCTCTCGGTTTGCAATGATTACACCACCAAAAGCCGATAGCGGATCGCCAGCCAAAGCATCTGCCCAGGCATCTCGGAGCGTTGAGCGCGATGCTACTCCGCAGGCATTATTATGCTTCAGAATAGCAATGGTGGGGTCTTCAAACTCATGAATCAGGTTGACTGCAGCATCAATATCCAGCAGGTTATTGTAAGAGATTTCTTTTCCGGCAAGCTGTTCAAATACCTCGTTCAGGTTTCCGTAATAAACTCCTTTTTGGTGGGGATTCTCGCCATAGCGCAACATGCTCTTACCCTGGAGGCTCTTGCGGAATACCGGTTGAGGGAATTCAGAACTGAAGTAGTTGTAAATGGCTGTATCGTAGTGCGACGAGGTTGCAAACGCTTCAGCAGCAAAAGCTTTCCGCTGTTCCAGGGTTGTACAGCAATCCTGTTCGCTCAGCATCTGAAAAACGTTTTCGTACTGTTCACGGTTCGATACAATCAGAACATCCCTAAAGTTCTTTGCGGCAGCTCGAATTAAAGAAATTCCCCCAATATCAACCTTTTCTATTACCTCAGGCTCCGAGGCACCTTGCTCTACCGTTTTCTCAAACGGGTAAAGATCAACAATGACCATATCAATTTCAGGAATCTGGTATTCCTGAAGCTGAAACAGGTCGTTCTCATTCTCCCGACGAGCGAGAATACCACCAAACACCTTTGGGTGCAAGGTTTTAACCCGCCCGCCTAGTATCGAGGGGTAACCGGTGAGCTCTTCCACTGCTTTGGCCTGTAGGCCTAAGCCTCTGATAAAGTCCAGCGTACCACCGGTTGAATAAATGGTAACGTTGTACTGGGAAAGCAACTTGACAATTCTATCGAGGTTATCCTTGTGGTAAACGGACACCAACGCTGTTCTGATTGCCTTGTATTCAGCCATCTAACTATATTTCAGTTACTTAGTTTAAACAAATGGGGTTATTGCAGGTAGTAAAAATGGTTAAATCCTCTGAAAAATCAATTATTTATGATGATTTTTTTTTAACAATTGCTGCTCAACACAAACAAACCCATTGGTTTGATGGTAAAATTGTCGGATCAAAAGGGTTTTTAAGGCTTTTAAGGTTAAACCATTGGCAGCGTAATAAATCATAATTTGTAGTATTTAACAGAGTAATTCTGCAACATAGCTGCTGCATGATTATCTTTGTTCTAAATGAAAATAGATGAAAGCTATCCGTCCGCTCATCATACTTATCAAGCTGGCCCGCGAGAGCATGCAGTTTGCCTACCAATCGGTAATGGCAAATAAGCTTAGGACTTTCCTGTCGCTATTCGGGATTACCATTGGCATTTTTGCCATCATCTCGGTTTTCACCATGATCGACAGCCTGGAAAAAAATATTCGCGATAGCCTGCAGGCTTTGGGTAAGAAGGTGGTATATGTTCAGAAATGGCCATGGGGGGGCAACCAGGAATACCCATGGTGGAAATACCTTAACCGCCCGGAACCAAACCTTAGCGATTTAGAAGAGATAAGGCGAAAAAGCATCCTTACCGAAGCGGCATGCTTCAACGTTGCCTTTAGCAAACAGCTAAAATTTGAGGGAAACAATATACCCGACGCCAGCGTTTATGGCATCAGCAACGATTTTGACAGGATAAGATCATTCGATATCAGCCAGGGGCGTTTTCTCAGCCTATTCGAGATCAACTCCGGAAGGCCATTCGCGGTGATCGGAAGCGATATCTCCAAGGATTTGTTTCAGGGTATTAATCCCATAGGCAAAACCATGAAGATTGGCGGACAAAAGGTTACTGTCATTGGCGTATTCGCCAAGGAGGGTAAATCGGCAGTGGGTGAGAATAGCTTAGATAACATGGTGATCATTCCATTAAATCTTGCCAAAACTATGGTTGACCTGCGTAACTCGGGTCCATGGATTATGGTTAAAGCCAAGGATGATACGAGTGTTGAAGATTTAATTGATGAGCTACGCGGTATTCTTAGGGCGCAGCACCGGCTCAAACCGCTTGAGGAAGATGATTTCGCCCTTAACCAGATAGACATGCTGAAGGATAGCCTCGACTCCATTTTTGCTTCCATCAATTTTGCCGGAGGCTTCATTGCCTTTTTCTCGATTATTGTGGGCGGCTTTGGCATTGCGAATATCATGTTTGTTTCGGTTAAGGAACGAACCAGCCAAATTGGTATTCAAAAAGCCCTTGGCGCCAAACGATACTTCATCCTAATTCAATTCCTTTACGAAGCTGTGTTGCTTGCAGTAACCGGGGGTGCTATAGGTTTACTGCTGATCTTTGCCGGAACACTGGCGGTTTCTTATGGTCTCGACTTTAAAATTTCACTCACGTTGGCCAACATTTTACGGGGATTGCTAATTTCCGCGATTATTGGTATCGCATCCGGATTTTTCCCTGCCTGGATTGCGTCGCGTTTAAGCCCGGTTGAAGCCATCAATACTAAGGCTTAACCCATAAGCATTTGGATCTCCAGGGTTAGCTCCACAAAATCAGCAACCGAGAGCTGTTCCGCACGTTTTGTGCCAAAGCGGTCGGCTATCTCCACCCCATTAAACGCCGCGCGGATTGAATTCCTGAGGGTCTTCCGGCGTTGGTTGAACGCCGCTTTCACCACTCTCTCAAAAAGGTTGTAGCCACAGCCCAGCTCCGCAACTCCATTTCGTCTTAAACGGATTACTGCCGATTTCACCTTGGGCGGCGGGGTAAAACACCCCTCGCTAACCGTGAAAAGATACTCAATGTCATAAAACGCCTGCAGTAGAACGCTCAGAATACCATAGGTTCTGGAACCGGGTTTTTCGGCAATACGCTGGGCCACCTCGCGCTGAACCATGGCCACAACCTCTTTAACTCCGTTACGGTTTTCAATAATCCTGAAAAATATCTGCGATGAGATGTTGTAGGGTAAGTTACCAATTATGGCCAAATTGCCATTGAACGTGCCCTCAACATCAAGTTCAAGAAAATCGCCCTCAATGATGTTTAACCCGGGTAAAGTTCTTTTCAGGTAGTCCACCGATTCACCATCAACCTCGATGGCAAAAAAACGATCTCCGAAACGTTGAAATAAAGTACCAGTAAGAACGCCCATACCCGGTCCTATCTCCAGAATGTAATGACAGTCCACAGCAGTTAGGCTATCAACTATCCTAAGCGCAATTCTTTTATCGTTCAGAAAATGCTGCCCCAGGTACTTCTTTGGGCGTACTTCAGGCATGGCTTTGCTTTTTATTTGGTTGGAGCTATTTCAATTCCGGCTTTTAAAACGGGTTTTGAAACACGCTGTATGGATGAGTCAAGATAGTGGGCCAAGTTGGAGTAATCAATATTTTTCTTTTCCACAACCCCACTTCGGTTTAGCAATAGGTTTGCCGGCAAACGAGCGATTCCTAACGACTTTAGTAAATCCGAATTTGCCACTTCAGATAATTCAACCTGATACCATGTAATAGAATCGGTAATTGCATGCTTTGCAAGTGTTAGGGAATCCATTCCCACACCAAAGGAAATAACCACTAAGCCCTGTGGACCATAATTCTGATAGACACTTTTCAGCTTAGCGCGATCATATCCGCTCTTTTCAAAGCGGGGATTCCAGAAATCAAGAAGAATCCATCGTGCCCATATTCCCGGGACTTGTAAAACCCTTTCATCAATCGTGGTGAAGTATTGCTGAGGTATGGTTTTCCCAACATCACAGGACAACTCCTGAAGAGCCAAGCTATCAGTGAATTCAAAGTACCTAACCACTTTCTTCAACCCTTCAAGCAGCGGGTGGTATGGGTATAAGGTGGAAAGACAGCTGTCAACCCTTGTGTAGGTTTGCTTGTACTCGTTATACGGAAGAATGGGCGTTCCCTCAAGCCGGGATATCAATATGAAAATGGAGGAGATATCATAGGGATTTGAACTTACGGTAGCATACGCCTCGTTGCGCAAGAGGCTAAGAATTGAATCTCTTTTCAGGGTATGGGTTGAATATATTGAGTCGCGAACTCTTTGGGTTAGGGAATCTGCAATGGAAACCTTTAACCCTTGTAGGTGCAACAAAGCGCTTAAAATTTTCTTTTGAAAATTCATGAGTCTGATACTTTCCAAAGAGCCCTGAATTTGCCAATCGGCGCCATACGATACCTTTACCCTTTCGCCGGGGTTAGCCACTAAAACCAAAGGGTGATCATTGCCATTTCCTGCAAAAGCAAATGTTACCGGAGTGCGATGGTGAAGTACAAGTTTGCCTTCGCCCGATTCATCAAGCATAACCGAATCGGTATACTCACCATCGGATTTAATAACATGAACTTGAACCCAGGTGCTTGACCACTCAGGAATGTTTAAATCAATGCAAATTTTATCGTACGAACCCGAACACCCATAAGATACGATCAAGGATGTTACCAAAGCAACATTCAGGGAAAAGCGAATTTTGAACCATGGGGACGAAAAAAAAAGTACATCCATCGCAAACGAATTATATCTGAAATATCAGAAAAATTGAGCGTCAAAATTAACAAAAAGCTAAAGCAAAATTAGGTAAAAGTCATCTTTTTTAGCTAACTTGGAACGAATTAGTTTAACACATAAATCTAAACTTCAACTAATACCAAAAGCCATGAAATACCTATCGTTCGACAAGGAGCAACTGGTAAATCTGGAGTATTCACTTAACAGAGAAATTTTGAGTACTAACCGTGCAGGCGGATACTTCAGTACTACAATTATTCTTTGCAACACCCGTAAGTATCATGGTTTAATGATTCTACCCATCGATGAGTTCGACGGAGAGAATCATGTACTGTTATCGTGTGTAGATGAAACCGTAATTCAACACGGGCAGGCATTCAACCTGGGGATTCATAGGTACCCCGGAATATACGAGCCCCGAGGACATAAGTATATAGTTGATTTTGAGTATGAACCCACCCCGACGCTAACCTACAGAGTTGGTGGGGTAATTCTAAAAAAAGAGCTGCTGTTTGTTCACAACGAGGAGCAATTCATGATTCGATACACCCTGCTCGACGCTCACAGCCCAACACGCTTGAGAATAAAGCCTTTCCTGGCGTTCAGGAATGTGCATAACGTATCAAAAGCCAACATGTGGGCAAACACAAAGTACCAGGTTTGCGCAAATGGGGTTAAGTACAAGCTATACACCGGATTTCCCACATTACATCTGCAACTCAACAAAAAGAACGAGTTTGTTGCTTCGCCAGACTGGTACTACAACATCGAGTACATGGAGGAGCTGAAAAGAGGCTACGAGGGGCATGAGGATCTATTTGTACCGGGATATTTTGAAATACCCATCAAAAAGGGTGAGAGCGTAATTTTCTCCGCTGCAACCGATGAGCAAACCCCATCGGCTTTACTCCGTAAATTCAATGCTGAAATTGAACGGCGGCCGGCAAAAGATAGCTACAAGAACTGCATGGCAAACTCTGCACACCAATTTATTGTTCATAAAGGGAAGAAATGGGAAATCATTGCCGGCTATCCCTGGTTCGGAAGCTGGGGGCGCGATTCGTTTATCTCCCTTCCGGGTTTGACCCTGGGGCTCGATGACCCGAAAATGTGCAAAACCCTGCTCGATTCCCTTAGCACTACGCTTAAAAACGGCCTTTTCCCAAACATGGGTAACACCACCACTCAAGCATTCAACTCGGTTGATGCCCCCCTATGGTACTTCTGGGCTATACAAGAGTATTACCTCTACACCGGCGATTTTAAAGAGGTTTGGAAAGATTTTGGGAAAAAGATGAAAACCATCCTGAAAGGGTACCGCGAGGGATTGGCTTACAACATCAAAATGCACGATAATGGTTTGATATGGGCAGGCGAAAAAGGTTATGCCCTAACCTGGATGGATGCGGTTGTCCATGGCAAGCCAGTTACCCCACGAATTGGTTACCCGGTTGAGATCAACGCCTTATGGTACAATGCCATGATGTTTACCATCGACTTAGCCACCAAAAACAAGGATTACCGTTTTGTAAAGGAATGGTTACCCATTACCGAAAGAACTAAAGCCTCGTTCAACTCCATTTTCTGGCTGCCCGATAAGGGCTACCTGGCCGACTACGTTGATGAGGAAGGGCCAAACACCGATATCAGACCAAATCAGATTTTTGCACTCTCGCTCCCCTACTCACCGCTGGACGAAGATAAAATGCCGAGCGTTTTAAGAGTAATCGACAAAGAACTTTACACACCCAAAGGGTTACGAACCCTTTCACCAAATAACCCTAACTACCGCGGAAGATACGAAGGCGATCAACCCACACGCGATACAGCATATCACCAAGGAACTGCCTGGCCATGGCTGCTTGGGGCTTATGTTGAAGCTCACTTCAGGCTAAACCCACAAAACGCTATCAACATTGCCACCAGTATCATTGAGTCGTTCCAGGAAGATATTTCGGTGCATGGTATCTGCTCCATTGCCGAGGTTTACGATGGTGACCCACCGCAACGTCCTAATGGTTGCATATCGCAAGCCTGGAGCGTAGCCGAAGCCATCAGAATCCAAAAGATGATCGACAACTACAAACCCAATAAAAAGTAGAAAAGGTATGAGAGTTTTAATGTTTGGCTGGGAATTTCCTCCTCATATCACAGGTGGACTGGGAACTGCCTGCTATGGATTAACCCGTGCACTGGCAAAACAGGGTACCGAAATAATCTTTGTTGTTCCTAAGGCTTACGGCGATGAAGATCAGCGTAGAGTTCGACTTGTAAGTGCCGAAGATATTGAGGTATCGCACACCTCAAAAAACCTTGAGGAGTTCTGGCAACACATTAAATACCTCGAAATTAGTTCAAACATCGTTCCCTATATTGACCCCGAAGAGTTCAGAAAAATAGTGGAGTATAGCGAGAACGAGACCGTTGAGTACGACATAAACACGTTTAAGCGGAAATTCAGGTTTTCAGGCAAATACGGACCAAACCTTATGACAGAGGTTACCCGCTATGCCATAACAGCGGCCACCTTGGCCTGGTATGAGCGGTTCGATGTTATCCATGCACACGACTGGCTAACCTATCCGGCAGGCATAGCCGCCAAAATGGTTTCGGGCAAGCCCCTCGTTGTTCACGTGCATGCCACCGAGTTCGACCGCAGTGGCGAAAACATCAATCAGGCCGTTTACGATATTGAACGCCGCGGCATGGAGGTAGCCGATATGGTGGTAACGGTTAGCAACCTGACACGAAGTATTGTGATTAACCGCTATGGCATACCGGAAGAAAAGGTAATAACCGTGCACAACGCAGTGCATTTCACCGGCAATATCGACCAGGAGTTCGAACGTGGGGTTAATGAGAAAGTGGTAACCTTCCTGGGGCGTGTTACCTTCCAAAAAGGCCCCGACTACTTCGTGGAGGCAGCCAATAAAGTGCTAAAACGCACTCAGGACGTTAGGTTTGTGATGGCCGGTAGCGGCGATATGCTAAACCGAATGATCCGGCGTGTGGCTCAACTGGGCATAGCACCACGCTTCCACTTCACGGGCTTCCTCAAAGGCCCTGAAGTAAACCAGATGTTCATGCTATCCGATGTTTACGTGATGCCTTCGGTATCCGAACCCTTTGGAATCAGCCCGCTGGAAGCCATGCGCTCCAGTGTTCCCGTTATCATTTCCAAACAGTCAGGCGTATCGGAGGTTCTCAAGTATGCCATTAAGGTAGATTTCTGGGATATCGATGCCTTAGCCGATAGCATTTACGGACTACTTCACTACAAAGCCCTTTCCAACTTTTTCATTAAATACGGCCAGGAAGAGGTAAATAGCATGAAATGGGACAGAGCCGCTACAAAAATCTTAGAGATATACAATAACGTAACCAGCAAATAATAAGAGGAATTTGATATGAAGACCATTTGCTTTTACTTTCAGGTACATCAGCCATTCAGGCTACGCCGGTACCGCTTTTTCGACATTGGGAAAAACCATAACTACTTCGACGAGTTTGCGAACCGCTCGGTTATGCGTAAGGTTGCCGAAAAATGCTACCTACCAACCAACAAGCTGATGCTCGATTTGATAAAAGAATACGGTTCCCGATTCAGGATTTCATACTCCATTTCAGGTACAGCACTTGACCAATTCGAGATGTACGCACCCGACGTGCTGGAAACCTTCCAAAAACTTGCCAAAACGGGCAGTGTGGAGTTTCTGGCCGAGACCTACTCCCACTCCCTTTCTGCACTAAAAAATAAGGAGGAGTTTTACCGACAGGTAAAGGCTCAAACCCAAAAAATTGAGCAACTACTCGGATACAAACCCAAAGCATTTCGTAACACGGAACTTATCTACTCCGATGAAATTGGCGCCATGGTAGCGGACCTGGGTTTTACCACCATGCTCACCGAGGGAGCTAAGCATATCCTGGGTTGGAAAACCCCCAACCTGGTGTACGCAAACGCTATCAACCCCAAACTCCGACTACTCCTCAAGAACTTTAGACTCAGCGATGACATAGCATTTCGTTTCTCGAACCGCGATTGGAGCGAGTGGCCACTCACAACCGAGAAGTACGTTCACTGGCTTAACAGCATCAATCCAAATGAGGAAATCATAAACCTTTTCATGGACTACGAAACGTTTGGTGAGCACCAGTGGGCCGAAACCGGCATCTTCGACTTTATGCGCGCCCTGCCCGGAAGAGTGTTCAGCAATACGAACTACGAATTCCTGACCCCTTCTGAAGCTGCCCAAAAGCATCAACCCGTTGCACTGCTGCATGTCCCATACCCAATCTCGTGGGCCGATGAGGAACGCGATTTAACTGCCTGGCTGGGGAACGAGCTACAGGATAGCGCTTTTAATGAGCTCTATAGCTTATCGGAACTGGTTGAGAAAATTGACGACCCTCAAATCCATCAGGATTGGCTCTACCTACAAACCAGTGACCACTTCTACTACATGTGCACCAAGTGGTTCAGCGATGGAGATGTTCACAAGTACTTTAACCCGTACGACTCACCCTACGAAGCTTTTATCAACTTCATGAATGTGCTTAGCGACTTTACACTTAGGTTGAAAAATAAGCTTATTGAACAGCCTTTACTGGACGATTCCGTGGACGATGGGGAACAAGCCCAAAAACTCATTGAGCTCTATAAGGAAAAAATAAATGAGCTGCAGAGCAAAATCAACTCCACAAAAAAAGAACGAGTTTCCAAGGCTCCCGCAAAGAAACCAGCAAAAAACACCAAATCAACTACAAGCACCAAAGGTTCAGCTAAAAATGACAAAGCAGTAAAAGCTAAAGCTACAAAAGCAAAACCTACCAAAACAGCAGCTGCCAAGACCAACGAAAAAGCTGAATCTACCCCTAAAAAAAACACAAAGAGTAAGGTAAAAAAACAAAAGTAAACCGATGCATATGAAGGAGAAATTGCTAAAGCCCGACTACCTGTTTGAGGTGAGCTGGGAGGTTTGTAACAAGGTAGGAGGAATTCACACCGTTGTTTCCACCAAGGCATCGCTTATTGAGGATGAACTCAAGAACAACTATATAACCATTGGGCCGGACATCATAAAAGATACCGAGCACAACTTTGAGTTCATTGAGGATCACAACCTATTTCAGGCATGGAAGAGCAGAGCCCTTTCCGAAGGACTCTCCATACGCATTGGCCGATGGAATATTCCCTGTAAACCTGTGGCCATACTGGTTAACTTTACCGGCCTAATCTCCTCAAAAGATGAGATATTTAAGACCCTATGGGAACGGTTTAAGCTCGACTCCATCACCGGCCAATGGGATTACATTGAGCCCGCCCTGTTTGGCTATGCAGCCGGCAAGGTGATTGAGAGCTTCACGAACTACAACCTAAGCCTGAGGCATAGGGTGGTAGCCCAGTTCCATGAATGGATGACAGGTACCGGTTTACTTTACCTGAAGGACAGTATGCCTCAGATTGGAACCGTTTTTACCACACATGCCACCGTGCTGGGACGCAGTATTGCAGGAAACAATATCCCGCTATACAGCAACCTCGACAAATATGATCCACAGGTAAAGGCCCGCGAGTTCAACGTTGTGTCAAAGCAGTCGCTTGAGTCAATAGCAGCTCAGGAAGCCGATTGCTTTACCACGGTAAGCGAGATTACGGCACGGGAGTGCAAATACTTCCTTCGCAAGGAAGTTGACATCATCACCCCCAACGGTTTCGACGGATCGTTCATTCCTGAACCTGAGGAGTTCAAACTCCGTAAACTTGAAGGTAAAATTAAGTTCTACGAGGTGGCCGAGGCCATGCTATCGCACGATGTTGCAAAGGATAGCCTGGTAATTGGCATTAGCGGTCGCTACGAATTCAAAAACAAGGGCATCGATGTTTTCCTTGAAGCCCTTGCCAAGCTGAACCGGGAGAACAACCTGGAAAAGGAAATCCTGGCCTTCCTTCTAATCCCTGCAGGCCATCATGGCCCACGAAAGGATGTTTTCCATAACCTGCGCGACGGGAAAGAAACCGACAACTACATCATTCTGGATGACACTCACGTTACCCACTACCTAAATGACCCCGACACCGAACCCATTCTCAAGAGAATACGCTCCCTCGGATTGAACAACTCTTCATCGGATAGGGTTAAGGTTTTCTGGGTACCCTGCTACCTCAACGGTCACGATGGCATATTTAACAAACCTTACTATGATCTCCTCATCGGAATGGACATTACGGTTTTCCCATCTTACTACGAGCCTTGGGGGTACACCCCACTGGAAAGCTTAGCCTTCAAAGTTCCTACTATCACTACAACCCTTGCAGGGTTTGGCGATTGGGTGAACAAGCACTACAGTAAGCCCAAGGACGCCATCAAAATCATTCCCCGTACCGATGAAAACGACCTGGAAGTCATAGAACAAATTGCTTCGAGTATTGAGGTGTACATCAAGCTTGAGCACCACAAAAAGAACGACATCTCCGCAAATGCCGAGGAAATTGCCAATATTGCCCTCTGGAAAAACTTTATCGATTACTACTACCAGGCCTACGACAAGGCATTAAACGTTGTGGGAAGCAGAACCCATCGGTACATGGAAACCGAACGGCAAGAAGTGCTTCCCAGTGTAGAACGAAAGTTTAGGCAGTACCAGCCAAATTGGGTACGACTGATCATCCAGAAACGACTACCTGAAAAGCTGAAACCCCTCGACGACCTCTCCCGTAACCTATGGTGGTCGTGGAACACCGATGCCCGAGAGCTATACGAGTATATCGACAAGGACTTATGGAACGCATGCGAGCATAATCCCATCCAATTTCTGGAACGCATCAGCCTGCCCCGCTTCCAGGAGCTAGAGAACGAACAGGGATTCGTTGAAAAGCTGCAATCGGTTTACCTACGCTTTACCTCCTACATGATGAAGCGTTATGAGCGTAAAGGCCCCAAGATCGCATACTTCAGCATGGAGTTTGGCCTTCACAGCTCACTTCGCCTGTATTCCGGTGGTTTGGGGGTATTGGCAGGCGATTACCTGAAGGAATCGTCCGACCGCAACATCGATATGGTAGGAATTGGGCTGCTTTACCGCTACGGATACTTCACCCAAAACCTATCGGCATCGGGACAACAAATTGCCGTGTACGACCAGCAAAACTTTACCCAAAGCGTGGCCGCCCCCGTTCGCGACGAAAACGGCAAGTGGATAACGGTTAAGGTGGCTTTCCCGGGCAGAGACGTTTTTGCCCGAATCTGGAAAGTAGAAGTTGGCCGTAACGATCTTTACCTGCTCGACACTGACTTTGAAGACAATAATCCGCAGGACAGAACTATTACCCATCACCTTTACGGTGGTGATCTGGAAAACCGTTTCAAACAGGAGATGATCCTGGGTATTGCCGGAATCAGAGCGCTGAATGAGCTTGGCATAACCCCAGATATATACCACATCAACGAGGGACATGCCGCTTTCATCGGGCTTGAGCGGCTCCGCAAGCTCATATCCGACGAAAAGCTATCGTTTCCCGAGGCCATTGAAGTGGTTCGGGCTTCCAGCCTGTTCACCACACACACACCTGTACCAGCAGGACACGACGCTTTCCCCGAAGAGCTGGTTCGTACCTACATGGCGCACTACCCCGATCGGCTTAAAATCACCTGGGATCAGTTCATGGACCTGGGTCGTATGTACCCAGGCGATACCACCGAACGTTTCTCCATGAGCCACCTGGCAATCAACCTATCGCAGGAAGTAAACGGGGTAAGCTGGCTGCATGGCGAGGTTAGCCGGAAGATGTTTGCCGGCATGTGGCCCTGCTACTTCCCCAACGAGCTGCATATCAGCTATGTTACCAATGGTGTGCACTTCCCCACCTGGACTGCCCGTGAGTGGAAAGCAATTCTTGAGGATAAATCCACATCCGACAACTTGGGCTACTCGCTACCCAACTGGAGTGAGATAGATAACCTGCCCGACAGTAAGATTTGGGACATCAGGAATAAGCTTCGCCATAGGCTCATCAAGCTAATCAACAAAAGGTTGAATAACCCAAGCATGGTGCGGTTCGAGAGCCCCCGGCAGATTATCGAGATTCAGGAAAAACTTAGCGATAAAATCCTAACTATTGGTTTTGCCCGTCGCTTTGCCACCTACAAGCGCGCATGGTTACTTTTTAAGGACTTGGACAGACTGGCGGAACTGGTAAACAACCCTGAAAGACCCGTGCAAATCTTTTTTGCAGGCAAAGCGCATCCCCACGACAAAGCCGGCCAAGACCTGATAAAAAAGATCATTGAGATATCCAAACAGCCCCGTTTTCTGGGACGTATCATTTTCATTCAGAACTACGACATGGAACTTGCTCGCCGCATGGTTCAGGGAGTTGATGTTTGGCTTAACACCCCAACACGTCCGCTTGAAGCTTCGGGTACAAGTGGGCAGAAAGCAGTGATGAACGGTGTACTGCACTTCAGCGTACTTGATGGTTGGTGGGTTGAGGGGTATCGTGAGAATGCGGGATGGGCTTTACCCATGGAGGCAACCTATCCACAGGAAGAGTTCCAGGATGAGCTGGATGCCGAGCTAATCTACACCATTCTGGAGAACGAAGTGGTACCTGCTTTCTATGAACGAAACGCCGACGACGTGCCTACCAAATGGGTTTCGTTCATCAAAAAATCCATGACCCAGGTAGCCTCAAACTTCACCACCCTGAGAATGATTACCGACTACCAGAACCGATTCTACAGCAAGCTTTACCAGAGGTACACCGAAATCATTGACGACGACTTTGACGCTGCAAAAAAGATCGCCGCTTGGAAACGCCGTATCTCGCGAAACTGGGATGAGCTGGAGGTTATTCGCGTAAAACAGTTCGATATGACCCGCGAGCCCATCGTGCTTGGCAAAGAGTACGAGGCAGAGGTAGTTCTCGACCTGGGCTCTCTGGCTCCCGATGAAATTGGTGTTGAACTGGTAATTGCCGATCTGATAGAGAATCAGGAGGTCAAGGTAAAACGGGTTCATGAGTTTGAACTCGAGAGCATTGAGGGATCAAGGGCAACCTATAAGCTAAAGCTCATTCCCGTGGAACCCGGTGCGTTTGAATGCGGGATCAGGGTATTCCCTAAAAACCCATTCCTTCCACACCGAATGGATTTCTGTCTGGTACGATGGGTATAGGGCAAATCATGGGGGCCTGGCCTGGTTGTCAAACCCATGCCCCCAGCCCATCTTCATTCACCAACAAAACAAAACAGTTTACCCCTCTTTTTCGACTCTTGGTCAACACCAAACACTTGAAATCACTTTATGCTATCTTCGCAATCAATAAATTTCGCAAATTAGCTAATACGATTTCCCCGATCAGCCATGATAATCATTCAACGACCGAACCAGACCCGAAGAAAAGAACTAGCCCTCACGCTGGGTTTCTTCGACGGTGTTCATCTGGGTCATCGGGAGCTAATCAAAGAGGTTGTCCACCAGGCTGAACTATTTGGGGTAGAATCTGCTGTTCTTACCTTTTGGCCCCATCCCCGACTGGTTTTACATAAAGATCCTGAAAAGCTTCGCTTTCTTACTACACTTAACGAGAAATCAAAGATCATCGCAAAACAAGGAATAGATTACTTGATAGTTCAGGAATTTTCAAAAGATTTTTTCAACCTGGAGCCCGATGAATTTATCAAGTTCCTGATTAAAGAGTTCAAGGTGAAGCATTTTGTGATTGGCAGCGATCACCGGTTTGGGAAAGGCGGCAAGGGAGATGCCGATTTGCTCAACAAAATCTCCTCAGAATTTGGCTGTACGGTAAAAGTTGTCAACCCTGTTCTGGTTGATGGGGTAAACATTAGCTCCACCAAAGTTCGCGATGCTCTCCTGAAAGGAAATACGGAATTAGCCAATAAAATGCTGGGCTACCCGTACCTGATTACCGGTGCAGTGCAAAACGGAAACCAAATAGGCCGAAGGTTAGGATTCCCAACGGCCAACATCAGGCCAAACGACCCGCTAAAGCTAATTCCCCGTGAAGGTGTTTATGCTGTTATAGTGAACGCAAACCACAAAATACACAAGGGAATGCTTAACATTGGTTTCCGCCCGACCATCGAAACCGCCCGAAAACAAACCATTGAGGTAAACATATTCGATTTCGAGGAAGACCTTTACAATGCCGGCATCGAAGTAGCGCTGGTAAAACGACTACGCGATGAAAAACGGTTCCCCTCCGTTGAACATTTAAAGGAACAGCTTGTTATTGACAAGCAAAATGCTCTTGAGGCTCTAAAAGATGAGAACGAGGAATTCTATCAAAACTTATTCCTAACTTTACGGCCCGAAAAAGATAGCAACCACTAAATTGGTAAATAGATGGAACAAGTAATTCAGGCAACTTTACCCTACAAGGTAAAGGATATTGGTTTGGCCGAATGGGGACGCAAGGAGATTGAAATAGCCGAAAAGGAAATGCCCGGGCTTATGGCACTCCGAAAAAAGTACGGGCCAATTAAACCCCTTAAAGGTGCACGCATCACAGGCTCGCTCCATATGACCATTCAAACCGCTGTGCTTATTGAAACGCTAGTAGAACTTGGAGCTCAAGTGCGATGGGCCAGCTGTAACATATTCTCAACTCAGGATCATGCTGCTGCCGCAATTGCAGCTGCTGGTATTCCGGTTTTTGCCTGGAAAGGCGAAACTCTTGAAGAGTACTGGTGGTGTACGGCACAAGCACTAACCTTCCCCGAAGGTAAAGGGCCCAACCTCATTGTTGACGATGGCGGCGATGCTACCCTTCTGGTTCACTGGGGCTACAAAGCTGAAAACAACAGGTCTTTCCTCGATCGTCAACCATCATCGCACGAGGAAAAGGTAATCATCAACCTGCTTAAGAACATTCTGGAACAAGAACCCAATAAATGGCATAACCTGGTTAAGGAGCTTAAGGGCGTTTCCGAAGAAACCACCACTGGTGTTCACAGGCTATACCAGATGCTGGAACGCAAGGAGCTGCTCATTCCCGCAATCAACGTCAACGACTCGGTTACAAAAAGTAAATTCGATAACCTTTACGGTTGCCGCGAGTCGCTTGCCGATGGCATTAAGCGCGCCACCGACGTGATGATTGCCGGCAAGGTGGTAGTGGTTTGCGGCTATGGCGACGTGGGCAAGGGCTGTGCCCACAGCATGCGCTCATACGGCGCACGGGTTATTGTCACCGAAATTGACCCCATATGCGCGCTTCAGGCTGCCATGGAGGGCTTCGAGGTGAAAACCGTTGAAGACACCCTTAGCGAGGGCAACATCTACGTTACCGCCACCGGAAACTGCGATGTAATAACCCTTGAGCACATGCAGCGCATGAAGGACCAGTCCATAGTTTGCAACATAGGACACTTCGATAACGAGATACAAATGGATAGGCTTAACGCCCAAAAGGATGTTAAGCGTACCAACATTAAACCTCAGGTTGACAAGTACACCTTTGCCGATGGCCACTCCATCTTCATCCTGGCCGAAGGCCGCCTGGTTAACCTGGGCTGTGCTACCGGCCATCCCAGCTTTGTGATGAGTAACAGCTTCACAAATCAAACCCTGGCCCAAATGGAACTATGGACCAAGAACCTGGCCGTGGACGTGTACCGCCTACCCAAGCACCTGGACGAGGAGGTTGCCCGCCTACACCTGGAACAGATTGGCGTAAAGCTAACACAGCTCACCAAGAAACAGGCCGACTATATTGGGGTTAAACCCGAGGGACCCTACAAACCAGAACACTACAGGTATTAACAATTGTTTCGCTTTTTTATTGATTCGAAAAACATCAAGTGCGCATTTATCAAAGTAATGCGCACTTTTTTTTATATAAGCGCATATTTTTATATCAAACATTTTGACATTTTATTTATTTTTTTTTTGCATAAACATTTTAATCGGTACCGTACACAAATGCTGGGAGTATGTCGAAAATCTTGCCATAATTGGCTAAGAGTAGACTAACAATAAAATCTAACTTAAAAATGAAGAAGTTATTACTATTACTAACCGCATTTGTCACTTTACTGAATTTTTCATCATGCCGAAAGGATGAAGTTTTGACAAAAAACGAACTAGTTGAAAAATCAAACCCATTTAATTACCTCGGAGAATTGCATAACAAAGGGATGCTTGCTTTCAAAAAGAAGATTAACAACAATAAAACATCTAATATTAACGATCTTAACTTTTGTTGTTGAATTTATGTTCAGTGAAATCAAAAAGAAATATGATATCAGCAATACAGAAAGTTTAATTAAAAATGTTAAAGGAATAGTCTCAGCGAATAGGGACATTAAATCAAAATTCATTAATAGCAGCAAGCTAAATGAAGCGTTTATTGAAGAAATGATAGATTCATCAAAAATTTCAGATTTCCAAAAAAAGAATCTTAAGTCTATCTTCACTGCTTTAGATGAACCAGAAAGCGCCAAATCCAATTTACTCAAAATAGAAACAGAAGTTTTGAATTCAAATGTTTCAAATTCAGAAAAATTTCCATTACTTGTAGTTCTTGCTATTAGTAAAGCGAGTTATGATTTTTGGACTTCTAACAAAGAATTTTTTATTCAAACAAAAGGGGCAACCGTTTCTGGTGCACTTAAATCTGATGCTGCAGGTGCTGTTAAGGGTGTTCTATGGAGTGTTGTATCTGGTGCTAGTGAAACCGGTCTTGTATTTGGACCTGGCGGTATGGTATTAACTGCTGCAGCTGCAGGAGTTACCGATGGTTTGTGGGCATCTGCATGTTATTTGGGCATTTGGAGTTGGTTCTAAAAAAAATAATATGTTAATCTTTTTTATTACAATTACATTAATAATCATTAACACCTATCTATTTTTTTACTTCATAGCCAAAGAAGTAAAAAGCGGTAAAGGCGATACAACATCAATTCTCAAATCGAAAAATGGAAGAATAGCAAAATTAATCACTCTGGCAAATACCGGTATTATGGTAGGTTTACTTGATAAGATTTTAGAATACCTGAATCTCCATATACTCACAATTGACTTTTATAGTTTTTTAGTAAAGTGGATACTAATTCCGCTAATCGCTATTCTTTTCTCACTGGGAACGTATGTAATAGCTGTTCACCTTTCCAAAAAACGTGGTAACTAATAGAATTTACATGTAGATAAGAGAGGCTATTAGGCCTCTCTTTTTTTAGATAGTTTTATAATCTTGGCAATCCGCTCATACCCCGCCCTCATCAGCGGGGTATTTCCGAATCGAGCGGTAAACTCTACCTCGGTCATGTTGGCAAATTGGGTAGTACTAAAATCATGAAAACCTGAAGTGCCCTGCCCTGCGCCATCTACCCTTGTGGACCTGGCATTCCATGGGCAAACCTCCTGGCACACATCGCAACCAAAACACCATCCACTTAACATTTTAGCTTCATTGGTGGTGAGGGGTTCTTTTTTTTCTATCGTGAGATAGGATATGCATCTTCGGGCATCAATTACACCGGGAGAAACGATAGCCCCTGTGGGACATGCCTCCATACAGCGGGAACATGTTCCGCATCGATTCGATTCGTAATGGGGAGTTTGCTCTATTTCAATATCTACAATGAGCTCGCCAATGAAAACGTATGATCCCAGCGCTCGGTTAATAAGCATTGAGTTTTTCCCAATCCAGCCCAAACCTGCCCTTACCGCCCACTCCCGCTCAAGAACAGGTGCAGAATCTACAAACGCGCGTCCGCTAACAGAGCCAAACCTCTCCCGAATTACCTCAAGCATACGCCAAAGCCGTTGCTTCATAAACGTATGGTAATCCGTTCGACAAGCATAGCGCGCAATTTTCAGGGGATTTAGATTTACTGGCAGTTCACCTGTGTTGTAGGATAACAATACGCTTATCACTGATTTTACATCGGAAACCAACATCGTTGGATCGAGTCGTAAATCGGTATTACGCTCCATATAACTCATGGTGCCATGGTAGCCTTTGCTAATCCACTCAAAAAGTCGTTCTGCTTGGTTTTCCAGTCGCTCTGCACGGCTAACACCGCAGGCATGAAAACCCAACTCCTTGGCAATCTGCTTTACTTCAGCAGTACTTATCATACGTACAAAATTTATATCCGCAACGATGGAGTAAGCAACTCGAAATTTAACATTTTTAGCTAACTTGGTAAAAATTTCATGGATGATATGATTACTTTTGAGATTGATACTGAATTCATTCAACTTGACAAGCTCCTTAAGGCCTGTCGGATAGCCCACTCCGGCGGCGAAGCTCACGGAATGGTTGAGCAAGGATTTGTTACGGTGAACGGGGTAACCGAAAACCGTAAACGCGCGAAAATAAAACCTGGCGACACTGTTCGGATAGGAAATAAAACCATTAACGTTAAACCTAAACGATGAAAAACATGAGAAACACAAAATTACTCGGTATTATCATCCTGGCAGCAATAGCATGGAGCTGCAACAAGGTCAGCAAAAACGATTTGATGCTGCCGGAAAAAAGCATGTCAGCCTACAAGGATGCAGTAAATCCTGAAATACTCACTGCCAGTTCAGAAATCGCCTCAAGTAGCGTAACAACACCCAACGTTGAACCAAAGGTCATAAAAACAGCTAATGTTAGCATTGAAGTGAGCGATTACCTGATATCCAGGCAAAGGGTTGATTCTATTGTACAAAAGCATAAGGGATACATCACCAACGAGAGCTATCAGGAAACCGAATCGATCAGGAGTAACAACATAACCATACGGATTCCCTACCAAAATTTTAATGCGCTGCTCACCGATTTGGCTAAAATAGCCAAAAAAGTTGATTACCAGAACATATTCACTCAGGATGTAACGGAGGAGTACATCGATGTTAAAACCCGCTTGGACAATAAACTTGAACTGGAGCGAACATACCGGAAGCATTTACGAGAAGCCAAAAACATTGAAGATATACTAAAGATTGAGAACGAGCTTGCCGAAATTCGCTCCGAAATTGAATCGGCACAGGGCAGGTTAAAGTATATCGACAACCAGGTTAACCTGAGCACTGTATCGCTTTACATTTACCAAAAGCTGGAATACAGGTATATCCCCGAGGCGCTTCCCAGTTTCTGGCAGAGGCTGCAGGAGGGTGTTCACTCCGGGTGGAAGGGATTTTCATGGTTCATCATCTTAATCTTCAAACTTTGGCCGCTGTGGCTTATAAGTGCGGTGGGTTACCTGGTATACAAAAAGACCAGAGGCTATCTAAAATCCAGAAAAAAGAAGGAAAAGAAGGAGAAAAAGCTGAAAAAGAAAACCGGGGTAAGTCCTGAAATAACTGAGTAACCTGTAGTTAAAAGTTTTAAAGGGGGAGAGAACGTCATCTCCCTTTTTTTACATGGTTAAAATTGCGGTCATCCCTTTTCGTGTACGTGCCAATAATCCAAAGTAAAAGGGAAAAGGGTTTCGGACTAGCTGTCTGAAACCCTTTCCACCGACTGTAGCGAGAGCCGGGATTGCCTGTCCCGCAAACGGGAAACCGGCGACCTTCCCGATTTGCATCGGGACGCTCTAACCAGCTGAGCTACCTAACCATCATTATGTATTTCAAAAAAACTCTTTTGCCTTCTTTCGGCGACCTTCGTGGCTCATATGGATGCCTGTAGTTCGCGCAAAAAAGCAAAAGGGTTTCGGACTAGCTGTCTGAAACCCTTTCCACCGACTGTAGCGAGAGCCGGGATTGAACCGGCGACCTCATGATTATGAATCATGCGCTCTAACCAACTGAGCTACCTCGCCATCATTATGTATTTCAAAAAAACTCTTTTGCCTTCTTTCGGCGACCTTCCCGATTTGCATCGGGACGCTCTAACCAGCTGAGCTACCTCGCCATCATTATGTATTTCAAAAAAAACTCTTTTGCCTTCTTTCGGCGACCTTCCCGATCTGCATCGGGACGCTCTAACCAACTGAGCTACCTCGCCATCATTATGTATTTCAAAAAAACTCTTTTGCCTT
>CALBBQ010000007.1 GCA_937926785.1 uncultured Bacteroidales bacterium | reverse complement strand
TGATCCCTTTTGATTTAACCGCCCCTGCCTGCCGATGCAGTACCCCCTTCGTGCCGAACACCTGCATCGCGCGGGGGAACCCCCTGACGGGCACCCTTCGGGAAAAGATTT
This sequence comes from uncultured Bacteroidales bacterium, assembly GCA_937926785.1. Taxonomy (GTDB): domain Bacteria; phylum Bacteroidota; class Bacteroidia; order Bacteroidales; family Tenuifilaceae; genus Tenuifilum. Next base: position 7,119 of record CALBBQ010000007.1, on the reverse strand, counting down.
TTCAGCCTTGATTTTCTTTGCCTACTTTCTTGTATCAAGACAAGAAAGTAGGTGGGGTTTGGGGCAACGCCCCAAATCAATCGTCCTTAGAATTTTTTCATGTGTCTGTGTGTAAATCGAAGTTTTAAATGAATATTTCTCCTTCACGTGTTGATAATAGACAGTTCTTTGTATAGCTATCGGGTTAAACCTACAATATAGTTGTTGAAAAACTTAGCTAACTTTGTGGATAGAATAATAAAAAAACAGCAGGTATGACTTTAGAGGAACGTATAAATCAGGATATCAAGGCGGCCATGATGGCCAAGGATAAGGTGCGCCTTGAGGCGCTTCGTGCTGTAAAAAGTGCGATTCTGCTTGCCAAAACCGATGGTGAGCATAAGGACACCCTCACTCCCGATGTGGAGATGAAGCTGCTGCAGAAACAGGTAAAACAGCGTAAAGATGCTGCCGAGCAGTATGTTCAGGCCGGTCGTCAGGAACTGGCCGATAAGGAGCTGGCCGAGGCTGCGGTAATTGAGGAGTATCTTCCTAAAATGCTCAGTGCCGATGAGCTAAAGGCAGAACTACAGCAAATTATCGCCCAGGTTGGTGCAAAGGCCCCATCGGATATGGGGAAGGTGATGGGTGTTGCAAGCAAGGCTTTAGCCGGCAAAGCCGAGGGTAAGGCCATAGCCGATATGGTAAAACAGCTGCTGGCCGGTAGCTAATCATCTATTGGCCGGAACTTATCGGTGCCCTCAATGCGTTCCAGCTCCGACCCGGTTTTCGATTTCAGGTAGGGAATGATGGCCGGGTCGCAGTTGGCTATGTAGTTCAGATCGAACATCATGAAGCGGTAGGGGGATTTCACGTACTCCTCATCCTCAGTTCCAGAGTAGAAACGCCAACCGCTATCCTCCTCTTCTTCCGGTTTCTCGCGGTGCATGTAGCCTACTGGTTCGCCATCCACCGTAATTTTATCCGAAGCGTAGCAGTATCTGCCCGTTGGTATCAGGTCTTTTATCTCATCGGGCTTAATCTTGTACTTAAAATCTCCCATATCGGCCTAAATTAAAAAGTATAAAGCAAAAAAGTGGCAAGCGCTACCAAGTATGATGAAAAGATGAAATATTCCGTGTACAAACGGGTAATGGTCCTTCAGGTAGAAAATAACGCTGGCACTGTAAGCCAGGCAACCCGATAAAAGTAACCATAGCGACAGATTTGGGGTATTTCGGATAATTGGTACCACTGCAATTATGCCAATCCACCCCATGGCCACGTAAAGCCATGCCGACACGCTGCGATACTTAACGGAGTAAAACCAAATCTTAAAAATCACTCCGGCAATGGCCATGGCCCATACCAGTCCAAAAACAGTCCACCCCAGCCATCCCTTTATGCTTAGCAGGGCAAATGGAGTATAGGTGGCTGCAATTAAGATGTAGATTGATGAGTGGTCGAACTTGTTCAGGTTAAACTTAACCCTGGGATTGATGGCCGAGTGGAATAGTGTAGATGCGGTGTACAGGTTTATCAGTCCGGCTCCGAAAATGGCATAGGTTACGATATGCCATGCCGTGCCTTGCATTGCTCCCCGGATTACAAGCAGGGTTGTGGCCGCTATGGCCAGAAGTATTCCTACGCCATGGCTGGTGCTGTTTATAATCTCTTCGTGTTTCTTCAGCTTTTTGCGTGCAGGCGTCATATGTTTAGTTAATGGTTTCTGTTCTGGGTTCCGGCAAAATAGTATCAACCCGTAAAGATAGCATTAAAGGGGTATATACAAAGGCTAATTTTTATTAGTGTTCGTTAAAACTCGTGCCATGCGTTTACTGCTTGGATCAATACCCCGAAATGGTTAAAACCATTTCCCCCGGCAATGATCCTCTCATACCCCACGAATGAATTCGTGGGCTAAAGAGAATGGTTTCGATTATTTCCAGTTCATTCACGACTTTTTTTTAGTGCATTCGTCTTACCCCGACAGCGGTAATAGTTGAATAGCCCATGGCTTCGACCATGGGGGGGGTAAAAGCGATGCACGCGTGGAGTAACCCTAAGAGCGATACCGCTCGGTTGCATCGCAACAGAACGAATAATCTCAAGCCCCAGGTAAGTAAGGTATTTATGCTTTACTTTCAATCATTTCATCCGAAAATTTTTGAATTATTCCGGCGAGCTGAACTCTTTTGTTACATTTGCTCATCAATCTACAATAAAATAAATGGAAAAACCGGATGTAACCATACTGCGCAGGCTGGTGCAAGAATTCTTCCAGCACGATACCACCGGCCACGACTGGTGGCATGTGAATAGGGTTACCCACCTGGCCTTGTTCATTGGTAAGCATGAGAATGCTGACCTGCGCTTGGTGGAGCCGGCCGCCCTGGTTCACGATACCGACGATTGGAAGCTCATGCAAAGTTCAACCGATTTTCTTAATGCCCGACACATGCTGGCTCTGGCTGGCTATTCCAGTCAGTGGACCGAAACCATTATCGGTATCGTTTCGCAGGTCTCGTTTAAGGGTGCCGGGGTCGATACCCGGCCAACATCAATCGAAGCCATGGTGGTTCAGGATGCCGATAGGCTCGATGCCATTGGAGCAATAGGTATTGCGCGAGCTTTTGCCTACGGCGGAGCAAGGAATCGCCCTATGTATGTTCCCGGTCAGCAACCTAAAGCCCACGCATCGTTCGAGGAGTACAAGTCATCGAACGGTCACACGGTGAACCATTTCTACGAAAAGCTTTTGCTGCTTAGGGATCGGATGAATACCCCTACGGCCAGAAAGCTGGCCGAGGAGCGGCATCGGTTTATGGAGCAGTTTCTGAAGCAGTTTTACTCTGAATGGAACTTTGAAGCATGATAACGGCAATCTTCGACATGGGCACTAACACTTTTAACCTGTTAGTAGCCAACCAGAAAGGCGAAATACTCCATGAGTGTAAGCTTCCCGTTAAGCTTGGAGAGGGGGGCTTCAGGGAGCGAAAAATTACCCCCGAGGCCATGAAACGAGCGTTTGCTGCTATTGAGTCTCATCTTAGCACAGCCCAACGCTTAGGAGCAACCCGCTACTTTGCTTTCGCAACATCTATGGTGCGCGATGCCGCAAACGGATTAGATTTTACCTCAGGCATAAAACAACATTTCAATATAGAAGTTGAGGTGATTAGCGGTGAGCGTGAGGCTGAGCTCATATGGAAGGGTGTTCGGGCTGCAGTTGCTCTAGGCGAAAAGCCCACCCTTGTAGTTGACATTGGTGGCGGAAGCAACGAAACGATTATTGCCGATGCCAAACAGATTTACTGGCTGAACAGCTTTAACCTGGGGGTTACCAGGCTTACCGAACTCTTTGCCATTTCAGATCCAATAAAACCTGAGGAACTTCTGGCCATTGAAGACCACATGCTGAAAGCACTTCAACCTCTGCTCCATTCTGCGCAACGCTTTCGACCGCGGGTTATGGCTGGTAGTTCAGGCTCGTTCGATTCGTTCCGGAAAATACTCGAGCAAAGGGGTGCCATCACCAAAACCACCTTAACCCGTGCCGAGATACCGCTAAGCGAGTACCTGCACCTACACCAGTTCTTCATCACTTCTACTCACGAGCAGCGACTTACGCTACCCGGTTTGGACCCCATCAGGGTCGATTTGATAGTTCCGGCATCAATCTTTGTAAACCTTTTGGTGAAGCAGCTGGGAATTGAGCGTATGTTCCAGTCGGACTACGCATTAAAGGAAGGGTTCCTGATGGAGATCATCAATACATAGCCCATGGCTTCGGCCAAGGGTGGGGTGTGGTTGTATGGAAAAACGATACCCGCGTGGAGTAACCCTAAGAGTGGTACCGCTCCGTTGCATCGCAATTATTATTGCATTCCCAAGCAGCAATTTAAATTCCCCTATTCAACGAGTAAGGATGTGCACACGGTTCTGCCCGTTCATAAAAACCCTAATCTGGTTATTCTATTTTTTCTATCTTTACGTCAAAATTCGGGTTTATGTCAAAAATTCTGGTAATCGACGATGAGCGGGCAATACGCAACACCCTAAAGGATATCCTTGAGGTTGAAGGGCATAGCGTTGATGTTGCCGAGGATGGTCATGCAGGGCTGGAGCTGTTCGAGAATGGTAGCTATGAGCTGGTGCTCTGCGATATAAAGATGCCGCAGATGGATGGCATCGAGGTGCTGGAAAAGCTTCAGGAACGTCAACCCGATGTGCCGGTGGTAATAATCTCGGGACATGGCAACATCGATACGGCCGTGGATGCCATCAAAAAGGGGGCTTTCGATTACATCGAAAAACCCCTCGATCTGAACCGGCTGCTGATTACCATTCGAAACGCCACCGATAAAACCCTGCTAATTCAGGAGTCCAAAACCCTGAAGCGTAAGGTGAACAAAGCCTACGATATTGTAGGCGAGTCGCCGGCCATTGTTAAGGTGAAGGAGATGATTGACCGCGTGGCACCCACCGAGGCACGTGTACTGATTACCGGACCTAACGGAACCGGAAAGGAGCTTGTAGCCCGCTGGCTCCACGAGAAAAGTAACCGTGCTACCATGCCCTTTGTGGAGGTGAACTGTGCCGCAATCCCCTCGGAGCTCATCGAGAGTGAGCTGTTTGGCCATGAGAAAGGTGCATTCACCTCGGCCATTAAGCAGCGAAAGGGCAAGTTTGAGCAGGCCGATGGCGGCACCCTATTCCTCGATGAGATTGGCGATATGAGCCTGAGTGCTCAGGCAAAGGTGCTCCGGGCACTTCAGGAGAACAAGATCAGCCGCGTGGGTAGCGATAAGGATATAACCGTGAACGTGCGGGTTATTGCCGCCACCAACAAGAACCTAACTCACGAGATAGAAAAGGGAAACTTTCGCGAGGACCTTTACCACCGCCTGAGCGTTATCATCATTAACGTACCCCCGCTTTCCGAAAGGCTTGAGGATATTCCCCTGCTGGCGCAGCACTTTAACGAACAGATTTGCGCCGAGTACGGCATCCCGCCCAAAACCATCACCCCCGATGCCATCCGGGAGCTACAGAAGCTCAGGTGGACCGGCAACATCCGTGAGCTGCGCAACGTGGTAGAGCGGCTCATCATACTCTGCGATAAGCAAATCACCGGCAACGACGTAAAAGCCTTTGCCGGCCCAGCCTTCTAACCATTTGCTATAAGTAGGTGTAAGGCAAAAAGTGCCCGGCAAGCCTATGGCAAGCGATTAGTGCAATGCCCTGATGCATTCCGCACCATCTATACCAATCACTATCAACCATCAACTTTAATCAGTTCCTCTCACCCAGAAACTCCTTGGTGCTCATCACCTTGGCGTAGCTGCGCAGGGTAGCCAGGGTGGAGAGGTGTACCATTTTGGCCGGTATGGTTTCGTTCGCCCACTTCAAATCCTTGGTAGCACAGGCATCGTGAATGAGGGTTACCTTGAACCCGAAATCGGCAGCGGCACGTACGGCCGCATCAACGCACATCTGCGTTTGCATGCCGCAAATCACCAGCTTGGAAACCTGTTGCCCCCTCAGGTACTCCAGCAAACCCGAATCCAAAAATGCGTTTACGGTACTTTTCATGAACACCGCTTCGCCTTCGGCCGGTTTAACCAGAGGGTAAAACTCCTGTCCTTCAGCAGCCTGATGACCAACATGCACTACCAGTAGCTGGTTGTTCCTGAAGTGCTCCAGCAGCTTGGCCGCATTCTGCGCTGCCAGCACCGGGTTAACCAATTCCGATTTTCCACCGGGAAAGTAGAAATTCTGTATATCCACTATCAGTAGTGCCACACGGGTGCTATCGGGTATGCTCCGGCCCTGCAGGGCAAGGGTTAGCAACCCGATCAGCATGAATATCAGCTTCTTCATAGTTTTAAATTTTTGTAAAGGTAAAATTTCTGTTTCGATAGTAAGCAAGCAAATATATCAATCTGCCCGAAACCACATGCAGCAGACTACCGGAAAAGATACGCACACCTATTTAAGTAAAAGCTTTGCCTGAAAGCCCGCGTTGCCCTTAGTTTAGGTAGAAGAAGCAGGCCTGGCTGGAGCTGATGCTCTGGGGAATTTGCTCCTCGTAGAGTTTCATGTCCAGCTGGTCCACAAACAGGTGGTAGAACGAGAGCATCCCCTCCGGCAGGCGGTACTGGTTATCCTCATCGAAGAACACCACCAGGTTGTAGAACCAGAAGGGGTCGGTGTTCATGTGAATCCGCCCCACGTAGTCCACCACTATGCTGTGCTTTCCCCTGTACATATTTTTTGATAAAGGTATGATTACCAATTTCAACCTCAAGATAAGGCGTAAAAACCAAAAAGTCAATGCCCACGGAAGTAAAAAACGGTGATGTTGGTCATCGCCTAAAAAATTGATACCAGCGTCGGGTATGTGCAGAAAAAACGAACTATTTACCACAGGGATGCCTTGATCAAAAAGATCTCAGTGTTTTCCCGGCTAAGTTAGGTCGGCCGGTATGCCTTCCACCCTACCTGTTACCAGGTAGCGAGTGGTGGCTCTTGGGGTTTGTCCAGTTTAGTCAGGTCAACCGGTTTGCTTTTGCCTGCCTTTGCTTCATCGTTGAGATTGTAAAACTCCTCAAGATACTCTTTGTAACCGTCCTTTGCTTTAATGGCTTTAGTTAGGATGTCCTGGAGCCTGCTAATGCCACTCTCGCTGAGGTTGATGTTAAGCGCTTTGTTAATTTCCTCGCGCGACATGCCGTCACTCAGCATTTTCAACACCTGAAAGGTTAAATCCTGTTCCATAGTAGTGCAGGTTAATGGTTAGTTTAATCCTTGTTTTAGTGGAGCTTAGTTTCTGTCAGGATTGAAACAGAAGAAAAATGGTCTAATCCCTGGAGTCTTAATCCTTGTTTTAGTGGAGCTTAGTTTCTGTCCGAGTACCCCATTACAGAGATCGGGTCAATATTGTCTTAATCCTTGTTTTAGTGGAGCTTAGTTTCTGTCGTGTAAAGAGCGAATCAGGGACATTATATATCCCTATCGGTCTTAATCCTTGTTTTAGTGGAGCTTAGTTTCTGTCTCAAGGCAGAGTACAGGATAAACACCATCATTCTTCGTAGTCTTAATCCTTGTTTTAGTGGAGCTTAGTTTCTGTCACATGAC
>CALBBQ010000006.1 GCA_937926785.1 uncultured Bacteroidales bacterium | reverse complement strand
GACACCCAGGACCGACGGGGCGATAAGAGTGTTCAGGTCCTTTCGCTGGCTCAGGTAATCCTTCAGGTAGGTGTAGTAGTAGCCTTTGAGCTCAATGGTTCCCTGCTCCTGCTGAATGCTTTTGATGCGGTCGATGAGCATACCCCCCTCGCGCGAAATGTCCAGAACCCGGTTTGTAGTTCGGAAATCCTGCAGACGTTGTTCAGCCCGGCGAAGGGAGTCGGACATTCTTTCCAGCTGTTTATCGATAAACTTGATGGTATTCTCGGCAATCTGGTTCTTTTCCTCCAGCCCGCGGCGGATATAAACCTCCATTAACCGGTTCAGGTAATCGGCTTCTTGCTCGGCCACAAAGCCACTGCTACTAAGGGTGAGAATCGATCCTTTTTTATCGTTTAGGGTAACCGATACCTTCGACTTGTACTGGAGGGCAAGTGCATTGGGATCGTTAAGGAAGAAGTAGTACCTGCTAATTGTTTCGGACTCCTTGTAGTTTAGGGGGTTCCGAAGAACGATGGTGAAGTTGAAACTTTCGTGCCTGAAGGGCTCGCCAAACCTGAGGGTTTTCTTTATTCCCAATCCATCGTCAATATCGAGACGGTAGCGGAGCGAGTCGAGTATGGTAACATAAACAGGGTAATTCAGAAGGTTGTTAGCTCCGCTATCGATTAAAACTTTAAAGGGACAACGCTTGTACTGTTTAGACTCCTTAATTCCACGCCGTCCAACGGCAACGTAGGTTACGTTGAAATCGTCGAGCTCGTCGATGGTTTGGCGGGCAAGAGAGTAGGATTGAAGAATGCCAATCTCATTTTGTACGCTCTTGGTGTTTTTAACCAGTCGGAGGCTTTGAATAAGTTGTTCTGCGCCAATGTATGCTTTGGACTGGTCGTCGTCGCGAACAATGACGCTTGATGTTACGCTGTAAATCTGCTGGGAGTAGCGGTTAACCAGGTAGGCAACAAATAGTGCTATGAATACCGAAATGGCGTACCAGTACCAGTTGGCAATAACGCGGTAAAGCAGCTGCTTTATATCGAGTGTTTCCTCCTCGGGGTATCCGGCAGGGTTGCGTGGGATAATATCCTGATTCATGCTATTTTCCTGTGTCATTCCGCTACAAATCTCCTATAAGTTAATACCGTTGAACATGAATCGTAGGTTAAACAATTACCTTTTTAAATAGTTCAAAAATAGCAAAAGGGTAGTTAATGTTGAAAGAAGCAGCTGAATATTGGGGGTGTTGAGTGCCATAACCTTACCACTGCGGGGTTCAACAATAAGGGTATCGTTGGGCTGAAGGAAAAATCCATCGGACGAAACGATGTTCTTATCCTGCAGATCCATGCGGAAGGTTTTTAAACCCTGAGGGGTATTCCGAAGAACCAGCACGTTGGTGCGCTTACCAAAATCCGAAAGATCGCCGGCAAGACCGATAGCCTCGAAGATATTGAGATTATCCTTATAGTTGATGTAGGTTCCGGGCCGCTTAACCTCGCCTAAAACGGTTACCCTAAAGCTGAGCAGCTTTACCACTACCAGGGCATCTTTAAGGTACCTGTCAGCAGCCTGCTGAATGGCCTCCTGGGCGTTACGTACCGAGAGCTCTGCAATTTTAACTTTTCCTATTACCGGCAGGTTAACCTCGCCGGAATCGCTAACCGAGAAACCGGTAATGTAGGTCGATATCTCGGAATTATAGACCGATGTTGTAGTTTGGGTATTGGCAATGTTGAATAACCGGCTAATGTTGGGGTCCTGTGTGTAAATCTGTATGCTCAGAACATCACCTGGTTTGATAAGGTAAACCGGAGCCTTAACGGCACCAAGGGTTTCGTTGGTTACATCGTTAAGGTAAACCAGCTGCGATTTGCGGTTGCAAGCAACGGTAGCTGCAAAAACTGAAATTATCAACAGAAAATTTTTCATTTACACACTATATCACACAAAGATAAATGATTTTTTAGTAGAAATATTGTGATTAATGGGAAAAATAACAGTATTAGCGTTGTGTGGTAAGGAAATAAACAAAACATTATGGGGATAAATGTTAAGCATGATTTGCAAAACAACAAAGCGGCATTGCTTTGCGGAAAATTTACTGCGTGCACCTCAAGCTGCCGGTGTAATCGCGAGACCCTTGGCCAAAGTGGTGTCTAATCTGATAGCCCATTGGGGTATGAAAGGTGGCAAATGGATAAGATTTTTGTTGAGAATGCTGATGGTTAAGCGAAGTTAATTATGTTCACGCCTCCAGCACTCGGCCATAAACTTCACTGTTTCCCAGATAGGGGTAAACTTGAAACCCAGATTGTTGATTTTTTCGGAGTTGTAGAACGACTTCGAAAAAACCGATTTTAGATTTGCCTTTGACACCTTCCCTCGTGTAAACAAGTAAATAAAAGGATAAAGAATATTTATTAGTGTTTCCGGAATGCGTATGAAGGGTTTTTTCCGCCCTGTCGATTCGGCAATCATGCTAAAGAGCTCCAGGAAGTTAAGGTTTTGGGAGTTAAGCACAAATCGTTCGCCGTTGATGTTGGTGTCGAGGGTCAAGAAAGCCATAGCCCTTGCCACATCGCGAACATCAACATACCCGGTAACGCCCTCGGTGTAGAAGGGCAATCCCTTAGCAACAGCCTTAAACAGCTGTCCGCTGCCGGAATCCCAACGCCCGGGTCCCAGAATAACCGATGGATTAACAATAACAACGCGTAGTCCCTGTTCGTAGCCGCGCCAGGCCTCGTTCTCGCCCATAAACTTGCTTCGGGCATAAGCGCTTTGCCCCTTGCTTTTTTGCCACTTGCAGGTTTCGTCGATGTAACCCTGTTCGTTCTTATCGCCAAGCGCAGCAATGGAGCTGACGTGGCAAAGGGCTTTAACCCCGTTTTCAAGGCAGGCATCAACCAGGTTGGCTGTGCCAAACACATTGGTGGTGAGAATGCGTTGAGCATCGGACGGGCTGAACGAAACCGTGGCGGCAGTATGAAAAACAGTGTCTACCCCTTTGGTGGCCTCGATCAGCGATTGGTAGTTGGTAACTTCGGCATCTACCCATTCAATTTGTTTTAGGAGCTCCGATGGCTTATCGGTGTATAATGAGAAGACCCATTTAACAAAGTTGATATTTGAGTTTAACCGCCGGGTAGCCTTAATCTTAAGCCCACGGCTACAAAGTTCATAGAGCAGGTGCGAACCCACTAACCCTGTTGCTCCTGTTACAAGTATCATCTTAAACGGTGATTTTTATTTCTGGAACAATAGGTCTTTTGACCAAATGAGTTTTTTCCCAAAACCCAACCGGTTATCGGTCATCTTGATGTAGGTGAGGTCAACCACCCAGAGGTGGGTTTCCATGAGCATGGCTATTGGGAATCGTTTAAGGTAGGCCTTTTTTGCCTTCTCGTGAAGGTCGCCCTGAGGTTGTGAGATTATTCCCTGAAACTGTATGCCCTGTATTTTGCCAATGATGCTGGTTTCCAGCACAATGCTGCCGGCAACATAAATATTATGGCTAGCTTGCTGGATATGTTTGGTATCGAAATCGGAGGTGAATATCAGGCTGTTTTCCTCCTCCATGTAAACGTAGAAACAGTTAGCACACCAGGGTTCCTCGTTAAAGCTTGTTGCCAGGGTGAGCACGTGATGTTCGTTAATAAACTCAACAATTCGGCTATCGGGTTTTTCGGCCATGCTAAAAATTTATTCAAACAAAGGTAAAAAAAAAGGTAGAATGTTGAGACATGAGGTTTAAAAAGAGAGGCTTTTTCACGTTCAGGCTTTTGGGATACAAGTTAAAAAAAGGGTCTGATGGATATCAGACCCTTCACTAGTTTTGGGTTTTAAAATGCAAAATTATTGGGGATATGGTAGTTTGGTCCAGTTTCAGGGGTTTTGTAGGTACGAACTATGGCCCCGGGTTTAGTGTCAATAGTATAGTTGTTAATGCAGCCGTTTTGATCCTCAATGAATTCGATTCGGATTACATGGTCATTGTAGGGCGAAACGGGTGAACCTGAGGGGATCCAGGTCATTGGGCCTATACCGGTTAAGCTGTAAGGATCCGACGCGTTGTTAACCTGTGGTTGGTTAACCCCATCAATGGAGTAGATAAAGTTAAAGGGAGCCAAGCCAACCGTTAAGTCAATCTGGGCATCGGTAAAATCGCCCTGACATACCGGGGAGTTTGCAGTTATGGTTGCCTGCGGGCGCGGCCAAGCGTTCACAGTAACCGGAGATCCTGTAACTGCTCCGGTGCCTCCGGCATCGGAGAAGGCGGTTAAAGCATAAACGGTGGTTACGTAAGGGGTCACGTTAAATGTGAAGGGGTTATCGGTTATACCCGATATGGTTTGGGGATTCACCCCGTTTTCGGTGTAAGTAATGGAGTATGGAGGTGTGCCCTTGGCAAAGGTTACCTCAATGGGAACGGTCGATCCGCTGCATATAGTAGTATCGCCATCGGTAAATTCAGCGGTAGGGGGTTCAACTGAACCGAGGGTGAAAATTTGTGCTGAGCCGTTAAAGGTTATGTTCGAGTTACAGGTTATGGTACCGTTGGATGCATTGCCCGTTATGGAAACGGCTCCGCCAACAATATCCCACTTGCTAGTAGAGGTATTCCACCTAATAATTCTCAGATTGTTGAGGTTTGAGATAGTACCCGCTATGCTTGAGGTGCCATCGAGTACAAATTTCAGACGGGCAGTATAGCCATTCGGCCCGGTAACTCGCCAGAACTGATTGGTATCTACTAACGATAGTCCGGCTGATACCTGCAAGTGATTATAACCGTAATTATCAGGGTTTTCCTGAATGTACTCGGCACGCCAGTATGAATTGCTGGCACCGGCAGGGCCAACAACATAGGTGTTCATTTTATGGTTATTGTACCCAATTGGGAAAATATACTCTGGCGAAGCGTTTGCCAGCAAACGTTCAAGGGGTCCACGCGTAAAGCTGCCGGCGTGGATGGTTCCTAACCCATCGGAACGCTCAATTCTTAATATATTGGTATTGGTGGTATTAACTACGGCTCCATCGTTCAGGTTAAGCGTAGTTTTTACATTGACAGGTCCTTGCAACGTAACCTCTTTTGGGTTCTTAATGCTAAGAATGTTAAACCGGTTACCATTGGCATCAAGTGTTGCATTGATTACCTGATTGCCGGTTGAGTTAAGCTCGTAGAGCTGGTTGGTTGCTTCGGTGTTTAAAAATGCAGTTGCATCCTTAATAAGGTTACCGTTCAGGGTAACTTTTCGGTTGGTTTGGTGAGTCAGGGTGGCGGTATTTCGTAGTTCAAGGGTGTCGCAAATGGTCATATCAATGTTGGGTAGGGTTTTAGTGCCGCTACCGGCAATAATTAGCTTCCGATAGGTGTTATAGGTGTTGTAAATAGTGTAGCTTGATGAACCGCCATACTCAACCCCACCGCCCGTACAGGTTATAAAATCGTCGTATTTACCTGCCGGGAGTGTATTCGACTCCAAAGCCAGAGTACCAGTGCCTAAAATGGTGCTAAAGTTATGACCGTAGGTGGAGCCAATCTCGAGCCTGCCATTTATTGTCATCCGGTAAGTGGTACGGCGGTTACCATTGGTACTAATGGTGTGTTGCGGACGTATTACTACCTTAACGCCATAGGGGCCATTAGGAGATGGAATACCACCATCGGAACGCGACCAGTTGGCGGCATTATCCCATACACCGCTATTCTCGGAGAAGTAGGTAATGATACTATCGCCAATGGCGGCATCCTCGCCAGCCAGGTATTCACCTAAAAGCGAGCTGGTACCCGTTGGGTACTGGAAGGTTATGGTATTATTTGCAGCATCAACAGTACCAGCAACTTTCTCCCATATATCGCTTACGAGCTTTGCCGATACATAACTATTCTCATCGCCCAGCACATCGCTATTAACGTATGTCATAACAGCCTGCCCTTCAAAATTACTAATACCTGCACTGTTTACATACCACCAGTACTGAAGTACTTTTGAAGGATCAAGAACACCAACGTGAACCGAATTAACCGGTTTTACAAGGATTTGGCCAACAGTAGAATTTTGGTTTACGGTCAGTTCTACAGGTGTGTACTTGCCATACACGCCAATTGGAAAAGTAAACGTTGAGGGGCCTGTAGGTATGGTTTTCTCAATACCGGCATTATTTCCAAATACCCCATCGGTCAATACCATTCGGGTTGATGAAAATCCTCCGGGAGCAACTACCTGGGCGTTTTGTCCAAGCGAAAGTTTGTAACTCCCAATGTTAAATACCCCATTTGTTAGTATGAGGTTGTTGGGCAAACTAATATTGTTAAGGAGTTTAGCACCGTTTAGGTTATCGAGTTCCATTAACCCAAACACACCGGTTCCCGAGATTTCCTGGGTTGTGCCACCTTTAAGCTTAATACCGCTTGAACTGTTCGATGGGTTTGTGCATACATGGGTTCCGCTGTTGATGTAGTTGCCCTTTACTGTTATTGCATTTTCCCCATCAATTAGTTGACCTGTGGCTATATGAAGGGTGCCGTTTACTACAGGTGATGATCCTGCAGAAAGGGTAACCGAAGTGGAAGGACGAACCTTCATGTGATTAAAAGTGGGCGAACCCGATATGGTTTGGGCATTACCTGCAAATACTACCGAATCGGTTGTTCCATAAGTCCATGTACCCAAGAATTGCAGGTTGCCATAAAGGTATGTATTTCGGTTGTTACTGTTAAAGGCAGCTCGGGTATTGTCGAACTTGAATAATCCTGATATTTTCAAGGGATCGGTCATTAGTTTAACCGTGGCAGTTCTATTGTTGGCTTCATTACCTGCAATGGTAACGTTGTTGAGTGTAGGTGTAACGTTGACACTGTAGGTGTGGGTTTCGTTTAGGCTGCCCATGGAGAATATAATTTCGCCACCAGTTACCGACGAAGAGCTGGGCACCAGGTATAAATCGCCAAAAGTGGTTCCGCCACCTCGAACAATTTGAATGGTACCTCCGCTCATGGTAAACTGGCTACCACTATTGGTAATCTCAAGCTTAGCCCTACCACCAGTAGCGTTTCTTCCATAAATATTAACCGTACCCCCGCTTTGGGTGTACCTCAGCGACCCGGCTAGGCTAACTCCGGGTCGGCGGATTTGGGTTTGAACATTCAGTGTAGCGTTATCGGCTACCTGGAGTTCGGGAAGGTTGTTGTAGTACATGATGTTTCTGGTTTCTGCAGCAGTACCATTGCCCAGGTTTAGGGTAGCATTGCCATCTACACGCAGTTTGCCATATAGGGCAATACCGTTATTATTGCTGGTAATGGTATAGTTCCCTTGACTAAGCTGTAATGCTGAGCTGGCAGGGATTTGGAAGTATGCACCACCCGACGATAGGGTGAGGTTAATGGATGGGTTGTTCAGCCTTAGCGTTCCATTTCGAAGCACTATCGATTTGACGGTAACATCGGTAGGCGCGCCAAGGTTTATATTGGTTGAAACGGTAAGGGTTGGGGCTTGGTCTGTTCCTTTGTCAACTATAATCTGGTACAAATCGGGGGTTGCCCCATTTACTATACTAAAAGTGGTATTTGAAGTTCCCGTAAATTCGAGGGTACAGTTATTTTCACCCGTGTTACCATTAAAAAGGTCAATGGCTCCATCGTTTTGGGTAAGTGCTGTTCCTGTAATACGAAGGGTGTGAACAAATCCGTTGGGTGTAGTATTTAATACCCTCACCTTGTTGTTCAAGTTACTGGTTAATACAAGCGATGAGGTTTCGAACACCTTTTGGGCATCGGTGGGGAATTCCAGAATGCCAGCGAGGTATCCGCCCACGTAGGTTGTCGCGTCAACCGTTATGTTACCGGTTGAACCTGAACTTAGCCGTAATGTGCCGTTACTATCAATGGTTAAATTCCGTTTAACGTGAATATCGGCATCCAAAACAGCTATTCGGTTTCCAAGGGCGCCACCACCGCCCTCAAAGCGCAGGTTGGGGTATTCGGTAATAGTTGTGGGAATGTAAACGGTTCCGTCCTGGTGTTGGAAGTAGTTAAATACGCTGAGGGGCTCATTGGAGAATTCAGTAAAATCGGCGGTTACGGTTGGTATTTGGGTAGGATTAACCCACATCATAAAGGTGCCAACACCCGAAATTCTGCCGAAATTTCCGTTAGCATCGGAATCAACTACAAGGCGGGATTGATAACCTGCCGGATTGGAGTTAAATCGAAGTTCGGCGCATTCGGCTGTTCCGCTCATAACCATGATGGAATGGTAGCCACCATTTGCTGCATGGCCACCGTAGCCAATTATGGCAATATCGCCAGCCACCGGCCATGTACCTGCCGGTGTTCCTGTATGTGATTCAAACGACCAGTTGTTGCCATCGTGCCAAGCGTGGGAGTACCAGCTCCCATCTGTTAACCTCGAGTAGAATATTCGTACTGAACCCTGGAATCGCTCAGTTTTTGCTGCGGTATAATCGGCTGTTGTTAGGGTATGTGTGGGGAAAGTGATGGTATTGTTTACGGCATCAACTCCTGAAACCTCAGCAATACGGTTCGCCCCTTCAATACGTCCGGGAACGTATAGATTTTCATCGCCTACCACATCATTCTCAACGTAAGTATAAAACCAATCCACATTGGGTTTAGTGGTAAAACCGGCTTGCTTAATTCGCCAGTAGTAATTCAGAGCATCGCCAGAGGTGCTTTGGTCAAGGGTTGGTAGCTCAGAGTTTACCGGGATGACGGTTATGTAACCGTCGTCGGAGTAATCTGAAATAGTTGCCAGTGCTGGGGTTAGGCGTTCAATGGCGTCGTTATTGGTGCCTACCGGGAAAAGGTAAGTTCCGTTTGAGTTAACCTTTCGGGTGAAACCCCCATCGGATGCCTGTCCGCGGGTTCGTATCAGGGTTTGAGTGGAATATCCAACAGTAGTATTAGGGTTAAGCGCACCCTCAAGGGTAAGGTTAAACTGGTCGAGGTTCAGCGAGCCATTGCTAAATGTAAGGCTACCTAAAATTCTTTGGTTTGCTGTAAGTGTAGAAATAATATCAACGGCCTCGTTGACCTCTACGTTACCAAAAACGCCGTTATTATTTCCACCTATGGTTCGGTTGGTGAGCGCTCCGGCAATTAAAATTTTTCCTGCACCAATGTGCTGCGAAGCGTTGTAGATGTTTCCCCGGGCGGTTATGGTATATCCGGCATCGTTAAGAATTCCGCTGATAATTCTTAGCTCGCCATTTACGGCTAAGTTGCCATTGGCTCCTGCTAACGAAAGGGCACTTGATGCACCCTTGGATATTTCTAATGAGTAAAGGTCGCCGTTTATATTCCCATTAACGGTGAAAGAGGTGTTTGTGGAACCATTAAATATGGTTTTATTAAGGCCTGGGGTATAAGTGGCATTAGCACCAATGCTAAAGTTACCCGAAACGGTTAAGTTGTAGTTTGCTGTGTTGCTTTGGAGAATGCCGTAACCGTTGAGTGTCAGGTTACCTGCAACATACAAATCGGAAAATAATCGGGCACCATTTGTTCCTGATGCAGTGTTACGGTTAATGGTTAGCGAAGGTAATTTAGCAAATGGGCACTCAATGTCGTACTGGGTATTTCGTATAACCTCAATGTGAATGGTAGCAGCGGCATCAACATTAGTATTTCCCATGTTGGTCATTAAACGGAATGCACGCGAATCAATCCCGCCGCTGGTGTTGTAAATTACCATCGTGCCGCCTGTCATGGTAAAGGAACCTGCAGTAGTTGCAAAGTTAAAGGAGGCGTCAACGTCCAATCGGCTACCCACCTCGGTGGTGCTGAATGTAACGTTTTGTAGCGAGAGGGCATCGGTAACTGTTGAAATGTCGTACATGTAGCGGCCTAAGATTTCAACAGTTCCGCCGTTTTGGCTAAAAGAAGCGGCCCCTGTGGCGGCTGTGCGGATTTGGCGTGAGCTTAGCTTACCTCCGTTAACCACAATTTCTCCGCCCTGATTGTTGTAAAGAATACCTCCCGAGAAACGGCTGGAGAGGTACCCTTCGTTTATCTGTAGCTTACCGTAAACGTAAAGTTCCTGAGGACGTGTTACATCCATGTGAACACCGCTCGAGGGAAGCCCCCAGGCCGCAGTAACCTCAGCATTATCATCGGCCGATATCAACACTGTTACATCGCGGTCGTCGAGAACAAGGGCCCCATTTGCTGGTATAAAGTATGAGGTTTGACCAGTTCCGGCAACACCCAACCCCTCGGTTAGTGTGGGTATGGTAGCCATTCCCGAGAGACGAAGTGTTCCGTTACGAATCCAAAGCGCTTTCCGAAGTTCAGGGTTTACCGAGTAGGCAGGTATGGGGTATCGGTTGCACCCAAAAAGCCTGAAATTCTCCGGAGCCGATGCGTTAATGTTCAGCTCAACGGTTTGGTTGATACCCTTATCGATGATCAGGTTGTAAAAATCGGTTTGACCAAAACATTCGACAACCTTATTAGCTGTACCATAGAACCGAACGGTGGTTGCTCCGCGTGTGGTTAGGGTATCGAATTGGAAAGTGTTTATATCATCGCTGACAAAGCGAACCGAACCAATATTCTTAAAATTTCCCTGGATGTAAACCTGATGGTAAACGTCGTAGTACCTTGGAACCATGGAGCCAGGTGAGGTTCCTGGAGCAGGCAATGTGGCATCGTGCGTTGAGGCCGTACCGGTTCGTATCTTGCCATTCTCGGCAACCACCAAATCGCCTTGAATTTCAACTTTAATGCGCGGGTATATAGTTGCAGAGGGATCATCTTTAAATATTTTAAATACACCCCTGTCAACCGTTAGGTTACCGTAAACGGTTAGGTTATTAACCAGTGTAGCAGTATTATTTGGGTTGGGCAGATTAAATACCAGGTTATTGTAGTAAGGTTGGTTGTTTAGCTCAAACGACGGATCGGGTACATTATACTCAACGGTTCCTCCGTTTGGTTCAACAATCCGGTTCAGGGCAACGTTGGGCATTTGGTTGGTGGCAAGCTTTAGTGTACCCTGACCCTCAAGTATGGAAACCACCTCGTTAAAGGCATAGCTGCGTAAATCGAGAATACCACCGTCGTTTATGTTGATAATAAGGCCGCGGGTGTTAAGGTTACTATTCAGATAAACGTTGCGTCCCTGGAGAATAACCACGTTATCGGAGTTGGCAGGCACACGGTTGCCTACTAAAAGTTGACCGGCCGGGTCGGTAGTCCAGGTATCGGGGTCATTCCAGTCGCCATCCTTGTAGGAGTAAAGGGTTTCCCTCACGGTTAAAGGATCGTATGCAGTCCATTGACCTGCTAATGGTTCGGCTGTGGGTGCAAACATCGTGCTGGCGCTTATAGAAGAACCAACAGGGTTGTTAAAGTTGGCTCCATCCCACCGGTAAACGTTGTACTTGGTGTCGTCGCCAATTACATCAAAGGGCGAGTATGTAAAGCTTGCATTTGCTGCTGTTACAGTCATATTTGCAATGGCTAAATCCCAGTAACGAATAAGGGCATCGTAGGAGTAGGATACGCTGGGGTGTCGTTCAGCTATAGCTCTTATTTTGATGGTGCGGGTTCCGGTACCTCCTGTAACGGTTATGCTATTGAGTGTAAAAGGGGTGTACTTGCCATTTGAACCAACCGGGTAGGTGCCTAAGAACTGGTTGTAGTTGGCATCGGTTACCTGTCGTACAAGCCCCCCATTACCGTTGGTTTCAATCATATTTGTTGAAGAAAAGGTGCCGCTAATAGTTGCCGTTCGGTACATGTTTAGGTCGTAGTCGTTAAGCTGAATACCCCCTGAAACCAAGCTTAAGTTGGTTCTGACCTGAATTGAACCTTCCAGGTACTTGAAGCTTCCTCCGTCAACAACCAGGTTCCCATACCAATCGCCTCCGGTTGGTGAGAATACCATTTGGTTTTTACCGGATAAATACCGTACAATGCTATTAGCTGCGTTACTAAAGCGGTTTGCCTGGTTAATCTCGCCGTAGAGGTTCAGCTCATGGTCGAGTCCCCCGCCCGACATGTCTATTCTACCCCCCGAGGCTAAAAGATCGCCATATACGGTAACTACGCGTTTGGTTGAACCAAAAATAAGGGTTCCTGCTGTCATTCGAAGGTAGCCATTAACCGTGATATCACCCGTAATAGTTTTATTTCCGGCATTGGTTATAGCTAAATTCTCGTAAATGGGTTCATGGGAAACATTCTGTGCCTGACCATTGAAGGTAACCAGACTGTTGGGGTCCAGTACGATATTAGCCCGAACAAAGCCGGTTGGGAAAACGTTGGTTGCGGCTGCCACATCCCGACCAATTCGAAGTTCCGATGCATTGAGCATGGTAAGTGTGCCAGTAGCATTTCCGTAAACCTGGAACTCTTGGGTGTAGAATACATTCTCTTCACCTATTATGAGGTTTCCGTTAACGGTTACATCGCCTTGGCGCATGGTTCTGAAACCGCCCGAGAGGAGGTGTAGGTTATGGTAGGTGGTACTTTTGATGTACTGAATGTTTAGGTCGCGATTGTAAATAACCGTATTGGGATTGAAGGAGGCATCAAGAATACCCGTTGCCATAGGCTCATTGGCACCAAGGTAGGTCAGAACACCGCGATTATCGAAAGTTGCACTACTTCCATTCCCATTCAGCGATGCGTAAATGTAAACGCCATTTGCAGTGTTAAGCTGGTTTGTAACGGTAACCCCATCGTTAATTAGCACAGCCCCAGCCATAAAGAACAGGGCCGAGTCGCCTTGAATGGTTGTATTATCCGTAAACGTGGTGTTTCCTGCTCCGGTTTTGGAAAAATTACCATAGTTGAGTATAGTGCCACTCAAATTCAAAGCCGATGCGGAGGTGAGGGTAAAACTGCCTCCGGCATTCACAGTAAGCGTACCGTTAAAGGTGTTGGTTCCTCCGTTCGCATTATCAATGAATGAACCCCCATTAATGGTTGCCGATGTATTTACCTGGATGCTGCCGGTTCTGGCGTTAAGTTGCCCATCGTTAATGGTAAGATTATTAACCTCTAACAGGTTAGCCAGCCACATCTCGCCGCTTGCACTCCGGGAAATGGTAAGGTTGTCCAACAGATTTGTAGTACCCGGTGTGGTTTGGTCGAATACAAAGGTTGATGTAAAGTTCCCTGAACCATTTACCACCATGCTGCTGGTGCCGCCGCCACGGATTCGTCCATTATTCATGCGCGTATGATTTCCATTCAGGGTAAGGGTGTACCCGTTTAAGGCCAAATAGTATGCGGCATCGTTTTGATTAAAAATCAGGTTATTATCAACAGTTACATTGCGATTCATTACCACGTTGGTTCTGGTATTGGCTCCTATGCTAACTGAGCCAAAGGCGATATCACCGGTACCATCAATGGTGTAGGTTTGGTCGTTTTCCCTGAAACGGAAGGTGACCGAAGGTGCTTGTAGCAGGCCCCCATTGTTGGTAAAGGAATTAGGGGTTAGCGTTCCCCCGTGAAGTTCAATGTATCCACTGTAGGAGAGGAATTTATCGTTTGTTCCGTTGAATGTGATGCTGTGAGTGTAAAAGTTAGTACCGCTTCCGCTAATAACATCACCATCGCCGGTAAAGGTCAAATCGGCATACCTGTTAGTGGCATACCACAGGTAAACGTAAGCCCCAGCACCAACGTTCAGCCCTCCGTTTACGGTAATGCTGTGGGCAACAGCTCCAGCGTTTTGCACGTATAACCTTCCGTTAATGTTCAGGTTATTGGCAACTATTGTTCGGTTTGCACTACTTTCAATGTAAACATTTATAGCCACTGCATCGATATTTAGGTTATTTGCAACATTGATATTTGTGGCTATGAATTTAATTCCGGTTGAGTTGAACGTGAGGTTGTAAAAATTGATGGCTCCGGTGCCTGTCCCCTGAATGTAATGCGTTCCTATAGCTTGGCTTAGGTAAACAGTTCCATTGCTTGCGCTGAAAGCCGGATTGGCGTTACTGGTATTCACAAAGTTACCCTTAATGAATATATCGTTTGCAGTTGTAACGGTTGTGTTTGCGGAGATTTCGAAATGCCAGAAGTTGTTTACTCCCGATCCATTAATGGATATAGTTCCGCCCGGGTTGCTAAAGTATGTGGTGTTGGCCGTTTGGTTGTAGGTTCCGTTGTTGTTCCAGGTTGAGGTTATGGTTAGGTTTGCAGCTGAGCGTAGTTCGCCAGCTGAAATATTTAGGTTTTCAACCGTAAGGGGAGTTCCAAGGTTAAAAAATGTAGCCCCGTTAATCACATTGTGGTTAAGGGAACCAATAATGCTAAAGCCATTCTCAAAGTTTATGGTTCCATTTATGGTGGGGGTATTCCCGTTACCTAAATTCAGCACCGACGTGCTGGTGGAGCTGGCCAGCTCACCAGAATTGGTTCGGGTGAATCCGCCCATAATGTTAAGGGTAAAGCCATTTAGGTCCAGGTAGCTGCTGGTGGTGTTGCTGTGGTTGAGCGTAAGGGTGCCGTTTACGGTAATGCTTCGTCCGAGGGTTTGGATGGTTTGGTTACTGTTCCCACACTGCAGGTTATAAAAGGTTATGCCACCATTGCCTTGTATGGTGAAGCTGTCCATAAAACGGAAAGCACCAGCTGTAGCGGTAAAATCGCCGCCATTGTTGGTAAAGGCATTTCCGGAGCCTCCAGCATAAAAATCGATATTCCCTGTGCTGGAGCAGATTTTGCTACCCGCACCAGTAAGAGTAAGGTTACGTAACCTGAAATTTCCAGAACCCTTTATTATTTCGCCAGAACCGGTGAGTGTAACATCGGCATACCGGGTTGATGTGTACTGTAAGTATATGGTTCCGGAGTTATTAATTTCGCCCCCTACAACCAAATTGTGCGTAAAGTCTGCATTCGGGGTGTAGAGATATGAGTTGGTGGCGGCCAAGGTAAGATTGCCATTCACCTGCAGGGTTTGGTTGTTGGTGGTTGCGCTAAAGTAAAGGTTGCAGTACTCATTTATGGTTAAGTTACCGTTTACGGTAAAGGTTGTTCCCGTTCCGAGTTGTTTAGTTCTATTAGTAGTATTAGCTCCTTCTCTACTTATTACCAGGTTGTGATAGGTGGCAGGGCTAATTACTTGGTTGCCGTCGCGCGAGTAGTTTACGGTGGTACCAACGTTATCAACATCAAAAACCCCTGTGGCCATTGGAGCAGTAGTGCCTCTGTACTCAAGAGTTGAGTTGTTTATGAATGTGGCTGTGGCAGTTGCGCCATTCAGGGTGCCATAAATAATAACCGTTCGGTTAGCGGTCAAAGTAACGTTATCGGCTATGGTAACATTAGCGTTAAAACGAATATCGCCGGCATTTGTTCCAGTTCCTGAGTTATCGAGGGTTAAATTTGCGTTCACATCCACATTGCCCGCAAATGTTACATTCCCTGTATTGTCGGCTAACGCAATTGATTGGTTATTGGTTTGAAATCTGCAAACTCCAAATTGCACAGTACCTGTCGAGTTCTGTTCAATCCCATTGGCAAGGGTAAGCCTTCCGGCTGTAGCAACTGCAGTTGAGGTCCAGGTTGCGGAATGGTTGACGGTAATTTTCCCCGTAAAGTTTGATTGGCTGTTATTAGCTATACTAAGCTGTCCGTTGTTATTGAGCACCGTTGTTCCCGAAACGCTCAGTGTTCCTGCGGCATTTTTGGTGAAACTACCCGCATTAACCTCGAGGTTGCCGGCAATACTTGCAGTTCCTATACTGGTGGTACCTGTAGAGCTATGGATAAAGTTTGAGCCAAAAATCATGTTGCCGGTGGTGGTTACGGCACTAGTTGTGAACGATGATGTACCGGATAGTGTAATTGCTCCCGTAAACGTGTTTAACCCGGTATCGCTACCGTCGCTAAAAGAGCCGCTTCCGCTTAACGTTGTAGTTCCGTTAACGGTAATGCCCCTGTTAAATATCGAAAAACTCCCGCTAACAAATAAATTGCCTTGAATGCTAATGGCTCCGCCATTGTTGTTAGTCCAGCTCAGCGCTCCGGCACACTCCAGATCGCCGGTTGTGGTTAACGTATAATTACCATTCCCATTCAACACGCCGGTGGTTGCAATAGTGAGCTTGGGTATGCTGGTTGAAACGTTAAGGGTAATGTTGTTGCCCACGGTGACCTCGTTGGTAAGACCATTACCGGGATAGTAGGTTGCGGGAATCCAAGCCGAACCATCATACTGCTCCCACAAGCCAATATTATCCCATGATCCATCGGCTACAGTACGAAAATCGTTCAGGTTTTGAGCACCCACAATAGCAGGTAGCAAGATCAGAAGAGTAATTAACAAACGTTTCATAGGTAAACTTCTTAGTCACACATATTCCAATTATCAAAATTTAAACCATTTGTTGTAACAAAATGAAATACAAAGGTATAGCAAAACTAGAGGGTGTCACATATGACCGAAATCAACATAAATTTATGCAGAACCATTGTAGCTGCAAAAACTTTTTGACCATAACCATAGCCCAATTATGGACAAAATATCATTTAAGTTACTCTATATAAATTTAAAAATCAATTATATACACATATTGGACTAATATTTGATAAATTAAAAATGGTTTATTGTAACCTTTTGGTATGGTTTTACGATAAATTGTATCACGGAACGAAGGAAAATAAAAAGTACGAAATATGGACTTACGAAGCGCAACAAGTTCGTCAAGGAGCAAAATTCTCAAAGTATTATTTGTAGGGTTCATTTTTGCTTTTATATCATTACAACAACAAAAAGGGTTTTCACAGGTTGCTGGGGATTATAGAACAATTGCTACTGGGGCACAAAATTGGAGTAACGTTGGTATTTGGCAACGATATAATGGAGCGAATTGGGTTGCAGCCATTGATTATCCTGGTCAAAACCCAGGTGCTCAGACAGTTACTATACAAGATAACATTACCCTGACCCTTGACGTTACACCTGCAAATGTCATTCAAAATCTGATCATTGCTACAAGCGCCAATTCTTCTTCTCTGAGTTTAGGAACAAACACTTTAACTGTTTCTGGAGATGTATCTATCAATCAAATTACTAACAATACGGCGAAATACATAAGGATTCAATCAGGAACGCTGAATTGTACAAATCTATCGATGACAAGCACAGGGGGAAACGACACAAGGGATGCCTATGTTGAGATTACAGGGGGAACCTTAAATGTGACGGGTAACATAACCATGAATAGTTCGGGTTTAAGAACATATATTCGCTTTGCAGGGGGGGCGGCAAACGTAAATGTAGGGGGTAATATAACCGGAGGCTATCTAACCTCAACCGCTGGCGGAAGCACTACTGCTGGACCTACGTCGGGGACAGTGAACTACAATGGTACAGGTGCGCAAACCATAAATACCTATAATTTTTGGAATCTATCCATCAGCAACAACCACGGGGCAAACAATGTAACCCTTGTTAGTGGAGGCACAATAAGGGTAGCAAATGTTTTTAGCCCCAGTGCTGCGTTCACCACAGGAGGATATGTGGTTACCAACAATACTGTAGAATTCAACGGTACCGGATCGCAAACTATTCCCGCTTTTAACTATTATAACCTCTCAATAAGCGGGACGCGCACCTCCAACAGCGTAACATTCAGCAATACAGGAACGGTTGGGATTGCCGGAGTACTTACGTTATCGGCAACATTTACTTCGGGTGGATATGTTACTAACGGCAGCACAATTGATTTTAATGGAGCAGTTCAGAATATTATCCCCATACCCACCGTTGGATACTGGAACTTAACAGCATCGGGGAGCGGAACGAAAACCCTATCGAACAATATTACAATAAACAGAAACTTCAGCATTTCGGGAACCGCAACAGTTTATACCAATACCTTTCAGATTACAGGGAATGCAGCAGGCACCATGACCATGGGCGATGGAACAACTTTAGAGTTAGGTAATACAATTAACGCAACAAATGTTTTATTCCCAACGAACTATACTGCAGGTAATATCTATCTGCATTCAAATAGCAGTGTTGTGTACCAATCGAATGGAGATCAAACCGTTTCACCGGTGCCGCAATACGGAAATCTTACTCTTGCTACAAGCAATACTAAAACCTGTAATGGATCTCTTACAGTAAATGGTACACTAGGCATTAAAGCGGGCGTAACTTTTTCGGCAGGAATCGCATCATCAACTTGGGACTTAAATGGAGATGTAATCATTGCAGGAATTCTTGATTTTGGCACAGCCACAGTGAAAACCATAAATGTTTACGGGAATCTATACGATGCTACTGGTACCATTACCATGACAGGTGCTGGCTTAGCCCATCAGCTTAACCTTTATGGAGCCTCCAATGCTATTACCGCTTTGAACACAACGGCAGGTTCTAACAGTACGGTAACCTATGCCCGTGCAGGAGACCAGCAGGTAATAGCAAGCCCTAACTATCAGAACCTAACACTTAGTGGAGGTGGATTAAAAACACTGATTAACAATGTAACTGTCAATGGGACCCTTAACCTTAACAGTGGGCTACTGCAGCTTGGCAATTTCAATTTGTTAGTTACCAGTACTGCAGCCACGGCAATTCAGGGCTCCTTTGGTAGTAGTGCGTATATCGACATCAACGGAAATGGATATTTACAGAAAGGGGTTACTGCATCAACTTCCTATACTTTACCCATAGGTTCCAATGGAATTTACGCACCGGTTACAGCTGAAAACATTACCGGTTCCACATTTCTAAGATTACGAACAATCTTTAGCACAACACTTGGATCGCAGTACTTAAAGCGATACTGGCAGGTTACCGGGAGTGGCGCAACCACCGCAACGCTTACATTCAAGTATGATGCCACCGAAAACCCGGTTGACCCGTCAAAAATATGGGTTCGGCCAACAGCTGGTGCATGGGCCATTCCATCAGGAACCCAGAGTTTTAATGATATCGCTAAAACCTTTACTATTACTGGCACTACAAATATTTCAGCCACAACAACAGAGTGGACAGCCGGTTATCCACCCCAAACATTCTTTTCTTACCAAACCGGCAATTGGAATGACCCAGCAACATGGACTGATGACCCTGGTGGAACTACTTACAACAATATAGGAGCACCAACCACCGACGGTGATATTGTGGTTATTCTTTCGGGACGTACGGTTACTCTAACATCTGATGTTACGACTACGAACCTGGAAGTAAATATAAACGAGGGAGGAATCCTGAACATGTCAACCTATAGGTTTACCAACACCCTCAAAGAGTTGAATGGGCAAGGAACTCTCAAGCTTGCATCGGTTAACTTTCCTGCAGCAACCACAAACACGTTTGTGAATTCGGGTGGCGGTATTACCGAGTATAACAATGCGGCTAACTTTACCTTACCTGTAGCACAAACTACTTATAACACTCTTCGTATTAACGCTCCCGGTGTAACGGCAACTCAATTAAACAACCTTACCCTTAATGGCGATTTGCACGTCATGAAGGGGACCTACCGTATTAACGATAATACAGCAGCTCGTAGGCAGCTTACCATAATGGGTAACGTAACTGTAGAGAGTGGAGCCTCAATAACAGTTGGCAACGGCGTAACGAACACAACTACCAATCCAACTGATGTTGCCGAAGGAGGAACAGCTCCGTTTACCAACTATTACGATACTCAATCGCATCGGGTAGTTGTGTATGGCGATTTCACCAATCATGGAACCGTTAGGTTTACCAACCTAACATATCCGGTATATAATCTTTTACCCCCAATAACCTTAGGCCCTACCAGTGGCTATGCAACAGTTTACTTCAGGGGTACCAGTAGCAATACCCTTTACTGTAATGGTATAACCGATTTTTACAACCTTGTACTCGATAAAGGCGTTGATCAAACCTACAGTTTAACTGTTTACTCAACAAACTATAACCATTTTAGACTCTTTGGGGCCAACATTGCGGGAGGATACGGCGGAACAGCCAATCCAAACCTTGACAAGGCTTTATGGATTAGAACGGGGACACTTATTCTTCAGGGTACAACCATTATACCATCGCTAACGGAGGGGAATTGCGATGTGGGCACCGGGGGTCCTAATTCTGATTTTTATGTTCCAGGGAATGGTGCTTTGGTGCTCGATGGAGATAATGTGGTGATTCTCACAACTGCAGACGATTACCGCGAGGTTAACGTTGCCTATGGGGTTTCGGCTCCAAATAATGCCGCAATGGGTATTAATACCGGTGCCGGTTGCAGTTCATTCTCGATTTATGGTTTACTTAAGGTTAACAAGGGTTATATCTCTACCCGCGAGAGCGGAGGATTTATTCAGTGGGCTGTAGCTTCGGGACAATTCGAGGTTAACGGGGGTGTTGTTGATGCTAAGCAGTATCGAACTGCCGGTTCGGGTGGAGGATTAGCATCTTATTCTCAGTCAGGTGGAACATTCCACTTGCGGGGGCGTTTTCTTCGTACTCCTTCGGCTTATACTTCGGTAAACGATTTAGTAGCTGCGCCACTAAACACAAATCGTAGTACTGGCGGATTAAATGGTGATATTGGTACCTTTAACCTCAACGAAACGGCCAATGTATTTAACATAAGCGGAGGTACTATCTACATCTATGATGTTTGTGGTGATGGTACAATTCCGAGTAGGCAGAAAGCTTTTGAGGTAAGATGCGATCCTACTAATGTTGATGTAACCGGAGGATCCATTGTTATTCAGCCCTACACGGGTAGTGGCGCTGCCGATTCGCCTAACTTTAGGGTAATCTCAACAGCACAATTCGGTAACTTTACCGTTAACCGCCAAAGCAGTTCTAGTGTGGTTATGCTCGATACCTATCCCTTAACCGTGCTAAGTAATTTTTCAATACTTTCTGGGGATTTTAATGCAAACAACCTGAATGTTACCATTGGCGGTAATATGTTTGTGGCCAACGGCACTAATTATACCACTGGTACCAATTGGACCATTTTTAACGGCGATGTTAACCAGACCATAACTTCTAACACAACAACACCCTTAGTGTTTAAGAAGTTCAGGATGGATAAGCTGGCTGGAAAAATACTGAACTTTGCGGGTACACAAACCGATTTTCAAGTTCAGGATTCGCTGATGCTTACCTCCGGTACTCTAAACGATGGAGGGAAAACTATTTCGCTAATCCCTTCAACCACCACCACCACGTCGTACATATACAATAGTGCCTTGCATTTGGGCAACGGAAAGATTGTTATTTCCGATGATGATCCTACCGATATTGATGGAGATGGAAACGGCATATTCAAGAACCTGGAGCTAAACAACACCGATGCACTAGCTGCTCCGGTAAGGTTAAAGGCTAACATAACCATATCGGGAACGTTAACATTCTCTCAGGATAAGCTGCTTGATATTAGTTCCTATAACATTAGGTTTACTTCCACAGCAAGTATAGTAGGTGTAAGTTCAAATAGGTATATTACCAGTGCCGGTCAAGCCGGTAATGGTGGGGTTACCCGCACATTCGCATCGGGGTCAACCAGTTTTACCTTCCCGGTGGGAGCGCCATCGACCATGCATGCTGCACCTGCATTTACTCCTGCCACCATAAGTATTAGCGGAACGCCTTCTGCATGGGGCGATATAACAGTTGTACCCGTTGGCTATGAGCACCCGGCTACAACCACAAAGAACCGTTCGCTAACTTACTACTGGCGTGTTAAAACCAGCGGTATGACATTAGGTTCGGCTACAGCGACAATGGGCTTTACTTATGACCAGGCCGATGTAGTAACGGGTGCCGGCATCACAGAGGACGGCTACGTTGCCGCCAGGTTCAATATTAATACTGCTACTTGGACACGCGGTAATACCAACGATGTGGATGAGTCTGCCAACACCATAGGAGAGCCAGGTACGGGAAATTTCCTTGAAAATGTAAACTTCCTGGATGGCGACTATACGGCTGGCGACGATAACCCCACCAATCCGTTTGGCACGCCAACCGTTTACTATAGTAGGCAGAATGGATTATGGGGGGATGTTAATACATGGTCAACGGTTAGCCACACCGGACCAGCGGCAGCAGCCGTACCGGGAGCCGGTGATATAGCAATAATTGGCGGTGCCGATTCGGTTTTCTTGAATACCAATTTGACAACTCCTAATACTGATGTTCGAAGTTGTGCAATTCTTAAGATAGAAGCCGGCTCGGTTTTGGATATTGGATATAATCCAGCATGTAATTTTGCTTTGGTACTCAACCATCCGAATGGGAATGGTAACTTTAGATTGACAACTGATCGTGGTCCGCTTGCTTGGACTACAGTTAGGACTTTTTCTTTCCCTTCAGGGGACTATTCGGATTTTAATGTAAACTTAGGAACAACAGAACTCTACACTACAAATCCTATTGCAGGAACAACGTTTTATCTTCCAAACGGGATTAAAGAATATGGAAATCTTATTCTATCGCCATTAGGTGGTTCCAATGTTATTTTCCCCAATAATGATTTATTGATATACGGGAATCTCATTACCAGAGGGCAAAATGCCGATTCCTGGTTTTGTCCAACATGGAATGTTGACTATCCTACAGCTCCAGCAGTTCGAATTCCAAAAACGATAACCGTTAATGGTAATTTAGACATTCAAGGCGGAGCTTTGGTGTGGTACGGTAACGGTACTATTGCCCAGTCAATTGTAGTCAAAGGAAATGTTCTGGTTAACTCAGCATCAGCAATAGATAACTGGGATGCATCAACTGCGCAAATGAGCATAGGGGGTAACCTGGTTAATAATACTACCGGAGCAACCGGTGGAGGTATTACAACCCCCAGGGAATGTGATTTCACAAATATACCTTTGACTTTCTTTGGTTCAGGTAGTTCAAGCGTTACCAATACCATGAACAACCCCGTAACCCGATTTGGAACCGTTATTATAGATAAAGGCAGCACACAGGCCGACTCACTAATTATCAGCATTGGTGGATTACTGGTAACGCCTACCAATAACTGGTTAACCCTCCGAAATGGTACACTGGTTTACAGACGAAATAATCCTAGCAGCGACTTTACCATTTCAACCACCACTCCTTTTATTATTCCCGAAACAGCAGGTTTATATATAGATTACCCCAATAACTCAGGTAACAGGAATATCCTGATAGCCAATTCTAATGTTAACACTAACGATATAACCGTTGCAGGCAAGCTAACTGTTAAGGCTGGGCGTGTATTTGTTGGCCCCATTAACGGAACAACTAACAACAATAACGATATTGTTTATACTGGCGATGGGAATTCTACCTTAGTAATTAACGGGGGCCAACTATTCATAAACGGGCAGATCCGCAGGAGCACCTCTACTACCACGGGTATACTCAAGTACTATCAAACAGGAGGTGAGGTAATCATAAACGGTCAAGGTGCCGATGCAACAGCTCTGACGCGTGCTAAACTCGAAGTGGCAAACCCAGGAAGCGTATTCAGCATGAGCGGAGGTACCATAACCATCGTAAGAGGAGGGGGAACAACATTTGGCGACTTATATATCCGTCCTGCAAGCGGAAGTGTAACCGGCGGCACGATAATATTTACTCAAACTCCTGCTTCGTGGGCAACTGTTGATGTAGCCCAGAACTACCGAATGGATGCAAATATCGCTTTAAATAACGTCGTGGTCACCGGAAAAACAGTTGCCACAGCACGCACTGCAACGCTAAACCTGATGGTGAACCCTTTGGTACTGAACGGTTCTCTTACCCTAACGAATAATCAAAGCTTCTTTACGGCTAATAACATAAACGTAACGCTTAAAGGTAATTTTACCAACAACGGAACCTATACTCCTGGAACCAACGTAACCACATTTAACGGAGGAGTTCAGCAAATACTTGGTACAACTGCAACAACATTCAATTCTCTTGTAATCAATCCGATTACTTCGGTAACTCTTGCTTCAAATAGTATTACAGTTAACGGAAATCTCACTTTAATAAGCGGAACTTTTGCTTGCGGCAGTTACCAGGTTAATCTTAAGGGTAACCTTGCAAATAACGCTACATATACCGATAACGGAACGGGCACGGGTATTCTGTTAAACGGAACAAATCTTCAGTACATTTCAGGGACCGGAACTTTCAGCACGTTGGAACTTAATAACCTAAATGGTTCAAGATTACAAAACTCCATAACCCTAACTAAGGATTTGCTATTAACCCAGGGTATTTTCAACATAAACCAGTACATGTTGACCCTTGGTGTGAATAGTAACCTGTTGGGCTCACCATTCAGTGCAGCCAAGATGATTGAGGTTGATGGGGTATTCAGTAATGTAGGAGTTCGTAAATATTTTAACTCATACTCCGGTGCAGCACAGACTTTCACCTATCCTCTTGGTGTGAGTGGAAAATATACCCCTGTTATCTTCACCTATACTGATAATACCACAACAGGTTACATTCGAGTAAATGCTATCAATAGCAATCACCCCGGAGTTTTGGATCCAACCAGAGTACTAAAGTATTACTGGGAAGTAGAGAATAATGCGGTTGCAGGTGTTAACGGTAGTTTAGTTTTCAACTATAAAGATGCTGATGTTAGAGGTAATGAACCCGATTACATTGCTGCACGAACAATAGGAGGAAGTAGCTGGAGTAAGGCTGCGCCTGGACCGGCCACCGATAATGTGGATGAAGCCAACAACACAATTACCTTCTATTTAGTGAATGCCAATGATTTGAACGGAGAGTTTACTGCCGGAGAGGACCCTGCGATTCCGAATAATATACCCCAATTTACATCAACCAAGGATGGTAACTGGAATGATCCATCGGTGTGGGTTCAAACTGGAGGAGACCCCTATACACTTACCGGTGGTCCTAATGGATTCATAGTTACTATAAGCCCCCAGGACAGTGTAACAATAAATCAAAACCAGGCATTTACCTATCGAACCACAATAAATGGGACATTGCGTTCTGTTCAACCCTACTATGGCCATAACATAGGCATAGTTTCAGGTCAAGGTACACTTTATGTTGATGGTGGGCCATTTCCTGCAGGTCGCTACGATAGCTTTATGGATTGTTCAACTGGAGGCACCTTGGAGTATGGCGGTTCAACCAATTATAATGTTGTGGCCGATTTATACTCATCGGTTCGTAGGCTTCGCTTTACCGGAACGGGAAGTCGTTACCTGCCCGCCAAGAATCTAACCATTTGTGAGCAGTTGCTCATCAATGGTCCAATTGTTGACAACTCAGCCAATAACCGTAAGCTTACCATACTTGGAACTATGGAGCGTTACGGCACCGGCTCTTTTATAGCAGGAACCGGAGCAAATGCCACTGTTGAGTTTGCCGGAAGTTCTGCACAAATCGTTGGGGGTCCTCTGGGCGATTTCAGCGGGAGCAATAAGTTTAATAACCTGGTAATTAACAATTCGAACGGGTTAAGCATTGGCACAAATGGCACAATTGAGGTGGGAGGTAACCTCTACCTTACTAATGGTATAATCCATACTTCGGCTACAAATCGTATGAAAATTGTGAATACAGCGATCAATTGCGTAATCCCCGCTGCGGGCTCTTCAACTTCATTTGTTGATGGTCCTCTCACAAAGAACATTCTTTCGAGCGATAGCTTCAGATTCCCCATAGGTAAAGGAACTACCTTAGGTAGTAAACTCTCAGTTATTTCGCCTGAGGCATATACACCAGGAGTTCTAGAGTGGACGGCGGAGTTCTTTACGCCTAATCCCAGCTATAACAGCTATGCGGCACCCCTTACTTATGTTAACTCCTTGGAGTACTGGAATATTTCGGTTCCATCGGGTGGTAGTGCCTATATTGCTCTTGACTGGGATCCCGCAAGCGACCTAACGCCCTTGATGACTCAAAATGGTTTATCCGACATGAGGGTTGCTTATGATAATGCTGGTGTTTGGACTGAGCGCTCCTCTACAGCTACTGGAAACAACAATTACGGAACAGTAACTACAACCGCAAGAGTAACAATTCCTGTTTCGGGTTGGGAAAGTGTAACCACCGCTTGTATTAACACTACGAAACCTCGGGCAAGGCTGAACCCTTCAGGCCCGGTTTGTGGAAATGCAGGTATTCCTGTTGCATTCATAGGTGCGGTTCGTCCGTTTAACTACATATTAGGGTACACCAAAGATGGAGTTCCTCAAACACCCGTTACGGTTACCGCTGAACCCTACGTTTTACCTACTGATGCAATTGGGGCCACCTACCAGCTTACCAGCTTTACCTACAATAGCCCTTCCAGCCCGACTGCAGGAGTTATTGATCCAACACCAGTTACAACATACACAGTTCCAACTACCGCCGATGCTGGACTTGATCAGTCGCTATGTGGTGCAACCCAGGCAACCCTTGCAGCAAACACGCCAACGGTAGGAACCGGACAGTGGAGTATAGTTTCCGGATTAGGAGGTACTGTTGTTCAACCAACATTACCCAACAGTTTGTTCAATGGTATAAACGGAAATAGCTACGTTCTACGCTGGACTATCACAAATGGAGGTTGTACATCGACCGATGATGTTAACATTTCTTTCCCATTGTTACCTGAAACGCCTGCCGATTTCGTTTTATTCGATGATAATGTTTGTCAGGGAGACGTAAACGTGGGTTACTCAGTTGCAAATAATCCAACCCTAACCTATACCTGGAGTTACTCCGGTACTGGAGCCACCATTAATGGCACTGGAAATGCCATTTCAATTGATTACGGGCCGGCAGCAACATCAGGAAATGTCAGTGTTTACACAACTAATGGTTGTGGAAATAGCGCTCCCTTATCCCGAGCTGTTACAGTTAACCAACGACCCACTGCAACCATAGTTATTACAGGAAGTAGTTCAGTTTGTGATAGTGACCAAACCGAGTTAACTATAACTTTTGCCGGTGGCACTTCTCCTTATAGTTTTGACTTAACCGATGGCACGAACACTTATAGTTTGAATAGCAATAATCCTAATTATGTTTACTCAACAGGTAGTTTAACCTGGCTTGGGCCAAATCCAAGTAGGGTGATTACCTATTCTATTCCTGTTGTAACATCGGCAAATGGTTGTAGCAATACGGGCTCAAATACAGTTGACGTGAATGTTTACAAAATTCCCGAAACGGGGCCACA
Organism: uncultured Bacteroidales bacterium; assembly: GCA_937926785.1. GTDB lineage: Bacteria > Bacteroidota > Bacteroidia > Bacteroidales > Tenuifilaceae > Tenuifilum. Next base: position 69,973 of record CALBBQ010000006.1, on the reverse strand, counting down.
GTACCATGTTCCGAATAGTTTTGCGTTCTAACGTTTTGTTAAGCAAAACCAGAAAGCCCCGATTTATCGGGGCTTTATCATATTTCGGGTTACTATCTTAAGTGGTTTTGTGGTATATAGCAATATTTTTTTATAGTATCTACTTATCGCTAGCCAGCTTGTACCAGTAGGCAGCTTTCTGCTTATTTTCAAAACGTGTGTAGATATTTCCCAAATACCGGGCGTAGCGTTTGTCAGGGTTAATTTTGTAGAGAGTTTCAAGGTAATCGCGGGCAATCTTGAAATCAGCGTTAACCTGCTTCAGCGCGTCGGTGAGCTGGCGGTACTGCTTCATGGTTTTATTGCTCTCGTAAGCCTTCATTTCCCTGACGTACAGCTCATCGGCTCGCTTGTAGTGGTATTCTGCCAGAAAATCGAGCGCATCGGTATTGTTTTTATCAATCTTCAGAATACTTTTTGCCAGCTCAACAGCCTTATCGGTTTGGGAGAGCTTGCGTTTCACCTTGAGGTAGCCGGTTTTAAGCAATAGGTTTTCCTGTTGCAGTGGGTTAAGGTTGTTCCAGAGCGAATCGGCTGGCTGCCAGTTTTCGCTCCGCACGTAAGCGTCGAAAAGCATCTCGGTGGCGGTTTGCTTTAGGGTTGCAGGGTTGCGCTCAAGGCAGAGTTCCAGGTTTGTGATTTCGCGCGAAAGATTATCGATTTTACGGTACGCCTTGGCTAACGCGATGTACCCCTGTGGGTTTATAGCATTGAGTTGCTTTGACTTTTCAAGGTAGTCGATGGCTTTTTCGGTTTGACCCAGTTCCCAAGCCGATATGCCGGCTTTGCAGTAAACCTCACCGGTTGTATTTTTTTCGCCAGCCATGAGCTGCTCGTATCCCGCAAGGGCGGTTTTGTAATCGCCATTGCTGAATGCAGTGTTGGCATCGCTGGTAAGCTGATGCAACTTTTTAGTGGTGCTGCACGATAATGTAGCTGCCAGCAGCAGGGCTACACTGGCCCTAAAAAACAGTTTGCTTTGCATCAAATTGTAATTTGTATCGAAGCAAAGGTAACATTTAGGGCATTAAATTGGTAATAGTTATAACTTTACAAAAACAAGTTTCTACATGAAGAAGATTCTAATACTGCATCTGGTGCTGCTGGCTTTTGCTGCAGTTCAGGCTCAGGAAACCTATCACCATATATCGAATTCGGGGGTGTATGAGTTTATTGATGAGTTGGCAACCATCAGAATCATTTCGCCCAATACCTCTGTTAAGCCATACAGCCGAAGCTACATTGCTGAGCTTTTGCTTGTTGCGCATGGAAAAAGGGAACAACTCAATGCCCGGCAGCAAAAGGAGCTGGATTTTTACCTGTCCGATTTTGCCAAAGGCAAAGGGATTACTCAGAAAAAACGTTTTGATTTACTGTATAGTTCCGATTCCACATACAGTATCGCTATCAACCCGTTACTTGGGGTTGATATTATTAAAAATGACAGCGCTTTAGCGTATAATCGGTGGGTTGGTGCTGAAACGTTCGGTAACATAGGCAGCTGGGGTTTCTACGCAAGCCTTAGGGACTATGCTCAGAGCCAGAGATTAGCCATGCCCGCTTACCTAGTTCAATACCAGGGAGGAAACTATAAGATTAACGGGAAAGGTGGGGAATTCAGCGAGATGCGGGGTGGCATAATCTACGCCTGGCGATGGGGGAGCGTTGGGGTAGTAAAGGATCATATACAGTGGGGCTCAGGGTATAACGGAACCAATATTTTGGGAGGGAGAACCCCTTCGTTTGCCATGATAAAGTTGAACGTAAAGCCCGCATCGTGGTTGGAGCTGAACTACATTCATGGCTGGCTGGTGTCGCAGGTGATAGATTCAGCGAGAACCTACATAAGCTTAGGACAATCGCGTAAGGTTTTCCATAGTAAATACATCGCAGCCAACCTGATTACCTTTAAGCCCTTGCAGGGGCTAAACCTTTCGGCCGGGAACTCAATCATTTATTCTGATATAGGGGTTCAGCCCGCTTATCTGATTCCATTTTTGTTCTACAAATCGGTTGACCACCACTTGAACGGCATGCGAAACGATACGGGCCAGAACTCGCAAATGTTTTTCGATATTTCCTCATATAATGTAAGGTATGTTCACCTTTACACCACCCTGTTTTTGGATGAGCTATCGATGAAGAACATGTTCAAACCCGATAAGCATAGTAATTTTTATAGCCTGAAAGCGGGGTTCAGGATCTGGGATATACCGCTCAGCAATCTATGGGTGGTTGCTGAGTACACCCGAACTAATCCGTTAACCTACAAGCACATCATTGAAACCACCACCTTTGAGAGCAACCGGTTTAACCTGGGACACTACCTCACGGATAATGCCGATGAGATATACCTGGCATTCGGCTATATTCCGGTTCGAGGATTAGAGTTTTTTGGAAGCTTTACTAAGAGTCGTAAGGGACCCGATTATGCTAAAATTACTACCGAACGACTTGGTTTGCCCTTTATGGATAAGGTGGAGTGGTCGCAAACCTTTTGGAAATTGGGAGCCCGTTACCAAGTCATTCACAATGGTTACATTCACCTATCGGGCGGAGTTAATGATATCAGAAACAGTTCGGGCTACAGCTATACTCCAGGTTTCCTGTTAGGCAGGCAGTTTCAGTTTGAAGCTGGGATGAACTGGGGTTTTTAGTTGCTACGGTAGCGTTTGAAAACGATGTTATAAAGGGCCACGATGAAGTATCGTAGGTCGGTTAGCAAGGGGTTTTTATCGTAGGCATCGAGGTACTTGATCTCGGAGGCCATAATTTCCTCCAGTGATTTTGGGTTATCAAAGTAGAAAGGGGGAATCAATCCCGGTTTGTACTTTACTCTTCGTTCTTGCAGCTCCTTGGAGTAGAGGCTGAAGTAGTGCTGACTGAGCGGTCGGACTCCCACAATTTTCAGCTCTCCGCGAAGTAGGTTGATAAGCATGGGGAGCTCATCGATCCATAGCTTACGCATGAATCGGCCAAGGGTCGAAACCCTGAAGTCGTCCTTAAACTTGCCACCCTCCTGAAGGTTGTGCTTACGGTAAACATACTCCTGCAAGTACTCGGAGTAAGGGTGCATGGTACGGAACTTATAAACCTTGATAAATTTTCCCCCCTTTCCAATTCGGCGGAGCTTTATGAGCGGTCCATACGTGGGCTCCATGTCAAAGTATGGTTTACGAATCTTTTGAGCCACTACGTAGTACATGCGGTCAATTTCCTGCTCATCAATTACATCGAAGCCGCAGGAGTATAGCCGGCCCAACAGTTCGGCACGGCTGATTACGCGGTTTTCCCCACGAGTAAGAAGGAAGTAGATGCCCTTAGTAAAGGAAAATTTTGGAAATACCCGCTTAAGGATGAAATCAAAAAAGTAGTATAAGTAGTTTAGTATTGGAGGAAATTTATTCAGTAATCGTTTTTTACGTTGCTCCTGGGTTTCGGCCATACAAACAAAAATTCCCCCCTTGGGGATTTTTTGGTTCACTGCCTCGAAAAACTTATTGATACGGCGAATATCGTTAACGCGCTTGAGGTTAATTATGGTTTTAAAGGTATCGTCGGGTTGGTTAAGAATGTTGAAGTTGGTAGTGGTTGCAATCAGCAGGGTTTTATCGCTAAACAGGGCGGTGTGTTGCTCCAGAAAACAATAAACATCCCGGCTAAAGTCAGATAGGATGGCTTTCTGAACCGTTTTGATACGTGTGGGGTCAATCGCCTCCTCGGTTATTTTTGGCTCAGTGTGAAAGCGCTTAACGGTGCGTTCAACACGTCCCAGCACATCGTCGGGGATAACCTGGGTCCGTTTGAGGATGCCCCAAAGATTGTAAATAAAAAGTTCCAGAGTGGTTATGGTTGCTATGGTTGTAAAAACCAGAAAGCGAGAGTAAAAATCGCTGCGGGTAAAGAAAATGAGAATGGTTACCAAAGCAAGGGCAATGATGTTTGCTTTTAAAATATTTTTGCTAAGCAGTTTGAGCGAATAAGAGGTAAAGGAATACTTATCGAAGATTAACGAACAAAGAATCCAAATCACCAGGAAAATCAAGAAACCGTTTTGGTAACGGCTAAGGTAAGAGAAAAAGGAAACCCCTTTTAACAAGGCAGCAAACCAAAACGAAAGACCGGTTAGAAGTACATCAACAACGATAAGGATGGCGATCCGCTTGTTCATTGGTTTAGATCTAATTATGTTTAAAGGTAATACAATTTTGTCAAAGGAAAACAAAGTATTTGACAAACCTCCGAATGATGTTAATAAGCTATAAAGAATTTGCGCCTGAAAAAAAATTGGTGTTGATTTGCCAAAATTTTGCATAGCATGCTTTCAATTAAGGAGATATATAAGGAAGGATACGGACCCTCGAGCAGCCATACAATTGGGCCGGCGCGTGCTGCAGAAATCATGAAGCTGCGTCATCCGGAAGCGAACTTTTTCAGGGTTGCACTTTACGGAAGTTTAGCACTTACTGGCAAGGGACACCATACCGATAGTGCTCTCCGAAAAAGTTTTCTGCCCAAGCAGGTTGAGGTTATCTGGAGACCAGAGGAAACTTTGCCGTTTCATCCTAACGGTATGATTATCGAAGCGTATGCTGAGGAGGGAGGCGCTTTGGTTGACCATTGGGAGGTTTATAGCATAGGCGGAGGAGACCTGAAGGACAGGCATGGGTTGATAAATGGGAAGCAGGTTTACCAGCTTACCACCATGACCGATATCCTATCCTGGTGTCGCAGGGAGGGCAAAACCCTATGGGAGTTTGTTGAGGACAACGAGGGAAGTGAGATATGGGATTTCCTTGCGGAAAAATGGCAAACCATGCGCGAAACGGTTAAGCGAGGGGTGGATAACGAAGGCGTTCTGCCGGGTCCAATCAAGCTTGCCCGACGTGCCTCGGCACAGTACACCAAGGCGATGAATTCGCATGGAACCATGAAGCATGTTGGTTTGCTATTTGCCTTTGCGCTTGCTGTGGCCGAAGAAAATGCTGCCGGTGGTAAGATTGTAACAGCGCCAACCTGTGGCTCTTCCGGTGTACTACCCGGTGTTCTGTTTTACCTGAACAGCGAGGAGCATCTTACCGAGCAAAAGATGCTAAGAGCATTGGCTACGGCCGGATTAATTGGTAACCTGGTTAAGTATAACGCATCCATATCGGGTGCCGAAGTGGGTTGCCAGGGCGAGATTGGAACTGCCTGTGCCATGGCAGCCGCAGCCATGACACAGATAATGGGAGGTTCGCCAACACAAATTGAGTATGCAGCCGAAATGGCTATGGAGCACAACCTGGGCTTAACCTGCGACCCTGTGATGGGGTATGTGCAGATTCCCTGTATTGAGCGCAATGCAATTGCTGCAACCAAAGCGTACTCATGTGCGGTATACGCCCTTTCCAGCGATGGGGGGCATAAGGTATCGTTTGATCAAGCGGTGGAGACCATGGCAGAAACAGGTAGAGATATTCAGGTAGCCTACCGTGAGACCGGTATGGGTGGTTTAGCTAAGAACTGGGAGGCATTCGGTTAGAGCCTGCCCTTTTCCAGTTCCTCCCAAATAAGAGCGGCAGCACCTAGCACAGCAGCGTTCTTATTTTGCAAACCGGAGAGCATAAGCTTAACTTTTCCTTTGAAAATCGGGAACATGTACTCCTCCATGTAGCGACGGGTAGGGTCCATTAGCAGTTCTCCGGCATTAGCCAAACCGCCAAAGAAAAAGATGGCCTCAGGGTTTAGAATGGCCACCAGGTCGGCCAAGCGGGTACCTAAAATTAATCCTGTGTACTCAAATGCAGCCCTAGCTAATGGATCGCCGTTCTTGGCTGCCTCCGTAACCATTTTTGCACTTAACTTATCGTAGGTCATATTCCGGAGCATGCTGGGTTGGTTGCTATCGGCAATCATTTTAAAGGCGGTACGCCTTAACCCGGTTGCTGAAGCGTAGGTTTCCAGACAGCCCCGTTTGCCACACCCGCACTGACGGCCGTTTGCTTTTGCAACTACATGACCAAACTCACCGGCAAAACCTTCGTGGCCCACCACCAGTTTGCCGTCAACCACAATGCCGCTTCCTAAACCGGTTCCAAGGGTAATGACAACAAAGTTTTTCATCCCTTTGGCGGCACCAAAAAGCATTTCGCCCAGGGCAGCAGCATTGGCATCGTTGGTAACCACGCTGGGAACAGCGGTTTGATTGGTTATCTCTTTACACAGTGGTAGAATCCCTTTCCACTCAAGATTTGGGGCATCAACAATGGCACCAAGGTGATACGAACCATTTGGCGAGCCCACGCCCACGCCAACCAACTTATGCTCATGCCCAAGTTCCATGAGCAAGCGCTCTATCTCTCCGGTTAGGGTTTTTACGAATGCATCGAAAGTGGATTGGCATCGGGTTGGGAAAGTACACTCGGCAAGTATATCACCACCCCTGTTTACTATTCCAATAACTGTGTTGGTTCCACCAATATCAATACCTGCAACAACCTCGGCCATGATTCATTTGGTTTAGCGGTTAATCCATCTCTTCGTAATCAATATATTCCCCTTCGTTTTTGTCGATCATCTTCCTTTTGCCCCTTTTGGGTTGATTTTGACTTTGATCGGCAAATCCGCCAGGATGATTTTCGGTAAACGAGTTCATCTTTTTATACAAACGCCGCAGCCATAAACGAAGGGCAATACGACCAATCAAACCCAGCAAGAAAAGGGTGAGTAAGAAGTAAAAAATAAATGTAAGAAAAGCGGACATCTGCCTATTTTAAAACGGTTTGCAAAGATAGCTATTTATTTCATGGCAAAGCAAACAACGCCATACTCTTTTGATAGGGTTACCAGATGTTTTTCTTTTTCGTTTACTACTATCAATGGAATGGTTCCGGGGCTATTGAGCTGCTTTATCGGCTGTAGTTTCAAGTTGTAGGCAAGCAGCTGATCGTTTGCCGATGCGAACAGGTAGGTGTTGCCTCCAACTCTGATGGGCTGAAGCAGGCCTTCGGAAAAAACTCCGTTGTTCAGTATGGCCACATTTAGTAAGTCGCCCTTTGGGTTGTACTGGTATAGGGTGTTGGATTCCATGTATAGGTAAAGGGTAGCTTCTTCCGCTGTAATACAGCGGAAAGTGTGGTCGGACGAATAGGGTTTTAGGGTGAGCTCCCGGGTTGTACCATCGAAGTATAATTTCTTTATTACGCCCAGGGTATCGGTGGTTATGATGTGTTTTTGCCCTTTTGAATCGGCTGTTAGGTAGTACTCTGCGTTGTTTGCCTTGCAGAAGTGTGAGAGAATCTTTACTCGCTCCTCACCCCTTCGGTTTAGGAGGTAGGGCCGGTTTTTGTCAAAAACCACCAGGTAGTCGTTCCCTCCAACCTGGGCTAAACCAATTCTGCTAGTAACCGGGGTTTCGGTTTTAAAGTTTGTCCATCCCTTAACAGGTTTTCCGTTGGAGTCGAAGCAGTATATCGTTCTGTTTGAGGCAGCCACTACGAAGCGGTAATTTTTATTGTGGTCGTAGTCAAAAATCGAGAGAGGTGTGACAATATCGGCTTGGGGCGAAACGGGAAAGCTTTCCACGTCCTTGCCATTTCTATCAATAACATAAATCCATTTGGAGGTGGCAAAGGCCATTTGAAGCTTACGGTTACGAAACAGGTCAACCTGAACAACATCACCAAGTATGGGGGAATCAACCTTTCGCTGCCATAAAATATGCCCTTTGCTGTTGATTAGGTATATGAGATTTTCGGTATCCTGAACAAGAATTTCATTTTCGCCGGTGACATGATTCTTAACCAGGTGAGGCCTACCCGATGGCTCGGAGTTTAACCTGCAGAGCCATACAGCCGATTTTGGTGCTTCAGCCAATTGTTTACTAACATTGGTTTCGGAGATGGAGAGCATGGCAAAGAGTTTAGGCGTGCCGCCCACCACTTGCCAAACTATGGGGGTTGGTTTGCTAATTACTGAGCTCAGATTAACCTGCTTACCCTGCAGGTTCAGCTGATTGAATGCCGGGGTGTTAAATCCGGCGCTAAAGAATACCAGGTTCGATGTAGAAGATATTGATTTAAGTGTTTTCTCAAATGCTGCCCCCTTTGCAAGCGTATTGTTCCTGGTATAGTTTTCGGCAAAAAGTTTGAGCGATTCAACGCTTGACCCCAGCACCAAAATATTATCGATTTGGGCGATGTACGAATCGTTAGCCAGCAGGAAGTGGTTACCCAGCAATGCAGGAAATATTGTTTTCACCGGATTACTGATGATGGTGAAAGAGCTTTGGTTATCGGGCTTAAAAACCGTTGAAACGGTTTCGCCATCGGCATTAGCCTTCTCAAAAAGCTGCATGGCTGCCGAACCGCTATTAACCTTCAACAGAATGAACCACTCAGCCTTGTCGTCAGTCAACGTGGTGTTAACAACAGCAACCTCGTTGCCAAGGTTTTGCTTTAAAAAATCGTCGAGCTGCGTTTGGGTAATGGCTGCGAACTCGTTTAGGGTTTTATTAAAGGGCTGGGTTAACCCCAGATGATCCATATAATCACGGTAATCATCAACAAAAAGGATAATATCCGAAATCCCATACCAGACAAAAAAGTTTGTATTTACGGGCATATACTGGTTAAGCGTGAGCGGAACCGGTTTTTGACGGGTAAGCAGGTGGTAAAAGTCGTTGCCCGATTGAGATGTTAGGATAAGCCCGTTTGCCAGAATCTTTTCTCCGGCAATTTGAACATCCAATCCCATCCATTCGGCAATCCCTTTCAGAATACTGGAGTTCTGGTTGGTAGCGGTAATTTTTGCAAGTTCAGAAGTATTTACCAGGACATTTGCATCGACCCCTTTGGCCGAGGTAAGAACAAGCGATTGGAAAACACTTTCCTCTTTTTTTGGTGATTTTTGGTTCAGCTTGTTGATTGCCATTTCAACAACCTGCTTGCAGGTTCCTACCAGCAGCAAATTCGCCGATTTAACAAAGAAGTATGAAGCTGGCTTAGCGCTAACTCCCATTTTTAGGACTAAACATGGGGTTCCATCGATAAACTCTTCGCTAACCTGTCCTAAACCAATGCTTTGCAGCTTGATAAGTTCAAAAAGGTCGGATTTGTTTTTTCCTTTCGGAAACTCCAGGGAGTATAGCACTTCGGTTTTATTCTGGTTCGGGATATTTATGAAGGATATTGAAATGGGCCTATCGAGTATAAACGAGCGGACCAAGGACTCCGACTGGCTAAGGCTGTCGATAAAGGAAATGGTAGTGCTAAAATTTTTCAGCATCCCCATGCTCTTTATGCTCTGCCAGGTTTGGTTGGCTTTCAGCGAACTGTTGAATTTTTCAAAATTCTCAATATTTACAGAGATGATGACATTTTCGGGGACAGCATCGTAGGGCTTATACTGGCGGATATCCTGCTTTTGAAGCCAAAAGAAGAAAAGCATGGAAATTGAAATGATAGCAACAGAGAGAACTACTATAGATACAACTACCCGTTTCATCCGAATAAAAATTTTACTTTATTAATTCATAGTAAGTTACGCTTTCAACATTAACACTTTAGTAATCGGATGGATCACCCATGCTATGTTCATCCTTATTTATGTAAGCTTCCTTACTTGGGTGTTTCATATGAGGTTGCGTTATTATTTCAATTTTTGCTCAGTCAAAATTAATCTGAGTTTTTCGAAGTCTTTTCCCGGAATCGTTTACCGAGTGCTATCAGCGAAATTAAACCATAGCCCAAAACAACTCCCAGTTCGTTTGAAATAAGGTCGTAAATGTTATAGGTTCGGTGCGGGATATAAAGCTGCCAAATTTCAGCTATGGCGGCAACAATCAGTAGAGTAACTATTAAAGTCGGGCTGTGTATGTTAATTCTCAAAAGAAGAAGTAGAAGAACCAGAAAGGTGAAAAGGGTTACGTGAACCACATAATCGGTACGAATAACTATGCCAAGTGCTCTGTAGCTTGGGAATCTCATGGGTAAAAGTGCCGGAAGTATTAAAATGGCTAAAATCCATAGTAAAACTACCAATAGTATCCGGAATAGCATCTTTTGTTTAGCCATTTGGCTGTTCGTGTTAGTAGGTATTCGCAAATTTATACAAATTAGCGTTGGTTTATAGGGATAAGGGTTTGTAACACATAATTTGTTGACCAGAAAATACGATTCATCGTTTCAATTTTCTACCTTTACCAAAGGAAAACTAAAGCCATGAAAAGATTTGTTGTATTAGTACTCATCGGGTTAGCTGCCCATGAGGTGTTTGCTCAGCAGGTTCTGCAACCAACCATCGCAGCTATGCGCTGGGGGGCCGACTATAAGCTTCACGTGAAGCTGGCCAACGATTCCGATTACGTGATGGACGTACGCGGGTTGTACCATACCGGAAAGGACATTTTTGTTGATACAACCGATAACACCGCCACCTACTATCCGGTAACCTTGGACCGAGAGTTTGTTGATTACATTAAAAGCAAGAGGATATACGACGACACCAAGACAGATAGCACCCAGCACACCAACTACAAAACCCTGTGGTCGGCCTTGCATGGCAATCTGGGTGGGGGTTACATTCATTTCATTAACTGTCTGGTGTACGCATTGGAATCGCAAAACCTCAGGCTCACCGATCCTATCCTGATGCGTCCGCAAACCAAGTGGAAACCCAAACCCATGACACAAAGCTATAAGCGGACACGAAAGTGGGCTTACTACTACCCCGATAACCAGAAACTGGCGCATGATGAGTACAAAAAGCGTAAAAAGGAGAACGATTTAAAAGACCTGCAAGGAGTCCCGCAACCCTTTATCGACCTGTTCCTAAAAACAAACCAGGCGGAGTATGAATCCATGGTTCGTGCTCGGCAAAACCGTCAGGTGGCACAGATCGATCTGGTTAAGCTACTCCTGGGTGCCAAGTATCTGGGCGAAGACCAAATTCGGCACATCAGTGCCAGGGTGCTAATCGCAGTAATGCGGTACAACGTGAACACCATGCCTTCGGTCATTATCTTCGATAACTATAACGCAGCGGTTGCCCTCTCGCTGGGCATGGATGGGTACAAGATTGATAAAATTGTTTATTCCGATGGCGAAGTGGTTTCGGGCAAGGAGCTTGAGGGCAGAACGGAGCTGATTGAAGCGCTCATAAAGCGCATAAACGAGGCTAACGAGCGTGTTTTCCGTAAAAAGTTGCAGTACTACTACCAGAAAACCCGATAATCAATCAGCGTTTTTCCAGCAGCACCACGTTTTCCACATGGTGGGTGTGGGGAAACATATCAACCGGCTGTACCATGGTGATTTGGTACGAGGAGGTCATCAAAGCGATGTCGCGAGCCTGAGTAGCCGGGTTGCAGCTGACGTAAACAATACGCTGAGGCTCAGCCTTTAAAAGGGCTTTGGCCACATCGGGATGGATTCCTGCCCGGGGCGGGTCCAGTATCACCACATCGGGTTTGCCATGGGTGTTCATAAACTCATCGTCAAGCATATCCTTTATGTCGCCGGCAAAAAACTGTGTGTTGGTAATGCTGTTAAGCTGGCTATTGATTCGGGCATCGTCAATGGCTTCGGGCACATACTCAATGCCTATAACTTTTTGGGCTTTCCTGGCCACAAAGTTGGCAATGGTTCCGGTTCCGGTGTACAGGTCGTAAACCAGCTCATTTCCGCTTAGCTGCGCAAAATTGCGGGCAACCCGGTAAAGCGTAAGCGCTTGGCCGGAATTGGTTTGGTAAAACGATTTTGGACCAACCCTGAACCTTAGGTCTTCCATCTGCTCCACAATATGATCCTTTCCATGGAAAAGGACCAGCTCCAAATCGTTAATGGTTTCGTTTAGCTTGTCATTTACCACGTAAAACAGCGATGTTACCTGAGGAAAATTATCTTTAATGTGGTTGAGCAAACCCTGTACCCTATCGCAGTATCGGGTAACGGAGAAAATAACCATAACCTCTCCGGTGCTGGCTGTTCGGATTATCAGGTTTCTCAGCAAACCTTGTTTTGTGTAAAGGTTAAGGAAAGGCAGGTCGTTATCCAATGCATATCGCCTTACGGTCAGTCTGATGCTGTTCGAGGGTTCAGGCTGCAGGTAGCAGGTTTCCACATCGAAAACCTTATCGAAACGTCCCGGAATATGGTAACCCAACGCGGGTTGCGGTTCAATGGATTGGCCGCTTTCAATCTCATCGCGGGTAAGCCAGCGGCTTTCGGAAAAGGTGAACTCCAGCTTATTGCGGTAGTGAATGGTGCTTTCAGAACCAATAATGGGTGATATTTCGGGAATCTCCAGTTTTCCGATTCTCACCAGCTGGTCGGCTACCTGTTTCTGTTTATATCTCAGCTGTTCTGAATAAGGGAGGCTTTGCCATTTACATCCGCCGCAAAGGCCATAGTGTTTGCAAAAGGGTTGGATTTTCAAAGGCGAATGCTCATGCCACTTTACAACATGCCCTTCCATGAAACTTTTTCGGTTGTTGGTAACCTGTATGTCAACAACATCGCCAGGTATGGCAAAGGGTACAAAAACCACTTTATTTTCGAATCGTCCAATGGCCTTTCCTTCGGCAGCAACATCCTCAATTCGGATTTTCTCAAGCAGCGGATTACTTCTACGTCCCACGTTGTTTTTTGGTATATTTGAACCTTTATAGGGTTAAAAATGTTTGGCAAAGGTAGCTAATTTGTATGGATTCACTAACCCATGCGCTAACCGGCGCTCTAATAGGAAGTACAGCAGGAAAGGGCAGGCTTGGCTTTAAAGCTCTGGCTGTTGGTGCTTTATCAGCCAATATCCCCGATCTGGATGTGCTGTTTACCCCTTTTTTTGATCCCGTAACCGCCATGTTTGTTCATAGGGGTTTTAGCCATTCCTTGCTGCTTCTGGTGTTGGGTTCATCAGCTGGGGCTTGGCTCGTTCATCGCATGGTAAAAAAGCAGCTTACTTTTAAACAGAGCTGGATTCTGGTGTTCTTTCCCTGGCTTTCGCACTTACTCATGGATATATTTAACACCTACGGAACCGGTCTTCTTGAACCATTTAGCAGCATCCGCTTTTCCATTGATTCCATGGCCATTGTGGATCTGAATCTGTTAATCATACTAACTGCAGCGTTAGTTTTGGTTGTTTTAAGAAGAAATCAGCGCGTAAAATTGACTGTAGCTTACGGGGCATTACTGATAACAGCTATGTACTTTGCACTGGGGCTTGGCCTAAAGTTTCGGATAGAGGATAAGGTGAAAGAGCAATTGGCTAAGGAGGAGATCCCATTTAGCCGGATTCATACCACTCCATTGCCGCTCACAAATCTTGCCTGGATGGTTGTGGTGGAAGACTCGGCCAGCTTCAGGGTTTTGCAGGTCAACCTTCTGAATAAAAAAATCTTTAAACATACCATTTTACCCAAGAAAACCGATAATATTGAGGTTTGCCGCCAAACTGTAGAACGTTTGGCGCTATTTACACATGGTTATTTTACTGTTGAGCCCGGTAACCCTGGCAATATCTACGTTAACGATATCCGTTTTTCAAGCCTTGAACAATCCTACCCGCAGGCATCTGTGCTACGCTTCAGAATTAATACCAATAGCTGTGTTGTTTCCCGGGCACATCCAAAAAGAGGAATAAACGTTGATAACGTAAGAACACTGATGGTTGAGCTATCGAATTGATAGCCGAAGGGCATAATCTTACTTTTCCGTAATACTTATTCTTCAAAAAACTTACTACCTTAGCTTGATAAATGCTTCGTTTGCCAATGGCCAGAATCCTTGTTGTAGATGATGACTCTACCTTTTGCCTGATGCTTAAAACCTTTCTTACCAAGCACGGGCATAAGGTTACCGAGGCATTTTCGTTTGAGGAAGCCTATAAGGCCATACAGGCAAACCTTTTCGACGTGGTACTAACCGATTTCCGGTTACCCGAAAAATCGGGGATGGAGGTGCTGGCCGAAGCCAAGCGAAAGAACAAGAACACCATCGTAGTTGTGATGACCGGTTACGGCGACATTCGCATGGCCGTTAAGGCCATTAAGCAGGGCGCTCACGATTATGTTACTAAACCCGTAAATCCGGACGAAATTCTCGCTACCATCCAGAACGCTCTGGGCGTTGCAGGAAACCAAACTGCCCAAACTGATACCGATGGATACACCTACATCGAGGGGAAGAGCAAGCATAGCAAGGAAGTGGCTCGCTACATAAGTATAGTTGCACCCACAAACCTTTCGGTAATCATCCAGGGCGATAGCGGAACCGGTAAGGAGTTTGTGGCTCGTCAGATTCACCGTGAGAGCAAGCGAAGCGGAAAGCCATTCGTAGCTATTGATTGCGGTGCTTTACCTCGGGAACTGGCCGCCAGCGAGTTTTTTGGTCACATCAAGGGGTCGTTTACCGGGGCCATTGCCGATAAGGTTGGACAGTTTGAGGTGGCCAACGGCGGAACTCTTTTCCTCGACGAAATCGGAAACCTGCCCTACGATGTGCAGGTAAACCTGCTCCGAGCCATTCAGGAACGCAAGATTAAGCGAATTGGTAGCAGCAAGGAAATCCCTGTGGATGTTAGAATCATAGTTGCCACCAACGAGGACTTGCTGGAGATGGTTAATCGGGGCTCTTTTCGCGAGGATTTGTACCATCGGCTCAACGAGTTTACCATTCGGGTTGCACCGCTTGCTGAACGCAAGGACGACTTGATGGTTTACGCCCAGTGGTTTTTGAATCAGGCAAACAGAGAGCTTTCAAAAAACGTAACCGATTTTTCACCCCAAACTATTGAAGCACTGCACCGATACAGCTGGCCAGGAAATCTACGGGAACTCAAAAACGTTATCCGTAGGGCGGTTTTGCTGGAGCAAGCAACCACGCTGAACATCGAAAGCCTTCCGCCGGAACTGGTCTCGGGCGATGCTATAACCAAGGAACCCGCAAATGGTGCTGATAGCCTAAAAAACATCAAAGAAAAAGCCGAGCAGGAGCTTATCATCTCCACTCTTGAAAAGGTGAAATACAATAAAACCAGAGCGGCTAAACTGCTTAACATCGACCGAAAAACGCTCTACAACAAGCTGAAACACTACGGAATAGATTTGGAGTAAGAGTCTTCTCTTCCTTACAACATTTTACGGAATCGGATTGACTTTATCATTTTTTTGTCGGAACTTTCGGCTCAAACCCCAAAAACTGTTGCAGTATGAACGAAAAACCTTTCGATTTTAATAAGCTCATTGCCGACTCAAAAGATACATTGCTAAACCCTAAAGGGTACTTCGAGTCGATGACCACTACCGGTGGAATGGTAGAACCTGTTCTAAAAGCCCTGATTTATGGCTTAGTTACAGCCATTTTTAGTTTTATCTGGTTCTATACTCTTGGAAGCGTGGTTTCCTTAGGCTTTTTGGGAGGCGCATTTGGCATTATGGCTTTTATAGGTACGATAATAGGAACGCTCATTGGCCTTTTTATTGGTGCAGTTATCATCCTGCTAATTTCAAGCATTTGCGGTGGTAACATTGACTTTGAGGCAAACCTTAGGGTAAGCGCTTCGCTCATGGTGTTAATGCCCGTTCAAGCATTTTTGGGTTTTCTGGGTGTTATCGGAGGTTTTGTCATCGCTCTCATCTCCATTGCTGTTGGGGTATATGGGCTTTACCTGCTCTATTTGGCATTAACCAAAACCCTGAAGACCAAAGAAGAAACCACCCGCATTGTTATCTACGTACTTCTTGCATTACTCCTTCTTTTCCAGATTGTAAATTTTTTTAGTCGCAGAGCGCTACGCCATATGGGGCGTGAAATGTCGCGGTATGAACAAATCTATGGAAAGGAGGGTAATAACGAGAGCGACTACAACTACTACGACACCAAGGCAAAGCCTAAAAAGTTTCCCAGCAAAGCGCTGGAGCAGGTGAGGGAACACCTGTCATCTGGCAGCAATGTGATTACGAAGGAAAAAATTGATAGGTTGGTTAGGTTCACCAACGAAATGAGCGAGAATGAAGAGGACAACGATAAGATGCTTGCTTTAATTGCAGATTATGGGTACAGCGATCTATCGGAGTATACAAACGATTACCTGGTTGTAATTTCGGGGATAACCGCTGTGGCTAGCCTAAACGCTATGGAAGAGCTCATGAATGCTTCGGGTAGTGAGAAAAAGGCTGCAGAGGGTTTTAAAATGGATGAGATGCTGAAGTCGGCTGCCATACAATCCATTTTGAGCGCTAAGCTCACAGAGGCCGATTTGGTTACCGTTTACAAAAACTGGGATTCCCTCAAGGAGCTCGAAAGCAAAGCTACCAGGGAGTAATCCGTTTAAGCTTTAGTAGTACACCCGGTAGCCCAGCGCCGGGTTTTTTATTCAAAATGAATAGATGAAGGACTGTATAAACAAGCAGCGTAAAAAGCCACATGGCAATCACATTAAACCATATCGTTTTAACATACTGCCCGTTAAAAAACTTGTAGGGCGCATACAGTTGAGCTCTTCCCCAAGGGTGATAGGGGAGCAGGAAGATTGGCTCGGCTTTTTGTATCAGACGTTCGTTGGTTTCCAGGTACTTGGTTACCTCGTTACTTCGAAGCACCCATTCGGCAAGGGCCGTGTTATGGTTGTGTTGTTTAAGTTGGTAAACACCATCCTCGCCAAGCGACGATTTAAGCGAAAGGAAAACGCTATCGCGCATATCCGAAGCCTTTATATGTTCGTCCTGAAACAGCTTTCGGATATATATCAAGTACCCTGCCAATTCATCGGCCAGCTTTTCGTAAAGCACACCTTGCTTCAGCTCATCAATCAGTTCGAACCTTGGAACTACCTCCAGCACAGCAAGATGTTCAATTTCATTAGCAATAAAACGCAGATGCCTTGAAATATCGGCAGTATTATCCTCTTCTTGCTGGTTGTAAAGCCGCAAACACTCCTCCAGCTTGGTTTGCAGGCGTGGAATCAGGTACGAAGAACGGAATGCAGCCTGGCTTAGGCGCATTTCCGAATTAAAGAAATGCTTTTCGTACGGGTTGTCCATAAACTGGGTAACCGCCAGGGCCTCGTATGCCCATCGCGAAGTCATTATATCACCCATAACCGGCACATAAACTTTTCGGGTGAGCGCTGAGTTCAGGTTATCAAATTCCACTACAGTTCCGCTGAGTAAAATCTGTGGCACCAGCAGAAGCGGGATAGTTATGTAGATTGATACCACGGATTTCATTATGGCACTGATAGCCAAACCCAACACGTTTGCAAAACATGCTGAGCTGAACAGCACCAGCCAGTATTTTATGGCGAGACCCTTTATCCCGATAATTGCTGTGCTAACCGATACGAATAGTAACATCTGTATAGCCGACAGGCCAAAAAGGTAGAGCACCTTTGAGTTGATATAGCTAAACCGGCTAAGGTTCAGAAACGATTCTCGTTCCAGTATCTTGCGGTCACCAATGATCTCCTCGGCGCTTACGCTTAGCCCAAGGAACAACGAAACGATAACGCTCATAAAGATGAATGCCGGAATGTTGCGGTTGGCTCCAAAGAGGTATTCTGACCCCGACGAACTTTTTATGAAAAACGAGAGGATAACACCTAAAACAATCGGTTCAAGGATGTTAAGCAGCACGTACTGTTTGTTCGAAAGTTTGGAAAGCAGGTTTCTTTTGCTGAACACACCCAGTTGTTTGATAACATCCGGGAGCCGGAACTTACTTTGGGGTAATGGCGTTTTCTGGCCATTGCTGATGGTAAGCTGTGGCTCAATGTTTTCTTTATAAACCCTGTACCACTCTTCTGGTGCCACCCTGCGCGTTGGCGCTGTGAAGCCCAGCTTGTCAATCTCTCGCTGCTCAACGATATCGAGTATATCCTCCGGGTTAACCCGTATTTTTGATGTTTTGGTATCGGTACCCGTTTCATACTCAGGTGAGTACTTTTTGAAGTAATCGATGGCATCGGTGGGGTAGCCCACATAAACGGGATAGCCTCCGCGGTCAAGAACCCACAACCTGTCGAAAAGTTTGAATAGCCTCTCGGAGGGTTGATGGATGTTCACGATGATTAGCTTACCGTTTTCGGTAAGCTTACGGAGCAGCCCCATAACCATCATGGAGTCGTTTGATGAGAGGCCGCTTGTGGGCTCGTCGAGAAATAGCACGGCGGGTTCGCGGAGCAGCTCCAAACCTATATTCAGCCTTTTTCGTTGACCACCGCTGATTACCTTATCCAGTGGATTACCTACCTTCAGGTTCCGGATTTCCCATAGGTCCAGGTTTTTTAAGGTGTTCTCCACCAGCTCATTAATTTGTTTGCGGTTGTAGTTGCCAAAGCATAGTTTGGCGTTAAACAGCATATTCTGGTAAACGGTAAGGTTGTCGAAGAGCAGGTCATCCTGGGGAACAAAGCCGATAACCCCCATGAGTAAATGGGGTTCTTTATGAACATCATAACCGTTAAGTATAACTCTTCCCTGGTGTGGTTTTAGCTTGCCGGATAGCAGGTTCAGTAAGGTTGATTTTCCAACGCCGCTACCACCCAAAATCCCAACCATACGTCCCGAGTATTCCACTGTGCTAAAGGGCTTTATGCCTTGATTCCCGTTTGGAAATGCAAAGGAGAGAGAGTCAACGGTAAGGGTTACGCCGGGAATTTCCAATTTTTTCAGTCGTGCTCTGGTTATATCGTCGAACCGTATCGATTTTCCATTTTCAGTGGTAATAATATTACCGGGTTTGAAGCAGTAGCTCAAAGCGGGATTAATAGCCTCCTGATCAATCATCATCTTATCGCTTCCGATATAACGGGTAAGATAACAGCCCACATTAGGGAAGTAAAGAAATATAAGTTCCCCGGCTAAATCGCCAAAATATTCCCATCTGTTGCCAGGGTGCTCAGCGTGAGGTGTGGGGTGCCTGGATAGGATTATGAAACGGCTGTTACTCGTATTTGAACCAAGCGAAAGGATATCCCAAACTTTTTGAGAGGTTTCCTTGCTATTCATTTCATAGTTCAGGAAAAGGAAAAGGTTTGCGGCATCCTGCTCGTTTATGTTTAGTAGCCTCCACGCCAACAGTAACTTTTCGATGGGCAAGGGCTGTTCTTTTAAGCGGAGTAATCTGTAAAAAAGAGCTGCTACATCAACTCGTTGCTCGAACGATAATCGCTCACAAGAGTTCTCTGCTTTGTTATCCGCCTTAAAAGAGTCTTTTTCATGTTGGGTTGATTCCAAGTTTGGGGTTAGCAAGCGGTTAAAGCGTTCGCTTAATTCATCTTTACTATCACTTAGGTTCAGGTAGTCAACCAAGCTGGCTAAAAGCTCATTGCAGCTGGATTTATCCCAGTCCTTGCCAGCCAGAAGAGCCAGTGTATCAACAAATCCTATGGGAACAGTTTCACTCAAAGGGTAGTGTTATGCAGTTGTTTACATAAAAGTTAGATAAGTTATGGCAAAAAAAGTTACAACTCAAAATAAAAAAACGCACCACCGGGGTGCGTTTTTCTTGTTATAGAACTTTGGTTAAACCAATGCATTTCGCACCTTGGTGATTTCCTCCATTATTTTTTGGAATTGTTCATTGGTAAGGGTTTCGCCCTGAACCTGGTTGTAGATGTTATTGATAGGGGTTAACATATCCATCAGCTCTTTAACCTCAGGAACATTGGCGCGTGGTGCCATTAGCTCCATCAGCTTTGAAAGGGGCGCTTTTTGATTAGCCAGAATCTTAATAAACTCCGTGTTATCGCGACTGGTAAGGGCAATTTGAGAGGTAATGTAAACCCCCTCAATCCAGCTGCCAGCCACAACAAGTAACGAAAGGCTCTCCTTGTTATTTTCTACCAGGGTTTTGTAGGTATCGTAGTAGGAGTTGGTAATGATAACGATGAGGGAATCCTTATTGTCGAGGTTTTTCTCAACATTTTCGGCAAGCTGTCGGTTGAATCCGCTGCTGATATTGAGCTCATCAACCAGTTGTTTGGAAACCTTGAGGTAGTTCATGGTTTCCTGCTTCATCTGATAGGTGGTTGAGTACGCCAGGTCGGCCCCATAAATGCCAAGATTTACTGCTTTTGCCTTTTCGGTGATGTACTTCCCAACATTATCAACCGGATTACAGATACCAATGATAAAGCTGGCACCGGCTTTGTTGATCATTTGAATAACTTCAAACGAGGTGGGAATTGGATAGTTTGTGATTTGCTCAAAGGTTTGCTCTTTCGATTCCGTTTGGAGTTCTTCGGCCTCCTTGGCTTGCCTGTTTCCGCAGCTGCTCATTGCTGCTACCATCAAAAAAATCGACGTGATAGTTAGTAGTGTGTTGATGTGTTTTTTCATATCGGTGTGCATTTTTAGGTTTGACGTTACGGTTTAAGCAAAGTTTAAGAATAAATTAATCTTTTAGCCCCCTTAGTGTTAGGCAGTATAAAAATTATCAAAAGTTTAGAAAATAAAACAATAAAAAAGTTGAGGCTTGGTAAAGTTACAAAAACATTGGCATAATACCAAAATACCAGTAAAAAGTTGTGGTTTACAGAACCACCCGGTCAAGATCTTTCGACATTTGGTTCATGAAGTCGTTCAGCTCTTTTATTCGTTTCAGTATTTGGTTGGTTTCCTCCACCTGGTCCGATCTCAGGGAACTAAGCTTATCCTTCAAGTTTTTGATGGCCATTTTCAGCACCTTGCTTTTGTAAACCAGAATAGCTTTAGGGATGGCGTTTTGCAAAAAATCATTGCCCTCGGTTACCTCGGCTTTGTGTTTTTCCCATATACGGCTGAGGGTATATTTTTCAGAGAGCAGATCAACGACAAGCTGGCTTATTTCGGGGTCGGTATGATTTATGAATAATCGGCTATCAACTTCCTGATGGTTTTCCAGAAAGCGCACGTACTCCTCAAAGATTTTCCTGTAGGTCAGGTTCTGGAATTCCAGGTCATCGTTCAGAATCTCATCAATAATAAACTGGGCAACGGTTATGGATATTGTTTCTTCGGTATCATCTACCTGTTGGGTAAAGAGCACCTGGTTTCCGTGGTTCAAAAGGAATTTTACGATTTCTTTTTCTTGCTCCTCGCAAATAATACCGGAAACGTAAGAGGGTAGTTTTGGGGTTTCGCGTTCGCGAAGGTTTTCGGTACGTTCTCGCTGGAGCAGCTGCTCCATCCGGTTGCGACGTTGCTTACCCACTTCGGCGTAGAGCACCTCCTCGCCAATATCCATCAGCTTGGCGCACTCCTTGATGTAAACTGCCCGAACCACCTGGTCGGGTATAGCACCGATGGAGCGTACAATATCAGTAATAAGCGCGGCGCGCTTAATGGGGTCGTTCTTAGCCTCATCCAGCAGCAGTCGGGTTTTGAACTTGATAAAATCGGTTTCGTTTTGGCGGATGTAGTCCAGCACCTCGCTTGCGCTATGTGTGCGGGCAAAGCTGTCGGGGTCTTCGCCATCGGGCATGAGTACCACCTTCACGTTAAGCCCTTCCTCCAGTATCATATCAATCCCTCTGAGCGAAGCTTTAATACCGGCAGCATCGCCGTCGTAGAGTATCGTAACGTTTGGGGTGAACCGTTTTATCAGTTTTATCTGATCCTGGGTGAGCGAGGTTCCAGAGCTGGCCACCACGTTCTCAATACCGGTTTGGTGTAGCGAGATCACATCGGTGTACCCCTCTACCAGGTAACACTTATTCTCTTGGGTAATGGCCTTCTTGGCATGGTATATACCGTAGAGTACCTCGCTTTTATGGTAAATCTCGCTTTCGGGGCTATTCAGGTACTTAGCCGTTTTCTTATCGGCTTTTAGGATGCGGCCTCCGAAGCCTATAACCCTTCCGCTGATACTATGAATGGGGAACATCACTCTGCCCGAAAAACGGTCGAAGGTGGTCCCATCCTCACGCTTGATGGTAAGGCCGGTTTTCACCAGGTAGTCGAGTTTATACCCATCGCGCAGGGCGTTTTGGGTAAAGGCGTCGCGCTGGTCCAGGCAGTAGCCCAGCTGAAACTTCTCGATGATATGATCCTTAAACCCGCGTTCGCGGAAGTAGGCCATGGCTATGGTCTTGCCATCGGAATGCTTGTGTAGCATATCGGAAAAGTAGCGCTGGGCATATGAGTTGATCACCATGAGGCTCTCGCGTTCGTTCCGCTTCTCAACCTCTTCGGGTGTAATCTCCTTTTCTTCAAACTCAATGTGATATTTTTTTGCCAGAAACTTAAGCGCCTCCACGTAGTTGAGGCGTTCGTGTTCCATGATGAAATTCACCACATTGCCACCCTTTCCGCAGCCAAAGCATTTGAAAATACCTTTCGATTGGCTAACCGTAAACGATGGGGTTTTCTCGTTATGAAACGGACACAGCCCCAGGTAGTTAACTCCTCGCTTGCGCAGGGTAACGTACTCCTTTACCACATCCACAATGTCGGCTGCGGCTATAATTTTATCAACGGTGTGCTGGTCAATCATTTGCAAAACAAATTTGAATTCTGTTTCATTAGTAAAGATACGTTATGTTCACATCATAGGTTGATGATTTGCTTGTGGATTATGAACATGGTGCTTGATTTGATTAACCGTCAATGTTAATAAATTTTCTTGTGGCTATGGTAAAGCAGAAAATGAAAAAACCGCCAGCAAGGGGCGGTTTTTTGTTGAGGAAATATTTTTTAAATGTGAATGGCTTCGCCGTAGGCAGCGGCGGCGGCTTCCATTATGGCTTCGCTCATGGTGGGGTGGGGGTGAATGCTCTTGATGAGTTCATGCCCGGTGGTTTCCAGATTGCGTGCTACAACCAGTTCGGCAATCATCTCGGTAACGTTGCCGCCAACCATGTGGGCTCCCAGTAGCTCTCCGTACTTAGCATCAAAAATCAGCTTTACAAACCCATCGCGGTTGCCTGCTGCTGTTGCTTTGCCCGATGCGGTAAAGGGAAACTTTCCAACCTTCACCTCGTATCCGGCATCGCGTGCTGCTTTTTCGCTCATGCCTACGCTTGATACTTCGGGGGTGGTGTAGGTACACCCCGGAATGTTCTTGTAGTTGATTGGGTGAGGGTTTAGACCGGCTATTTTCTCCACACAAACTATACCCTCTGCCGAAGCCACATGGGCAAGTGCCGGACCCGGAACTATGTCGCCAATGGCATAAATGCCATCAACGTTGGTGCGGTAGAACTCATCAACCTTAACCTTGCCGTTTTCAACGGCAATACCCAACTCCTCAATGCCTATACCCTCAAGGTTTGGTGTGATGCCCACTGCCGAAAGCACAACCTCTGCCTCAACTACCTCTGTCCCTTTCTTGGTTTGAATGGTAACCTTGCAAAGCTCACCCGATGTATCAACAGCCTCCACCGATGCTTCGGTTTTAACTGTAATTCCTGCTTTTTTGAATGCCCGCTCCAGCGTTTTGCTGATCTCCTCGTCCTCTAACGGAACGATGTTGGGCATGTACTCCACCAGCGTTACCTTGGTTCCAATGGCGTTGTAGAAGTAGGCAAACTCGCTGCCTATGGCACCTGAACCAACTACCACCATTGATGCGGGCTGCTTGGGTAGGGTTAACGCCTGGCGGTATCCAATAACCTTTACGCCATCCTGCTTTAGGTTGGGCAACTCACGCGAACGCGCACCTGTGGCTAAAACAATGTGTTTAGCGGTGTATTCGGTTTGCGCACCATCCGATGCGGTAACGGTTACGGTATGGTTATCCTTGAGTTTGCCAAAGCCACTTAACACGGTGATGTTGTTCTTTTTGAACAGGAACTGGATCCCCTTGCTCATGGCGTCGGCCACACCACGGCTGCGTGATATCATCTTCTCAAAATCGGGCTTTACGTCGGCAGCAAGTACTCCATACTCAATGGCATGCAAGGCATACTCATATACCTGAGCGCTTTTTAAAAGCGCTTTGGTGGGAATACATCCCCAGTTCAGGCAGATACCTCCAAGGTTTTCCTTTTCAACCACGGCCACTTTCATACCCAGCTGGCTGGCACGAATAGCAGCAACGTAACCACCGGGGCCGCTTCCAATAACTATAAGGTCAAAATTCATAGGGTCAAATTTTTTTGTTTGTCAAAATTACAACAACAATTGGAAAAGGAAAATGTTAAGTAACATTCAATCCCCTGCCACCTCGCTATAGGTTTGGTTAGCGTGCCATGTGCATTGACATGAAACAATAATCTGCATATGCGCGTAAATAGAGCTGATAAACGGTTCTTTTTATGGAATCAAAGATACATATTGCCCTGGCGTATTTTCATGATAAAGCCAACTGTGCCCAGGCCATCCTCTTAACCTATGGCCCTGCCGAAGGTTTGACACCCGAGCTGTGCTTGCGATTAGGATCCGGAATGGGTGGGGGTGTTGGGCACAAGCAACACATTTGCGGTGCAATTAATGCCGGCGCAATGATAATTGGGTTACGCGAAGGAAACCAAACCATGAACGAAACCCCCAAAAAGGAGCGTGCTAGCAACCTTGTGGGAGAGTATGTTGAGAAGTGCACCAATACCCTGGGCTCAATCAATTGCCAAAAAATACTGGGAATAGATCTGAACGATCCGGTTCAAAAGCAGAAGGCCTACGATGCGGGCCTATTCGATATGGTTTGTGGCAAAGCCATTAAGGTGGTTTGCGAACTACTCGAAAACGACTACGTCAAAGTTCAGTTCTAACCACTGTTGCCTGAAAATTACATCCCAAACAGCCGTGTGGTATATGCCTGCCAAAAAAAAGTTTTAGGCTTCGACGTCTCCCTTGCTATTCATGCACATACGCCTACGGTAGTTGCATGGTATAAATGCGCTGCCTGAGCAAATGGATAGATTGAACTATAAGGTATAAAACTATCAGGGTGATAATGATAGTGGCTCCCGATGGAACATTGAGCTTAAACGAAATAGCAATTCCTGCACCAATTGATATGAAACTGATCAGCACCGATAGCTGGATTATCCTTTTAAACCTGTGGGTAATGGTATTGGCTATATTAGCAGGTATGGTAAGTAACGAAATAATTAGAATGATGCCCACAGCCCTTATGGAAAACACTATGGCCAGGGCAATGAGCACTGCAAGCGAGTACCCGATGAACTTTACTGGCACGTTCTGGGTTTTGGCAAAATCGCTGTCGAAAGCCACGAAAAGTATGGGGTAGTAAAAGGCCATAAAGAAAAGCATGGTAACCACCGATAGGATGAGCAAAAGCATGATGTCGGTTTTGGAAATGGTAAGGATGCTACCAAACAGGAACGACATCAGGTTAGGGGCATAGCCCGGGGTGAGGAATACGAAAAGGATGCCAATGGCCATACCAAACGACCAGAGCATGCCTATGGCAGAATCCTCACGCAGCGTTCGCCCTTGTGACAGGTATTCCAATCCCAATGCCGATAGTACCGAAAAAACCGAAGCGCCCAGAATCGGATTTAATCCCATATACCAGGCAATCCCAATGCCCCCAAATGAGGCATGGGTAATTCCACCGCTAAGGAAAACCAGCCGCCTTACAACAATGTACGAGCCAATAAACCCGGTGATGATGGAAAGGAATAATGCTGCAACAAGAGCATTCTGGATGAAGGAGTACTGAAAAAACTGACCAACAGTTTCAATCATGGCCAAAGTATTAGTGGTTGTGATGGTTTTCCTTATCGTGGTCGAGCAGAACGGTATGCGGAACTGGCCCGTGTGCAATAATCTGAATTGGGCAGTTGTAGGCTGCCAGCTGCTCGTTGGTAATCTGGTTCGACTGGTGGTAGAAAAGTGTGCCGTTTACGCAGGCTATGGTTTTAACATACGAGGTGATGGTACCCAGGTCGTGCGAAACCATTACCACGGCCATCCTGTCGTTTAGCTTACGGAGCATTTCGTAGAGTTCCCCCTCAAAGTTACTGTCCACGTAGGTGTTGGGCTCATCGAGGATGAGTACCTGCGGCTCCGAAATCAGGGCCCGGCACAGCAGGGCGCGCTGGAGCTGCCCGCCCGATAGCTGACCTATGCTCTTATTCTGGAGGTGTTCAATGCCAACCTGTTGCATCAGCTTGTCGGCTACCAGCTTCTGCTCACGACTATACCCGCCGAAAATACCCTTTTTCTCCAGGAGGCCCGAGAGTACAACTTCCTTCACCGAAATGGGGAAGTTTTTGTCAACCTGGCTGGCCTGGGGTAGGTAGCCAATTAGTGAACCATTTCCTTTGGTATGGTAAATCACCTCGCCGCTAAACGGCTTAAGCTGGCCTATCAGCAGCTTAATGAGCGTAGTTTTACCGCCACCGTTGGGGCCTATGATCCCTATAAAATCGTTCTGGAATATGGTAAGGCTGATGTTTCGGAGAACGATATTTTTCCCGTAACCTGTGGTTACGTTAGTTACCTCGATGAGTTTTTCCGGCTCCTTCATCACTCAATATTTCCAGTAATGGCTTTGGCTATTTGAATCATACTCTCCGGCCAGTTCTCCTGAAGTTGATCGACCTTTACAACTCTTCCGTTCAGTTCACGGGCAACCATTTGGGCATTGTGTGTATCGAATTGGCTTTGCGACAGAACCACACTGATGCCCTCGGCGCGGCATCGCTCCACAACTTCCATCACCCCTTTAGCCGATGGGTTTTTCCCCTCAAACTCAATGCTTAGCTGTGTTAGCCCGTAGTCGCGGGCAAAGTAACCCAGTGCCGGATGGTATATTACAAAGGTTTTTCGTCCGGAGCTATCCAAGATGCTACGCACAGCTCTATCAACCGAATCAATTTCAGCCATCAAGTGGTTAAGGTTTGCGCTGAACTCGCTTTCCATTTCCGGGAAAAGTGAGCCAAGGGTTTTGGCGATGTTTTGGGCCATTAGCTTGGCATTAGCAGCTGACATCCAGGTATGGGGGTCAACGGCGTGATGGTGGTGTTCCTCGGCATTTTGTTCATGCTGATGATGACACTCTCCCTCAATCAGGTTTAGCCCCTGCGATAGGTCGATATACCGAAAGTTTGCAATATCCCTCAGCTTAGCCTCCATGCCTTTTTCAAAATCGAGAAGGCCAATGGCAAAATAGGCCTTTGTTTCGGAGAGCTCTGTCATTTGGCGTGGTGTGGGCTCAAACATTTCAGGGCTACTGCCCGGCGGTACCAGCACTTTAACCTGTAGGGTAGAGTCGGCAATGCGCTCAACAAAGTATTTCAGCGGCTGAATGCTCACAAAAACGGTGGGTGTTTTGCCAACCTTTTGATTGGTGGTACAACCCGCCATGGCAAAAAGCACAAAGGAAAAGATTGCTATAACAAGTGGTTTTTTCATACTGCAAAAATTCAATCAAAGTTAACTTATCAAATCCATTTAAACATAGTTGAAGTTGATTTTGTTTGAAGGAAGTTTCTACATACATCATAGGAAGTTGATTTTGTCCTTCATTTTTTCATGCGCAAGCAATAAAATCCAAGTGATTCCACACCCCAAAATGGGGTATTTGCTGAACGCAGGTTTATTTTTATCAAATTCCTTTGCATTAAGTTACATTCTTTAGTAATTTGCTATCGAATCCGATTTGTGTAATGAGGGCAAAAACTTTTGCAATCACCCTGTTAGGGCTATTGCTGGTTAGCATGGTCCATGCAACCGAGCGCGATAGCCTGTTGAACTTGCTATCCGGCACCAAGGGTAAGGATAAAGTGATGCTGCTTTTTAAGCTCACCGAGGTTGCCTCAGGAACCGACGAGGCCTTGAAGTATGCCGATGAGGCCATTTCAATTGCCCGTAAGGTAAACGATGAGGTGCTTGCCAGCGCATACATCAACAAGGGTTTTGCCCTATCGGAGAGCTACATGGACAACGAAGCCATTGAGCAGTACAAAAAAGCGCTTGGGCTGGCTCAAAAAAAAGACTTCAAAAATGTAATTCTGCAAGCTTACAAGGGAATTTCCACATCTTACTTCTACATCGATTCCTTTGAACAGTCGCACCGGTATGCCAACCTGCTGCTTCAGCAGGCCATTAAGGTCGATAGTGTTAGATATCAGGCTTACGCCTACTTCAGGTTGGGAAAGATTATGCAGGAGCGCGGGGTAAACGACTCGGCCCTGTTTTACATACAGCAATCGCTCAAGCTGCGCCAAAAGCTGGGCGACTGGAAGGAGATAGCCCTTACCTACAACGGGCTTGGTCGTATATACTTCGACCTGGCACGCTACGATAGCGCTATCTGGTGCTACCATCAGGAGGTTGAGCTTAAGGAGCGTATGGGCGATCAACCCGCTTACCTGGCCATAGCCTACCTGAACATTGGGCGGACACACATCGCATTAAGTAACTTTCAGCTTGCACTGGAGCAGTACCAAAAAGCCCTCCGAACCTTTGAAAGCATTAACCACGATGAAGGGATAGCAACCTGTAACTCGGGTTTGGGCATGATCTACGAAAACCTGTCGCAAAGCGTTCTGGCTACTAAAGAGAACGAGGCAAACTATCTTAAAGCGTTGGGTTACCACAAAACGGCCCTGGATCTTTTCCGCAAGCTTCAAAAGAAAAAGGAGGAGGGGCAAACCCTGCAGAATATTGGAAACGTTTTCTCGCGCTTGGCCACCAATAAGCTGGTAGCTCGTTTTGGTGAGATGTGGGAGGATTCGCTCTATAAAATCAAACAGACAGAGATTCTAACCGCATTCGACAGCGCTACTAACTACTACCATAAGGCGCTAACGATTTTTACCGAGCTGAATGAAGAGGGTGAGATTGCCAAGGTGAACACCAACCTGGGTAGCATATATAGCTGGGCACGCGACTGGGAGCGGGCAAACGCTTACATCACCAAGGCATTACTATTGTCACGCAAGAACAATCTGCTTTACGAAACTACAGCCGCACTTTACGCCAAGGGCGAAAGCCTATTCCGTCAGGCACGTTACGATGAGGCAGAGCTTGCCTTTATTGAATGCTCCAGGCTATCGGAGAAGTTGGGCTTGAAAGAAACACTCCGCTACAGCTACGACCGTTTGTCCAAGCTATATGAGCACCAAGGCGATTTGGTAAGAGCTTACACCTACTTTAAGCAAGCCGTTCGAATTAAAGATGAGATTTTTAGTGAGAAGAGCCAGCGGGTAATGGCCGAGATGCAAACCAAGTACGAGACCGAAAAGAAGGAGCAGCAGCT
The DNA here is from genome assembly GCA_937926785.1 of uncultured Bacteroidales bacterium. Classification (GTDB taxonomy): domain Bacteria; phylum Bacteroidota; class Bacteroidia; order Bacteroidales; family Tenuifilaceae; genus Tenuifilum. The sequence continues at coordinate 40,802 of CALBBQ010000006.1, read as the reverse complement.
GGTACTGATGAAGAACAAGGATGAGCTCCAGAAATCGATTATTCAACGGCAGAAGCTGATGATTATCGGTGCCATCATCGGATCTTTCCTAATCCTGATGGTCGCCCTGCTCATGTTCAAGATGTTCCGCGATAAGCAGCGGGCCAATATCATCCTTGAAGAGAAGAATGCGCTCATTACCCGGCAGAAACAGGAAATTACCGATAGTATAAAGTACGCAAGCCGCATTCAAACGGCCGTTCTTCCCACATCAGCGCTTATTTCCGATGTGCTACCCGAGCACTTCGTGCTGTTTATGCCCCGCGACATTGTGAGCGGCGATTTCTACTGGATGACCCGTAAAAATGATAAAATTGTGTTGGTTGCTGCCGATTGCACCGGCCACGGCGTACCGGGCGCATTCATGAGCATGCTGGGTGTATCGTTCCTCTACGAGATAGTTAACAAGGAAAATATTCTGCAACCTGCCGAAATCCTCAATAACCTGCGCAGCCACATTAAAACCACTCTGAGCCAAACCGGTAAGCTGGAGGAGCAAAAGGATGGGATGGATATTTCGCTATGCGTGATAGATAAGCAGAACCAACGGCTTGAGTGGGCGGGAGCCTATAACCCGCTTTACCAGATCCGGAAAGGGGAACTTATTGAGTACAAGGCCGACAAGATGCCCGTTGCCGTGCATATAAACGACCACATGCCCTTCACCAACCACGAGGTCAACTACCAGCCTGGCGACACATTCTACATGTTCTCCGATGGCTATGCCGATCAGTTTGGCGGTTCCGATGGCCGCAAGTTCATGCTCAAGAAGCTGAAGCAGACCCTACTTGAGATCTGGGAGAAACCCATGCCGGAGCAACGCGATATCCTTGAGCGGATTCATTACGATTGGCGTGGCGAGGAGAATGAACAGATTGACGATATTCTGGTAATTGGCTTCAGAGTATAGCGTGCCAATCCTTGCGCTCCATCTCCCTGTACGTCAGGAGTAAATCCTTGGTATTCAAATCGTAGGGCTGTTTTATGCCCAGGCATTCAAGCAATCGACTTGCCTGTTCCTCTACCGGTAAGCGACCATAGTAGTTCTCGGCGGCAAAATTCATGTACTTAAGGAGCATAAAGGCATCGAACCAAAGGAAGAATCGTTTAATAAATGATTTAGAAGAAGAAGCGTTTGCCCTTGCGTTTGCAATGGCATTCACCGCATCAACTCTCATAAGATACTGCTTCAGCGGTTCCACAAGCGTTCCAATAAATCTAAGGGTTTGTTGCTCTTCGGCCAGGTAAAGGTCTTTGACACCTCCAAAGAATGGGAGCAGGTTCAGAAACGAATCCAGGCTATAGGTTAAGATGGGTTCGTTATGAAAAAGCAGCTTGCTCATGGCCCTGCCGGTGCCAAACGGTACTCTGTTCGATGGTCGTGGCGAGGGGTACACGCATGTGCTGTTCAGCTCACTAAATCGTCCATGCGGTATAATCTTGTGCAGGAAATAGAAATCCTCACCGGCCTGGTGGCGGTTCATTCCTCCAGAGCGGATGTAGGCCTCGGCACAAACGGCCATCGATGAGCCTACCGTGTGATATGCAAACGGAAAGCCTACAAACCTAGAGGCCTGGTTATAGTAGCGAAGGTGTAGCTCATAGGCAGCAATACCGTTGTAAACCTCAGGAGGGTATTCGCTGCCATGGAGCGGGTGTTCATACCTAACTGAGCAGGCATGGGTTTTTGGGAATTGTTGCCAAAGCCGATGTAGTTCTGTAAGGTAGTTGGGTTCACATTCCGAATCGGCATCGAAGCAGGCGATTACCCCATTGGGATTGGAAACGTTCATCAAGCGGTAAGCCGCCTCGTCCATACCAATTTGCCGGGCGAGCCCAACTCCTGCATGCTTACGTGGCAGGTTGTACGCCCTGATGGCGTGATACTTTAGCTGAGTGTTTCCCCATTTTTTCTGGGCTTCCTCAACCTCATTAACCGTTTGTTCCGAAGTTTTTATAATATCTACCGGAGAGTCCTCGGGATGGTTTACCACTACAATGACCTCGACACTACAGGGTGGAAGTTTACATTTCCCTATTGCATCAAGCGCTTTGGAAAGGTTGAGTTCGTTATAACTGGGGATAACAACACATAAACCCAGGTTACTTTCGGGAGCTAACGTAATGCCCGGAGCAAATTGTTTTTTGGTGAAGTAGCTATGCCAGCTCATGGTGCAAAAATAGCGAAACCCTTTCTCATGCTAAACATTCGAAAGGGTTTCGGGTTGGTTTAGGTTTAGTATAGGTGGGTGTTATTTTTTTCGGGTAGCGGCGTATTTTTTGTTCAAACTTTCCAGCACCTCGTTGGTGATATCAATGGTGGGGTTGCCGTAGAGCAGAGGTCCACCAAAGGAGCTGCTTAGGATAAGGTGATAGCCCTTATCGGCGTTGTATTCTTTAAGGTATTCGGTGATGCTGTTATGGATTTGACGGAGCTTAACCTGTTCCTCTTCGGCAAGCTGCATGCGCATCTCGTCGCGCAGACGGTAAAGTTCCTGCTCCTTGTTTGCTAAATTGGTCTGCAGCTGCTGTGCTTCGGAGCGGGTAACCAGGCCTTTTTGAACCTTGTCCTGAAAGTCGTAGGCTTCCTTTTCGAAGCTGCGCGATTTAGCAGTCAGTTCTGCTTCCTTTTTGCGGCCACTTTCCTCAAGCTCCTGCTTCATGTCAAAGTACATATCGTACTTATTAAGTATGGTATCCATGTTTACCCAGGCAGCGGTGAACTGTTCGCTCAAATTGGATTTGTTACCTGAATCAGTTGGCGTTGCTTTCTTTTTCCCCGATGTAAAGTGAAGCACAAAAAGCACAACAATGGCAACACCAAACAGAATGTTAAGTATGAGGGTAGATTTTTTCATGATGATTGAAATTACATTGTTTACTTCGTTATCAATTTTCAAATGCTTGAATTTTCAGGCATACACACACAACTGAACGCAAATATAAGTTAAAATAGAACAAAGCAAAATTTTTGGGCACAAAATTTCATTCAGGGCAATTACTCCAGCAATCCATCATCGCGAAACAGCAGCAAAATGGAGGAGAAAGGAACAATTACATATTTCTGGTTATTGAACTCAACCTCAATGGCATTTTCGTGGAGGTAAACTGCCAGGTCGCCAACCTGGGCTTGCAGGGGGAAGTAGCGAGCATCGCTTTTCGATTTTTTCCAGGGTTCATCGGTTTCCGAGAACATGGGGATAGGATAGCCCGGTCCAACCTTTACCACATAGCCACTATGCGCTTTCTGTTTTTCCTGTACACCTGGTGGTAGCAGTAATCCAGCCTTGGTGCGCTCATCGGGATTTTTGGGTTTAATCAAAACCCGGTCGCCTACAACAATTATGCTGTCAAAATCTTTCGGGTCAAATGATAACGACATATTCTTAATCAGAAGGTTTTTGGGCAAATTTATGGAAATGTAAAATAATTCAAATGCAGTTTATACCCTAAAATTTGCATTTTGTCATCGAAATGTTGGTATATATGGTTAAGCTATTGATTTGTAAGTGCTGCTTTCGTAAATTGTTTCAATAAACCATACAGCTATGGGGATTGAAATTTTTAAGACTGATTATGCTGTTGCCTTTTATAATCCCGACAAAAAATGCGTTGAGGTGGTGTGGCACGGCAATCAAACCGTTGAGGAGTACAAATCGGTTTTCGTTGCTTTGCTCACTTTTCAGAAGGACTCTGGTTTTGAGGTACGAGGTTACCTATCCGATATTTGCGACCAGGGAATAGTAAACCCCGAAGCTCGTAAATGGTTTGAGCAGGTAGCGCTACCAACAGCGGTGAAGCAGGGCTTAAAATATGCAGCAGTGGTTCACGAGGGGAATACCTTCAAGCGGTACTACCTGAATCTGATACTACAGGTAGGAAAGGTTTATGGTTTACCCATAAAATTTTTTGGTTCAAAGGAAGAGGCCTACGACTGGTTTCGCCAAATGGAAGAGCGGCAAAAAGCCGTATAAATATGTTTTGCTGCAAAAGCCTAATCAGGATTAATAAAACTGGGGCATAGTTTCTGTGACAGGGAGTCTAACTCCACAAGCTTGCTACTAATACTGCGGAAGTAGGCGTTTACCTCATCAACAAGTTTTTTATAGGTTTCGGGGGTAAGGTTTTTCCCGTCGAGCAGGCTTATGGTTACCTTCATTTCATTGAGCATCACCATCAGCTTGTCAACCTCCACTTTCAGTTCGTCGTTAGGGATATGGGCTGATGTTGCTTTGAGCTGGTTTGCCTGGTAGGTAAAGATGGAGTGAAAAATTTCAGCTTGCCGTGTAACCGAATCGGAGCGGGCAAACAGGTTGGCCAGGTTGCTATTCTCGGCAGTTTTCGTTTGCTCCTGTTTTGAGCATAGATCCGAGCGCAGCTTGCAAAGCATCTCAACATTTGCATCGGCCTGCCGTTTAATGGCGATAAGTTTTTCGTTGAGGTTCTTAACCATGGAAAGGTCCTTTCCCCCAAGGTCGATTCGCAGGAAATCCCGTATATTATTCACATCGCGTTCAATTTCGGTAAGTTTACCATTAAGGTAGCGGGCACTTTCAAGGTTTGGATTGTCGGGGTACATGGCGTAGAGGTTCTGGCGCATGAGCTGTATCAGCTCAATGCGGGTAAAAATCCATGGTTGAAGAGCGCTGGCAATGCTATCGTTGCGCAGGAGTTCCTGTTTTAGGTAGTGCTGATCGAGTTTTTGGGTAAACTCGGTTATTGCATTCATGCTGCGCTCGCGGCAAACCACACAGGATGTTGTTCGGGCCATCTTCAACAGGTTGTCGGAAGCATTCCTGTTCTTAGTAGTTGCATCGGTTTTTCTAAGTTTTTCAACCTCGGCTTCAAATTGTGCTCTGTATAGCATCTCCTCCAACCTTGCCAGGTGGTTTGTAACGAGCTGGCCCTCTAGATTCTGGTTCATCAGTTCAGTTTTAAAAATTCCCGAAAAACGCAGGTTGGCTATGGTGCTTTCCAGTTCTGTTTTGGCCACATTGGGGTTAGCCTCAAGGCTAACCAAGGTGTTAACTAAAGCCTTTGTCGATTTCAGGTTGTGGTCGTCGTCCATGTATAGTGATGCAAAGCTTAGTATGGACTCATATTCACGGTTGAATATGGTATTAAAAGTGCTATTGCCCCGGTATTTGAACTTCATTTCGTCGTAAGCCTTGAGCAGCTGGCGGTAGTACTGCATTACCCGGAATAAGCTTACGGAGATAGCATCGGTGTTGCCCGTTCGGTAGTTGAGGCTGTAAACATCCAGGTGGTTTTTGAACTGGGCGAAAACGTTGAGAAAGTTCAGCAGATCTTTCTCCTGACGGTAAGTTTCTGCATTGATTAGTCCTTGCCGGAAATCGTTCTCAACCTTAATTTTCCGCTTTTCGATATTGGCAAAGGTTACCTCATCGCCGGTGATCTGTTCGGTACGGTAAAGCGATTTGTAGTTGGCTACCACGATAACAGGGTAGTCCCGGATGCTAACCAGCTGCCTAAGCTGGTTACGGGTTAAGCGTCCATGTGCAACCGTATCCAGAAGCTGTCGTACCGGCATTGCTGTGAATGGAACCTGCGGCGTGTTAGCCGTGGTTAGCAGGTACAGCCTAATGGAGTGTAGCCGGGTATCGAAGTTTTTTTGCTCAAATAGCCTGATGGTTGAGCTAAACCGGTACTCCTTTTTCTTGGTGTTGGCCTCAATGAAATTTCCAAACTCGCCTATTATTGCCATCACCGCATCGGTTGGGGAGGTGATTTTGGAAAGGTTTTTAAGCTGCGATGCCACCAGTGCAAGCACCTGATCGCGGTCGTTATTGGTTATTGCACGTACGCGTATCTCGGCATCGATATAATCGCGGGCGGAGTAAAGGGGAAGGTTATCGATGATTCTGACATGGTCAATGTTATCGCTCACAAAGGTTTGATACTTGCTATCCTTATCGCGCGATATCTGGAAGTTATATAAAGGGTAGGTGATATCGTTATCGCCAAAAAATTTGACATTTTTCAGGTTTGCTGTAATGAATAGGTATTCCAGCTGCTCCTCTTCCACGGCCATTTTTTTCCGTCGGTTCTTTTTCGGTTCAACGCGGGCAAAGTCCAGCTCGTTGATCAGGGTGCTAAATTTATCGCCGTTAAGCAGGAAGATGTCGGTTGAAAGGTACTGCCACTCCCCCGTGAAGTTGAAGCTGGCGGTATCGCTGTATATCAGCCTGGGCTCAATATCGCGTTGGCCATAAGAGTTTAATACCAATAGCCAAAGGAAGTATGAGAGAAATGCCGATTTAGGTTTCATCTTACAGATTCTGAATTCAATGTTTATGGTTTAAATAGCAAAAGCCAGCCCTGTTTTTCTGGGTAAAAAAACTTCATCTACATTCCGTTCTACAGATTCTGCTTTACACCGTTTTCTTTTTACTATAAACCATTAACCAACAACCATCAACTATGCTTGTTAGCTAACCCTACGCGGGGGGACAACCTCCCTTGTGGGGTCGAACATGTAGCGGAACGTGATATGAGTTTTACGCACCCGGGCACCAATTTGTTCGGCAACCCTCCGCATGGTTGGGTTAAAATCGCCAATCCAGTTCAGCTCCAGCTCTTTGTACCGGAATCCAGGCGCCAATGCTCTTTTGGCAAACTCGTTCACCAATGCACCCTCAACTCCCTTGCCCTGGTGCTTGGGAACAATACCAAAAATCAGGCCAATGGCCTTGGTGCAAACCTTTTTAACTTTGAGCAGGTATAGGAAGTAGAGTTTATCCAGTAACCCAAAGCGGCCGTTCAGGTGGCGTACCACCTGGTTAAGGTCGGGTACCATGATGAAGAAACCAATGGGTTCACCCTCGTAGTAGGCAAAGTACATAAGTTGCGGGTCGATAATGGGCTTCATGGTTTTCATCAGCGCCATGGCATGTGTCTCGGTTATCTTTTTAACCCCAGTGTACCGGCCCCATGCGTTATTGTAGATGGTTCTGAAATCCTCGGCAAACTTTTTCAGGTTCTTTTTCGATATGGTTGTTATGGTGTAGGCGGGGTTTTTGGCAATTCGTTCAGCCTTTTCCCACACAATGGGGTCAACATCCTCGGAGTTAACGTAGCGGTGGTAGGTAAACTGGTGAAAGTAAACTTTGAAACCAAAGTTCTCAAAAAGTTTACGGTAGTAGGGTAGGTGGTAATCCATGCAGTAGTTTGGCGGGTAGTCGCCTTCAACCAGAAGGCCCCACCAGCGGTCGCGGTCGCCAAAGTTGATGGGGCCGTCCATGGCCTCCATGCCACGGGCAGCCAGCCATTCCTTTGCTGCATTGAACATGGCGTTGGCAGCCTCCTGGTTGTCGATACACTCAAAAAAACCAACACCCCCGGTGGGCTGCTCGGTATTACTGGCTATATCCCTATCGATAAATGCCGCAATACGTCCTATTGGCTTGTCGTTCTCATACAACACCCAGCGGATAGCCTCGCCATGGCGAAAATGCTTGTTAATCTTGGGGTCAAACACATTCTCGACATCAACGTCCAGTGGTTGGATCCAGTTGGGGTAATTCTTGTAGAGCGATACCGGCAATTCAAGGAATTGGCGTCGGGTGGCTCTATCGGTAACTTCTTTAAGCACGTAACGGTTCATATCAGGTTCGCTTTACTTTAGGATTTGGTTGAGTAATGCCTCCGCCAGAATCAGATCGGTTGGAGTGGTTATTTTGATATTCTCACGGTTCCCCTCAGTGGTGTTAATGGTAACACCGCAGAACTCAGCCACCGATGCGTCATCGGTAAAGCCGGGCTGTTCAGCTATATTGTAGCATTCTTTAATCAGCTTTGATGAAAAAACCTGGGGGGTTTGAACCAACAGAACCTTATCACGGTCAAAACCCTTACTGCCTTGCTCCACGTCAATTCGAACCGATTCAACCGGTTTAACCACAGGAATGGCATTGCCCTTTTCTGCTGCGAGCTTATAGCAGCGCAGAATAACATCAGTTGAAACCAGAGGCCTAACCCCATCATGTATGGCAACCAGCGAATCATCAGCAGGAATTTGGCTTAACCCATTTCGCACCGATTGAAAACGGGTGTTGCCGCCTGCCACTAACTTTAGCTCAACATTAAACTGATGTTCTTCGCAAAGCCTCTTCCAAAGCGACATCTGGGGGGAGGGTAGCACTAAAACAATGTTCGGTTTTGGAGTAAGTGCGGTGAAAGCCTCTATGGTACGCATGAGTATTGGCTTTCCGCAAAGGTTCAGAAATTGCTTTGGCATCTCAGTTCCCATTCGGGAACCCGACCCCCCGGCAACTATAATCACATGATTATGCGGCATAATACCCTGATGTATCTGCCCCGAAAGATACCAAATTCTGTGTTAACAGAACACGATTGCACCATAAGTAATTAAAAATCAATCCAAATTATTGATTTTCTTTTTATTTATATCGATATTTGCCTAGATGCATGGTAAAAATTAGGTTCCAAATGGTACAGTACAACTACGTTAAAGAGTTTGTAGAGAGACCCATTCGCGAGCATTGGGAACTCAATGCGTTATCGGACTTCAAAGGGGTAACCCACACCTATGCCGATGTGGCTCGAAAAATTTACTACCTGCATAAGCTTTACGAAGCCTGGGGAGTAAAACAAGGCGATAAAATCGCTCTAATTGGCCGTAACAATGCAAACTGGGGAATTATTTACCTTTCCGTTATCAGCTATGGAGCTGTTATTGTGCCAATACTACCCGATTTTTCGCCTACCGAGATGCACAACATTGTTAACCATTCCGATTCGGTTCTCCTTTTTGCAGGCGAAATGGTTTGGGATAGCCTAAACCAGGCCGAAATGCCAAACCTGAAAGCTATTTTCAGCGTTACCGATTTTTCCATTCTGGTTTCCAATTGCCATGAGTGCCTGGTGAGATTTGAAGGTAGTAAGGATTCGGTAATGAACGAAATAAAAACACTCACCCCCGAAAAGATCTCTTTTCCGGATATACCCAATAGTGAGCTGGGAGTAATTAGCTATACTTCCGGAACCACCGGATTTTCGAAGGGGGTCATGCTCTCGCTAAACAGCCTGGCTGCCAATATTGATTATGCCCGCAACAACATGCACCTGGTTCAGGGCGATCAGATTGTGTCGTTTCTTCCCTTGGCACATGCTTTTGGCTGTGCCTTTGAGTTTCTTTTTCCGTTTGCCATGGGTTGCCACATAACCTTCCTAACCAGAATACCCTCGCCGCCAATCATTCTCGAAGCCTTTGCAAGAATTCGCCCCAGGTTGGTGTTAACTGTTCCGCTGGTCATTGAAAAGATTTTCAAGAAACAGATCCAGCCCAAGATTGAAACACCAGCTATGAAGGTGCTGATGAATATTCCTTTGCTGAATAGGTTGATATTTAAAAAGATAAACGAAAAGCTATCTGGGGCGTTTGGCGGTAACTTCCACGAGGTGGTCATAGGAGGTGCCGCCCTTAACCCCGATGTGGAACGATTCCTGCGTCGCATCAGGTTCAAGTACACGGTTGGTTACGGAATGACCGAGTGTGGCCCTTTGATATCCTACTCCGGATGGCGAACCAACCCTATGGGCTCATGCGGTAAGCTGATAAACTACCTGGAAATGAAAATCGATTCCGCCGATCCGAACAATGAGGTGGGAGAAATTTTAATCCGTGGCGAAAATGTGATGCTGGGTTACTACAAGAATCCCGAAGCCACAGAAAAAACCATGAAGGATGGCTGGTTGCACACAGGCGATTTAGGAGTTCTTGACAGGAACGGATTTATTTACATCAAGGGGCGGAGTAAAAGTATGATTCTCGGCCCGAGCGGCCAGAATATCTATCCCGAGGAGATTGAGGCCCGGCTGAACAACCTGCCCTTTGTTCAGGAATCGCTGGTTATTGAGCAAAAGGGTAAGCTGGTTGGGCTAATCTATCCCGATTTTGAATCGATTCAGCAGCACGGGATAAATCCAAACGAACTTGAGCCGGTGCTTGAGGAGCACCGCAAAGAGGTAAACAAGCATTTACCCCAGTATAGCCAAATCGCAAGACTTATTGTGCATAACCAAGAGTTCGAGAAAACGCCCAAGAAAAGTATAAAGCGCTTCAAGTACCAGTACTCCGAGAATTAGATCTTCTCGGATATTAGCAGCGCCCTAAGCATTACAAGGTAAAGAAGCGGAAGCAGAAAGGTTTGTAAGAACCTAAAGAAGAAAAAGTCAAGGGTTCCCCGGTAAATTAGAATACCCAGGAGTATAATGACAGAACAATCGAGCAGGGCCAGAAAAACCCTGCCCGATTTTTTTTGAAAAATCTTCGGTAACAAGTGCTGCAGACTAACACCCGACATATGGTAAAGGCAAATAGTAAAGATTACGGGGGTTATAATTCCAAAAACCAGAAGTACCAAAGGCGATTGCACAACCTTGAAGGAGTAAAGGATACCAAAGGTTGCAAGCAATAAAAGGTTGAATGTAAAAGTGCCCGGGCTTTCCGCCAGATTGCGGGTCCAGTAATGGAGAATATGCTCTTTTTCTCTCTCTTCCATATTTACAAATTCATGAGCTGATAGATGATGTATCCCAGATAAATCAATACAAGAGCAAGCCCCTCGCGCCTGTCAAACTTTCGCCCCGGTCCACCAACGGCAAATGTAAGCATGAGTAAACCTGCAAGTACGTTCATGGCTAAATCGATATTAATGCCCGGGTAAAGATAAATTGGATTGATGGTTGCAGTGGTTCCCAGGATTAACAGGATATTGAAAATGTTTGAGCCAACAACGTTGCCAATCGCTATGTCGGGCTTATTGCGGTAAGCAGCAACTACCGATGTAGCTAACTCCGGTAGCGAAGTGCCTGCTGCAACGATGGTCAAACCTATAATGGATTGGCTCACGCCAAGTTTGGTGGCCATGTTCACTGCGCCGGTTACAATAAGTTTTCCACCGCCAACCAGCAGCCCTAAGCCTCCAATAACCATAAGTATGGAAAGCCATAGCCTTCGGCTTTCCACCTCAGGAGCGTCTTTCTTGGGGTCTTCTTTGCCGGTGAGGAAGTTGTAGTACATGAAAACCCCGAAAAGAAGCAAAAGTAGTAAACCCGACGAGCGGGAGATGAGGTTCAGCTGGGCTTTATCGAACCAAACCCCATTGGCCATGACTGTTAGCATAAGTGCGGAAAGCAGAAAGAAAGGAATTTCTACTTTAACCGTGCTTTTTTGGACTCCCACTGGTTTTACAATTGCTGCTAAGCCAAGAATCATGAAAGTGTTGAAGATGTTACTCCCTAAAATATTGCCCATGGCAATATCGGAGTTACCGCTAATTGCTGAAATCAGGTTAACCGATAGTTCCGGTGCCGATGTCCCAAAAGCCACCACGGTTAAGCCTATGGTTAGGGCCGATACGCCTAAACGTTTGGCTATGCTGGAGGCCCCCTCAACCAACCAGGTAGCACCAAGAATTAAAAGCACTAAGCCGAAAAGCACTAACAACAAATTCATATCCTATTAGAAATTTGAATGCCTTTAGTTGGCGCTAAAGCTAATTAAAAATAGTTAACCCGCACAAAGATACGACAGATTAGGTTAACTTTGCTCAGTGTTTAATCCATAATTGTTTAGCATTGAAAAGGATAATTGTTACGATATTGACCGTTGGAGTAGTTTCTCTTTTATTCCCGCGATGTGCCAAAGTTGTTTCTCCTACCGGAGGGCCAAAGGATACCATCCCGCCCGTATTGGTAAACAGCACTCCCAAAGCAAACGCCACCGGCTGGAGGGGACAAAAAATTGTACTCGAGTTCGATGAGTTTATCCAGCTTAAGGAGGTTCAGCAAAAGCTGCTGATATCGCCCCCATTAAAAACAAAGCCAATGCCCAACCAGAAGGGCAAACGGTTAGAGTTGCAGCTAAACGATACCCTAAAGGCCAACACAACCTATACGTTTTACTTTTCCGATGCTATCAGAGATAACAACGAGGGCAACCCGATTAAGAATTTCATATTTTCATTCTCAACCGGAGATGTGTTAGACACACTTTCCCTATCAGGTAGAGTAACTAATTCGTTCACCAATGAACCTGTTGAGAATGCGCTAGTCATGCTCTATGATTCTCCTACCGATACGTTACCGTACATTACCTTACCCAACCATATAGCCAAAACCAACAAGGACGGGAAATTTACACTCGTAAACCTTAAGCCGCTCGATTACAAGATAGTTGCCATAACTGACAACAACGGTAACTACCTGTACAACCAAGGTTCAGAGGATATTGGTTACTCAAGCACTTTGATTTCAAAAGATTTGCTCACCGCAAACGATACAGAAAAGAAAAAGGTAAACCTGAGGATGTTCAGGGAACAACCACCCCATCAGGTCCTCGCGGGTTACGACAGGCCCGAAAGGTATTTACTCACCCTCAATTTCTCACGTAAGCCCTTTGGGAAATACCAGCTTAGCCTTATAGGCTTTCCTAACCTCAAGGATTGGTATCTTGCTGAACCCAACCTAAGCGGCGACTCTCTAAAATTTTGGATTACAAATACCGAAGTTGCCAATCGCGATACCTTGATGGCAGTCCTACATTACCTAAAAACCGATTCGCTTTATAGACTAAATCCACAAACCGACTCTCTGCGTTTCCTCTTTTTAAAGGAAGAACCAAGGTCTAAGAGCGGGCGTGGGAAAAAGGCCGACCAGGTTGAATCCCCCAAAAAAGGTTTTACTATTACATCATTACAAGGTGCCGTCAGAACAGTTATTCCCGGACAGCCTGTTTTACTGAGCCTACCAATGCCGGCGATGAAGGTTGATAGGTCCAAAATTGAGATTTATAATGCTACCGATAGTGTTGCCATCGAAAATTTCAGCCTGGATAGGGATACGCTTAATCCCCGGTTATATCGATTAAAATGCGACTGGAAAAACCTTACAGACTATAAAATTCAGGTACTACCTGGTGCTTATACCGATTACACCCTTGCCACAAACGACACCCTCAAGCTTTCCCTTACTGGAGCCGATCCCGATAAGTTTGGAACCCTGAAAGTACAGCTCTCAGGGGTAACCAATTCTTTAATAGTTGAGCTAACCACCGAAAAGGGTGCAACGGTTTATAGCCAGGTGGTTAATGGGAATTCTGCAGCAGTCTTTGAATTTGTTACACCCGGAAAATATAGGTTGAGGTTTATAGAGGATTCCAATAGCAATGGGAGGTGGGATTGCGGAAACTACATGCGAAAGGTTCAACCCGAAAGGGTTTTCTACTACACCGATGATAAAACTAAGGGATTGATTAGTATCCGTGCTAACTGGGATACCGAAATGCAGTACACTATTCCTAACCCATGAGTCATGTCAGTTCTGATGAATTTTGCCATGTTCCCAACCGACAAGGGTGCCAGCGTGAGCCCCTATGTAGCTAAAATCATTAAGTTGATTAGCGGATTGGGCTATGAGTACCGACTTACAGCCATGGGAACCATTGTGGAAACACTTACTCTTGAGCAAGCGCTTGAGGTGGTTAACCTATCGTATAGTCTTCTGGCATCCGATTGCGATAGGGTTTATGTTACCATTAACCTCGATATCCGCAAAGGCGACCTAGGTAGAATCGAAGGAAAAATCAAATCGGTTCAAGATAAGTTGTAAAAGTAACCAAGCTGATAATGTTTAAAAGATCCATTTTCATCGTTTTAGCCATACTTGGCCTTACAGGCTACGGACAAACCTATGTAGGCGTAAAGGGTGGTTACACCATGAGCGATATCAATTTTGTCCCCGTGCAGAATACCCGAATGCTATTTGCCGATGGTTTTGATTATGGCTTGGTATTTAAATACTTCAACCTGAAATATGTAGGTTTTCAGGCTGAACTTTACAGGGTTAACCGGGGATACCGCAAACCTGTTGATATTGCCGAGCTTGGCGATACCATTTATAAGAGAGTAAACAGCTACATTGAGCTGCCCATTTTTATTCAGTTCAGGCTTAACCTAAGGTTGTTTACCTTACACCTGAATGCAGGCCCCTACGTTGCTCTCCTGACTGGTTCCCGAGAGGGCGATAACTCCACGGGAGAGTACCAGATGACCAAAATATCCCTTAACATCCTTCGCGATAACCGAGTTGATTACGGTTTACTGGGGGGTATTGGCCTAAGTCGCGATTTTAAATGGGGTACACTGTTTGCCGAAGGTCGCATAGGATACGGGTATGGCGATTTGCAAAAACATACCTACGAGGGCATGCCTAAGCAGTCGAAAGCCATTTTTCAAAGCTTTAATATTGGATACTTGTACCACTTTGGTGCGGTAAAAGCCGAGGAGTAATGGTTCGAACTTTTATAGCCATTTTATGTTTAGGCTTAAAACAACAGGTTGAATGAAAAGCTGGAACGAACTTGGATACGAAATTCAAAGGGTTATCTCAAATACGGTAATTGCACCGGGTTCATACATATTGAAGTTTAAGAAGAATCAACCCTTCACTGCAGGTCAGGTTCTTGCTCTAGGCGTTTCTAAAGATATAGAACCCCGCCTTTACAGTATTGCATCGGCTGAAAGCGATGAGCTGATATCCATCTTATACAGTGAACGCACCGACGGAAAGCTAACACCCATGCTATCGCTGCTGAAACCGGGAGACAACATTATGGTTTCTCAGCCATTCGGCACGTTTACACAGGTTAAGCCTTCGCCTGTATTTATTGCAGCAGGTACAGGAATAGCCCCTTTTATATCGATGTTGCAGAGCGGCAAAGCCCGAAATGCAACTTTGATTCACGGAGCACCATACCCGGAGTACTTCTACTTTTCCGAATACCTGATGAACACACTAGGTGAGCACTACATTCGCTGTTGCTCAAGGTGTGCCCCCGGATGCCTGTTCGTGGGCCGGGTAACCCATTTCATCAAGCAGTGGGATAGCCTCGATATTAATAAACCTTACTACTTGTGCGGCAGCACAGAAATGGTTGTTGAAACCCGAGACCTTCTTATATCGCGAGGGGTGCCGGTGAACAGTATTAATGCCGAAATATACTTTTGATAAACCGATGGTTCCCATATACGGTAAAACGATTGATGAGCTAAAATCGATTGTTAACGCTGAGGGATTGCCCTCGTTCACCGCAACGCAGCTGGCCGAGTGGCTTTACCGCCACAACGCCGAAACTTTCGACGAAATGACAAACCTGTCGAAAAAAGCCAGAGGTATGCTAGCGGCAAAATACGTGGTGGGTTTAACAAAACCCGAAAGGGTTTCAGAATCGGCCGATGGAACTAAAAAGTACCTGTTCCCCATAGCAAATAATCGCTTTATTGAGGCAGCCTACATTCCCGATTCCGATAGGGCAACACTCTGCGTATCGTCGCAATCGGGCTGCAAAATGGGTTGTTTGTTCTGCATGACTGCCAAACAGGGATTTCAGGGTAATCTATCGGCAGGCGAGATTTTGAACCAGCTCCGCAGCATTCCCGAGTATCAGCAGGTAACCAACATCGTTTACATGGGAATGGGTGAGCCACTCGACAACCTGGATAACGTTCTCAAAAGTCTTGAGATACTAACCTCAAAGTGGGGGATGGGCTGGAGTGCAAAACGCATTACCGTTTCCACCATTGGGCTAATCCCTGCGTTACGTCAATTCTTTGAAAAGTCGAATTGCCATCTGGCTATAAGCCTCCACTCTCCATTCGACCAGGAACGTCGAATGCTTATGCCCATACAAAATGTTTACCCCATTTCCGAGGTGGTTGCTGAGCTTAGGAAATATAAGTTTTCCGACCATCACAGGCTGTCGTTTGAGTACATCATGTTCGACGGCCTGAACGATACCCCGCGCCACGTAAAGGAATTAGCCCGATTACTTAATGGCCTCACATGTCGAATAAACCTGATTCGCTTCCACCCCATACCCAACTCCCCACTCCGAACATCGCCCGATGACCGTATAGTACAATTCCGCGATGCTCTTACCGCAAAGGGTATTTACACAACCATTCGTGCCTCGCGCGGGCAAGACATACAGGCAGCATGTGGGTTGCTATCTACTAAAGCTCTTCAGGAAAAAAGAATACAGTAAGCCATTCTATTTCTTTTGAATTGGTTAAGTTTTAAGCCCAATTGCTCTTGTGTTAAGGGTTTGGTGTAGAGATGGACACTCAAACTCACTCATTTTGATAGGCTTGGCTTTGACGGTGTGAGTATAAAAAAACCCCTGTCTTTAAAAAACAGGGGCTTGGCTTTGGCTAGGTTTTTGGTTTATTGTAGGGGTTTTATCACTTCAATAAGTTCGGGTAAATCCATGCCAATTTTCTTGAGATGCTCAATGGTAGGAACGCCGTTCTTGTTCCATCCACGGCGCTGGTAAACAGCATCGAGTAGCTGTTCATAGCGGTTTTCGCGATACTTGCGTAGGGCAGCCATCTTTTCCTCCAGTGTCATCTTGGTGGGGTCAACACCTGCTTGCTCCTTCAGTTGCTTGTCGTAGCGCTCCTCACGGCTAAGGTATTCCTCTTTGGTTACAGGACCTGCAGCACGGTAGGGCTGAGCATCGTACTTGCGTGTGCCGTATCCGCGGCGGATGTTGAAAATGCGCTGGAAGTTATACACACGCTCGCTCTGGCGGATCAGTTCATCCTTGTCAATGTTGCTGCCGGTTACAGCGTTGTATATGGTAACATAGTTATCCACATGCTCGGGAACCTTGGCAGGTTCGTCGGTTTCGGCATTATTCTCGGGTTCCACGTCGTTCCAGGGCAACTTGCAAAGGCCTTGCAGGCCAAACCAGGTGCGGAACATGGGGAAGTAGTGAAGCGCTTCGGCTTTATCCTCAAAGGTGGGAATGTGATTGTTAACCATATCCATGAAGATTAACCAGGCCTCATCGTGCTGTGGTCCTTTGTTGGTCATGGCGTAGCCGCCCTGCTGAGCCAACGACTCCTTAGATACGTACTGGCTGTATTCCAAACCCTTGTTCACCATGGCAATATCGTTCAGGAACTTTTCATCGGCTCTGAGCTCCTTGATAAAATACTCTTTGAGCTTTTTTACGCCCATTCCGGCAAGTTTGCCAAATCCCTCGCCTCTAGCAACCTGATGTAGTAATTCTATTGCTGCATCTTTATTGCCAAACTTAAGCTCTAAGCCGCCTGTAATCTCTTTGTTAATAATGCCTCGTTCGTAGCATTCCATGATGAAGGCCACGGTGGTTCCCCAGGTAATGGTGCAGATACCGTAGGTGTCGCAGTAGAAGTTGGCTTCAATTACGTACTCGGGGTCAAATATTCCGCAGTTTGAGCCCAATCCGGCAGCGGTTTCATACTCTGGGCCATCAACAATTACCTTTTGTCCTTTATATGGTCCGGTTTTAAGTTCAAACTTGTCGACAGCCTTGGCGCAGCTCATGTTACAACCAATCCAGCATCCATCAGGAACACCTTGGGTAAAGTAGCTTTTCCAAACATCGGAGTGTATTTTATGGGCGTCCTTGTGTGAGCCATACTGGAAGTTGTGGGTTGGAAGCAAATCGTAATCGTTCATGATCTCAACCAGGTGAGCGGTACCCTTGCTGCGCATTTGGCATTGCTTGTCGTCCAGCTCTCGAATTTCGCGGTTGAACCTACGGCCACGTTCGGCAATGGCTTCAAGGTCGGCAACGTTGTTGAGGTTTCCTTTAACACCGGGTATTTTACAAACAATAGCTTTCAACTTCTTATCGCGGAAAACCGTACCAATTCCACCTCGACCAGCTTGCTTAACCCGAATACATTTGCGCTTGGAGTCGTAGAACGTGAAGTTTAGCATGCCAATAAGGCTATGGTCAGCGGCGGCGCCCGTCGATACAATGCCTATGTTTTTCTTGTCGGCCTCATCCTTGGCAAACATCTCGGTGAGCACCTCGTCTAAAACATGACTATCGAGTGGTTCTGCCGGGGCTTCAAAAATTTCCACCTTGTGATCAACACCATCTATGTAGATGATGATATCATTTTTGGCTTTGCCCTGGATTTCGAGGGCGTCGAAACCGGAGAACTTGAGGAATGGGCCAAAGAAACCCCCTACATTCGAGTCGATTACAATATCGGTTTGGGGTGAAATGGTGCATACTAGCGATTTGCCCGTTCCTGAGTATTGAGTAATGCCGCCTATGGGGCCCGATGAAATAACGATCTCGTTCTCGGGATCGTTCCATTTGGTATCGGGTTTGGTGGCATCCCACAGCAGGCGCAGGTCATAACCTTTACCGCCAATAAACTTTTCCTTCATTGCTGGAGGAACCGGTTTTTCCTTTACCTCGTTGGTTCCCACATTAATGTACAGGATTTTGTCTGTGTAACCCCGAAAAAGAGGTTTCCACTCGTACTTCCACTGGAGTAACAGCTTATGCTGTTTTACCATTTCCTTTACATCCATAGCGTTTATATTTTGGTTTGGTTTTCAGTATGGTATTCGCAGCCATAAAATTACCTGTAAAGTTATCAATAAAAAATGACTTCTATCAATATGAAACCGTTTGCATATTGAAAAATTATTTAAAAAATCTCACAAAGGCTATTAGTTTAACAGAGATTTCATTAAGATACCTTTTAAATTATCATGGCATTGATAATCAGGATTATAAAAAATTTAATCGAATTTTAACATAAATTAGTCGAAAAATCTAACAGCAAAATACAAAGCGCTGTAATTTTGGAATGAAAAAATAAAATGTTCGAATGTTTTAAAGCCTCTAGATATGAACCAATTGGATAATAGTCATCAGGGAATGCGCGAGAATATAATTAATGTAGCCACTCAGGTTTTTGGCCGGTACGGGTTTAAAAAAACCTCAATGGACGATATAGCCCGCGCCCTGCGTATGGGAAAGAGTTCCATTTACTACTACTTTAAAGGTAAGGAGGAAATTTTTCAGGCTGTTGTCGATAGGGAAGCCGATATGCTAAAGCTGAAAGTAAAGGAGATACTCGAGAGCGCTATCGATGCCAGAGAAAAGCTACGCAAGTATGTCAAGCTTCGGATGGACTTGGTGAAGCAGCTTTCCAACTACATGGAAATACTTAAAAACGATGATTTGATGAACCTGGAACTAACTGAGCGAATCAGGAAGAAGTACGATGATGAGGAGATTACCATTATCAGGCAAATCTTAGAGGAGGGAAACAGTAAGGGGCTTTTCAGGGTAAAGGACCTGAACCTATCGGCCCTTGCAATTGTAACCGCCATGAAAGGGCTCGAGGTTCCTTTGGTTGCCTCAACCATGGGGGTCGACAGCCTGAATATTGTTATCGATGATATGCTCGATATCCTTTTCTACGGAATAGTAAAACGTTAACACATAACTGCTATGAACAGATTAAAACGGAGTCTTTTTTTTACAGCATGGCTATCGGTAAGCACCATAGCCATGGGGCAACAGGTGCTTACGCTTGACCAGTGCAGGCAATTGGCGCTGGAGCATAACCAAAAAGTTTTAATTGCTGCGGAGCATGTGGAGGCTGCTGGCGCTCTGAAACGTTCCGCCCAAACACAGTTTTTGCCCAGTATCAGTGCAAACGGTCTTTACACCCGCACCAACAAAAAGTTCAACCTGCTGGAAAAGGATCTGATGCTTCCGGTTATACCCTGGACTGCCATCGACCCGGCAACCGGTGGGCTTAACAGCTCGATACTGAGCCCCACGCTTCCTGATGGTTCACCCAACCCAAACTTTAATCCGAGTGTGTTTGGCAGTACCTTTGCCATAAATCCAAGTACCGGACAGCCCTATATTGATAGCGAGGGGAATCCTGTTTTTCAGCGCTACACCTGGTTACCTAAAGAAAAAGCCGAGTTTGGCCAGAAAAACGTTTACGTTGCGGGAATAAACCTTACCCAACCCATCTTTACCGGTGGTAAGATTAGAGAAACCTACCGCATTGCCAAGTATGGCGAAAAACTAGCCCAGGCACAAAGCGAGGCAGAGCGCACCGAAGTGCTCTACAAAACCGAGGAGTCGTACTGGCGCGTGGCAGCCGTTGCCGAGAAGGTAAAGCTTGTTGAAGCATATATCACCCTAATCGATAAGCTCAACGCCGATTTGGAAAACTACTATGCCGAGGGAATTATCATTAAGAACGACTTGTTAAAGGTTAAGGTAAAAAGGAACGAGGCCGAGCTCAACCTGCTGAAAGCAAAAAACGGATTGACCCTTTCAAAAATGGCGCTATGCCAGCAAATAGGACTTCCACTCAACACAGATTTAACCATTGCCGACTCGCTACCTGCGTTAATGGAACCCATTCAGCAAATGAATTACACCGATACTGCACTGGCTCGCAGGCCCGAGATAGATGCCCTTAACCAAACCATCAACATTGCCAAATCGGGTGTAAACCTCATGAAATCGCGCTACATGCCTAACATTGGTTTAACAGCCAACTACATGTTCTTCAACCCTAATCCATATAACGGAATGACCGAGAATTTTGGCGGAGACTGGAGCGTGGGCGTAGCGGTTAACATTCCCATTTTTCACTGGAACGACCGTGGCCACACCCTAAAAGCAGCCCGTAGCGAGCAACGTGTTGCAGAGCTCAAGATGGAAGAAGCCCGTGAGCTAATCAGCCTTCAGGTACAGCAGGCCATTTTCCGGCTGAACGAGTCTATCAAAAAGGTAGAGATGGCTCAGACCAACCTGAAGCAAGCCGAGGAGAACCTTAAGGTTACCCGCGATGCCTTTGAGAGCGGCCGCCAAAAAACCTCTGATGTGCTTGAGGCGCAGGCCATGTGGCAAAATGCCTACAGCGAGCTCATTGATGCCCGTATGGAGTACCGGCTAAACGTAGTGAACCTCAAACGGGTTACAGGCAACTTAAAATAGCCATCCAGAAATCTACCAGAGCATAGTAGGTTTTTGATTACTGAATCTTGAATTTGGAATCTTGAATTTGGAATCTTGAATCTGGAACCTTGAATTTGGAATCTTGAATCTGGAACCTTGAATTTGGAATCTTGAATTTGGAATCTTGAATCTTGAATTTGGAATCTTGAATCTTGAATTTGGAATCTTGAATCTTGAATTTGGAATCTTGAATCTTGCATTTGGAATCTTGAATCTTGAATCTTGCATTTGGAATCTAGAACAAAAGTAAAACCCAAAAATATTGACCAATGAAACGATTAACACTTCTATTTTTTACAACTGCAGTGGTAGCATCGTGCAGCAGTAAGCAGGAACAGGCTGAGAAGCAAGTTACTGTTCCCCTTGTATCGACCGTTAAGGTTGAGGAGCGAGCCTTTAACCCGGTTCTCTCCTTTACCGGAACCGTATTTGCCAACAAGGAGGCAAACTTGGGGGCTACGCTACCTGGAAAGGTAGAAAAGATCTACTTTGAAGAGGGCCAGTCGGTTAGGGAGGGCGATTTAATAGTTGAGCTTTCCGATGAGATGCTTACCCAAGCCATGATTGAGCACGAAACCATTAAAAAGGATTTTGAACGGGTTTCGCGATTGCGTGAGAAGGGTAGCATCAGCGAGATGGAGTACGATCATGTAAAGGCTAAGTACGATGCATCGAAGGCGAAGGTGGATATGGTGAAAAAGAACACCCAGGTTTACGCACCTTTCAGCGGAATAATTGCCGAACGCATGATGGAAGAGGGCGAGGTGTACTTTCTGAACCCCGGTCTGGAACCCGGTTACTCTATGCGCTCAGGCATAGTTCGGCTCATGCAGATTGATCCGGCAACAGTTAAGTTCGATGTGAACGAAAAGGATTTAGTTCATATCCGCAAAGGGTTACCTGTAGTGGTAAGGCTCGATGGTATTCCCGGAAAAACCTTCCAGGGGAAGGTTGATAGGATTAAGCCCATGCTTTCAACTACCACACGCTCTACCTCGGTTGAGGTAACCATTCCGAACTCCAATCTGGAAATCAAACCCGGAATGTTTGCCTTTGTCGATGTTATGCTACCCGAAATAAAATCGGCAGTTGTTCCCCTGCGTAGCATTTACCGTATGCCAGGCACTTCCGAAGATTTCCTTTTTACTGTGGTTAACAATACGGTTCACCGTGTTAAGATTGAGCGCCTACAAACCATTGGCGAGTTTGTGGCCGTTAAGGGAGTGGATGCCGGAACCGACATCATCCTGGAGGGAAAGAACCGTGTGAACGACGGCTTAAAGGTGAATGTGAGCAACAGGTAAACTCGTTCAAACCGAAAAAAAAGGAAAAAACATGAAACTACCACAAGTTGCCGTTAAGAGGCCGGTGTTTACAGCTATGCTGTTTGTGGCAATACTGCTCTTTGGGGTGGTATCGCTTACCAAGCTGCCACTGGACATTATGCCGGAGATGGAGCTGCCCACCCTTACCGTAATTACAGTTTATCCGGGTGCCAGTGCCGATGAGGTAGAAGAACAGGTGTCAAAAAAACTGGAAAAAATCCTTTCGGGAACGGAGCACCTCAAGGAGATATCATCGCAGAGCAAGGAGAATGTATCGTTTGTTCAGCTTCAGTTTGAGTGGGGAACCGATATCACCTCGGCTGCAAATAATGCCCGCGACCTGATTGAACTGGTAAAAAACAAGCTCCCCCGCGATGCGCATAACCCCATTATTTTCAAGGTTAACAGTTCACTGATGCCCGTTCTGGTATATGGTGTTACCGCAAACGAGAGCTACAATGGGTTGTATAAGATAGTTGACGATGAGGTGGCCAGCAAGCTGCGTAAGGTTCCGGGAGTGGGCTCGGTGATTGTGATTGGCGCACCTGAACGAGAGATAAAGGTTGACATCGATCCGGTAAAACTACATGCCTACAACCTTTCGCTGAACCAGGTGGCTACGGTGCTAAAAGCGCAAAACATTTCGATTCCGGGTGGTAATATTAAGGTTGGCGATAACGACTATTCGGTTCGCATTCCGGGCGATATAGCAAGTGTTGATGAGCTTAGGGATTTGGCTATCATCAGCTTTAATGGTAAAGTGATTCGCCTTAGCGATATAGCCCAGGTGCGCGATGAGTATAAGGAGAAAGATGATGTGGGCAGAACTACCAATGGCAAGGGGGTAACCCTGATGGTTCAAAAACAATCGGGCGAAAACACTCTCGAAGTCGTTCAAAAAATCAGACAAAAGGTTAAAGAAATCAAACCCACGCTACCTTCTGATGTAAGCATCTCTGAGGTAATGAAAAGCGATGAGCTGATAACCGAATCCATCAACAACCTCTCAGAGTCATTATGGTATGCGCTATTCTTCGTTGTGCTGGTGGTTATGGCTTTCTTAAGGAACTGGAAACAGAGCTTAATCGTTTTCATCACCATTCCTTTCTCGCTGATAGTGGCATTCATCGTAATGTTTGCTTCGGGCTGGACTATCAACATCTTCAGCCTAATGTCGCTGGTAGTGGCCTCGGGCATGGTGGTTGATAACGCCATTGTTGTGCTTGAGAACATCACCCAGCATATCGAAAAGGGAGCTAAACCAAAGCAGGCTGCTATTTTCGGTAGCAGTGAAATGGGCATGGCCATTTCAGCATCAACGCTCACAACTATCGTTGTATTCCTGCCCATGATATTTATGGGGGGTATTGTGGGCATCATGTTCAAACAGCTGGCCATATTAACATCGGTTACCCTAATCGCTTCGCTTTTCACCGCTCTAACCCTAACCCCAATGGCCTCATCTCAGCTGCTTGAGGGGATGAAGAAGGGCGAGAGGCGTCGTCATGGAAAGCTATTTGAATGGAGTGAGAGAATGTTCCAGAAGCTTGAAAATGCTTACAAAAAAGCATTAGCCTGGGTGGTTCATCACAAAACATTCACAGTTCTTGCTACAATAGTACTTTTGGTATTCAGCCTTTGGGTGGGTAAGGGCTTAGGAACCGACTATATTCCCGAGTTCGATGCCGGCGATGTGGTGGCAGTTATTGAAACCGAGGTGGGTACATCAACCACAAAAACCGATAGCGTTGCACAGGTAGTCATGCAGATTTTTCAGGAAGAAATACCGGAGATGATTCCCGGCTCACTGGCTTCGGTATCCGGCCAAACCGAGGAAGGGCTCCTATCGTCGGTGGGGTTCAGCGAGGGGAAAAATATTGCCACGGTGATGTGCCACCTGACCAAACCCAATGAGCGAAAACATTCGGCAAAGCAAATTGCCGACAGGATACGTCCGCGTATCGCAGCCATACCTGAGGTTGAAAACTTCCGTTTGCTTGGAGGTAGTATCCTATCGGCTGCAGTTACCGGAAATAAGAAACCCATCGAGATTGAAATATCGGGCAATAACTTCAGCAGCATTAACAGCACAGCTGAAGCCATAACCGCTCGCATGCGTCAATCGAACTACTTCAGCGATGTTATCAACAATGTGGACAAGGGTAAGTTAGAAGTTCAAATTAAGGTTGATAAGCGCAAAGCCTCGGCTATGGGGTTAAATTCCGCTATGATTGGTTTACAGGTTCGTCAAAGCATATACGGCACCGAGGCGGGAGAGTTTAAGGAGGAAGGCGATGAGTATGATATTACCCTTCGCTATTCTCCGGAATTCCGTAACGATATCAGTCAAATCCGTAACATTCAGCTCAAAAACCTGCTGAACCAAACCATTCCCTTGTCGGCAGTGGCCGACATTGAAATGGGAACCAGCCCGCTCCAGATCAACCGCAAGGGGCAGCAGCGCGTGGTTAAGGTAATGGCGGAGCTTAACGATGTGTCGCTGGGCGAAGCCCAAAAAGAAGCCAAACGAATTATTGCTAACATCGATGTTCCAAGCGATGTTACCGTTGAGGTTGCTGGTCAAACCACCGAGCAGGGTGAGTCGTTTGGCGACCTGTACCTGATCCTCGCGCTGGGCGTTTTGCTGGTTTACATGGTGATGGCAGCCCAGTTCGAAAGCTTCCGCGACCCATTCATCATCATGTTTGCGGTTCCGGTAACCTTTATTGGTGTAGTTTGGGCATTTAAAGTAACTGGCTTAACCCTGAGCATCACAACCTTTGTGGGTGTTATTATGCTAATGGGTATTGTAGTAAACAATGGCATTGTGCTGGTTGACTACACTAACCTGCTGCGCAAGCGCGGGTATAAGCTCTACGATGCCATTTCTGAGGCTGGGCGTAGCCGCCTCAGGCCTGTGCTGATGACCACCCTTACCACCCTGTTGGGCATGGTGCCCATGGCAACCAGCAGCGGCATGGGACGTGAGGCCTACTCACCTCTGGGTATCACCATGATTGGCGGGCTACTGGTTTCTACGCTTATAACCCTGCTGCTGGTTCCAACCATCTACGCCATTTTCCACAACAGGGAACGAAAGTATGAGAGCGACGAAAAAAAATCGATTCTGTTCAACTAAAATAGACCCAAAGCCATGAAGATGATATACTGCACCTGCAATGTGGCCGTGCTTGAGCCACTGCTCAAAATGCTCGACGAGAATAACGTTCGGGACTTTCAGGTGGTGGAGCAGGTTACTGCCAAGAACAAGAAAGGCGACCACCGGTTCAACAACCCCGTGTGGCCGGGTTATAACTCAACGGTATTCATTCAGATAACTGAGGACGAAAAGGCAAAGGCAGTAATGCAGAAAATACGGGAGTTTAACCGCAGCGCCTTTAACGATAACGAGCTGGTAACCGCCTGTATGTGGACTATAGAGGACTATTTCTTTGATTAATTGGTTTAATTCATTTTTTAGAAGCCCTTACAGATTCAGCTCTGTGAGGGCTTTTTTATTATGTTAAGGTTGCGTATTGTTTTGAAAGGGTTTATAATATCATCGTCCAAAACAAAATTTTGCCACACAAAACCTAATTTTTTAATCGGCTCCTGTGAATGTGTTAACATTTTTTTTCAAAAAAATTTGTATTTAAAAAAATCGCCGTAACTTGCTTAAACAAAATATCATTCGAAAAATTGCTTAATGTATTAATTATCAGTATGTTATTATATTTGAGTTAGGTTTAAACGTTATTTTTGCATAGGGGTTTCATGAGGAGTAGGGTTTTAGTTTATTTTAACAATACAGGGTTAGCAGGTGAGTTAAGGCAAAACCAGGCCTTAGCTTTTTTATTACCAATTATACATAAGTAAACAATTTAAGATAACATAATGGCTATGAAACGATTGATTTACTTTTTGGGGATTTTAACGCTGATGCTTTTCAGCGTGAAACCGGGTTTTCCCGAGGGTACCAAGCAGCTTATGCCCAACTCGACCGATAGGCTATGGTTGGAGTTTAACGTTTTTCAAACCGGAAGTAACGACTTTGCCGGCTACGATTGTCCGGTTGAAAAGCGTTTGAACATTCGGGTTAAAGCAGGCGAAAAGGTATTCTTTGGGTTCAAAATGAATACGGTTAACTATGGGGGTAATGTTAATACCGAACCCGCTAAGGTTAAGTTCCGGATAAAGAAACCCGATGGTAGCATTGCATACGCCGAAACAGGCATGCCCACCTCGGGGAATGGTTATATTGCCGATTACACCAAGGCAATAACCGGGCCAAACGGCGCAAAGCTTAATGGGGTAACCATTACCGGAGGTTACACCCCCCTCTCGTTTACCGCCGATCAAACCGGCGATTACTACATCGAGTTTAAGCATACCGAGGACAAGCGATGGGCTCTGGAGTTTTTCGATATCACTGTAACCGATGCCAGCAATAATATTATAACCAATCCCGGTGAGCCCAATAAGCCTGCCGGGCGTATTTACAGCAAGGGCTGGCAGATGACCACTACCAGTTATACTGAGTATCCGGTTAACAACTTTTTCTACGTTTTCACCTCCGATGAGTTTGTAAACAAGATCAACTTCAGGTACTACCCCTTTTCGTTTAAGTTTCAGTCTAACTCCTATGGTATTATCCCTGTTGCCAGTGAACCCAACTATATCAAGAGGGCACAGAGTAAGGATAACGACCAAACGGCTAATTCCATGGAGTACCGCGTTTTCCTGAACGATCCCGATAGGGGCGTATGGCCCACCACCCGCTTGGCTCCCCCAAAAATCCAGGTTTGGGCAGAGGATACACTCTTTTTCGATTACGACTACATGCGCACTCCCATGCAGCTGCCCGTTTCGGATTACGATGTTTACCTGGAAAAGAACCGTGTTGGCTGCCCCTACAGCTCTGTGGCTATCTTCAAGATGGAGATGAACATCGATGCCTTTGTGGCCATCCTTATCGATATTGATGGTAACGGATACTCAACCACAGGAAGCGATAGGGTGATTTATCGTGATTTGAAGAAGGGCATCAACTACATACTCTGGGATTTTAAGAACGATGCGGGTGCCGAGGTTCCTGTTGGTAATTACCAAGCTTCGGCAACTTTTATGGGACGTGGTCCTACAAACTTCCCGGTTTACGATGTGGAGCAGTGCGATGGCGTTATAACTTCCTCTGTTCGTCCGTTCCGTAAGCTGAATGCCACCATATACTGGGACGATACCTACATCACTCGCTGGGGCGATGAAACCGGACAGGGTTTAATGAACGATACACAACGAAAGCAGCTGGTGGTGGGAGCCAATGTACCCCGCATTTGGTCGTGGAATTCAGCACTTGCGAACACCAACTTCAATGGCAACATCAACACCATGAATACCTGGTTCAATGCTATTGACCTGGGTTACTCAAACATCAAAATTCATGTTACCCAAAGCGCAACCAAGTGTATAAACGGACTTGCACCATGGGTGGGCGATATTTATAAGGAGGGACCGCTAAACACCAATATCACTTTTACACAGGCTGATTTTACCAGTAAGTTCTTCGACCCCACCGGCGTTGCCCTCAAGGAAATTCGTATAACCCAACTTCCAACAAACGGAACACTGCGTGTTGGAACAACCCCCATTAGCACTGTGCCTTATACGGTAACCCTTGCACAGCTTCCAAATCTGAACTTTGTGCCTAACACCAACTGGTGGGGGCGTACCTATTTTGTGTATGAAGGACGGAATAACAATAACCTTTACTCTAATAATACCGAAAAGGTTTACCTAACCGTAAATACACCGCCAACCATCACCCCGCCTTCCGATCAGAGCGTTTGTACCAATAGCACTCCTTCAACTCTTAATTTCACCGTGGGCGATGGTTCACAAACTCCTGCCGATAATATTACTGTAACCGCCTACTCGCACGACCCCAACTTTGTGCTAAATGGGAACATTCAGGTTGGCGGTAGTGGTACCAACCGCTGGGTTAGGGTTACCCCGGTTGCCAATAAATCGGGTCATGCCATCATTTACCTGCTGGCCGATGACGGCTACTCGCAAACCATTAAGGAGTTTGCCATTTACGTGGGTCCCGATTTGGAGTTCTCCGGCGATACAACCGTTTGTGTTGGCCAAAACTTATATCTGATTGCCCAGGAACAGGGAGCCGATTCATACACATGGAAGTATGGCGCAACCACTAAATCCACCACCCAAACCCTCAACCTAACCTGGGGCAACTTTAACCCCGGCCAGTGGTCGCTTACCGTATCAAAGGGAGGATGTGTATCCACTCGATACTTTACCGTTGAGATATCGCCCAACACTACATTTACCGGCGATGTAAATGTTTGTGTAGGGGAAGAAATTAACCTGAGTGCGGTTGAGAACAACGCAAGCTATGAGTGGAAAAAGGGAACTACGGTAGTTTCAACAGCCAAGCAGTTCTATAAGGCAAGCGCGGTATTAGCCGATGCCGGAACCAACTACACCCTTAAGGTTACCAAAGCAGGATGTACCGCAACTTCTGCCCCATTCACCATTAGCGTGGTTAACCCACCAAGCACGGGGTTAACCGTTACCGGAAGCACAGTTGACCCCGGACACAATGGAACCATAACTGTAAACTCAACCCAAAACGGGGTAACCTACAATGTTTATAAGAACAATGTTTATGTAACCTCCGGTGTTGGTACGGGCGGTAATATTGTAATTACAATACCGGCAGCAAACCTCCAGGTTGGAAATAATGTGTTTGTGGTTAAAGCCAACAACGGAAACTGCGAAATTCCTCTCAACTCCACAGCTACTATAGTTGTCAGGGAACCGGGCTTTACCATATCGGCAATTTCAGGAAACACCACCGAGGCCGGAGGTACCGCAACCTTCACCGTAGTGCTCAAAACTCAGCCTACAGCCAATGTTACTCTACCTATCAGCAGCTCCGACTTAACCGAGGGTACCGTATCGGTTGCTTTGCTTACATTTACCCCAGCCAACTGGAATGTGGCTCAAACGGTAACCGTAACCGGTGTTGACGATTACATTGTTGATGGGAATATTTCTTACACTATTAACATTGGCCCGTCGAGCAGCGCCGATACCTACTATAATAATATCGACCCTGCCGATATTACCCTACTGAATCTCGACAACGATGTGGCAGGGGTTAATGTTAACCCAACCAGCGGATTAACAACCACTGAGGCGGGAGGTACAGCCACCTTCACCATGAGGCTCACCGCTCAGCCCGCAGCCAATGTTACCATTACTCTATCCTCGAGTAATACTTCCGAGGGTACGGTTAGCCCAACCTCAGTAACCTTTACCCCGGCTAACTGGAACACAAACCAAACCATAACGGTAACCGGTGTTGACGACCAGGTTGACGATGGCAATGTGGTTTACACCATTATTACATCCAATACCAGCAGTACCGACCCTATTTTTAACAATATCAATGTACCCGATGTAACGGTTACCAACATAAATAACGATGTGGCCGGTATTGTTGTAAACCCCACAAGCGGACTAACCACCACCGAGGCGGGTGGCCAGGCAACCTTTACCATAAGGTTGAATAGCCAGCCGTTGAACAACGTTACCATAAGCTTGAGCTCCAGCAACACAGCAGAGGGTACCGTAAGCCCAACCTCAGTAACCTTTACCCCGGCTAACTGGAACACTCCTCAGACCATTACTATTACCGGCGTTGACGACGATATTGACGATGGAAACATTAACTACACCATAGTAACAGCCCCGGCAGTTAGTACCGATCCCAAATACAACAACTTAAACCCTGCCGATGTGAGTGTGGTTAACATTAATAACGATACTGCAGGAATAACGGTAAGCCCCACCACCGGTTTGCAAACAACCGAAGCCGGCGGAACGGCTACCTTTACCGTAAGGCTTAACAGTCGACCTACTGCTAACGTAACCATCAGTCTCACTTCAACTAAACCCGCCGAGGGCACGGTTTCGCCTACTACCTTAACCTTTACCACCACAAACTGGAACACTGCTCAAACCGTAACCCTCACCGGCCAAAACGACTGGGTTGACGATGGCGACCAGGCCTACGCTGTTAATGGAAATGCTTCAAGCACTGATTCTAAGTACAACGGACGTACCTTTAGCGTATCGGCCACCAACATCGACGACGATGATGCAGGTATAATAGTTAACCCAACAAGCGGTTTGGTTACCACTGAAGGTGGTGGAAAAGCTACCTTTACCATTGTGCTAACAAGCCAACCATCGGCCAATGTGACCATTGGGCTTTCGTCGAGCAACCCTGCTGAGGGTACAGTAAGCCCTGCCTCGGTAACTTTCACATCGGGCAACTGGAATATCCCGCAAACAGTTACCATAACAGGTGTTGACGATGCCGTTGCCGATGGACCTCAGGCATACACCATAATTACAGCTGCAGCTACCAGTACCGACCCCTTATATAATGGTATTAACCCAACCGATGTGTCGGTAACCAATATGGATAACGACGTGGCTGGCGTAACTGTGTCGCCAACCTCACTTACCACCCACGAGAGCGGAAGCCCCGTTACCTTTGCCATTGTTCTTAATACCAAGCCCACAGCCAACGTTACTATCAATGTATCGTCGAGCGATTTAACCGAGGGTACTGTTTCACCCGCCAGTGTTGTATTCAGTACAACCGACTGGAATACGCCCAAAACCATAACCGTAACCCCGGTAAACGACGATGAGGACGATGGCGATATTACCTATTCTGTTGTAACCTCAAATGCTATCAGTTCAGATCCCAACTATAACAACATGAACGTTCCCGACGTTACTGTCACCAACGTGAACGATGATGTTGCCGGTATTACCGTTACCCCCACCTCGGGGTTAACTACCACCGAAGCTGGCGGCACGGCTACTTTTACTATTAGGCTTAACTCGCGTCCAACCGCCAATGTTACTATCGGATTAACATCAAGCAATACTGCCGAGGGTGTGGTTTCACCTGCAAGTGTAACATTTACCCCAAGTAATTGGAGCACTCCTCAAACCGTTACTGTAACGGGCGTTGACGATGATATTGACGACGATGATGTAGCATACACCGTTATAACTGCCGCAGCAACCAGTACCGATAATAAGTACAACGGAATGAACCCCGCAGATGTATCGGTAACCAATCTCGATAATGATGTTGCAGGGTTTACCATTTCACCCACCAGCGGATTAACTACAACCGAGGCCGGTGGTACTGCCCAGTTTACAGTTAGGTTAAATACCCGTCCAACTGCTAACGTTACCATTACATTAACATCTAGCAACCCGGCTGAAGGTTCTGTTTCACCGGTATCGTTAACATTTACACCTGCCAACTGGAACTCTGCACAAACGGTTACCATTACCGGAGTTGATGACGATGTGGATGACGACAATGTGGTTTATACAATTATTACCAACCCAGCCGCAAGTACCGATGCTAAGTACAGCGGTATTAACCCCGCTGATGTGTCGGTAACCAATATCGATAACGATACAGCTGGTTTCACTGTTACTCCTACTTCGGGATTAACCACTACCGAGGCTGGCGGAACAGCCCAGTTCACCATTAAACTCAATACCCGTCCTACCGCCAATGTTACCATACCCATTTCATCGAGCAATACCGCAGAGGGTACCGTTAGCGTATCGAGTATAACCTTTACACCCGCTAACTGGAATGTACCCCAAACCATTGTAATTACAGGTGTTGACGATGATATTGATGACGATAATATTGCCTATACCATAATTACCGGTGTTGCAACCAGTACCGATAGCAAGTACAATGGGTTGAACCCAGCCAACGTGTCGGTTACCAATATTGATAACGATACTGCCGGAATAACTGTTAATCCAACCTCGGGTCTAACAACAACTGAAGCCGGTGGGACTGCAACCTTTACCATTAAGCTGAATACCCGTCCAACGGCTAATGTTACCATTGGGCTCACATCAAGTAATACCGCCGAGGGTATCGTTTCGCCTACTTCGGTAACCATTACTCCCGCCAACTGGGGTACCCCTGTAACCGTAACGGTTACCGGTGTTGACGATTTTGTCGACGATGGTAATATAGCCTACACCATTGTTACTGCTCCTGCATCCAGCTCCGATTCCAAGTACAATGGTTTGAATGCTGCCGATGTATCGGTGACCAACATCAACAACGATGTTGCAGGGGTAACCATCGATCCATACAATGGTTTAACCACCACCGAGGATGGGGGACAGGCAACCTTTACCATAAGGCTGAATAGCCAGCCAATGGCAAACGTTACTATAAACCTTAATTCGACGAACACCAACGAGGGTATCATCTCACCCACGAGTGTTACCTTTACATCAGGCAACTGGAACATACCCCAAACCATTACCATTACAGGCGTTAACGACGATGTGGACGATGACGATGTGGCCTACTTCATTGAGACTCAACCCTGCATAAGTGCCGACACCAAGTACGACAACCTCAACCCGGTTGATGTGTCGGTTACCAATCGCGATAACGATGTGGCAGGTTACATAGTAACGCCTACAACAGTATCTTATTCCGAGATCGGAAGCCCTGTTACCGTTAGCTTTAAACTTGCTACAAAGCCAACGGCCAATGTTACTTTCGACATCACCTCCGAGAATACGAACAAGGGAACTGTTTCGCCTGGAACTTTAACCTTTACTCCAGCAAACTGGAATGTAAACCAAGAGGTTACCATTTCACCCGTTAATAATTTCATCGACGATGGCGATGTAACCTTTACTGTTTCTACTTCGCCTGCCACCAGCGCCGATGGTAAGTATAACAGCCTTAACCCGCCCGATATTCAGGTAACCTGTATCGACGATGATGTGGCTGGAATCAATGTTTCAGCAATCAGCGGTAATACACGCGAAGATGGCACAACAGCTACGTTCACAATCGTACTTGCAAGTGAGCCAACCAACGATGTTACCATCAATATCGAGTCAAGCGATGTAACAGAGGGTACTGTATCACCTGCAAGTGTAACCTTTACCGGTGCTAACTGGAATTCACCACAAACGATAACCGTTACCGGTGTTGACGATGCCGTAGCTGATGGTAACCAGACCTACACAATAATTTTACATCCTGCTGTTAGCCTTGATCTAAATTACAACGGCATTGATCCGGATGATATCACACTTCAGAATATTGATAACGACCAGGCTGGGGTGAACGTATTCCCTGTAAGCGGACTTATCACAACCGAAGCGGGAGGCACGGCAACATTCCAGATGTTGCTCAACACTGCACCTATTGCTAATGTTGCTGTTTCATTTGTGTCGAGCAATACAGGTGAAGGTACAGTTTCTCCTGCATCGCATACTTTTAACGGAAGCAACTGGAATACTCCTGTTACCGTAACACTAACTGGCGTTGATGATGACATCAACGACGGCGATCAATCCTATCAGGTGAACATTACATCATCGAGTGCCGATCCCAACTATAATAGCATAACAATACCTTCAGTAGCTGCTACCAACCTTGACGATCAAACTCCTCGCCCAGTTGAT
Source organism: uncultured Bacteroidales bacterium (assembly GCA_937926785.1). Taxonomy (GTDB): domain Bacteria; phylum Bacteroidota; class Bacteroidia; order Bacteroidales; family Tenuifilaceae; genus Tenuifilum. Next base: position 6,974 of record CALBBQ010000006.1, on the reverse strand, counting down.
GACCCGGGAACAACCGATGAGGAAACACCTGTTAACCTTAATGTTCTTGCCAACGATAAGGGGTTGGATATAGGGGTTAAAACCCTGTCGATAGCCACACACCCAGATCCCGACAAGGGCAGTGTTATTGTAAATGCCGATAAATCAGTTACATTTACACCGGTTAAAACATACAACGGACCAGTATCGTTTACCTACCGCGTAACTCTTAACAACGACAGCTGGGCCGATGCAACAGTAACGGTTAATGTTACAAAGATTGACGATAAGCCCCTTGCAGTAAACGATAGCCGTGGCGCATCAATCAATACACCTCGTGTAGTTGATGTGCTTATCAACGACACAGGCTTAGAGGACGGCGGCATAGTTGTTACCATCGAGGAGCAACCTGCTTCGGGTACGGCATCAGCTAACGTTGATAACACGGTAACATTTACCCCTGCGACAGGATTTACCGGTTTGGCTACCTTTAAGTATAAGGTATGTGATGTTGATAACGATTGTAGCGTAGCTACCGTTACCATAAATGTTCGCCCGGTTAACCATATCCCCGTAGCAAACGACGATGCAGCTTCTACTTCAGTGAATACGCCAAAAGCAATCAACGTTTTGGCTAACGACAGTGGTCTTGAGGATGGATTCGGCAGCATAACCATATACGCTCAACCTGCAAATGGTAGCGTAGTGGTGAATGCAAATCGTACGGTAACCTATACTCCCAATACCAGTTTTGTGGGTACCGATCAGTTTGTTTACATGCTGCAAGATGTGGATGGCGACTACGATTTGGCAATTGTAACCGTTGTGGTTACCCCAAAACCCAATGCTGTTCCAAAGGCAAATCCCGATAGTCGTGCAACTTCTAAAAACACCAAGGTAAAAGTTGATGTACTTACCAACGATACCGGGCTGGATGATGGCGTTGCTTCCCTTGCTGTTATTACCGATCCTTCCAATGGAACCTATGCTGTTAACCCAACTAACGATTCCATTACCTATACCCCAAGCACTGGATTTGTTGGAACCGATGTATTCCAGTACCAGGTGTGTGATGTTGATGGCGAATGCTCTGTGGCCAGTGTAACCATAACTGTAAAGGATGGTGTTAACAATGTACCTGTTGCCCGGAAGGACTCAGCCACAACCATTGTCAACAAACCTGTAAATATAAACGTACTGGCCAACGACGCTGGACTAGAAGATGGCTTTGGAAGCCTTACCATTCATATCGCCCCCGAATTTGGTTCGGTTCAGGTAAATGCCAACCGTACTATCACCTATACCCCAACCTACATGTTTGTGGGTACTGAAACCTTCTACTACATGATTACTGATGTAGATGGCGATTTGGCTATCGGTCAGGTGAAAGTAACCGTGATTGACCGTCCCGACTACATCCCGGTTGCTAACGACGACCGTCGTGGCTGTAGCTTTAACCAGAATGTTGTAGTTGATGTTCTGTTCAATGATACAGGGTTAGATGACGTTCCTGTTACCGTGGCTGTAATAGAAAATCCTGCACAAGGTACAGCAACCGTTAATTCTGATAATACCGTAACTTTCACACCTGCCAATGGCTTCATTGGTCAGATGACCTTCCGCTACTCGGTTACGGATGCCGATGGCGACAGCGACGATGCTACTGTTACCATCACCGTTAAGAGTGGAACTAACATTGTTCCTGTAGCGGTTGACGATGCTGCTACCACAAAGGTTAATACTCCTGTATTTATCAATGTATTGGCCAACGACCGTGGTTTGGAAGATGGTTTCGGTTCGCTTTACATATACCGTCAACCCGAGTTTGGTACGGTTGTGGTTAATGCAAATCGCACTGTAACCTATACCCCAAGCTACATGTTTGTAGGTACAGAAACCTTCCAGTATGTGATAGAAGATGCCGATGGCGATTACTCCATGGCAACTGTTACCGTAACCGTACTCGACAAACAAAATGCAATACCCGTTGCCAACGACGACTTCCGCGGATGCAGCTTTAACCAAAGCGTAGTGGTTGATGTACTATTCAACGATACCGGACTTGACGATGTACCCTTAACTGTTACCATCAGCCAACCGCCTGCTATTGGAAACGTAGTGGTTAATGCTGATAATACCGTAACCTACACTCCCGAAAACGGTTTTGTCGGACAGTCAACCTTCCGCTATGTGGTAACCGATATTAATGGTGAAAGCGACGATGCTTTGGTTACCATCACCGTTAAACCCGGTGTTAACCACATTCCTGTTGCTCAGAACGACATTGTGAATACAATCATTAATACTCCGGTAGATATCAATGTATTGGCAAACGATACAGGATTTGACGATGGCTTTGGCAACCTTACCATACGCACCCAACCTCTTTTTGGAACGGTTTCAGTAAACGCCAACAGAACCATTACCTATTACCCCAGCTACATGTTCCTTGGTACCGATACCTTTGAGTACCTGGTTGAGGATGCCGATGGCGATTACTCAGTAGCTACTGTAACCGTTAATGTAATCGAAAAACCCGATGCTACCCCTATTGCTAAAGACGACCGCGTAGGCTGCAGCTTCAACCAAAGCCGTACAATCGATGTACTATTTAACGATACAGGCCTCGATGATGTACCATTAACCGTTACAATTACTCAAGCTCCTGCTCAAGGTATAGCCATTGTTAATGCCGATAACACGGTTACCTTTACTCCTGCTAACGGATTTATTGGAGAAATGACCTTCCGATACACCGTAACCGATGCCGATGGCGACAGCGATGATGCTCTCGTGACCGTTATTGTTAAATCCGGACAGAACTTTGTTCCTGTTGCAGTTAACGATGCTGCTACAACAATCGTTAACAAACCGGTAACCATTAACGTTCTAGCAAACGATAGCGGGTTAGATGATGGCTTCGGTTCGCTCTACATCTACAAACAGCCACAGTTTGGCTCGGTTGTGGTTAACTCAAACCGTACAGTAACCTATACCCCAAGCTACATGTTTGTAGGCACTGAAACCTTCCAGTACGTTGTTGAAGACGTGGATGGCGACTTTGCCATGGCAACAGTAACAGTAACCGTTATTGAACGCCCCGATGCCATTCCCGTTGCTAATGACGACCGTCGCGGTTGTAGCTTCGACAAGAGCGTTACGGTTGATGTACTGTTTAACGATACAGGTCTGGACGATGTTCCGCTAACTGTTACGGTAACTGAACAACCCGCTTTGGGAACTGCTACCGTTAACCCCGATAACACGGTTACCTTTACTCCTGCCTCCGGATTTATAGGCACCATGACCTTCCGTTACACAGTAACCGATGCTGATGGCGACAGCGATGATGCGCTGGTTACCATCAGAGTTAAGGAAGGGCAGAATATCGTACCTCTTGCAGTGAACGACAACGTTACCACAGCCATGAATATTTCGGTTGACATCAATGTACTAGCAAACGACTCAGGCCTTGACGATGGATTTGGCGATATAAGAATCCATGTTCAGCCCCAGTTCGGAACCGTTATCATTAACTCCAACCGAACCATTAAGTACACACCATCCTACATGTTTATTGGTACCGATACATTCCAGTACATCATCGAGGATGTAGATGGCGACTATTCGGTTGCAACGGTGACGGTGAATGTTGTTGAGCGGATAAACCATATTCCTTATGCTAACTTTGATAGACGTGCTACATCGTACAATACACCAAGAATTGTTGATGTTCTCTTCAACGATACCGGCTTAGAGGATGTACCAATTGTAGTAACCATTGTAAGCAACCCAAGCCATGGAACAGCAGTGGCTAACGCCGACAATACAGTAACCTACACCCCTGAGGATGGATATCTTGGTCCCGATCAGTTCGCTTACAGGGTAACCGATGTTGACGGTGAGTACTCCGAGGCATCAGTGCAAATGACCGTTAAGCCGTTTAACATGATACCCGAAGCCAAGGACGATTACGTAACAACCTACGTAAATACCCCTATAGATATTGAAGTACTTGCCAACGATACGCTACTTTATGAAGGCATAAAGAGCGTACAGATTCATACCCAACCCTTGTGGGGAACTGTAACCGTTAACCCCGATTTCACCGTAACCTATACACCCTCTTACTTCTTTATCGGAAATGACCAGTTTACCTATTACGTGGAGGATGTTGACGGTGATTATTCCCTCGCTACCGTTTACGTGAGTGTAATTGACAGGCTTAATGCCATTCCCGTTGCCAACGACGACAACCGCGCAACCTCAAAGAATCAACCTGTTACCATTGATGTGCTAATCAATGATGATGGTCTCGACGACGGTTGGATTACCGTTCATATCGATCAGAACCCCGACCCTGCAAAGGGAACCGTTGTGCGCAACCCTGACAATACAGTAACCTTTACCCCTGCTACAGGTTATCTAGGTCTGGCTAACTTCACCTATTACATCACCGATAGGGATAATGACACCAGCAATGTTGCTACAGTTACTGTAAATGTTAAGGAATTTAACTATGTACCGGTTGCAGTAAACGATAGCGCTTCTACTACTATGAATGTTCCCGTTTTAGTAGATGTGCTAAAGAATGATACCGGGCTCAACGATGGCGTTTCGTACATCAAGGTGATGAGCAAACCCCGCCACGGTTTTGCCTACGTATTCGATAGCCGGAATATACGTTACATCCCATCAAGCTGGTTTGTAGGAAAGGATTCCCTTTCATACATGGTAGTCGACGAGGATGGCGACTACGGTATAGCCAAGATATACATTGATGTTGCAGAGCGTCCAGACCATAAACCCAAAGCCATGCCCGATGGTAGGGGAACCGTTATTAACACTGCCGTAAATGTTGATGTGCTTTTCAACGACACGGGGCTGGAGGATGGAGGTATAAAGCTACTGCTTACCCAAATGCCCGCACATGGCAACGCTTTAATTCAAGCCGATAACACGGTTACCTACACCCCGGCAACCAACTACTTAGGCGAGGATTACTTCCGTTATCAGGTTTGCGATTTCGATAACGACTGCTCTACTACCACAGTAACCATAAGGGTTAAAAATACAAACTTAGTTCCCTTGGCTCTAAACGATACCGTAACCACGTATAAGAACCGATGGGTAGAGTTTGATCCAACGTTTAACGATATACGTAAAAACGATGGCGGTATAATTGCAGTGGTTTACATAAAACCTACTAATGGAGTTGCTAATCCCGTTCCGGCAAGCAACACCAAAATCAGGTACACACCCAAGACAGACTTTTATGGCATAGATTCCCTTCGGTACTACATTCAGGATGTTGATGGAGATTACTCCACTGCAAGGGTGTTAATTAATGTTATTAACCGCGAGAATTATACCCCAGACGCTAAAGATGACGAAGCTCAAACATTCATGAGCACTCCCGTTCTCATCGATGTACTAACCAACGACCTATACCTAAACGATGGTATAAAGTCAGTTGAGGTACTTCTACCTTTAGTTAACGGTAACGCGGTGGTTACCCCTGATTATAAAATTTTGTACACTCCCTTGCCCGGATACAAAGGTACTGAAGGGTTCCAGTACAGGGTTTGTGATGTTGACAATGAGTGCGATATGGCTACTGTAATGGTTACTGTTGTAGAAGATCCTAGCAGGAAAGTCATCATCCCTGAAGCGTTCTCGCCCAATGGCGATAATATTAACGATACGTTTGAAGTTCAAAACATTGAACAATTCTTCCATGTTACCCTCCATGTATATAACCGATGGGGTAACCTGGTTTACAAGAGCGATAGGTACAAAAACGATTGGGATGGTACCTCAAACGTATCAATGGCAATTGGATCAAAACTTCCCGATGGTACATACTACTATTTACTTGAAATCAAGGATACGGGTAAGTTGTATAAGGGAAGTGTATTCATTAAGCGATCATATTAAAAATAAAGGATATGAGAAAGATTACACTAATAGCATTTGGAGTTGCTGCCTGCTGGGCAGCAACTCTGAAAGCTCAGCAGGAGCCAATATTTACCCACTACCTGCACAATCCGGTATCCATTAATCCGGCTATTGCAGGGACCGTTCGTAATCTAAATATGAGTTTGCTATCGCGCCTGCAATGGGTTGGCTTAGAGGGTGCCCCCACAACATTCAGTTACTCTGCACACATGCCCTGGCCCGATAAGAAAATAGGTGTTGGACTAAACCTTACCAGTGATAATACCTGGCCGTTAAGCAACACCCACTTTTCCGGCTCATACGCATATCGTTTAAGGGTTACCGATGATATTACCCTTTCGCTGGGGATAAAGGGGGGATTTACATACTACCATGCATCAGTAACCAATTTGAACGTCGTAAACCCCGATGACCCTGCTTTTACGCAGAACGAAAAGCGTTTCTACCCCAACATCGGAGTGGGAGCTTACATCTACTCCTACCAGTTTTACGCAGGACTTTCGCTTCCGCGGATGTTGCAAAGCACTTTCGACCGAAAATTCGACAAAACACTAAAAAGCCCGCTTTACATCATTGGTGGATATAACTACGAACTTAACTCCGATTGGGTTCTAATGCCATCCATGCTTGCCGGAGCAATGATTGGTGTTCCTATGACTTGCGATATAACAGCCCAAGCGCTTTATAAGAGCCGATTCTACTTCGGTGCACATTACCGCATTGGCGATGCAATGGGTATCTTCTTTGATATGAAGCTTAACAACGATATTTCGTTTGGCTATGCGTTCGATTTTTCTTTGAATAAACTTTCGAGAATTAACACCGGAACGCATGAGCTCATGTTGTCGTATTCATTTGCACCAAAATGGAAGTTTTAAAGTTTTCTAAATTAGCAGTCAATGTCGTTTAGTTAAGGATAAAAGTAGTGTACATATTGGTATTTCAGCATAAAAAAGTTCATTGAAATAGTGGAGTTTCAGGAATCATCATTATCTTTAGGGGTATAATATAGGGGTCTCTGGTAAAGCCTCCGAGAA